>JAFWLE010000011.1 GCA_017511205.1 Candidatus Saccharimonadota bacterium
ACAGCCACCACTGGTGGTCGAGTAACGGCTTTATCTGACAATTCTCTGTGAAAATCAGATGTTTTGGTGGATGTGTTTTTGCGTTCAAGTTTGACATTTTTTAGACCAAGTTCATCGATAATGATAGATGCTGTTTCAAAGTCTAATCTTTGGTTGATTGTTGCGACGATGCCATTTTTGAAAAGAGTGCCAATTAATTCGGTAACAGAAAGGCCAAGGGCATTTGATAGCTCATCTACAGTAATAGAACCAGCGATTTGGATTGTTTTTTCTTCCATCCTTCTCCTTTCTGTATTCAAAAACGTAAAAAATAAATATCTCTTTTAATTTTACCACATTTTATAAAAATATGCTATAATAGGGATACGTTCATTAATCCCGGGTAGCTCAATGGTGGAGCAAGAAGCTGTTAACTTCGAGGTTGCTGGTTCGAGTCCAGTCCCGGGAGCCATATTGGACGAGAGTCCATTTTTTTTATGAAATCGAATGGCTCTAACAGATTAAAACTGAGCTTTTTTTGCTTGATTTCTAAGTTCGAAACTACTAGGCGTAAAATTTGGTTCTTTATGGAAGGTTTAGAACTTTTAAATAACTCATTGGCGTTACTAGCTAACTTTAACAGATTGGATGCCGTTATTTCGTCCGACTCATCGCTCTGCTCAATTGAGACCAGCTCTGAGTCTATCTCGCTCATCCTAGCATCGGTTCTTTCCGCTAGTTTGTCGTATTCATCCACAGTAATTCTCCAAAACCCCCAATTCACACGCAAAACCTGCAAAACCGCAAAAGTTTTAGCTGTTAAGAACGAACTGGTATAACTTCATATGTAGACGTTGCAGTGTCTATATAGAATGTCTTCCACTCTCGGTATATACTATCAACGAAAGACGTCTTTAGCCTTCGTCCGTCATCGGTTATCATTTCAACTCCATCAAGAGATATCCCGTCAGTGGTCAACTTACCCATTTTTAGTTCGCCTTCCTGTATGGGTGAGGCACCTCTACCTGCGACCTCACGCTTAAGTAATTGGACTTCGCTTCCTGCCTTTAGACCGAGCGATTCATTTAGAGCCTTCAACATCTCCATATTATCGCCCTTAATTTTTTTGGCCTGGTCTCGTGCTTTTTCAACTCTATATACTCGCCCATCGGCATCCGTAAATCTCACCTCGTTTTTTACACCCCTTTGCTCATTGCCGTTTGCATCCTTTCTCACAACGGCGTGCGGAATTACAGACACTTTCTCTATCCCACCAGAAACAGAGATGACTCTGCCAGGGTTCATTGGATCATTTGTCCTCTGCAACCGTAGTGGTTCTCCAAGCATAGCAGTTTTACTCAGATACCCATCTATCATATCCCCTACTTTCGCTCGTCCTTCAATATTATCTGGCCTGCTAAGCAATGTAAACCTAACTCTGGTGCCTTCTTCAAGTCCTAGAACTTCCGAAAAATCCTCTCCCATTTCTATTGATTTTTCAAATTTCGTGCTAAGCCTACCGTCTCCAGAATTTTCCGTCGGAGTGAAAAAATCATTATAGTGTCTTAATATATAATTTCTCGCAAAACCATCGGCCATCCGCTCGCAATGCATTTCTCGATATTTTCTTGATTCTACTAACTTCAGTTGTTTGCCGTTGTGTATTCCCATCCCACTGAATCTAGAATCAAACCTCCTGTGTAGATTTTCCATATCCTCTTTAGTGGTATCATACGCCTCGATTGCTCCAGGCACGGGCATTGTCATCTCATCTCTTCGACGGCTCTTACGATTTAAGATGAAAGCCTCTTTCAAGTTTCCGTTATTAGCGTCTAAATAGTTCCGCTTGAAATCTAAAGCGTGGCCAAGTTCGTGTAGCAGTAGAAAAGAAGTCATAAATTTTTTATTCTTCAATGCTTCGTTTGCATCGACACCGACCTTCATAGCGATCTCTTTAACCGATTGGGCAAGTGCAAGAGCGTCCCCGCCACCTTCGGTTCCATCAAAATACACCTCAGGTTCATTGAAATTAAATTTTACTATCGGTCTATATTGACCATTTTCCATAGCCAGAGGGACGAAGAACGCATTAGGCTTTCCATTCTTAGTCTCTCGCCTAGTATCAAAATTTATCAGCTCAACATTATCCAAATCTGGAAATTCCGTCAGTATTCCTTTATACAAATCCGCTAAATCCTTATCCTTTTCTAATAGCATTTGATAGTTTTTATTACGACGGTCTATGTTATATGTTCTAGTATTTTCAGAGTTTATACTTTCTGCTCGCTCAAAAATAGCCTGATATTTTCGCCCACTCGTATCGACTACGCCATCAGCATCATCTTCGTCAATAAGATTATTAGTAGATTCTTCAGCGGGCATTTTATCTGCCATTGCCGCAACTTCTTCCCACCCAGTAGGCTGACTATTGCTTTCAGTAAAACTTGCTTCTCGATTGCCATTCATCTTTTATCTCACTTTCTTTTTTTATTATACCAAAAAAAGAGCCACCTTTTAATTATAAGTATGGTAGAATTGGAATATGAAATCATTAGAAAGAAGCCGCAGGAGTGCCGATTTAGATCAAGTTGACCCCGAACATCTCGGCCACGAAACAGCGGAGTTCTCTTGGGATGATTTGAGTAGAGAGCCTTTCAGTGGCAGCCAAAACAATGGCCAAGCGAACCACGTAGAAAAGCTCAAACTACTACTCGACGATTTATCTCCTGACGAGAATAGGCGAGCCGCCGCCGCTGAAGAAGCAAGACAACGAGTGCTTGATAGTATGCAAAAAGTGGGTTCGTTCGGGCAAAACCATCGCAACGCAAAAAATCTTTCTTCTGCGGAAAAACCAAAGAACGAAATAGATCGCAACCAAAGCCTTTCTGATATCAGTTCCACATTTTAGCCCTTGTGCTATTTTGTTTTCTGTGCTATAATGAAGGTATATTCGACAACTAGTCGTTCTCCCAGCCGAAAGGTTGGGAGGTATTTTTTTACTTGATCAGTTTCTTAAAGCCCGCCTGAATCTTCTTAAAATCACCAGTGGAAAGTTTCCCCATACGGTTATAGAGGCGAGAAACGCTCATCATTCTTATCTGAGAGAGAACAGCATACTCTTGTTTACCCCTAAAGTTAAATTCGGCATACCAGGTGCCACTATGCGGCTGAGATGTGAGCGGAATGGCCAAAAAACTGAGGTGGCTAAGTTTTTTGAAAATAACTACTGGTCTAGAATAATCTTTATGTTTACCGTTGATTTCCACGCCAACATTCTTACCAAGTGCCGCCCACCAAATCTGACCTTCAGAAAATTTCGTAACAGCACCGCCCTTGTGCAATTTGTCTTTTACATCCATCCACTCTGAAAAATCATTTTCCATAATTACTCCTTATTTTATCATATCTGATCCGCTTTTACTATAATAGGTGATGCGGAAAAACCTCTTTTCTAAGCCCTCGCCGTATGCGGCGGGGGTAGATTAGTTTCGGCCTAGCAACCCTCTTCTTCTTCCTCCTCGCACATCCAGCAAAGGAACACTTCCGATGCGTTTTCTAATGGATTACCACAGTTTACGCAGTATCTTGGCTCAGTTTCATAACTCATACACATATTATACCTCTCTTACGCTTGTTTTACCGCTTCGAACATCACTGCTTCGAGGTCTTGTATAAGAACTTTCGGTATGTTATCATTAAAACACTCCCTAGCGGCATCAGCCGAGGCACTGAACCTAATATCATTCACCAGTTTCCTCATCCGCATCATATTGGATGAGCCATACTTAGGGGTTTGAGTTAGCAATGTGTCAGCAAGCGGGAGCCACTCAAAAGCCCTTCGGGCTTTTTTTACGTCAAAAAGATGGACTCGGATCTCGCTTCGCTCGGTTCGAGTCCAGTCCCGGGAGCCACGCATCTAGCGATGCGCACAAAAACCAGGACATCGTTCTCGCTTCGCTCGGTGCGAGTCCAGTCCCGGGAGAATCGTTAAAGCCCTTCGGGCTTTTTTCGTGTCAAGAAATAGATATTTATTCTAATATTATTTAAGTTAGCTCCAAGGACTCTAAAGAGCCTTTTTTGAGCTTTTGGGAGTTTGATATGCTGGTTTAATAATTAAAAGCCGGTGGAATCTGTGAATTTGACGTAGGTCCCTTCTGGGTGATAGGAAGCATCATCATAATAGCCGAAGGCGTGGCCATAAGTGCCGCGTTCGGTATCTTTCTGG
>JAFWLE010000005.1 GCA_017511205.1 Candidatus Saccharimonadota bacterium
CACCGCCCGTCAAACCATGAGAGTCACCAACACCCGAAGTCCGTTTCGGCGGCCTAAGGTGGGGGAGATGATTGGGGTTAAGTCGTAACAAGGCATCCGTACGAGAACGTGTGGATGGATTACCTCCTTTCTTGAGAAGGAATTAGACGTCTGAAAGTCTTCGGACTCGCAGATAGTCAGGTCGGTTACGGTTATAGTTGGCAAGCTTGAACTATAACAACTCTGGTTTTACCAGACGTAACATTAAGCTAAAACCAAACTACGATGATTTGCACAACTAAGTTGTTAAATATGAGAATCCGCCTTTAGAAGGCGGATTTTTGTCGCGAACGTACAGTTTTGTAAAAGTAATATTTACAAAATCATGGCATTTTTATCCCTATAAATAAAGCATATGGTTATCGTCATTTTACTAACAGCCCTTTTTATTGTATAATAATAGCAAGTTCGCAGGAAGTGTGTGAACTAGAAAATTAAGAGAATTATACGCGTGATGCGTATGGGAAGCAATATGAGAAGGGCCCATGAGGTTCCGCCCACTTCCTAAACTTAGGAAAATGGGTGCCGCTTATTAAACGACTATAAGTGTTCATGCACGAAGGTCGCGGTTGGGAAGGTCATCAACATGATGAACTTATCCTTTTTATCTCCCAATACGATAGCACATATTGCTCGTGGCGCTGTTTCCTTAGAACAGTACTACTTCTACCACTCTCATGGGTGGAGCAATGGCTATCAAGTCAGAGTCACCTATCCTAACGGATATGGTGCTTCCATCGTTCTCGTACCCAATTGGGGTAACGATGAATGTTGGGAGGTCGGCCTTTTGAAGGACGACGAACTCTGGAGTGATGATGAGGGGTATGACTGCATATGGCCAGGCCTTACAGAAGAGAATGTGATTGAGATCTGCAATTACATCTACTTCCGCTATTAATCATCACTGGAGGAGGCGGGGATAAAATCCCCGCCTTGAAACATTTGTTTTTAAAGGCTTCGTCATGAGCCGTATAAGTGCATCAAGGCCTGCCACGAGAGACGGCGCCAAAGGGGCGTCGTTGCAGCAGGGGTCCAGTAGATAATGGGCCGCAGTCTATCCAAGATGGTGGGATAGGGATCACATTGACCTGCTTTCCGTGGCAGTATCTCATGCGGAAACCTACAGGAAGGCCAAGGCATATAAAGCATTGGTAACTCGCGGAGCGAAAGAGCCAAGAAGTGTTTATCTCGGCGGACGCACCGAGGTAAGACACTTACTTCTCGGTGGACGCGCTGAGGAGATGGCTTATAAGCAGCGAGTGTAGGTTGAGGAAAAATTTTTGTAGATGTTTTCCTGCCGAGGATGGGGGAGTGGAAAAATCTAAACGATTGTGGCCCCTGAGAGGGGATATATAGAAAGGGAGAAATCCCCCACAAGAGTCTGGGTAGGGCGATGGGCCCGCCCTAGCGTATTGTTTTATCCTCCGACGATGTCGGGGGATTTTTTTTGCCAAAAAGATTATTACCTAGTTCTATAATTAGAGCATTGATAACTTTACTATTTTTTATATAATATAAAAAAGGAGGAAAAATGAACCACGAGAAAAGTTTTATTCCAGGAACTAATCCAAATTGGGACTTAAAGCTGTCAGATGGAGATGCTAACTCTCTAGTAGACGAATCGGGCCATAACTGGGATAACGGTTACAATTTTGACGAAAGAGAAGAAGATGAACCAGAAAAAACTTCTTTTGATGATTTAGCTGATGATACGGAGTTCAACCCAGAAGCAGCAAGGAAAGCTAGAGAGGAAGCGGCAGGGAATTCAGATAGTGCGCCTAAATCTGAGGAAGTAAGGAACCATGAACGTCAACTAGGGGTCGAAATTTCAAACCTTACCCCAGACGATAATTTCGAGCAAGTTGCCGAGGCGCTTTATCTCGTGGATCAGTATATTTTTCCAGATCTATTTGATAATGAAGAAAAATCAAAAACTCTTGCCAAAGAATTGTTCTCTGATGACCCTAATGCGCTGTTCTCCTATTCCAAAACCATGGTCGCTAGAGACGAAGACGGCAACGTGGTGGGTATAGTAGTTTACCGAGACAGTAATTGTACTCCTTGGGATACCGAAGCAGTCAGGAAAAGATTTGAGTCTACCGGCGTAGACTTACCAGAGAATTTTGACCGAGCAAATAGTGGCTACATGAAGAAAATCACAGACGCAGAGCTACCGGAAGGAGCTGTAGAAATAGAGTTCGTCGGAGTCAGAGATGACTATCGTTCAAATGGTATCGGTGGTAGATTGATGGGCGCTGTTATGAACAAACCAGAATACACCGAAGCTCATCTAGACGTTCTCGATAGTCACCCAGGTGCTCGTAAACTATATGATAAACTCGGATTTAAGCCTTCTGGTGATAAATTCGGCAATTATCCAGATGGTTCCGAAGGTGTTCAGCATATGATTCGTAAAAAACCACAGCCAGCTCCAGCAGAAGCCTTATAATTCAATTTTTGCTACTAGCGCCTTATGATCCGAAATTAGGTCTTCAAGCACCCTGAATTCTGATACTTTCACCTCTGGACTTACTAAAATATGATCGCATGCCACTTTACCATTGAATTTTAGTCCATTCAGAGTACTATCAATTTTGTTTTCCTCTGTCAAATCCCTCAAAAAATCTAGTGCCCGCATCGCCGGGGAAGCGTGGATGATGTTTAAATCGCCGCACATCACTACTGGCTCATCCGTTTCTTTTACAAACTCTCCTACTTTTTTCATTACCTTCACCGTAGTTTCGTCTCCCACAGGTGTCGGCAACCAATACCCATGGTGGTTCACTATGCTAAAACCATTCTCGAGTTTCACTATCTGTACAGTATATTCGTGGTTCATCAAGTCGTCCTTACTTTCGAGAGGTCTATTCTCTCCGTAGACGCTTTTTATCTTCTCATCTAGTATTCTCTCACGTGACAAAATCACATTACCTTGTTCCATTATCCCAGTTGACATCTTGAGTCTGACGTTTGAACTTCTCGATTCGTATAAAAAACCACCAGCTTCTTTTATCTGTTCCACAGTCACAAAGAAATTTTCTAGTATGCCACTTGGCAAATTCCCCCAAACTGCCTCTTGCAAACAAACCACGTCGAAATCATTTTTCTGGAAAAATTCTAGAAGTGGCCCCTTAATACGTCCAGTCCACACGTTTAGTTGTAATATCTTCATCTCTCATCCCCCGCACCGTGAATTTTATTTCGCTCAAAACGGCTTTCTAATTTAGAAATATTACCCTTAGCTACCTCTGATAGTGGTATATCCAAATATCTGGAAATTGCCGCAATATACCAAAGAGTATCCCCCAGCTCCTTAGCTATAGAATCTTTATCCTCAGGAGAGGCTGCCCCGTCCTTATCCCTTAGAATTTTCTTAATTTTGTCAGCTGTCTCGCCTGCCTCGCCAGTTAGCCCTAGTACTTTTTCTGTAAATGCTACTTCTTTTAGGCTGTTAGCCTTGTCGAATAAATCATACTTAGCTGCCTTTTTTTGATATTCGTCAAATTCCATTTTACCTCCTATCTACTCTTATTATACACCACTGGAGTTGTTTTTTTGCCTAAAATATGCTAAAATATAGAGTAATTTTGGTCTATTCAGCCTACTATGGTAGGAGCACATTAAGAGGAGGTATTTGTATGGGTAAAAGTACTACAGGGACTGAAATTAAGATTAAGACCCTTTTAGTAAAAAGAGGTCCTGAACGCAAAAAACTGATAGAATACTTCGAGAGAGAATTCGACGAAGAAACTGAGAGTGGCATTAGCTTTTATGTAGAAGATGAGAGCCACGCTATTAAGACCGTCGAACTGAGCGATATTAAACTAACAAGTGTCGGTCACATAGATAACAGCGGCCAGCTCTTCGATCTAAAGGGATATTGCTATTGGCGTTTCAACGAAATTGGTTCTTTTAAAAGCTGCGACTTTGAAGCCTGTTATAACACTAGTACTCGCAAAGGTACAATTATACTCTTTATTGTCTCAGATTAAAAATTCCCATTTAAACCTAGGTTTTATACCTAGGTTTTTTCTATCTGTCATCAAGATATGGTATAATCTAGGCGTGGAAGATACTAGAAATTTGATCGATGAATTCAAAGGCTTAAAAAACGAGCAAGTTTTTGCTACACTTGAAAAAAAGCGTTTACCATTAGAAATTGCAATTGAAAACGTTGAACACGATTTTAATATCGGCTCGATTGTCCGTACCGCCAACTCTTTTAATGTTAAAAAAGTCCATATTATTGGTCGTAAAAAATATAATCGCCGTGGTGCTATGTGTACAGATAAGTATTTAGAAATTGTTCATCATGCCACAATTCAGGATTTTCTAAAAACTCAAGAGAACAGGGAATTAGTAGCTATCGAGAATAACACGAAGCGGGCTAAACCCCTCCATGCCAAGGAGTTCAAACCAGAGACGACGCTAATTTTTGGTTCCGAGGGAGGTGGTATTTCCGATGAATTACTAAGAGAAGCTACAGATGTCAGATTTATCGAAAGTTTTGGTTCTACGCGCTCAGTTAATGTCGGCGTTGCCGCAGGGATAGCAATGTATGAATTTGCTCGACAAATTATTCTCTAGAGAAATCGAGCGACGTACCGGTGCTCACGCTATCAGTATTTATATCGAAGAAAACACTATTAAAAGGAAACGTTCCCATTCGCTTGGCGCTAGTGCACTTAAAGCCTCTAACACCAAGGTTACCACTAAAAAAACCGAAGGATCATTTTTCCATCGCTTGGATTTACGTTACCCTTGGCTTAAACTAGTTGTCGTAACGTTAATTGGTATAATTAGCATTATCGACCTCTTAAATCTCACCATTTCAAGTACTGGTGAATATGGCGTTAGGGCTAGAATCGCTCCGATGTCAAAGCACCTTAAAGTCACTGAAAGAGTTTTAGCGGGCAAAAAACTCGTGGCCCTCACCTTTGATGATGGTCCTTCTGATGCCACCACACCTAGGCTCCTAGATATTTTGACCGAAAAAGACGTTCCTGCCACCTTTTTCATGCTAGGGACTAAAGCTAAAGCTTTCCCAAAAATTGTCAAACGTGCCTCAAAGAATGGTCACGAAGTTGCTAGTCACACCATGTATCATCAAAATCTCGTTCGTATCTCCGCTGATGCTGCTAAAAATGACATCAATGAGGCGAAAACCGTCATCAAAGAAATAATTGGTCGGAGCCCTCGCCTTACTCGCCCCCCTTATGGCAATATTAATAATGCAGTTCGCGATAATGTCGGTACCCCTATGATCCTTTGGTCAGTTGATACCGAAGATTGGCGCAGCAAAAATGTTGATTCTATCGTATCTGTTGCCATGAGTGAACTCCACGACGGAGCAATTATACTCATGCACGACATCTATCCTACCTCTGTAGACGCTGTTTCTAAGCTCATCGATACCATCAGGAAAGAAGGCTACGAATTCGCCTCTATCTCTGAACTCACTAAGATTCGTGGTGTAAAGCTCAAAAACGGCGTAGCGTATTACAATTTCTGCCCCTAGATCTAACGCCCGAATAACAAATTAACTATTAATCCTAGTACGAAAGTGTGTATGTTTGCCATGCAAATTAGCCCAACTACTACAGTAATAGTGCCAAAAAGCTTGACCTTGTCATAGGAAGAAACCCCATTTACCAGATTATCCGCAATTTGCTTATAGAAAATCACAATCAACCCGCCAGCAATCGCAATCGCCATACCGCCAAATAACCATCCTAAGCTAAAAGAGTATTCCATAAGCCTAATTATACCACATTATCTCCCTAAAAATTTGACTTTTCTGTATTTTTCGGTAAAATAATAGGCACGGGGTAATAGCTCAGCTGATTAGAGCGCTGCCTTTGCAAGGCAGAGGTCCTGGGTTTGAGTCCCAGTTACTCCACCATTGAGGAAGATTTAGGGGGAATAGAAACTATCGAAAAATAAGCCGAAGGCTTATTTTTTTAATTTGGGGAGTATTGCTAGAAAATGAACTTGTTCATTTTTAGTGAATACGAACCCAAATTAAAATAACGAAGTTTTTCGATAGTTTCTATTTCAAAACGCCCGATTATGGACGACCTTTGCTTTAGCAAATGGTCGACCTCAGAATAAATTGAGAATCCTCCCTTGCTTATTATGAGAGAATAGTGTATAATCGTCTTAGTTGGGGATATAGCTCAGCTGGTTAGAGCGCGTCACTGATAATGACGAGGTCTATGGTTCAAGTCCATATATCCCCACCAGAATTAACAGAACGGTTATTAACAAGCATTGAAAAGGGTTCTTTCCAGAGGAAAGTAGCCCCTTTTTCTTTGTCCAAAACAATGTTCAAGAACAACATTCGGCATAATACATCCTTTTGAACACTCGTGCCTGCTTTCATCTTATCTGAAGCCGAATTAGCTAAGTTCAAAAACTCCTCCAACGACATCTGCATTTTAGATGGGTCAATAATCTGGGCTTCTATTTCATCTACTCTTTGCTCAAGGTCAATTTTTTGTCCTTCAAGCTCCTCTAGTTTCTTTTCAAATTGAGCTGCAGCTACCTTATGCCCACTCTCGGTCAAATCAGAAAGCCTATCTGCCACCCTTTTTATTTCGGTATCAAGATGAATAATAGCTCCCTTCAAGCTTCTTTTACTGGTTTTTAGTTCAGCTAATTTTTCCTTAGTAATACTACCGACTTTTTCAATGAAGTTCTTATAAGCATCTTCATTAAACTTTAGCCTGTTTAGTTCGTTGTAGAGAGCATCAAATAACACATTCGCCCTTATGCTCTTGCCCTTCATAGGACAAGTCTTGTTATCGCAACGATAATATAGATACCTTTTACCACCCCTGCTAGTGCTTGGTCCCACCATCATATATTCACCACAATGAGAACACTTTACAAACCTCCTTAATGGATAGAATACTTGACCTTTTTTATTCCTTATATTTGGTCTTTTACTATTATCCATTAGCTGAACTGCATTATATTCAGCTTCCGTAATCATAGGTTGAAAGGCCGTATCTTCTCTTAAATCTCGTTCTGTCCCAGCTTGAGTTAGAATACCAAAGTATATAGGGTCTCTGAATATCTTAGAAGCTTGTTGTTTGGAGTGAAGTTTAACAATATCATTCTTTGCTTTTTTGCTCTTGTTTTCTCTAGATACATTATTTATCTTCCAGAAATGAGCAATCTCGGTTTGGGTTTTACCTTCAAGCCTCATTTTCCACCCTTGTTTGATTAGCTCAAAGTTCTCATCTGGTTCATAAAACCCAGTCTTTTGGTCTCGGTTATATCCCCATACGGTCTTACCACTAGATTTGCCTTGCTCCAAATTGGTATCTATACCTCGCTTAACCACTTCGCTAAGATGCTCTGAATACTCCTTAGACATAGCGAAGAGAATGTTAAGCAAAAGCTTGCCACTGGCATTATTCTCAAACTGGCAAGTCGGAAACTTTAGATTTCTTATAATATCATTATCCAGCATATCTATCAGCATCCCACTTTCTAGTGAGTTTCTGGCTAGTCTATCTGGATGGTAGGAGATAATAGCATTATATGTGCCTTTCTTTATCTCCCTTATCATAGCATTAAACTCAGGTCTATTATTAGACTTCTTAGCAGATTTTGCTTCTTGAAAAATGTGGAGAATAACAATACCTTCTCGCTTGGCCATCTCTTTACAATACTTGATCTGGTCAGGGATAGATTTTTCTTGCGAGGTTTCATCTTCGGAAGATTTACGAGCATACAGGCAATACTTTAGAGGTCTGTCATCTTCGTTGTTCATAAGCCTATTGGCAGTGTCTAGAACTCAATTGTAATTTCTTTACCATTTCTATCATAGCTTTGAATAGAGTTATGGTTTTTAGCAATAAGTTCAGGGGTGGCTTCTACTTTTTCTAATGCCCCTATAAAGTTTATTAAATTTGCAGTTTGCATAAGTAATCACGCTTTCGTATTGCGTAATTACTCTGAGTATCTCTCAATAATAACTACAGGTTTTTTATAGGAGAATTAGAGGCTTGCCTTTTTGGGCTTCCAGCATCTAACCCTTGAGTTTCTTGCTTTGAGTTTTCTTTACACCGACTACTCCTTTCTCCCCATTTATTAGGTTCACATCGGCAAATGGTTCTTTTGCCCAGTCAGATAACTTTTCCATTACTTCTTTTTGGTCATTAACAGATATAGTTGTGGTTATTTTTTCTTGAATACTATCATCATTACATTTCTTTATAAATATATGGCTACCATTTTTCTCAAGCTCTCTTATGTCTTTGATTATTTCTTTTTCAGCATCATCAATGGAATGCACACCACTAAAGTTCATCTTTATCTCATTTTCCTTATACCCACATTTCTTTTTCACATTATTCCAAACATAGGATAAATCTAGCTGGAAAGAACCGCCTCTATAGCCTCTCAGGAATAATGCCGTCTCTATGGGGTCTAGAAACCTTATAGTTTCAGTCGTATCTATGACCAGCTTTACTTCATATCCGTTTTCCAATAGGAATATAAGACTAATCCAACCTGGGAGCAGATTACTCACGATAACATCATCTCCGAACTCCATACAAGTCACATTCCTACTGTTCGTATCATAGAAGAAATTAAAGAATTGCTTTTTACCGCTCTGACTAACCTCTAGCATTTGCAAATGGTGCATTATTTCTAGATAAAAGCAGTCTAGTAAAGAGAACTTTCGCCACCCTTTTCCATCTTTTCTATTGTCGCTTAGTAGCCCATTAGTTTGCAGATAATTTAGCATCCTATAAGAGAAGGGCTGAGCCTCTAACCCATATTTTGGCTCTACGCACTCTTTAGCTGCAGCAAACTTTGCCTCATTATAAATACTATTTAATAAATCTTGGCCTTTATCTGAGATGTGAAGCATTTTGTTATTAGCTAAACAGATAATTCTTTTCTTTCCAGCTTCTTCATCTCCAAAAATATCCCTGACTAATTGCTTGTCTATATCCGTTGGCAATTCACCATCTACAGAGAAGATGTGGGTTTTTACCTTTCTGGCTTTTGGTTTTATTTTGTCGGATGATGGTATTAACATACTTAAATTATACCACGTTGTTCAATTTTTAGCAATAGCATTATCTTATCGTATCTGGAACGACAATACTACAAGGCAAACTTATAC
>JAFWLE010000006.1 GCA_017511205.1 Candidatus Saccharimonadota bacterium
CATCCTGAGCCAGGATCAAACTCTCCATTATAGTAATGTTAAATTTGTTCAACTCAACATAAATTATAAACTGACGATGATTAATTGCACAACTAAATTGTTAAAATATTTCTAAAGACTGGTAAAAAATACTCGCAGTTTTAGACTGTTCCCATTTTATCGCATATTCCCTTCTTTGTCAAGCCTTTTTTCGGACTTTTTTGGCCAGAAAAACCACATTATGATGGCATCACAGACCGCAACTAGTATAATAAACCACCACGGAAAAATGATTTCCCTTTCACATTTGCCAGATTTTGGGAGTTCGACGCTCGATGTACTAGCTAAAGGCTCAGTTTTCTCCGTAGATTTGTCGGAGCCTGTAGAATCTGTAGATTTTTCAGTAGAGGTTGAGTTGGTAGATGAATTTATGGTTCCTGTGTTTTGAGACTTAGCTTGACCAGTTTTCTTATCAACCTGAATGATAACTGGTTTAGAAGTAGCCAGTAGTGGATTTGTCTCATTGGTTGAAACTACGGTCTTCACTATAGCCTCAGTGGTTTTTTCAGTTTTGGCGTTAGTTTTTGAATCTGTATCGTCTGTTGATATTTTTCCTACGTCTGTGGAACCAGCTGAATCCTCGGTAGTGGGAGTGGGTGTAGCATTACTGGGCTCGTTTGATGGTTCATTATTTGTTTCGCTTGTAGAGGGGGACGTAGACTCCTCTGGTTCTGTAGTCAAAAACGGGAAATAGCGAGAGGAACCATCTTCACCATACATAAAACGACATTCCATCCCTTCTTGGTAATCTGCATCAAAACAAGAGCGATAGTCTTTTATACCGTTAGTACGCCCACCGTTATCCTCTTTAAGAGAATAATAGAACATGCCTCTGGTGTTATTTTTAATATTACCACCCGAAATCTGATATTCACGTTCAACGTTAGGAGTGAACCACTTTTCGCCCTTGGTAGCTTTATTCTCATCAATTAGCAGGTGGCTGGCAGATTCGACGGTCTCTTTCTCACCAAGAAAATAAGGATAGCGCTCTCCATAGACAAGCCAAGAACCGTTTTTGAAGGGGTTACCCAACCATTCCTCTACCCATAGCAAATAAAAATCCTCGATACTACTGGTTTGAGGTCGACCTAGCATATAGGCAAGCATAGTATCCTCGTTTTGATAGAACAGCTTAATAGTATCTGTGCTTGGGTTGATAGAGGTAGGGATCATTTTATCCATCTGAAAAGTTTCGAGGGCACGATATTGGCTACTCCCTTCAAGATGTTCATAAAACCAATCTTGTCTGCAACGATAGTCATCGCCGCAAGCGGCAACCTGCTCCTTCTCGACCACAGTTTTGAATTCCAACATCTCTGGAACCGACCAATAACTAATGCCATTTTTGATCTCTTTGGCTGAAACTGAAGAGGCGTCAAAAACTACCGCTCCCGAGATGACAGTGGTTAAAGTTAATATTGAAAGTGCAAATTTCTTACGCATATACTCCTTTCTCGCTGGCTTTTAAAACCTGCGCGATTAAACTTAAATTGGCGGAGTATAGGCACAAAGCGTTAGAAAATGCAACCCCCCTCACGATTTTCGATGAACTTAAGCCAAATGACCTCTGGAAAAATGAGTATTATGCTATTGGTAAAAGAGTGCTATTTTGAATTTTTGTTGTCTTTTTCGGCTTTTTCTTCAGGTTCTTCTTCAGGAAGGACAATGCCGATAGAAGCTACTGAATCTCCTTCGCCCATCTTCATAATGCGGACACCCTGAGTGGCGCGGCCAAGCGTCGGGATTTCTTTCATGGCTACACGGATAGCTTGACCTTTAGTGGACATCATGATGACTTCTTTAGCTAATGGGTCTAAGGTATGAACGGCAACAATTGGACCAGTCTTCGTGGTTACAGCGGCGACTTTAATGCCAACACCACCACGTTTATGAGGTGGAAAGTTGGAAACTAGAGTAGCTTTACCATAGCCGTTGGCAGAAATAGCTAATAGTTTTTGCTTAGGATCAGTCACAACATCCATACCGACGATTTCATCTTTCGGACGGAGACGCATACCACGGACACCCATAGCCGCACGGCCCATAGCACGAACATCTTTTTCGTTAAATCTGGTAGCCTGACCAGCAGAGGTAGAAATTACTATATCATTCTCTCCGGTAGTCTCTTTGACCCACTTTAATTCATCACCACTATCAAGTTTGATAGCGATGAGACCGTTAGAACGTACATTGAAGAAATCTTTGATAGCTGTTTTCTTGATGGTTCCCTTCTTAGTAGCCATAAAGAGGAATCCATTAGCGCCAGCGTCTCCTTGTTTAATAATGGCAGTAATCTTTTCTTCTGGATGCATGTTGAGCATATTTACCGCAGCCGTACCTTTGGCAGACAGAGAAGCTTGCGGTACTTCGTAGGCGCGGGCTCGGAATAACCTACCTTGGTTGGTAAAGAATAATAGATAATCATGGGAATTTGCCGTCAAAATTTGAGCAATAACGTCCTCTTCCTTGGTGGTCATACCACGTTTACCCTTACCGCCTCGGTTCTGCTTTCTGAAATCAGTTTGGGCGACCCGTTTCATGTAATTCTCGGCTGTTAAGAGAATAACGCTCTCCTCTTCTGGGATTAATTCTTCCTCTGAGAACTTGCCAACTTCGTGGTTAATAATTTTAGAGCGGCGAGGATCATCGTATTTCTCTTTAACGGCAATAAGCTCCTCTTTAACTACGCGCAAGACTTCCTTTTCGTCAGCGAGGATGGCCTCTAATTTCTTAATCAGTTCGTGAAGTTCTCTCAATTCGTCTTCTATCTTGTCTCTTTCTAGGCCTTGGAGACGGCGGAGCTGCATCTGCAGAATAGCGTTAGCCTGGATTTCTGAGAGGCCGAAGCGTTTCATGAGCTGCTGATCGGCATCATCGTAAGAGGCACGAATCACCTTGATGACTTCGTCGATATTATCTAGGGCAATCTTTAAGCCTTCGAGGATATGAGCACGTTCTTTGGCTTTCTTCAGATCAAATTCGGTGCGACGACGAATAACTTTCTGACGGTGCTTAATAAACTCAGCTAGAATTTCTTTCAACCCAAGAATGCGTGGTTGGATACCATCGATTAGAGCCAGCATATTATAGTGGAATGAAGTCTGAAGTGGGGTTAATTTATAGAGCTGGTTCAAAATTTTCTTCGGGAAGGCATCCTTCTTGAGCTCTACCACTACCCGAATTTTGCCTCTAGCGGATTCATCACGGGCATCAGCGATATGATCGAGTTTCTTGGCTAAGACTAAATCACGAACTTTATCGATGAAGTCTTCCTTGCTCATACCGTATGGTACTTCGGTAATAACGATGTTATAACGGCCGTTTTTGCGCTCTTCGATATTGGCAACAGCCCTGATAGTGACAGAACCTTTACCAGTAGCATAAGCCTGTTTCATCGGTGCACCACCGTAAACTTCGGCACCAGTTGGAAAATCCGGGCCTTTGACGTATTTCATGAGGCCTTCAAGGGTAATATCAGGGTCATCAATCTGAGCAACGGTGGCGTCGACCAATTCACCAAGGTTATGTGGTGGAATATTAGTGGCCATACCGACGGCAATACCCATCTGACCATTTAAGAGAATATTGGGTACAGCAGCTGGGAGAACGGAAGGTTCTTTCTCGGTACCATCGAAGTTATCACGAAAATCTACGGTTTCTTTATCAATATCGGCAAGGAGTTCAGCACCAACCTTATCGAGGCGAGCCTCGGTATAACGAGAAGCAGCCGCTTCATCGCCATCCATAGAGCCGAAATTACCTTGACCCTCTACTAGGGTATAGCGCATTTTCCAAGGTTGAGCAAGATTTACCATAGCCTCGTAGATAGAGGAATCACCATGTGGGTGATACTTACCCATTACCTCACCGACAATACGAGCAGACTTAACAGTGGCGTGAGGAGCTTTCCAACCATTTTTATTCATTGCATAAAGGATACGGCGGTTAACCGGTTTAAGCCCATCGCGAACGTCTGGGAGGGCGCGATCTACAATCACTGAGAGCGAATAGCGAAGGAAGTAATCCTCCATAGTGTTTTCGACGGTTCGCAATTCTATACCGTCTTCGGTGACTGTTTCACCATCGGTAGCTTTGACGGCATCTACTTGTTCGATGTCGTCGCCGAAATCAATGTGCTTACCAGTTTCATCAATGTTGTCTTTATTATCTTCTGCCATGTTCCTCCTTAGAAGTCCAAATCATCTAGGTCAACAGATGCTGCCCTCGATTGAATAAAGTTTTTACGAAGTTCGGCTTGATCGCCCATGAGTTTAGAGAAGATGGCGTCGGCCTTCTCGGCATCTTCAATATTTACTCTAATTAATACGCGATTTTCTGGTTTCATAGTAGTTTCCCAAAGCTGGGAGGCATCCATCTCACCAAGACCTTTGAAGCGCTGCTGAGCAGTGTAACCAGCTTGCTTAAAGCGTTCGTCTTCGGGATTGACCTTTACGCCCTGTTTTTTGCGCTCTTCAATTTTTTCAGTCAGAGTGCGTTCCAAGGCTTCTTCATCATAGATGTAATCGATCTTGCGGCTATTCCCTGTACCTTTAATCAGACCAAAGAGCGGTGGTTTAGCCAGATAAACATGACCAGCTTTAATTACCTCTGGCATATAGCGGAAGAAGAAAGTTAAAAGAAGCGTAGAAATATGCGAACCATCGACATCGGCATCGGTCATAAAGACAATCTTATGATATCTCAAACCATCGATGTTAAACTGATCACCAATACCAACACCAAGACCTTTGATAAGGGAGACTAACTCGGCGTTTGCTAACATTTTATCGAGACGCGCACGCTCGGTATTAAGAACTTTACCTCTTAAAGGCAAGATGGCCTGGATCTTAGAATCGCGACCTTCCTTGGCGGAACCAGCAGCGGAATTACCCTCTACGATAAAGAGTTCACAATCTTCAGCGTTTCTAGAGGAACAATCGGCAAGTTTGGAAGGAAGATTGAGTCCTTCGAAAGCACCCTTTCTGATGACATTATCGCGAGCGGCCCGAGCTGCCTTACGAGCTCTAGCGGCCAGAGTAGCTTTACCAACGATTTTTTTGGCAATAGCGGGATTTTCTTCGAGGTAGTAGCCAAAATATTCAGTCATAACTTTGTCGACATAGCCGCGTACTTCTGGATTGCCGAGTTTATTCTTAGTCTGACCTTCGAATTGAGGATCTGGGAGTTTAACTAGGATAACAGCGGTGAGGCCTTCTTTGATATCATCACCAGTGAGATTATCTTCTTTCTCTTTTAACAGACCATTTTTTCTAGCATAATCATTAATAACACGGTTCAAGCCGGTACGAAAACCTATTACGTGCATACCACCATCAGGGGTAAGGACGTTGTTGGCAAACGGTTTCATAATTTCGGCGTAAGTATCGTTATATTGAAGAGCGATTTCAATGCCGGCTTCTTGAACCTGCTTTTCAACGTAAAAGATATCATCAGAGAGTAATTCCTTGCCCTGATTGAGACGTTTGACATAGCTTTTGATACCGCCTTCGAAGTAAAATGACTCACTAGCACCGGTACGCTCATCTTTAACGATGATTAAGATGCCTTTGGTTAGATAAGCTTGATGACGGGCATAACTTGCCACCCAGTTATAATCGAAAGTGGTGGTTTCTTTGAAAATATTAGGGTCAGGATAGAAAGTAATAGAGGTACCATGCTCGCGAGGAGCGCCACTGGTGACTTTTAGCTCCATGGTGGGTTTACCGACGTCGAATTCAATATGATGAGTCTTATCATCTCTATAAACCTCGGCCACCATATGAGTAGAAAGGGCGTTAACTACAGATGAACCGACGCCGTGAAGCCCAGAGGAGACCTTATAGCCGCCATCACCGAATTTACCACCGGCGTGAAGCACAGTGAGAACGGTCTCTAGAGTAGACTTTTTGGTTTTGGGGTGGATATCTACAGGGATACCACGGCCGTTATCGTCTACGCGAACACCTCCATCTTTCAAGATGGTGATTTCAATACGATTAGCAAAGCCAGCGATGGCTTCATCGATAGAGTTATCGGCAATCTCTTTGATCAGATGATGTAAACCATCATAACCGGTAGAACCGATATACATACCTGGCCTTAACCTGACTGGTTCGAGGCCCTCGAGTACCCGAATTTCGGACGAATCGTAGTTTTCAGCTTTTTCAGCCATTTCTTTACCTCTTCTTTCTTATTCTCTATCTATTGTACACCTAAAACCTAAAAAAAGCAAGCAATTTACTTATTTTGGTTGAACCAGGCATCCAAAAATCCCGTCTGAGGCTCATTAGAAGCGCTAGAAGCAGGTTCTTTAGCGTTAGACGTGTGTTTTATTGGCATTTGAACGTGGGCGCCTTGTAGAGGTTCTGAAGTGGGTTTTGGGGCAGGTTCTGGGGTCGTATCTAGAATAGGCTCTGGAGCGGGTTTTTCGGGTGTTTGCTCTGCGCGCGTCCAGCGCTCATTGATTTCTTTTTCAACTTCGGCACGAGTTTTACCATATTTAGTGGCAGAGTAAGCCTTGAGAGACTCCATTAACTGATCATTTGGTTCACCCATCGGAGGCGGAAGCTGCATGGTAAACGGCGCAGATGGCATATCAAACATCATGACCTTGGCAACAGCTGCATGATTTGGTGTCTTGGTAAGATCTTCGGCGGTAAAGGTAGGCGTGAAGGCCTTAACCATAAGATCAGCATCTGTCACACCAATACGGCCACAGATGATAGAGCCAACGTTGCCAAGGAGAGCCTCTCTGATTTTATCGGTAAGCTGAGTCATAAACTGGTTAGCCACGATGAGGTTGAGGCGATACTTACGGGCTTCAGAGAGGATAGACTCAAAACTATCGGTAGCAAAGTTCTGGAACTCGTCTACATAGAGGCAGAAGTCCTGACGCTGATCTTCAGGGATATCTTGTCTCGACATAGCGGCTTGTTGAAACTTCATCACGAAAATCATACCGAGAAGATTAGCGTTGACGTCACCGAGACGACCTTTTGAGAGGTTAACGAGGAAGATTTTCTTATTATCCATGATTTCGCGGATGTTGAAACCAGATTTCACCTGACCGAGAGTGTTTCTCATGATGGTGTTAGAAATAAATGGGCCCCATTTAGAAGCAAACCAAGAGGTCACTTGGCCGGCATCACTAGATTTTTGCGAAGCTGGGAATTCTTTGGTCCAATAATCATAGAGAGCTTTATCTGTGACGTATCTGAGTTTAGATTTAACAAATTCAGCATCTGTAAAACACTGAGGGATATCGATGAAGGTGGCTCCTTTAGGATCTGCCATCAGTAGAAGAGCAGCATTCCTAAACATATGTTGACCAACTGGGCCGAAATAACCTTGGTTGTTCGGGTCGAAGAGAGATTGGAGCATACTAATTCCCTCTTGAACGATAAAGTCTTTCTGGTCTTCGTTAGTAAATTCAAACATATTCATACCAACTGGATGTTCGATATCAGCAGGATCAAAATAGATGACATCATCGATGCGTTCTTCTGGAACGCGTTTCAAAATAGCTTCTACGGCATCGCCGTGCGGATCGATAAAGGCGAAGCCTCTGCCATCACACATATCTTGGAAGGCAAGATTCTCGAGGAAGACGGATTTGCCCATACCGGTTTGACCAATGATGTACATGTGACGTCGGCGGTCATCCTCCTGTAGATAAATGGCTTTCTTCTGACCACGAAACTCGTTTGTACCCAAGAATAATCCTTCAGTAGCTAGTTTAGCTGGACCATCAACCTGTTTAACAAGCTGACGTTCAACAGAGGTGCTTGGAATGGCGCTTTGCTCTGGCAAGTGAAAAATTGATGCTAATTCCACGCTGTTTAAGACGTTTTCCTTGGTACCTATTGGGAAGAAACGGAAGGTGTAGTCTATCACAAGCTTTTTGACGTCCCTGGTTGGCTCAACTTTAAAGCTGTTTAACTCTGGAGAATTAAACTGGGAAAATGAAGAGATAATACTGTTGGTGATGGCTTGAGAACGAGGTTCAGTTTCGGCGCTGGAAATAACTCTCACTAAAGTTTCGAAAACTGGGTAGCGCATTTTGTTGGTAATGGCGTTGATTTCGTCTTGTTTTACACCAGAAATTGGTTCGGCAGCTTTTTGCTCTTTCTCATGCTCGCCTGGTACCTCAAATGGAGCCCTAATAAGATCAGCAGCAAAGTTGCCAAAATCGGCTTTGAAGTCTTTTTTGACTTTTTTGCCGGTTTGGAGATTTTCGATGTACTGTTTAGCGCTGTCAAACCAAGTTTTTTGTGCAGGGCGGAACAAAAGTTGAACAGTAGCGCCTTCTCCTTTGTTCAAGCCAGACAAGGCATTGAGGAGTGCCGTTTGAGCGTCCCGTTTGGTATCCTCGTAAGTTGCAATCGGTAGGTACGATTCCTTATTAAGGCTTAATTCTGCCCCTGTAACAGCATCGATACCACCACCGCCTTTAAAGATGTTATCTTCTCTCTTTTCCTCGAGGCGGGCCGTTGGATAAGCCGATTGGACCGCTTGAACGACTGTCTCAGTGAGAACGGCTGGGACGATAGCGTAATACCTGACCATATCACCGGTGGCAATGATTTCAAATGAAAAGTGCCTCTGGCCGTAAATTCTGGTTTTAAACCCTTTGGTGATGGTGGAGGAAAGGATGGAATACATTACTTGAGCTTTAGAGATAGCTTCGTTGGCGATATCCCTTTCGTCGCGACTACCAGCTTCGATGTCTTCGGTAGGTGGAGGCAAATGAATGAGTAGAGGTACCATCTTGAGACCGCGCTCATACTTCTTAGCTTTACGCATTTTAGAAATCCTGGCGCCAAAAATAATAGAGGCGAGCAAGACCGCTGCGACAAACATAATCAGAATCACCACCCTAGAATCCATTATACCGTTCCCTCTCTGCAATTATTGTTGTAAAAAATACTAAAACAGATTAGATATTTCATGCTGCCAACTTTCTGTGGTAAGAGTTATTGAGATTATCTTCCATGGCTTCTCTAGCTAAATCATAGGACGCTGCTAGCTCTTCGCCAGTTCTAGCTTGTTTTATCTTATCTATGATGACATCGGTTTCTTTGATGCCTTCGTCATTTAAGGATTCGGTGGTCTTGAAAGCGGATCGATTGACACTATTATCGGCAATCCTAGTGGCGGTCTCTTCTGCACTCGGTGGCATCTCCATATCGACGACTTGCCCCATAGGTTGATCAAAATTAGATTTTACGTCGGCAAATTTTTCCTTGACCTTATCTTCTGTTTGGGAAGTTTCTAAAGTTTTGGCACCACGTAAATCGTTCGGTCGTCCAAGCAGATCTTTTTCATGGTCATCCGTATTCGCTTCGTCTTTTGTAGTTTCTTCCCCCCAAAAGGTATTTTGATTGGTCAAATCCAGGTTGTGATTGTTTGGGTCTTTTTCTTTGTCAATAGGAAGGGTGGTACCTGAAGTGGCAGGCGCTGACTTGAGAGTTGGAATCGTGCTTTGACCATTGTCCATATGCTTATTTTACCACATTTAGACTTTTTTGTAGACAAAAAACTCAGCCAAAATAATAAAAACCGTAATCAGCCCGATAGTCCAGAGATTAATAGCGCCAAAAGAGCGCGCCATAAGGAACATAATCGGTCCAAAAGAAATGATAGCGGCATAAAGGTAGTCTTTGCCACGGAAAGTTTTGCGTTTGAAGGCAATTCGTTCAAATAAAAAAACCAAAAACGCTACAAAACCGAAAACAGAGATATAAACTGTTGTAAAAAATAATAAAACTCCGAACGGTCCAATTTCCGTCGGAGATATTAAATTCATCATAAGGATAAGTGCTGCGAGTGCTAAGATACTTATGATAAGTAGAATTCGGTTATGCTTCATAACCTTATTATAACATAGATTGGTTGGTGCCCCCAAGTTTTTTTGGAAGGGGGCGGGGGTTATCCGGTACCTAAATAGATTAAATATTGACCGCAACCCTAATCCGCCTACCCTTTTTGACCGCTTCACATAAGGTGAAGCATGTCCTTGTTGCTTATTTCTTTCACTCTTGTTTATGTATTTGTTTTTGAAAGGTGCTAGTGAAAGATTTTTCAACGCGCTCGACGTTTAGGCCGAAACCTTCGCGGAGCTCTAGGTAATTCCTATGATTGTAATTTATGGCTAGAAATTACCTTTTCGCCCGCCAAGGTTTATGGTTTTTTAATTCTCTTTCTTTTCATTTTGGCTCCTTTTTTTTAGTTTTTGTTTTAGTCATCACGACTGTTTTTATACTAGCATAATTGGTTTAAAAAAGCAATAGATTTATTCAAGTTTATTGATGTAATTTTTACAATTTTGCCCTCAATTATTCCCTGTTCAAAAAACTTATACATTTTGTTGTATTTTTTACAACAATCATGTGTTTACGCGTAGTTTTGGATCAGCTTCTTGTTGTGTTTTTAAGGGATTTATGGTAGAATATGGTTAGTTGGGGCTGAATTCAAGCTTAGACGGGATATTAACAGTTACAAGGCGTACCGATCAAATACCGTAAGTATTAATAAGTGCTAAAAACACGAAAACCGCGCATGTTTTATACATGCCGGCATATGCCTAATTTTTATAGGCTGGTCTTAGTTTGAGGTTTCGTAGAGCTAAGATTATCATACAACGAGAATAAGGTTATTTAAACGGCGAGAAATGACACGAAAATTAGCCATGGTGTCTATTAGTTTCGTTTTCTGCAGCTGATAGAATAAACCAAGACAAAACAGAAGACTATGTGCGTAGAATTGTAACCAGGTGGTATTTCGGACCCGGAGGCAGTATCCGGCAGCTCCACCAAACTATTAATGCAACAATAATGCTCTATTTGGGCATTTTTTGTGCTTAATTGTTACGTAGTGCATCATACATAATCCATTCATATCTCAGGAGCTCCGCGACACGTGGTAAATAAAATTTTACCACGTCGCTTCGCCCTTGTGGTGGCATTATATAGCGAAGTCTTAGTTTGATGAATTCCTTATTTTACGTTGTTTCGGATGTGTTGCGATCTAAATGTTTTGCTAAACAAAAATTGAAATAAAATTCACTTCCATTTCAATTTCCATATTATTTTCTTTTGCTGGACTTTTTTCTAAAAGAAAAGTCCAAGTATAAGAATAAGACCGGTAACTGCGAGGAAAACCGGTCTTATATAAGTAGAGTGTGGAGTTATTTTGGCTAAATTTTTGTTTTGACCTTCTGAATAATTTTTTTATTCAAAAGCTATCCCTATAATAGCGCGAAAAAATGCTAATGTCAATAGATTTTTTGAACAATTTTTGTATTTTTTTGCCGAGTTTTCCACAACCTTTACAATCTGTTGACTAGATATAGTTTGTTGAATCAAAAAATGAAAAATCATTATTTTTTATAAATAAAAGACGGACGACTTGGCAAATATTATTTGGCTTTAAAACTATTTTGGATGTAGAAATTAAGCATAAGCAAACGTGTGGGGGTTGAAAGTAAATGTGATTCGTGCTACCAAAGTGGCCATGACAAGTAAAATTCATTCAATGGTGCCATACGGTTTTGAAGGAAAGTTGGTGGAAGTGGAAGGTGATATGAACCGTGGACTTCCGGCCTTCAATATTGTGGGCATGGCCAATAAAACAATCAACGAAGCCAAAGAACGAGTGCGAAGCGCCATCACCAATTCTGGGTTTTCGTTTCCTGACAAGAAAGTAACCATTAATTTGGCGCCAGCAGAGCTTTTAAAAGACGGTACGTATTTGGATTTGCCGATTGCATTGTCCGTTTTGTTACTTTCGGAACAATTGGTAAAAAGTGACGTTTCTAACAAAGCGTTCGTGGGAGAGTTATCATTAAATGGTGAAATTAAGCCAGTGAGAGGCATTATAAATATCGTAGAAACGGCGAAACATGCAAATTATAAGGAAATCTACGTGCCAATTAAAAACCTACCACAGGCATTACTAGTATCTGAAATCACGGTTTATGGAGTAAAAACCCTACAAGAGCTGTATATGGCATTAAAAAACCAGGTGGATTTAGATACATCGCCAGGAGGTATGGTGACTGCAAGCGGCAAGAAACAAGAACCAGAGAGCCCAATCCTGGATCACATTCGTGGGCAAAAACAGGCGAAGCGGGCGATGGAAATTGCCATCGCAGGACACCATAACATTTTAATATCAGGTCCACCGGGAGCTGGAAAAACTTTATTAGCTAAAGCCGCCGCTAATCTGCTACCAGATTTAACGCCGGAGGAAATGATAGAGATCACAAAGGTTTATTCTATCGCAGGACTGTCGACAGACGAAGTGGTGAAAAATCGCCCGTTCCGGAATCCGCATCACACGGCTAGTTCGATTTCTATCATCGGTGGTGGGGCTGCGGCGACACCGGGCGAGATTTCTTTAGCTCATAAGGGAATATTATTTCTTGATGAGATTCCGGAATTTCCGCGTTCGGTGCTAGAGGCTCTGAGACAACCACTAGAAGATAAAGAGATTGCAATTTCGCGTGCTAATCACAAGTCAATTTATCCGGCGGATTTTATGCTGGTTGCAACAATGAATCCCTGTCCTTGCGGCTACTTAGGTGACCCCACACATGAATGTAAATGCACTGAGACGCAAATTCAGAATTACCGTAAGAAGCTCTCCGGACCTTTATTTGATAGAATTGATATGAATATCGAGGTGGAAAAAGTAGATAACGAGGATTTAAGGAAAGCTTTACCGAAGGGCTCCCATGAACATACTGTTGTGAAAAATACTATAACAGAGGCAATTATACGGCAACGCAGACGCTTCGGTCGGGATGGGATATATAATAGTTCCCTTTCTTCGTTTGAGGTGTCGCAAAAATTAAAGTTAGATCCGGCGGCAGAAAAGCTACTCGCAAAGGCTTCAGAAAAACTGAATTTGTCGGCAAGGTCATATTTTAAAACTATTAAGGTAGCGCAGACGATTGCCGATTTAGACAAATCGGACTTAATTCTAGCAAAACACCTCGCTGAAGCATTGACTTTTCGGAGGCGATAATGTATAATGATCTACAGGTTAATTCAAGAGAAGAAAGGACTACTATAAAAAACAATTCACGCACTAGGTTGAACGGCGAAATTCGTTACCCTGAGGTGCGCGTTATCGGTTCTGATGGTTCTAAGCTGGGCATTATGTCTAGCCGTGAAGCGCAACTTCTGGCGAATCAACAGGGAGTGGATTTAGTGGAGATTGCCGCTAACGCCAATCCGCCGGTCGTGAAAATCATCGATTGGGGTAAGTTTCAGTACCAAAAGATGAAGGAAGAGGCTAAAAATCGTAAAAAGGCTCGTGAAAAACAATCCGAGTTAAAACAGATGAAGATTGGCCTCAAAATTTCCGACAACGACCTTAACATTAAAGTTCGTAAAATGCGTGCTTTTCTGGATGATGGTGATCGCGTCAAAATAATGATTGTTTTCCGCGGTCGCGAGATGACTCACAAAGAGCTAGGTTCAGAGCTTTTAAATAAAGTGACGGGGCTACTCGGTGATGATATCGTGATAGAAAGCAAGGCGCAACTAAACGGACGGAATCTATCGGTGCAAGTTCGAAAGAAGTAATTTCCTACTTTCTAGGCTTCCCGGTTGTACTTTACGAATAATATTAACTATAAATTAAAGGAAAAACTATTATGCCAAAGTTAAAGACGCATAAAGGTACCGCCAAACGGATTAAGGTTACCGGTTCTGGTAAGCTAGTACGAGAGCGGGCTTTTGGGAATCATATTCTCGCAAAAAAATCTAAAGCCAGAAAGCGCAACATGAAAACTGCTGCGACGATTGATGGCAAAATTGCAAAAAATGTTAAGAAGGCATTGGGGGTGTAATTATGAGAGTTAAAAGAGGAGTCGCGGCACACGCGAAACACAAGAAAATACTAACTGCCGCTAAAGGTATGCAGCACGCCAGGACGCGGAGTTTTCGCCTAGGCAAGCAAGGCGTAATTAAAGCTTTGCAATATAGTTACAGAGATAGACGTACCCGCAAACGTGATTTTAGAGCACTTTGGATTACGCGCATCAATAATGCTTCAAGAGAAGAAGGCATTTCTTACTCGCAATTAATTGCTGGGATGAAAGCCAAGAAGATTAACCTCGACCGTAAAGTTTTGGCAGATCTGACTGTGAATAATCCGGAAGCGTTTAAAGCAATTGTAAAAGCAGTGAAGGAGAAATAAGATGGCGATTTGTGAAGTTACTGGTAAAGGCAAAATGTACGGTCACAACGTGTCATTCTCTCAGAGACATACGCGTAAGGTGTTTAAACCAAATGTGAGCAAGAGGACTCTAGTGATTAATGGACAAAAAGTTAAGTGTAATGTTTCGACTTCGGCGCTCAGAACGCTTAAGAAGAAAGGCTTAATCGAAAGACCAAAAGCACTGGCCGAGAAAAAGAATAAATAATTTATATTGAGAGCAAAAACCCACCGTTTAACGGTGGGTTTTTGACAATGAGCCGTCTATAAGCCGGGTTCTGTAATCTCGTAAAGAGACCGGCAATCATCTATCTCGGCGTTACATTGCTATAACGCTCTAGCGGTGAGCGTGCGTCCTCGAGCAGAGGCTGATAGCACTCCTTGCAACAGGTAGGGTTTGCCGCCATCTCATATCGCTACAAGATGTTGTGAGCTCTTACCTCACTCTTTTCACCATCACTCTGCAAACTAACAGGGCAGTTTTGTTTCTGTGGTACTTTCCCTATCCTTGCGGACGGTCGCCGTTAGCGACTACCTTGCTCTATGTTGCCCGGACTTTCCTCTTTTAAAAGCGACTGCCTTTCAGGCTCCCCTTAATTATATCATTTTCGCAGGATTTCGTCTATGGCATCGTTCGCTTCAGCATCTGCAGCTAAGTTTTGGCTACGAGGAACATGTGTAAATGATACAGCATCAAACTGTTTAAGATTTTTTTGAATCTCTTGGTAGATTGGCAAAATGTCTTGATTTTTGACCTTAAAAATACCGTTTAACTGATTAACCACCATCAAGCTATCAGAAATGAATCGAACGGTTTTTAGACCAAGTTCAATAGCCCGTTCGATGCCCTTTTTCATAGCGTAATACTCGGCTACTCTAGAGGTTGCAAAGCCAATAAACTCTCCATTTCGCTCGATGATCTTACCAGATTCATCGTGGATGCAATAACCAATGCCGGAGGGACCAGGATTACCACGTGAGGCTCCATCGACATAAATAGTCACACCGTTAGCGGCAGTGCGAGGTGAAATATGACTGGCAGTAATTTTATTCCACTCAATTTCAAGAACAGAGATGGTGGTTTCGTCTAATTTGACACCACCAAAGTCTTTGATGTATTTATAGGCCGTGTAGCGATCCTTCGGGGTTGGTTTGAGATTTTGACTAACGCCTAATTCGTAAATAATATAGAGGTTACTGAGTTGACTAGATCCCTCAGGAGCTAGAAAAGTGATTACATCTTTTAGCGTGATAGAGTCAGCAACTAGGCCAGTACACTCAGTAAGTGATCTAGCCATAGCTTCTTCGGGTTGTTCGCCAAATCTAATCTTGCCAATCGGCAATTCCCAAAAAACCGGCGACTCTGAACGTCCCCGGCTGCGTTTCAAAATCAGCACCCCATTTTCGTTCTGTACTAAACCAACTACGCGAATTCTCTGTTTCATGCCCACCTTTATCTTAAAAGCCCTGCCGGCCTGTTTTCCCCGTAATATATACAAGGTGGGTAAAATCTTATGCGATACACCCACAGGTGTAAGCCACGAAATCCCTAAAACAAGATTATTCAGGAAAATCTTGCTGCCAACAGGGCTTAGTATTATTATAGCACATTATTGGCCAACTAATAGATAGAAGAAACTAATTATTCCGTTGGCACCATTTACCATTAGAAAAGAAAAGGCTTCACCGAAGAGCAGAATTAAAGCGTAAACGATAAATAGACCATATTGCTCTATTTGAGCGAGAAAGGAGCGGACAGAGTCGGGGGAAATTGCGTAAAGCACGCGAGAGCCATCTAGAGGTGGTACCGGTATTAGATTAAATAGCATGAAACCGAGATTAACGTAAATCAATTCTGTAAAAATAAGCATTACAGTTTTATCGCCAGAATTATAGAGTGCGCCGGAAAAATGTCCAATCAAAAATGACAAAAATGCAATGAGAAAATTAGCAAATGGACCAGCCAGGGCTACTAAAACCATGCCCCATTCACGCCATTTGAGATTACGGTAATTCACTGGGACTGGTTTAGCGGCGCCAAAAACTGGGGCGCCTATGATATAGAGTAATACTGGCACCAGGATCGATAGATAAGGATCAATATGTTTGATGGGGTTTAAGGTCAAGCGACCGGCGTCTTTGGCGGTACGATCGCCTAATAGATAGGCTACAGCGCCGTGTGAAAGCTCATGCAAAGTCACCGAAAAAAACACAATGACTAAAACAATAATTACATAGCCAAAATTTAAGTTCAATTTAGAACCACCACTTCTTTACTTGCGGTTAATGAATCAAGATTCTTGATTTTGAGTTTCTTTTCGGTGCGGGCGGTGAGCTTGAGTTCTGTGACCATACCGTCAACGTTGCCCATAGAGACTACGAGCTTTGGTTCGATTTCGCGGACGGCACGAACTGAGGAGGTACAGAGGACGTCAGCAACAATATCGTCAAGGTTTTCTTCTATGCTGCCAATAATGCCCACATGTACACCACTGATTTCTACGTCGTAAATAGTTTTGCCACTTTCGGTAGCGATACCACGAATAGTGGCTTCGCCAATTTCAAATTCTCCTGGGCCAGTAATTTTGCCAACAGCAAGACCAGCGTCTATAACAGCGTCGGCGATATTAAATTTAATATTGGCGCTTTTGGTGATGATCGTAATTTCATCTTGGTCTTTGCTTTCGATTTCGAACATTTTTTACTCCTATCTTTTTATTATTTTGTCTGGATCAATTATTTCCGAGATTTCCATCTCTAATATTTCTTTAATAAAACGATCGTGTACGCTTTTTCTATACGAAAAATCATCTGGAGACATAATGACATAATTGATGGGTTTTCCCTGTTTTTTCTCGACAACTTCTGCCCAGTGGGTAAGTTTTTTAGTACGATCATTACCAATGATTAGGAGATCAATACCATCCTGCCCTGGTAAACGATTAGTTACAACAAGGCCCTTGAGATAATGTTTGACTGGACGGATATATTCTTCCCACGTGGTTTCTTTGATATCTTTTTCGCGAGTTGTATCAATTTTTTTTGAGAAGATATCAACAAGCGGGCGAGTAAAAGGATGCTTGCTATTGGCTGAGTAATAAACTTTGTTGTCGAAGGTTTCGTTTTTAATAACACCGATGCTTTCAAGATTTAAAAGCTCGCGTCGGACGGAGTTAATCTGCTCGTCAATCACTCGAGTCATCTCGCGTACGTAAAAACTTTTTTCAGGGTTTTCAAAGAATAACTTGAGGAGCTTAGCTCTAGTCTTCGAGCCAAATAATTTTTCAGTAGGAGAATTATTTTCTTTGCTCATTATGTATATATTTTATCACATATGGATAAACTTTTTCAAGCGAGAGCCAAACGATTTCGGGGTTTCTTTTAAACCAAGTCATCTGGCGTTTAGCTAGATGCCAGTCAGCGTAGAAGCTCAAATTCTTGGCTTCTTTGAGCGAAAGCTTCCCTTCTAGGTATTGCCAAGCATACTGATAAATATCACTTTTCATAGCCTGACTACCCCAACCGTACTGTTTTACGAGAGCTTCTGTTTCCTTGTATAAATCATCTGAAAACATTGTATCAATACGTTTTTTTAATCTGCTTCGTAGCTCCTCACTTGAGTACTTAATGCCGACTAAAAGATAATCCCCTTTGATTTCGGTACGATCTGTACAAGTTTTTTGTTCGAAATCACCAATTTTCTCACCGGTGGGGCCTTTGAAATGATAGTCGTAAACTAAAGCGTCGATGTAGAGACCAGTGCCACCTACAATGATCGGAACTTTGCCACGCGCTTTAATGTCCCTAATTCTATCCTCAGCGTATTCTTTCCAGTCTGAAACCGTGAACCTGTCGCCAGGCTCAACTAGATCTAGACCATAGTGAGGTATACCGGCTTGTTCTTCTGGCGTTGGTTTGGCAGTGCCGATATCCATGCCTTTATAAATGGCACGAGAGTCGGCTGAAATAATCTCGCCGTTAATCTCCTTGGCGAGTCTGATAGAGACACCAGTTTTGCCAGAGCCCGTCGGGCCTAGAATGACTATTGTTTGCATCTATTTTAGTTCTTTTAGATATTCGGCGAGCTTAGTGAGCTTGACTTTATCTTCTTTGTCGCGAAGACGGATGGAGACGATTTTGTCTTCGACATCCTTTGGGCCGACTACTAAGACGGCTGGGATCTTCATCGCGGTGGCACGACGAATCTTCTTGCCTAAGGAGTCATCCGAGTCATCCACAGTGTAGCGGAGCTCATTATATTTAAGAGGTTTATCGAGAACAATCTTATCGAGGATGTCTGTAATTTTAGTAACGTAATCATTAACTTGATTATTCACAGTGACGATTCGAACTTGTTCTGGGGCGCACCAAAATGGGAACCAACCACCAGTGTGTTCAATAAAGACAGATAGGAAGCGTTCGATTGAACCAAGGGTAGCATGATGAATCATCACTGGGCGCTCTTTTTCGCCTTTTTGATTGGTAAATTCTAGACCAAAACGCTCTGGTTGAACAAAATCAAGTTGAATAGTAGCTAGCTGGTGTTCCCTGCCAAGAGCGTCTTCGGCCATGAAGTCAATCTTCGGGCCATAGAAGGCTGCTTCACCTTCTTGCTCGAAATAATCTAGGTGATTGTCGATAGCAGCTTGTTTAATCTGTTTTTGGGACATCTCCCAGAGCTTTTTATCACCCAGGTACTTATCTTCATCGGAACGATAGGAGAGACGGGCGCGAAGTTTCTGCATGCCCATGGTTTCGTATAATTCCTTAACGATGCCGACTAACTTTTTGACCTCTTCTTTGATCTGGTCGTTGCGGCAAAAGACGTGAGAATCATCTTGAGTAAGGGAGCGGACCCGTGATAAACCGCCTAGTTCGCCGGTTTTTTCATCACGATAATCAGTAGTGGCCTCCATATAACGCACTGGCATATCGCGATAAGTACGCGGACGAGAGGCAAAAATCTGAGCATGATGTGGGCAGTTCATTGGCTTCATGGCGAAGTCTTCCCCGCTAACTTGGGAATGAACCATAAAGAGTTCGTCACCGAATTTGGCATAGTGGCCAGAAGTTTTATAGAGATCAGTTTTGGTGATGTGTGGAGTCCAAACCTTCTTAAAGCCCTCACGACCACGCAAGCTCAAAGAATAATTGGCCATTAATTCACGTAGCTCCGTACCACGTGGAGTAAAGAGAGGAAGCCCAGCCCCGACCAAATCCGAAAAGCAGAAGAGATCTAGCTCTTTACCAAGTTTTCGGTGGTCACGCTTTTTAGCTTCTTCCTGGCGCTTGAGATACTCGTCTAACTCTTTCTCAGTATCAAAGGCTACGCCGTAAATCCGGGTGAGCATAGGGCGTTTTTCGTCGCCGCGCCAATAAGCACCGGCGATGCGAACAAGTTTAAATGGACCAATTTCGGATAAATCTTTAACATGGGGACCTTTGCAGAGATCGGTAAATAAATCACCCATATCATAGAAAGATATTTCGGCGCTCTCAGGCAATTCTTTGATTAGCTCAATCTTGTAATCCTGCTTTTCGTCACGAGCCCAGTTGAGAGCTTCGGCCTTAGTGACCACGCGTTTTTCCATTGGGAGCTTGCGGGCAATAATACCACGCATTTTCTTCTCAATTTTGTTTAAATCGGCATCGGTAATTTTGGTATCACCAAAATCAATGTCGTAGTAGAAGCCATCTTCGATGGCCGGACCAATGCCAAATTTGGCATTCGGATAGAGTTCGCGTACGGCAGCGGCTAATACGTGACTCAAAGTATGTCTCATCTCTTCAGTTTTTCCCATTTTGATTCCCTTTTACTTGTATATATTATACCATAGTTACGCCTTTCGATATGAATGAATTATTCAATAAGGCTAACGAGTGATGTATAATTAAGAAAAGGAGATTTTATGGTAAAAGAAACGAAAAATAGCAAAGGGGCTGAGGCGCCTAAAAAAACGGTAGAAAAAGCTAAAACGGAAAAACCGAAGAAAGTAGAGGAAAAACCGATAATTGAAAAGGTTGCGGAAAAGCCTGCAGTTGAGAAAGCCGCTGAAAAACCTACGACGGAAAGAATCGAGGTAAAGCAAAAGTCGAATGGACAGGCAATCGTCATTGCGGTGCTGGCCACGATATTGGGGTGCGCGATAATTGTATTCACGGTATTATTTGCTACTGGTGTAATCAAATTCGGTAACAGTGAGAGTGATAGTAGCTCGGTGGCTACAGAGGAGGATAAGGACGAGAAAGATGATAAGCCTACTGATGATGACGATGACGATGACGATAAGAAAGGTGGTTATTCTGACGCTGGAAAAACTAGTACGAGCAATATAATCGATAATCCGAATAAACAAGTAACGGAAAGTGGCACTTTTGTTAAAGTCGGCGTCCTCGAATTCTACCTGCCGCGTAAATTTGAGTATGGTGGCAAAAACAAGGATGGCGCGTTTACTTATAATCTAACTAACGACGATGGTTGGGCTCAGGTACTAGTTTACGCAGAAAAAAGCTCGCTGACGCCAGCCAAGTTTCTAACTAACCGAGTGAGCTCATACCTAGATATTACTGATAGTGCTTACAGAATGAATGGCACCACTTGGGTACAGGCCGAAAATGCCTATTCCCTGGCTTATGCAACTGAACTGGATGGCAAAATCTATGCCGTATATTATAGTGTGAAACTGGATTCTGATGCGACCAGCAAAGCTATGCAGATGATTCCGAAAACTCTGTACATGAAGAAAATCTACAAAAACTAGGATTTAGACTTTTTAACTCCACCGCGAATTCTCAAAGCTCTATTTACGTTTTTGATGGTGTCGCTGAAATTGTCGTAGATGCGAAGTTTGGGGCCGTAGAGCCTTTTGAGGCTTGAATGCAAATCGTAAAACTGTGAACAAGCTAAAATGATGGAATTAAAATGATACTTTTCAAAAAGTGGCGAGAGGGCTAACCTAATCTCATCATTCTGCAATTCCCCGTCGTCAATTTTAGCTGGCCAAGTATCTAGAGTAAGAGTTTTAGCTTTGAAATGTAGATGGAAAATATAACTTTGGTATTTAAGAGTTTTGGCGACGGCCCTGGTAGTAAGAATGGGCACTTCGGTGTTTTTCTGAAGCGCTCTTGGGCGATTAAAAGACATGCCGATAAAAGATTGGTCCTTGTATTTCCGGCGAAAATAATCGAGGCTGGTCAAGGTCAAAAGGTAATTTGCAAAGATAATCAAATCCACTTTGCCGATGTAAGGACGCAAAGCCTCATCAGCGATTTTTCTAGCAATTCTAGGATTAGATAATAGTTCTTCAGCGTGACGCCAATCGATCACACGAATAATTTCTATGATTGGCAGTTCATCTGCCAGTTTGTCGGCAAAAAATTCACCACCGTAACCACCGTCAAAAACCACAACCTTCAACATAAAATAATCCTTTCTCCTCCGCTGAGGATAGATTTTAACATATTTTCAGAAAATGAGATTTTCGGAATTGCGACATTTGAAACTTTTGTCTCATAAAAAACAATTCTGTATAAAAAGGGACAGAAATATAAACTATAGGGTTTAGATTTTTATTCGGCTCCTACCACGAACGAATCCCTACGGGATTCGCACTCCTCTTAGCAGCATATCATGATAAAAAATTAAACCCTTACGGGTTTACTTTTTTATCATGGTGGGTTGTGAGGAGCGGGGATGTCGCGAGCTTACGCTCGCTCCATTCGAATCCTGGACTCGATCTCCTCAATATTTATCAAGAATTAAATAAAGACCCTCCGGGTCTTTCTTTAATTCTTGGTGGGTTGTGAGGAGCTCGAATCCCCGACCTTCTCGGTGTAAACGAGACGCTCTAGCCAACTGAGCTAACAACCCGTCTTTGTAATTATATCACAGAGTACGATTATTTGTTAGTGCTCCCGGTTAAAATAGACTAGTGGGTCGAGATGGGAGTGGGCTTCATCAGTTAAAAATAAGATTTTATCAATGGTGCTAGAAATAGTTTTTTTGCTAAAACCGGCTCTTCCCCACCCTTCGATAATGCCAGCCACTTCTTTAGCGTAAATATTAAAAGCCTCGCCGTCAGAAACTTTTTCTGAAAAAATTATTTTCGGCTTTAAAGCGAAAACGATTCTTTCAAAGAAATCTTTTTGCCCTTTTTTTAAGATAAGCTCCATTTCTAAGCGGTTAGCGGACATAAAAATAATGATTCGAAGAAATAATGTCTTTAATTCGGAGTCTGGACTGCTCATAAGGCGCTCCATAGTCTTCTTGCACTTATGTAAAATGTATTTTTCGTAATCTGGCACTACTTCGTGAAGATTTTTGTGATGACGATAAAAAGTAGAACGAGAAATTTTAGCTAATTGGATAAAATGTCCTATGCTCAAAAACTCTTTGACGGAAAGAAGGGTGATGACAATTTTCTTTTCGTTTTTAAAAAATTTTTGATTTCTAAGTTCTTTTTCGGTAATTCTGTCCACCACCGCCTGGCCTTTTATTTTTTGACGACCTTTTTAGTGACGTCAAATTTCTCCATGTAGAGACCTAGCATTAGGCGAGTTTGGGCGTAATAGGCAGCAAGGGATTGATAAAGGATAGAAGTGACCGGGATAAGCACCCATTGAAGTACCATTAGAAGGCTACGTCCTTTGCGGTATTTCTCTGGACGTTTGGGCAAAATACGAAAAGAGACTAATACAGTAATAAAGAGACCGATGGAAGCTGCAGTTTCGATTATGCTGACAATATTAGGTAAATTATAAGTAACCATATCGTGCGAAGAAACATTCATGATCATCGGTACCCAACCGCCAAAGGTAATAATCGGCGCCATGATAGCTAAGGTTACGTGGCCATCGAGCAAACGCCAGAACTTAGGAAAGAGGTGCCAGAACGGCATGACACGTTTAGATTTTGGCACAAAAAGCCTTGTGCCGACATAGGCTACATCGCTAGCGCCATAATACCAGCGCCGGACTTGGACAAACTGAGCTTTAAGTGTTTTCCAGAAAGTCTCATCAATCACAGCGTCCTGATAAATGGGAATGCGAATTGGCAAAACAGCGTAGTCACCGGAAAAGAAGAACAGGCTGCGCCAATACTGGTGCCCATCCTCCACGATAGTGCGCTTGGACCAGAAATTCATGGCTTCGAGAGCTTGGAGAGGCTGGGAGTGCGAAGCGAAATTGCGTAAAGCATGCGGTCGCATGGTAGAAATCACATTAAAAAAGGAATTTGAAATAGCAATCACACGAGCGGGCGCAGGAGCATCCCAAATATTATTGGTGAAAATTGAGACCGGCTGATAACTAAGCCTCTGGCGGTTGGGATGAACGATAAATTCATAGGCGACTGAATCAAGGTATTTGGGTGCCATATGATTATCACTATCTAGAGAAGTAACGATGATATTCTCTACTGGTAAATGTTTTTTGGCAACGTATTCTTTAACAGCCTGACCGGCGTAAGTGAGATTGGGGCCTTTGCCGATTACCTCACCAGGTAGGTTAGCCGGGTGTTTAACTAGTAGAAAATCTTTGAAAACACCTTTATACTTTTCGGCTAAAGTTTTGGCGGTGGTATCCATTTCTTCACCGCCACGTTCCTCGTAGGCCAAGACAAAAACGATATGGTCGTTTACGAAAGTGTTGTTCTCTACTGCCTTGATGGACGGTGAGAGGACTTCTTCTGCTTCATCATAAGCCGTCATGATAACGACATGATAAATTTCTGAAGGTTTGGGATACTCTTTTTCCATTACACTTATCATTTTGAGGTTATCTAAGTGTTCATTGAAATGGTAGCTTTTGTTGTCGTCGTCATGCAATCTTTCGTAGGAAGCGTGGGGAGTTTCCAAATCCATCAGACGACCGTGCCAATCGACACGACCAGCTCGTTTGATAATTTTGTACCCTTGGACAGTGCGATAAGCTACCCCAACAGCTTTAACCAGGGTGCTAGAAATCAAAATGAATAAATAAATTGCTCCCCAAACTGGGTCAATCAACGAAATGACAAAAAGCAAAATAATAGCACCATAAGAAATGGCACCAGGCATAATTTCAAGGAAGCGATAAAGCTTGGTTCGTTTACCTTGGGGTATTTCAAGGTTTTGACGCATTTATTTTTCTCCAAGTAGGCGGATTAATACTAGAGCCGCACCAAAGATTAGACATGAAGTTGTGATCAAAAAGAATTTGGCCATGCCAGCACCACGTTTATGAAAGATGCGAAGGGTAAGAATGCTGTGAAAAATCCCAAAAACGATAGCAAGAATAGGAAAAGTCAAAAGCCCTACCCAAGTGCCATCGCGATAGCCGCCGATATCGCCATAACCAACTCTGACTACTGGCGCCTCAGGGTTCAAGGTAATAATTGAAAAAATTAGTAACGCTAGTGCGGCAAAAACATTAAAAACCATCAGGAGTAGAATACCGCGCTCGGTTTGGTAGATTTTGATAAGGTCTTCTTTCAGAGTTTTCATTTTTATTAAGAGCTAATTATTTTTCCGTTGACTTAGCTGAATCAGAGGCTCCAGTTAATCGTTCAACAATGGTATTAATATGTTGAATGAACATGGCATCGCCAACCACGCCAATTACACCGGTAGCAATCATCAAGGCGCCTACCAAGGTGATGACTGCTCCCTGATAGAAGGTGACAAAAACGCCCATGACAAGCATAAGGAGTGCCAGGATGAGGATATATTTCCAGGTTTCAATTTTGGCATTAGCGAGTTTAATAGCGGAGTTGATACGCACTAATGATTCATAAATGATAATGATACCGATGATGATACGAAAAACATTGGTAATATCTTCACCGACGGCTAAAAAAGCTACACCAATGAGAACGGAAACTACGCCAGAAAGCAGGTTGTTATTAAAGAAGTCTTTAGGGCCGTTGTCGATAAAATAATTGATGATTTGAAAACCACCTTTAACGATGAAAAAGGCGCCTACGACATAAGACAGGGCTTCTACCATTGGTTGTTGCAAAATGATAAATAGAAGGCCTATTATAATCAGGGCTAGCGATTCGAAGATAGAAAGCCAAGCGGTTTTCTTAATCTCGCCACCGACTTGCTCGACTGGCTGTTTAATAATCTCTGCTTTTGCCATAAAAACTCCTTTATTCTGATTTATTATATCATATTGTCCTGAAAAATAAAAAACTTATGGTTTTACTGGTTACTCACGCGTAGTGTCATCTTCGATTGTATGGTATTTTCTAAATTCTTTAACCCAACTCTCCTCTGAGCCGAATAAGCTTGCCCACGGTAACAATTTTTCGCGTAATTCTACAACCCCCTTTTCTGACTTTTCAGCCCCCTCTACGGATTGCAAAAATATTAGCCTCTCTTTTTCTGCCATTTTAATATATAATTCTAAACCCTCTAAATATCTTACGAGTCTAACTCCTTCGTCAGTATATTTTGCGAATTTGCCATATTTAAATTTACAGTATATGTACGCAACTAGGGATAGTATTAAAACTATTAAAAGAATAATAGGAAGATAACCAAGCCCTACCAAGTAATTGCTACTTAAGCTAATAGAGTATAGAGCTATATAGAAAAGAGTTGCTAGAGGTATTATAATTAAAATGAACATCAATCTACCAATGGCTATTAGAAATTGCGTTAATAGATTATTTTTTATCTTCGGTCTTTGCGGTATTTTTGAAGCTACCAAATAGCCTCCTTGATCCAATATATATTGAGCATTTCTTTTATATGTTTTCGCATGCCTTTCAATAAAATCTACCATTTGCCTACTACGCTTTTTGATATTGATAGTTTCTCCTTTTGCAAGGCTTTTACTATCCGCGTTAGCCAGTAGACTTAAAAGAGTATATTGTGAAGGACTTAGGTTTGCTTCGTCTGGGTCGACATTTAGTTTGATTGACCACTTATTCTCTTTCGAATCATTTAAGCTTTTGCCATCTAGAATTGTAATATCGTTTGAGACAGCAAGTTCCAATAAAGTTGCAACATACGACGGTTTGGTCTTTTTTAAGTATATTTGTTTCCCTTCTGCTACATGAATAAGAATATCTTCCGGTGGACAGTACTGAGGCGCCACTGGCAAAGAATAGTATAATTTACGCTGCTTATGAGATTCTTTAATTAATAGTAAACATCTTATCAGCAAAACAATCGTCGGCACAACAACGGCTAACATTGCCCATATTAAGTAATAATCCTTTTGTGTGCTTACCTCAAATGTGTTAGGGTAAAAACGCATATTTAAATGTATATCTTCTGATGAAAGATTTTCTGCTGAGAAGGTAAAGCCATCTTTGTTTTTAGTAATGCTACATCCGTCATCTATTCCACTAATTTGGCAGCTTGGACCACCTTTTTTGTGTTGCAAAATTTCATCTGACATGCTTAAATTAATTCTTATTTCATCTACACTAGTACCATAATGCATAAAATAGCTATTCCATAATAAGAATTGGTCGTCACTGGCATATGGCAATATAGCTACTACGTTTTTAAGTTCATATTCGAAAGAAAAGTTTTGCTCACCAGCGAGCTCTTCGTGAGTTTTAACGCAGACTTTATAATAACCGAGGTGAAATTCATTCTCTTCTATCTTTTCAACGGTTTGCGATTGTAATGGCGCACCATCATACCGTATAATAAGATTATCCTTATCTAGATGTTCGAGCACTGTCTCTCCGTCTTTTCTAGTTTGGTAAGGTATTTCCCAGCAAAAGTCGTGGATATTTGATGATTCCGGGAACATGATTGTTACATCTTCGTTAACTTTCAGGTGAGAAATGCCACTGTTATCTTTTGATAAGTGAAGATTGCCAAGATAATCTGTAAAGTGATAATCGTCTGCTAAGGCATTCGTATTTTTTGGCATTATTATTGTAGTAAAACAGATGATAAGTAAGAGTAAAGCTAGGCGTCTTAAATTCATATCTTTATTATAGCACAACCCATTTGAAGGTCGGTGACGAAGCATAAAAAAATAACCTTACGGTTCTTAATAGTGGAGCCGATGGCAGGGATAGACTTTTGCTTCGCAAAAGTCTTTCATCCTCCTCGTTCAAAATATCGTGAGCAAGCTCACGATATTTATTCACTTCGTCGTCTGATCGAACCTTAAAAATGGAGCCGATGGCAGGGATCGAACCTGTGACCTGCTCGTTACGAATGAGCTGCTCTACCAACTGAGCTACATCGGCAAATAGTATCTTTTCTAAGGTGCATTCGTAGAATGAGCTGCTCTACTGATAACAACTCGGAGCTACATCGGCACCTAGGGATTATTATACCACATTATTTGTGTTTTTTCTTGGCAGGCCGATCTGGGATTGTGGAAGGACGAAGGGCATGAAGCAACTTAGTGCGGGCATGCGAAGTAATGATACGGTCAAGCCAGGAGGTTTTGGGAGTTTGATTTTTAGAGGTGAGTATCTCAACGATGTCGCCTTGTTCTAATTTTTTATTCAAATTGCTCATTTTGCCATTAATTTTAACGCCCACTACGTGATCGCCAATTTCAGAATGCAAACGGTAAGCAAAATCAAGCGGTAAAGCACCTTTCGGGAGGTCAATAATGTCTCCTTTCGGTGTATAGACAAATATTTTATCAGCAAACAGATTAATTTTGAGTTTTTTGAGATCAACTTTTTTACCTTCGCGAAGCTTGGCAGCAGTCATCTGTAGCTCGGTAATCCAAAGCAGATTAGTAGGGAGATGCTCGATCTTTCCTTTTTTATAGTTCTCTGTTAATTTCTGCTCATTATAATAGAAGCTGGCAGCGAGACCACGTTCAGCATATTCATGCATTTCTTTAGTGCGAATCTGAAATTCAACCACATGCTTGTCTTTAGTAATCACAGTGGTATGGATAGATTGATAGCCGTTTTGCTTAGGCATAGCAATGTAATCCTTGATGCGGCCATTCATAGGGGTATAGAGCGAGTGAATGACACCCATTGCCAGATAACAATCCGTGACGTCATCTACAATCACGCGCAGAGCGGTGAGATCATAAACAGCATTAATATTTTGGTCATATTTAGCCAGTTTTTTGTGAAGCGAGTAAACTGACTTCACACGACCAGATAGCTCAAACTTGATTTTTTCCTTCTTTAGAGCAGCAGTAACTTCTGCTTCGATTTTTTTGAGAGATTTCTCGGCAGATTTGTTGCGAGTTTCAATGAGTTTTTTAAGTTCTTCGAAACGTCGAGGGTCAACATACTTGAAAGAGAGGTCGGATAGTTCAACACGAAGGAGCCCCATATTTAATCGGTCAGCGAGTGGAGCGAAAATCTCTAGGGTCTCTTTGGCGATTTTCTTTTGTTTATCTGGTGGAAGAGCCGAAAGGGTACGGAGATTGTGCAAGCGATCGGCAAGCTTGATAATGAGAACGCGAATATCATCGCCGAGCGCAATCATCAGACGGAGGAAATTGTCTTTGGTGGCCGGAAGATAGGTATCAATATCTCTCATACCGTCACGAGCAGTAGAAAGTTTTGTCACTCCATCCACTAGAAAGGCCACGGAATCGCCAAATTCTTTTCTGATATCCTCGAGAGTTAAATCGGTATCTTCGACGGTATCATGAAGGATACCCGCAATGATGGTGTCCTCATCCATGCCCCATTCTTCGAGGATTTTTTTGACAGCCAAAGGATGTACGATGTACGGTTCGCCAGTTTTTCGAAACTGACCTTCGTGAGCACTTCTCGCTACTTCAACGGCATGGCGAACCCGTTCAGAATCTGTTTTGGCGGTTTTTTTATTCATAATTCCATTATACAACAGTTAGACTGCAATGGATTTTTTATGATGATGTTTTCTAATGAGATGAATGACGGTCGCAATAATGGCACCGAGAGTGATAAGAACGAGAATTAGGAACCAAATTGGACAGATGATGATATTACCTTCAGAAGTCGAGGTCTTACCTTGATAATAAATAGTTTGACTGACTTTGATTACGCCAAGAGCTGGCAGATTGTCAACTTCGCGTTCGATATAACGAGTGGTTTCTGGCATAATAATCTCGGAGTATTGGCCAGTTTCTTCCTCTGTTGGCAAAATCACATGACCAGTGAAGAAATCGGAAACCGTAATCACAAAGGTGGCATCTTCGTGAACGTTGCCGCCGTTAGAAATCATCGCACCAAGAGTGGCAGGGGGACTCATAATGAAGCTAGGAATATTGTTTTCGAGGATTTCCCCTTCGTGTTTGGTTTCACCATCTACGGTAGCATAAATAATGCTAGCCATTTCGAAAACATTTTTGACATTGATGCCCTCACTACTCTTAGAATCTTGATTGGAAGAAATCGAAATTGCGGCATATTGACCGCCGGCAGGTGCGTTCTTTGGTACTTTGATAGTAAAATGAATTTTCTTGGATTCGTTAGGCTTAATTTTGCCGGTTGGCTCGTCGATTTTAATCCATTTGGAAATTTGCGTACGAGTTGTTTCACCAGCAAGATCAATCGTATAATCTGCGTGATCATTTTCAATCACACCATAAGGGGCAACAGCAGCTTTGTAGGTAAAATCTTCGGTCGCATCGGCAGGATTAACGACGGTTATTTCGCCCTCAGCAGTCTCGCCTGCTTTAAGTTTTATACGCTGGCTCATCGGTAGGACAGTAAACATATTATCGGTTTTTTCTTCTTCCATAATTCCTCCACAGTTTTATTAGTTTGATTATATCAGATAACTACTCAATTGCCAAGATGTCACCGGTACCGAGTTTGAGACGAAGTAGTCTTTGATTCTTGGAACCACGGAAACGCAGGCTGAGGTCACGCTGGCTAAGAATGAAAGGTCCATCAATTAGGACATCCAAGGATTTGAGGAGTTCCCAAGGAGCGCCACCGTGTTCTTTGATAATCTCGTAAGTAAAACCGGAGAAGCTCCAAATATTCCAGCCAAGTTCCTTACGGCACCAGTCTGCAATTTCCTTGCAAGATTTAGCCTGAACAAAAGGTTCGCCGCCGCAGAAAGTAAGACCAGCTTGACCTTTAAATTCTCTTAATTCGTTTTTAAGATCATCAATTTTAACTAAAAAGCCAGCTTCATAGTCCCAAGTCTCAGGGTTTTGGCAACCTTTGCAGTGGTTAGGACAACCTTGTGTCCAAAGAACTACACGAAGGCCATCACCGTTGACGATATTATCGTGTTCCAGGGGGCCACTAAGCCTGATGTAGCCCTCTGGAGTTTCGAGCTGCTTTGAAATCTTTTCTAAAGAAACTTTGTGCCAGTCTATATTCATTTATTCTCCTTTAGCGCAGCTGCAAACCTTTTCGAATGGGAGATCACCTTCGAGACGACCACAGTGCGGGCAACGATCACCAGATATTACTCCAGAAAAACCGCAAACAGGATCACGGTCAACTGGGTGGTTGACGGAACCATAGCCAACACCTTCATCGTGCATTTTGCGAATCACCGCTTCGAAAGCTGGTAGATTCTGGGATGGATCGCCATCGAGCTCGATATAAGTAATGTGACCGGCGTTACAGAGTGCGTGATAAGGGGCTTCAATTTCGATTTTTTCAAAGGCAGAAATCGGGAAATAAACTGGCACATGGAAGGAATTGGTGTAGAATTCGCGATCAGTTACGCCTTTAATCTTGCCGTATTCCTTGCGGTCAAGTTTAGTGAAGCGACCAGCGATGCCTTCAGCTGGGGTGGCAAGTAGACTGAAGTTTAGATGATATTTTTTACAATAGCTATCACATTTTTCACGCATGTGACTAACGATGTCGAGCCCAAGATCACGAGCGTCTTCGTCTTCACCATGGTGCTTGCCAACCATAGCAACGAGAGTCTCAGCTAGACCAATAAATCCGATAGAAAGTGTACCGTGTTTAATGACGTCACGTAAAGTATCGTTTGGACCAAGTTTTTCTGAACCGAACCAATTCCCTTGTCCCATGAGGAATGGGAAGTTGCGAACGTGCTGGTTAGCTTGGAATTCGAAACGATCTAAGAGTTCATCTTTAACGAGATCCATTTTCTCATCGAGTTCGTGGTAAAAACCGTCCCAGTCAGCTTCTTTTCTCTCTTTCAAACAAATACCATGTTTGATACCGATACGAACTAGATTAATCGTCGTAAATGAAAGGTTACCGCGACCCGTAACAATACCATCAGATTCTGGGAAAACTGATGAGAATACGCGTGTGCGGCAACCCATGGTAGCGATTTCGGTACGGTAATCACCTTTTTTATAGTATTTGAGGTTGTATGGAGCATCGATGAAACAGAAGTTCGGGAAAAGGCGTTTGGCAGAAACGGCCATGGATTTCTGGAAGAGATCATAATTAGGATCTTCAGGATTATAGTTGACGCCTTCTTTAACTTTGAAAATTGAAATTGGAAAGATTGGAGTTTCACCTTTGCCTAAACCATTTTCAGTAGCCTCAAGTAAACATTTTGAAACTAGGCGACCAGCTGGGGTAGTATCGGTACCGAAATTAATACTAGTGAATGGCACCTGAGCGCCAGCACGGGAGTGCATAGTGTTGAGGTTGTGAATGAAGCCCTCCATGGCTTGGAATGTTTCACGTTCAACATCTTCATTAGAAGTTTCAATGATTTCTTTGGGCCATTTGTCCTTCTTAAGTCTCTTGTCGTCACCGTATTCATAATCATCTTTGACGGTGAGACTTAGTTTTTTACCGGTGAATTTGTTGTATTTTTCAAGATTCTTCTTTAAAGCTTTACGGAAGGATTTGTGAACGCCTGGCGCCATAGCGTAATCGAAATTCGGAATAGATTGACCGCCGTGTTGCTCGTTTTGATTGGCTTGGAGTAAGATAGCCGCAAGCGCACCATAAGAAGCGATCGAATTTGGAGTGCGAAGATGACCGTGGCCAGTATTAAAACCACCATTTTCGAACATGCGAAAAGGATCGGACTGGCAGCAAGTCAGAGTGCCGGTGGCGTAAAAATCAAGATCGTGAATATGAATGTCACCATTATCATGAGCGGCAGCGATGTCTGGTCTTAAAAGTAAAGACTTAGCAAAAACTTTGGAGCCTTCAGCGCCGAATTGAAGCATTTTACCCATGGCGGAGTTGCCGTCAACATTAGCATTTGAGCGTTTAATATCGGAATCTTCGGAGGCGTCAGCATGAGAAATTGTACGATAAATCATCATGAGATCAGATTTCGCATCACGGACACGAGAACGCTCTTGGCGATAACGAATGTAAGCCCTAGCCGTCTTTTTGAAGCTGGACTCCATCAGAACTTCTTCGACGATGTCCTGAATCTGCTCGACATTAGGAGTACGAGTGGTAATTGTTTCATCGGCACGTTTTAAAACTTTTTCGGTCAGAGCTTTAGCGCGGTCATACTTAAACTCTTCAGTGGCAAGGCCAGCTTTCGCGATGGCCTCGGTAATTTTATCGGGATCAAATTTGACGATTTTACCATCCCGTTTGACGATTCTTTTGAACATTGATACCTCCTTCATTTTGTTCAAATATTTATGTGTTAAATGTTTCAGACGCTACATTTAGTGCTTAGTACTCAGTATATAACACTAAATATGGAATTGCAAGACTTTTTATGGTTAATTTTTATTGCATAATTTACTACATCTCAGGAGCTTCGCAATTTAATAAATCACTGATTTATTAAATTGCTCGCCCCTTCGGCGGCAAAATCATAGATTTTGCCTTTATGTCCTGAGATGTAGCAAATTATGCAATATAATCATCGCAGAAAACCGTTAATAATTTTGCTTTCGGCTTCTTTTTTGGTGAGGCCGAGAGTCATGAGCTTTTCGATTTGATCGCTAGCGAGTTTGCCGATGGCGGCTTCGTGAATTAATTCAGCGTCTTTAGTTCTAGCATCGAGGGCTGGAATGGCATGAACTTTGGCTTCGTCCATAATAATCGCATCGCAAGCAGAGTGACCGCGACATTTATTATTTCCTATAATCGTAGCTTTAAAAGTTTGCTGAGAAAAATCTTGCGCAATAGAGCGAGAGGCGATATCGGCAGTAGAATCTTGCCCATTTAAATTAACTTCATAGATGCTTTCGGCGGTTTGGCGGCCATGAGTAAAGAGACGTTCTTTGACAAAAAGTTTAGCATCGTCAGCTAGGTCAGCGACAGTTTTTCGGATAGTAGAATCTACACCTTTGATTTGCTCTAGCTCCAATATGGCTTCCGAACCTTTTTCTAGGTGCACCTCAGTGACAGGATTTAAAATTTTGCCACCGTGGCCGGGACCGAAACCATAGTGTTTTTCGACATATTTAACTTTGGAATTTTTGCCGACGAAAAATCGGTGCACGCCATTATGCACGGAGTCGGTAGGGCCGCAATTATAGATACCACAACCCGCAATGATTGTGACGTCAGAATTTTCGCCGATATGAAAATCATTATAGACAGTTTCTTCGAGGCCAGTAACGCTAATAGCGACTGGAATATGAACGGCTTCATTTTGAGTACCTTTCTTAATATAGATATCCAGACCGGAGCTATTCTCTTTTGGTTCTACGTCGATGTTAGCAGTGGATTTTCGACCGACGGATTTGCCGTTGACACGGAAATTATAGGCGCCTTCGGGAATCTGAAAATCACCAGAAACTTCGCAAAAAATTTGCTTTTCTTCATCACTAAGCTGCATGACGGCCTCCTGTGATTTCTGGCAGAATTGTGGCCGGAGTACCGGAATTTTTGATCTTACCGTTTTCAAGAATTACGATTCTATCGGCAATGTTTAAAATACGCTCTTGATGAGAAACGATAATTACGGTGCGATGATCCTTTTTCATTTTTTTAAAAACTTTAGTCAAATTAGTAAAGCTCCAGAGATCAATACCAGCTTCAGGCTCATCAAAAATGGTGATTTTAGCATGACGAGCAAGTACCGAAGCAAGTTCAATGCGCTTTAATTCTCCGCCGGAAAGCTTATTATTAACTTCTCTTAATAAATACCTAGCCGGCTCTAGGCCAACTTCTTTTAAATATTTACCAGCTTCTTTTTCACTAATTAATTCTCCACTAGCAACGTTCAATAAATCGTAAACCGTGATGCCCTTGAATTTAACTGGTTGTTGAAAAGACAGAGCGAGACCCTTTTTGGCACGGTCGGTGATGCTGAGATTAGTGATATCTTCTTTATCTAAAATGATTTGACCGTCAGTGGGTTTTTTCAAGCCCATAATGATACTAGAAAGGGTGGATTTGCCACTGCCGTTAGGGCCGGTGATAACGGTGAGGCCACTTTTTATTGTAAGAGAAATATGGTCTAGGATTTTTTGCCTAGACCCACCGGTTTTAACTTCATAACTGATATTTTTCAATTCTAACACTACTTGTATTATAGCATATAAATATCCCCGCAAATAATTGCGGGGACTAACGGACTTAATGAAGATCGACATGACCAATGCGGATTATTGCGCCTTGATATTCGATCTCCACGTCCTGAAGTGTGGCTTTTCCAAAGAGGTTAGACAGGAAGCTTTTTGGTGGTTTTTCGGTTGACCTTTTTGCATTGTCCAATGCTTGAACCTGGGTTCCGTTTTCACTAAAATCTCTCTTGGCGTTAACTTCTGCGATTACTTTGTCGATATCTTCGTGAAGATATTTGACGCGATAAGCCGCAAGAGTATCCTCCATTTCCTCTTTAGTGTGATCACCGATGAAACCGATTTCACCGTTTTCCGGTGGATTCTTTGGAAAATTCCTGATTATCCTCTTGATAGTTTTTTTCGTTAATTTTGCCATGTTTACACCTCTCTCTGGTACAAGAATTAACTGGTTGTAAGGTACAAAAAATGCACACTCATCTATATTATACCACATAATTTAAAAAATGTCAATATTGAACTGGGGTGGCCGAACAATGATAAAGCGAGTACGAAAAAACGCCGAGATGGCGCCTTCTGACTCTAATGGTGGGGATTACAGGGCGTCATATTTTTTGCTAGCGCAAAAAATATTCCCGCGGGGCGTCGCCTCAAAAAATCCCAAACTATGTTTGGGATTTTCACTCGGCTCCTACCGCGTTTGAACCTACGGTTCGCGCCCTGTAAATCCATTTATAGAAAATACCTAACCAAAAGGTTAGGTATTTTCTATGGTGGGGATTACAGGGCTTGAACCTGTGACCTTACGAATGTGAATCGTACGCTCTAGCCAGCTGAGCTAAATCCCCAATAGTATGTTATAATTATACCATGGATTTAGATAAAATTGAAGATGAGCTAAAAGAGATTGAGGAGTTTCTGGCAAAGCCGGATGCTTATAGTAAACCAGAGTTTGCAGCGAAGTCAAAACGAGCGACAGTGCTTCGTGAGATTATTGATTTGAATAAAAAAATTGTACAATATGATAATAATTTGAAAGAGGCAGAATCTCTATTAAACGACCCGGAACTGGGAGAAGTGGCAAAAGATGATGCGGAAAATATAAAAAAACTGCTCAATGAGTCGAACGAAAAATTGGAAGAATTGCTGGTGCCGCATAACCCAGAAGATGATAAACCGGCTATCATTGAAATTCGTGCAGGAGCGGGCGGTGATGAGGCTTCCCTTTTCGCAGGCGAGCTGTATCGGATGTATTTGAAATATGCTGAAAAGCACGGATTAAAAGCCGAGCTGATTTCACAAAATGAGAACGAAGCTGGTGGGATGAAGGAAGTGATTTTTAAGGTTTCAGGTGATGACGCGTATGGTCAATTGAAGTTTGAAGGCGGCGTACATCGAGTACAGCGTATACCAGTGACGGAATCACAAGGGCGAATCCATACTTCTACAGCTACCGTGGCAGTTTTACCAGAGGCTTCAGAAGAGGATTTGGAAATCAACCCAGACGATTTAAGGATTGATATTTATCGTTCAAGCGGACATGGCGGACAAGGGGTAAATACCACGGATTCTGCTGTAAGAATTACACATCTTCCTACTGGCATCATGGTGGCGATGCAGGATGAAAGGTCACAGCAGCAAAACCGAATAAAAGCAATGAACGTATTAAGGTCTAGACTTTTAGAGCGTAAGAAAGAAGAAGAGCTCAAGAACGCTTCGGAAGCTCGGAAATCTCTGATTGGGACGGGAGATCGCAGTGAGAAAATTCGGACTTATAATTTTCCGCAAGATAGAGTCACCGACCATAGGATTCATTATTCTAGATCCAATATTCCAGCGGTGATGGATGGCGATATCGATGATATTGTGACGGAGCTCAAGAAAAATGAACGCGAACTCGCTAAAGAATAAAACGGTGAATTTCTATGGTAGAGAATTTGCCGTTAATCCTGACGTTTTGATTCCCCGCCCTGAAACTGAAATGATAATTGACGCAGTGCTAAATTTAGTCGGTAAACCATTTTTGCCGGGAATAAAGCCGAACAAAGCTATGTTATCGCTTAATTTGAAAATTGTAGATGTAGGAACGGGCTCTGGATGCATTGCCGTAACTCTGAAAAAAGAAATACCAGAGGCGGAAATCACTGCGACTGATATTTCTAAAACGGCTTTAAATGTCGCAAAGGAAAATGCCAAGAAATTTGGAACAGACATTAACTTTGTAGAGTCTGATCTTTTAGATAAGATTGACTTTGCACCAGATCTGGTGGTAGCTAATCTTCCCTATGTGGATAAAGACTGGGATTGGATTGATAAAGAAGCTCTGGCTAAAGAGCCAAGTATAGCGCTGTACGCCGAAAATCGCGGGCTGGCACTAATCTATAAGCTAATTGACCAGGTGGCGGAACAGAAGATTTCTCACTTAATTCTAGAAGCAGACCCGTGTCAACATGAAGCTATCATTAATTACGCGATGGAAAAGAAATACGTCTTGCAAGAGACGCGCGGATTTATACTAAATTTCATTTGCTGACGGGTTCTGCCGCCACATTTTCCCCCCCAATTTTTTCAAGGAAAACATTTGGGGGGTCCCATGTGGCGTCACCCGTCATGAAATGTTATTTATTGGAGTAGCCTTCGAGCGTGACGTTGACGGCAATTTCTTTGCCATCACGAATCACGGTTAGCTGTACGGTATCGCCGGGTTTGTATTCGCCAATCAGGTTGGTGAGGGAGCCGGCAGCGCCTACGGAGACGTCATTGACCTTAGTAACGATATCTTTATCTTTCAGGCCACCTTTTTCAGCAGGGCTACCCTTAACGATAGCGGTGTAGTTAGAAGGACTATAGAGATAGGCACCAGAAGTGACAGGTAGGTTATAAGCTTTAGCAGCTTCAGGAGTGATTTCTATAGCGTAAACACCCAGATAGGTGCGTTCAGCCTTGCCAGTTTCAGTAAGCTGTTCTAACATACCCTTAACACTAGAAATTGGAATCGCAAAGCCCATATTCTCAGCTGAGGCGGAAGTAGCAGTGTTAATGCCGATTACTTCACCAGCAGCATTGACGAGCGGACCGCCAGAGTTACCAGAGTTAATGGCCGCATCGGTCTGAATCATATCTGACAAGGTCTCAGTGTTGTAACTGCCGTCAGAGGCGGTAACAGAACGACCAGTACCGGAAATAATACCGGAAGTGACAGTGTTTTGGTATTCACCTAAAGCATTTCCAATGGCAATGACCTGTTGGCCAACGCTGATAGTCTTGGAATTACCGAGTGTAGCAACTGGCAAATCAGAAACGTCTTTAATTTTGAGAAAAGCAATATCATTTAATGGATCAGTGGCTACTACTTCGACGTTTTCGTAGGTAGTACCATCGTCTAGAATGACCGTGACCTTATTGGCGCCATTAATGACGTGTTTGTTGGTTAAAATGTAACCGTCGCTAGTAACAATAATGCCAGTACCAGCAGCAGAACCATTTAAAGTTTGGCCAAATAAGCCAGTAGATTTGGTAGAAGTCACGATAGAAACTACGCTTTTAGAAACTTTATCGGCGATATCGGCAATAGAGCCTTCAACGAAGTTGGCAGAATTGCCATCCGTGCCGCCACCATTAAAAGTGATAGGTGTACTAGACTTTTGATAGGCAGCAAGACCAAATCCAAAGCCACAACCACCTAAGATTAGTGCTATAACTGATAAGGTTGCAGCGACTTTACCACCTCTGGATCTAGCAGTTGTTGTCTTTGACTCAGAATCTGTCTGAGTTTCTGTTAGCGCTGTAGAATTTTTTTCATCAACAATTTCACCCTTTTTTTCCATGTTACCTCCTTTTTAAATATTAAATATCGGGTTACTGAAACATAAAACAATAATACCAACTAAAATCACACCGAAAGCCACCGGGCCGATAATGTGTTTGAATCGGAAATCGTCTTGGTATTTAATCATGGCTTGTCTAGCATAATTATAGACAAACGCAAAAATAGTCAAGATGATGGCGAGCTGAGGGATTTTGATACCACTGGCGCCAAAGGTGTAAATAATCGCCCAGGAATGACAAAGCCAAGCAATTTCGGCAAAAACCAGACCACAAACCAAGGTTGTAAGAAGATAGTTTTTGTCGTCGCTTTGAATCAAGACGTGACGGCTGGCAGCATAGCCAATAAAGAAGGCTAGAACCACTATAGCAATACTGTTCAAGCTAGCGGTCATAATAGTGGCAGCAGACATACCAAGAAAAACTGCAATCAGGGATTGAGCTAGAGTGGCATTCTCACTAGACATTGGCTTGATAATCAGAAGCCAAACGCAGTAGAAAAGCATTAAGAGAAAGTCAACAGGAAGAAAGGCGGAACCGGCAGAGTAAGCCAAAAGGACCACACTGACGCCTACAATGAGATCGACAAGATTAGCTTGGAAGTTTAGTACAAAGTATCTAGCTCGGACGGCAAAAATGCGCCATTTGGACACTAAAACTAAGACTAGACCAAGTGCTGGGCTATTTGATAAAACAGTGACCATAATCGCCATCACGCCGAGTAAAATATTTAAGAAAATGTGCACCATGGTGCTCGCTATGTTGCGTGATTTTCTAGCCAATACGAAATCTGTCATACTAATTATTATAGCAAAAAACCTGAAACTATGCTTAAAAAATGGTATAATTAGTCTATATGGAACCAACGTTTTTTCAGAAACATCCTCTATTTAAGGATTTATTAAGTTTGGCATCTTTCATAATTGCCATTATTCTAGGTACCCTTTTTTTGAACACATTTATTTATCGCTCATATAATGTAGTAGGTAGCAGCATGGAAAACACCTTGCACGAAAACGACCGGGTAATTGTAAACCGAGCAGCGGTTTCGTGGGCACACTTTACAGGGCAAGAGTATGTACCGGAGCGCGGGCAAGTGATAGTCTTTTTGAACGAAGATGAAGAAAAGGTCGCGGAGTATAAGGCACAGGGAGTGGAACACCCGATGACTTGCGATGTGCCTTCTAATGTGAGCGATCAGTATATCATTAAGCGTGTGATTGCTTTCCCTGGTGAAAGGGTGGTAGTAAAAGATGGCGAGATGAAAATCTACCCGGATGAAAACTCTACTGAAGGAATTGTCTATGATTCAGAGTGGCGAAAGTCGGAAGATGATGGGCCAAAAGAACATACTTCAGGAGAGGTAGATATGGTGGTACCAGAGGGAGAGCTATTTGTGTCGGGTGATAACCGCGAAGGGTCGCATTCGTGGGACTCTAGAAATGGGCTTGGTACGATTCCCTATTGTCGTGTTGTCGGACCAGTAATGATGAGGTTGTTCCCGATTGATAAAATTAGAACATTCTAATATGAGCATTGTTGAATAATTCATTATATCTCAGGAGCTCCGCAATGTGGTAAAGAAATTTTACCACATTGCTTCGCCCCTTCGGCGGCAAAATCATAGATTTTGCCTTTATGTCCTTCGATATGAACGAAATATTCAACAATAGCATGCAGGAATTTTCCTGATATTTATTCAAACTTTCTCGGGCTTGCTCTATGCTCACTCAGTCTAAGTTCATTTTAGCTTTTTGATAAGGTCTTTTAAAGTGGTTTCGTTCTGGCATTTGAAGGTCAGGCTACGACCGGTGATTTTGACTGGGATATTATACTTGGCGGAAAGAGCGTTCTCGTCTTTGACGTAACCGCTACGCTTGATGGCGGCGGCACTGGATTTTTTCTTGTTCACAGTGAAGTAACGTTCGACTTGACGGGCAGTCCAGCCTTCTTTAGCAATCTTTGGCAAAAGCTTTTTGATGGTCGCTTCGTCACGAGAAACAAGTGGACGCATGACGCCTTCAGTAAGATGCTCTTTGACCATGAATTTCTTAGCATCATCTGGCAAAGTAAGTAGACGGAGAGTATTGTGCACGGTTTGCTCGGATTTGCCAACTTTGGCAGCAATGTCTTCGGCGCTGAGATTAAACTGATTCTGCAGCTTAGCATAGGCGGTAGCCAACTCGATAGCGTTCAAATCTTCACGCTGAGCGTTTTCAATGATGGAAAGCTCTAGGCGGTTTTGCGAATCGAGAGTCCTAATGATGGCTGGGATTTTATCGAGTCCGGCAATTTTGGCGGCGCGCCAACGACGCTCGCCGGCGACGATTTTGTACTTGCCGTCTTCTTCGGTGACGACAATTGGCTGAAGCACGCCATGCTCTTTGATGGAAACTGCTAAGGCTTCAAGAGCACCTTTATCAAAATCACGACGGGGCTGGTTTTCATCTCGTACGATGGCGTCTAGCCTCAACTCTTTCAGTTGGCTAGATTTTTTGTCTTCTCTCGCGGTGGGGTCAAACTCCTCGTCGATTAGCTCGGTGGGGATCAGACTTTCAAAACTTCTACCTAAACCTTTCATTTATTAGTCCTTTCTATTAGCTCTTTGGTAAGTTCTTTATAAGCTTTGGCACCTTTACTGAATTTATCATAAGCACCAATCGGGACACCATGGCTGGGCGATTCAGCTACACGAACGTTACGTGGGATGGTAGTTTTGAAGGTGAGATCCTTGAAGTATTTCTTAATCTCGGCAAGAACCTGGCTAGAAAGGCTGGTGCGTTTGTCATACATAGTGGCAACTACACCTATCAATCTAAGATTTGGATTGGCCTGCTTCATAACTAGCTTCATAGATTCGAGCAATTGTGCGACACCTTCGAGTGCGTAGAATTCAGTCTGGACTGGAAGCAAAAGATAATCGCTAGCAATCATGCCGTTAACGGTGAGTAGCGACAAAGATGGCGGAGAGTCAATGATGATATAATCATAGACTTGCTCAATCGGTTTAATGGCTTCGCGTAAACGGATAAATTTTTTCTGCATACCAGTGATTTCTACTTCGGCATTGGCAAGTTCTGGAGTAGTAGGAGCCAAATCGAAATCTTTATACTTGGTGCGACGGATAGTGTCTTCTAAGCTAGCGGTACCGAGAATTACTTCGGTCATGGTTGGACCAAGCGTGGAGTTGTTTTTGTCGACACCAAGCCCAGAAGTAGCATTACCCTGAGGGTCAAAATCAATGAGAAGAGTGCGATATTTAGCCTTGGCTAGGTAAAAACAAAGGTTCACAGCAGTAGTAGTCTTCCCTACACCACCCTTTTGGTTTGTGATACAAATTACCTTCGCCATAATACTTAAGATTATAACACATTAATCGTTTGTTGGGAAGCAAGAAATGTTTTTGATGGCTTGGACTTCTAAATTGTAAGACTTGCAGCACAAGGCAAGAAAAAATGTCCTTACTCGCGAACTAAAGTTCGCTTGGGGACATTTTTTCATTGTTGAGTTGCAAAACTTACAATTTAGAAATCTGGTCTAAATCTCATTATGCCATCAAAAACATTTCTTGCTTTCTAAGCGATTTTAGTGATTTCAATCTCGCTGTATTTCTGGCGGTGACCAGTTTCTTTGTGAACGCGCTTCTTCGCTTTATAACGAATGACACGAATCTTATCACCCTTAATTTCGGGCGTTTTGACTTTGGCTGAAACTTTTACGCCCTTTACCGTAGGAGTGCCAACAGTGGTTTTATCACCGTCGATTACGAGTAAAGCGTCAAGTTCGAGCTCTTTAGCGCCTGCCGGGAGGAGGTCCACCCGTAGGGTCTCTTTTTCTTCGACGAGGTATTGCTTACCTCCGACGAGGATGACTGCTTTTTTCATATGATTCCTTTGTTTACTCTTACTATTTTACCATATTATCTGGTTTTTGGGAAGAGCTCTTAGTTTTAGCCTCTTTTGTGGTAATATCTTCACCCTTTGCAACGTTCTCGGCGGTTTTCAAAGTGCGTTTAGTACGATAAAGATAATAGCCGCCGCCGCCGATGCCGGCGATAATAATTACTGCCATGACAACCTCAAGCGGACCGGTGTTTGGAAGCTCCTGACAACCTTCCATCTCGGGATTTGTGGCACAAGTCTTAACGACGACGTTGCAATTGTCGCCAGTAACAGTTAAAGTGAGTCCAGCAGTTTTGTTGCCATCGTCGGTGCTGACCGTAGCCGCATTGGTAAGCTCTTCACCACAATTAACGTCTTCTCTGACGTGAACCTGATAGGTAACTTCTGCCCAACCACTACCACCGGCATAATCACCGATATTCATGCCGTTTTCAGAAATGATATCATCGTTAACAGATTTGCCCTCGGTAAGATTATTATTGTAAAGTTTAGCGCTGCCAGCAACATATTCAAGCCCTTCTGGGAGGACATCCTTGATTACTACCTTGGTTTGGTCCATGGTGCCGGTGTTTTCATAACGAACTTTGAAGGTTACAATGTCACCAGCCGTAACAGTAGTAGAATCGCCTACAACTGATTTGGAAATATTGAATCCAGGTTTATCAGCAAATAATTGGTAGGTGATGTACCCAGCATACTCATTACAACCTGGTAAAATACCGGAAAATTTATTGTAGCCAAGTAAAGCTCCGTCTCCGAATAGATAGTCTGGGCCAATGGACTGTCCATTGAGAGCCCCACCGTTATGTATAATAGCGGTACCCGGTATGTAGCGTAAGTATAAGTCTTCCGTAGGTTCTAGATAGGCGCCATCCCATACTTCGAGCGGATCGGTATCCGAAGCAAAGATCTTCGCTGTGACGGTAGCTTTTTTGCCGGCTTTGACGGTAGCTGGGAAGCTAGATTTAACCGCTGCACCATCAGCAATACCAATAGCAGTTTTTCCTACTTCGTGGGCATCGGCATTGTTATGGTAGTAAATATATACTTCATAGGTTTTGCCAGCTTCGAGTTTAACCGAATCACCGTATTTTTCACCGTCCTTAAGCTCACGAACGCGGACAAAATTACGTTCATCGCCTAGTTGTGGATTATCTGTGATAGAGTTAAACGTAGCATAAGGCGCTGGATCATCCCACGTAAAGGTAGTACGATCTGGACCCCATGGTGTATCTACTAAGGCAGAGGTTTTTGATTGGTTGATGCCAAAACTGGCAATAAGGGCTAAACCTAAAACCAATATGGCTAGTGAAATTTGTCTTTTCATTAGAAATTTCCTCCTTCAACATTACTTTTTTCTTCTGCGTCGCTATAATTATCTCCACCCGGTTTAGCTTGCTCTTGTGCTACGGCTTGATTGCCATTGCCTTGTTTATCAACTTCTGGATTACCAGCGGGAGCAGCAGTGTTATTACCAGCTATTTGTCCATCACTTTGATCATCACCACCAGGTAATCTATCGCTATTGTTATTGTCACTAGGTGAACCTGGCGCGGTCTTAGCATCACCTTCATTGCCTGCGTTGGTATTATCGTTCTCTTCCTGAGAGACTTCCGCGTCTGGATCTACTTGATCAGAAGGTTCTACGTCATCGCCACCGTGAGGATCGCCAGATTTGCCCCATTCTTTCTCTTTTTCTTCTTCCTCTTCTTTCTCTTCTTCTTTTTTCTCTTCTTTCTCC
>JAFWLE010000007.1 GCA_017511205.1 Candidatus Saccharimonadota bacterium
AGCGCTTGTAGAACCACTCGTCGTTGCTCCTGAGTTATTAAGTGTAATATTATTCACGCAGACTCCATATAGTGTAAGGTTCCCAGATGGTGTAATGACCTTACCCGAAGTATAGTTAGAATCAATGGTAGTAGCAGTTGAACTAGTACTCCAGCCACAAGTAGAACCAGTTCTGGTGATGGTAGGAAGAGTTACCGTAGAATATGATCCTGGATTAGAAGTCCAACCAGCATAGAGTGTAGCACCAGAAGTTCTCGTCCATTTGTTATTAGCGTCAGTGTAGCCAGATACGTTTTGTTGTAAGGCTGGAGTAGTAGCACTGGAAGCTACTAGTGTACCAGTACCCGATGTATCATGCCAGCCATTAAAGGTATAAGTTACGGTCTGGTTGCTAGAAAGCGTTGAAGTAGATGAGACTGTAGCATTAGCTCCAGAATTGGTTAAAGTGAAGCCTGATACTGTTCTAGTATTAGTGGTGTTTGGTTTAGTTGGAGTAGTGATTGAGCCTAGAGTAGTATTTCCATAAGTTACGGTTGTAGAAGTAGAACCAGTATTACCACCGTTTCTATCTAGTGTGATTGTATAGGTATTAGGTGAACAGAAACCAGTAAGAGTAAGGTCTGATCCAGGTGTCATAGAAGCTCCTGAATTATAACTTGTACCAGTATCCGATGAGTTAGTATTCCAATGGCAAGTATGTCCTGATAGTGTAATAGTAGGAAGGGTAATTGACGAGTAGGCTCCGCTACTCGCGGTATAACCTGCATAAAGTGTGACAGTACCACTAGTATCAGTCCATTGTTTACTTGAGTTAGTATAAGCTGTACTAGCCTGCAGAGCAGGTGCAGAAGCTATAGTATCAGCAATCAGTGTACTAGTCTGAGTAGAAGTCTGATGCCAACCATTAAAGGTATATGTAGTAGTATTGGTAGACTTACAATTAGTAGCTGAAGTACAACCACTACTTGGATAAGTAATGGTAGCATCATTAGCAGAAGTTGCCTTATTAAAACCAGAAATGGTTCTAGTACCAGTGGTATTAGCTTTAGTTGGATTAGTAATAGCGGCTAGCGTAGTAGAATCATAAGTAGCCGTGGTAGAAGATGATCCACCAGTTCCAGTATTATTATTGAGATTCACTGTATAGGTATTAGCTTTACATATACCATAAAGTGTAATGTTGCCAGTAGGCGTAATTGTCGCACCTGAATTATACGTGTAATTAGTCGCGCTACTATTAGTATCCCATCCACAAGTATATCCTGTCTTAGTAATAGTAGGAAGTGTTACTGTAGCAAAGGCTCCGGCACTCGCAGTGTATCCCGCATAAAGTGTCACTGCTTCAGCTGCCGTATAAGTCCATTGTGAACCGGCACTAGTATAAGTAGTTCCTGGCATTAAGGCTGGCGTAGTAGCATTATTTGCTATCTTATTCGTATTAGCTGCTTCTTTATACCAACCATTAAAAGTATATGTCGTAGTATTAGTAGATTTACAATTAGATGTAGATGTACAATTACCTGATGTCTGGAATGTTACAGTAGCTCCAGATGCATTCGTACCATTAGCGGCTAGGCCACTAATAGTTCTAGTACCAGTTGTATTAGCTTTAGTTGGATTAGTGATTGTAGAAAGTGCTGTAGCGCCATAGTTAACTGTTGTAGAAGCGGAGCCTCCTGTCCCACCATTATTATTAAGTGTAATATTATTAACGCAGACACCATAAAGCGTCAGGTTCCCTGTTGGCGTAATGACCTTACCAGAAGTATAGTTAGAATCAATGGTGGTAGCCGAAGAGTTAGTACTCCAACCACAAGTAGCACCAGTCCTAGAAATAGTTGGAAGTGTAATGGTGGAGTATGAGCCTACACTGGCATCCCAACCAGCATATAGTGTAGCTCCACTGGTTCTCGTCCATTTGCTATTAGAATCAGTGTAGCCACTTACACTAGCCTGAAGTGCTGGAGTAGTAGAGTTAGATGCCACAAGTGTACCGGTACCGGATGTATCATGCCAACCATTAAAGGTATAAGTTACGGTCTGGGTGCTAGAAAGCGTTGAAGTAGATGAGACTGTAGCATTAGCTCCAGAAGAAGTGAGTGTGAAACCTGATACTGTTCTGGTATTGGTGGTGTTAGCTTTAGCTGGATTAGTGATAGTAGAAAGGGTCGTAGAATCATAAGTAGCCGTGGCAGAAGAAGATCCACCAGTCCCACCATTGTTGTTTAGTGTGACTGTATAGGTATTAGGTGAGCAGACACCTTGTAATTCTATGCTGGTACTTGGGGTAATAGTAGCTCCTGAATCATAGTACGTGCTGGTACTATTCTTATCTTGCCATCTACAAGTATAGCCTGTAAGAGTAATAGTAGGAAGCGTTACCGTATTATATCCTGTAGAGCTAGAGTTCCAGCCAGCATAAAGTGTCGCAGCAGTTGTTCTCGTCCATTCACTATTGGCATTGGTATAACCTGATACACTTGGCTTCAGAGCTGGGATTGCCGCGGTAGTAGCTACTAGTGTACCAGTACCCGATGTATCATGCCAACCATTAAATGAATATGTGGTAGTGTTAATAGATTTACAGTTAGAAGCACTTGTACAGTTAGAAGTAGAAGTCCCATAAGTAACTGTAGCATTTGTAGCAGAAGAAGTCTTAGAAAAGCCAGAGACTGTTCTAGTATCCACTGTATTACTACAAGCTGGAGTAGTAATAGCACCAAGTGCAGTAGCACCATAAGTAGCAGTTGTAGAAGTAGAGCCAGCTGTAGCGGATGTCGGGCAGTTTCTGTTTAGGGTGACTGTATATGAGTTGGCTTTACTATTAGCTTTAAGAGTTGCAATACCTGCTCCTACGGTGAAGTTAGTACCAGATACTGTGCCAGCACCAGAAGTCTTTTCAAGTGGTGTATCACCAGCAATATAACCAGAATTATAATTAATGGTAATTGCATAGGTTTGTCCGTAGGTTAAATTCTTAGTACCGTTTTTCGCTACAGTACTGCCATCTACTGTAAAGTTATTTACATTAGAATCACCTGTAAAGGTAATAGTATAGGTATTAATCTTACAAATACCATAGTATGTACCAGCCGTAGAAGCATCTAGTACCACATTAGCTTGCCCAGAACTATAGGTAAAGTCAGATGCCGTCTTAGTCTTACTCCAACCACAAGTATATCCAGTCTTCGTAATGGTTGGGAAGGTGACGGAAGAACCACTGCCCCATTGTGCATAAAGTGTAGCCGTATTAGCTCTTTGCCAGATTCCACCAGCTCCAGTATAGTCAGAGACATTCGCAACTAATGCTCCATTAGTAGAATTATCTATTACTTTGCTACCACCACTTGTTGCAGTATACCAACCGTTAAAGGCATGTGTAGTAGTAATAGCAGTAGGTGCAGTTCCTCCATTTACGGTCGCACCTGATGCATCGGTGCCGTCTGCCGTGAAGCCTGAAGCACTATATTGTCTTATTGGTTTAGTAATGTTGGCAGAAAGTATGGCTGAATCATAAGTAGCATTTACGGAAGTAGAGCCAGCTGTGGTAGCGTTGGTGTTAGTAAGGGTGATGGTATATGTATTTGCTTTGCATATACCATATAGTACTAAGTTAGAAGTAGGAGTAATAGTTTGTCCAGAATCATAAGTGTAATTAGTCGCACTGCTATTAGTATCCCATCCACAAGTATATCCTGTCTTAGTAATAGTAGGAAGAGTTACTGAATGATCTGTCCATTGTGAGTATAAAGTTACGGCACTGGCTGTAGTATAAGTCCAAGCGGAAGAAGCATTAGTATAGGTTGTGCTTGGCTGTAAGGCTGGTGTAGTAGCACTAGATGCTACTTTAGTGCCGCCAGAAGTTGCTGTATACCAACCATTAAAGTCTGCCGTATTAGTAAGAGTACTAGTTGAAGAAATGGTTGCATTAGCTGCATTAGTCCCAGCGCTGAATCCTGATACTGTAAACTTCCTTTGTGGAAGAGTAATAGCAGATAGTGAGGTAGCTCCGTAGTTTACAGTAGCACTTGTAGAACCAGCAGTTGTAGCACCTGAGTTACTAAGTGTAATGTTATTAATACAGACACCATAAAGCGTTAAGTTCCCTGTTGGTGTAATGACCTTACCGGAAGTATAGTTAGAATCAATGGTGGTAGCCGAAGAGTTAGTACTCCAACCACAAGTAGCACCAGTCCTAGTAATAGTTGGAAGTGTAATGGTGGAGTATGATCCTGCACTGGCATCCCAACCAGCATATAATGTAGCTCCACTGGTTCTCGTCCATTTACTATTAGAATCTGTATAGCCAGATACACTTGGCTTTAGTGCTGGCGTAGTAGAGTTAGATGCCACGAGTGTACCGGTTCCCGATGTATCATGCCAGCCATTAAAGGTATATGTTACTGTCTGGTTGCTAGAAAGAGTTGAAGTAGATGAGACTGTGGCATTAGCACCAGAATCGGTTAGTGTAAAGCCAGATACTGTTCTAGTGTTTGTAGTATTAGCCTTAGTTGGATTAGTAATGGTAGAAAGGGTCGTAGAATCATATGTAGCTGTAGCTGAAGAAGATCCACCAGTCCCACCATTGTTGTTTAATGCCACTGTGTAAGTATTAGGTGAACAGACACCATAAAGTGTAGTGTTTCCAACTGGTGTGATATTACTACCAGATGGATAAAATGGATTAGAGGCAGTCGTAGCACCAGTACTAATGGTAGTCCAACCACAAGTGTATCCAGTCTTAGTGATAGTAGGAAGCTTAATGGTTTGTGAGCTCCATCCAGCATAGATAGTTACGTTTCCGGAAGTATCAGTCCATTGTGAAGTAGCGTTAGTGTAGGTAGTGCTAGGTTGAAGTGCTGGAATAGTACTATTGGTTGCGATGAGCTTGGAACTGTCATTATTATTAGCAGCCGTCTGAGTCTCATACCAACCAGTTAATGTATAAGTAGATTTACAGTTAGTAGCTGAAGTACAAGGGCCACTAGGTGTAGCATCATAGGTTACCGTAGCGCTATCGGCTTTATTACCGGAAGGAAGTGTAAAGCCTGAAACTGTATAGACCCTCTGGGGTTTAGTAATGAGAGACATATTAGTGTCTTTATATGTGACTGATGTATTATTAGAACCAGGTGTAGTAGCATTTGTCGCACTTAAAGCTACAGTATAGGAATTAGCCTCCCATATAGCATGGAGGGTAATATTAGTATTATCAATGGTTTGGTCTATACCATAGTTAGAGTTAGCTGCGTATGTAGTACCACCACAAGTTTGGTTACCAGTAATTGGATCATTAGTAGTGGCCACGTCACACCAGCCTCTAAAGGTATATCCAACCCTTGTAGGTGTTGCGCTGGATAATACTGTATAGCTCTGAGCTGCGGAAGTATCTCCTGCTATTTCAGCACTTTGTGGATTAGGTGAAGGCATATTATTAACTGTGTCTTCTGTGTTTTCATCGTAAGTAATGCTATAAACTATATTATTGGATACGGCTCTAATGATATACGTATTGCTATAAGATCCAGCTGGAAGAGTAGAAGTTACTCTAGCACCAATAGACAAAGTATAAGTATTATTGGAACTATTAGCTACATGTGTAATATCCAGAAGATCACCAGTTGTAGTTGGTGATGGCAAGAAGTTAGTATTATTAGTAATAGTTTGTGGTGTAGAGCCACTACTATCTATATACTGACTAGGCTTATAGCCCCACTTATCGTTATAGGCCGTACCAGAAGAATCGGAAAAAGTAGCTTCCGAAACAGCCGAATTAAGAGTATAAATCTCATGGTTAGATGAATCAGTTAGACTAGTGGTATTATTACTAGCTGCAATAGAAAGAGTATAGCCTGTGAAGTTATCCGTCCTTACTGTAATAGCAGCATCTGATGATTTACCAAATACTCCTGTGGCACCTGGCAGAATATCTACCGAAAGTGTATCGGTACTGACACCAAGAGTGAGAGTAGCTTTTTTGGCTTCGGCAAAAACATTAGAAGCATTCAAATCACTAAAACTAACCAAAGCTACAACTAAGAAAACACCCAGGAAAGAAGCTAAAAAATTGAACCAAGAATAAGATTTAACAGTGGAGGACACAAAATGCCAAGCACCTCCACAGCGCCTAGCTACAAATCTCAAAGATCTGGGCTTATTAGCCTCACTCCACTTACTCATTTACTCTATGTGTTACCTCCACTTTTAATAACACTATATTTATTTTATTATTGAATAAATAAAAAAGCAAGAGCAGAATCGTTAAAAAACTTACGTTAATTCAAATAGTTTTCCACAGGTTGACTTAAATCCCAAACATGTTTAGAATTTTTTGAGTCAACGCCAAGCGTTATTATTTTACAAAACAAAAGAACTGTCCTGCCTTCAACAAAAAATAGCAAATCTAAAACCTAAAAAACTATTGCTTACTAGTATGACGCTTATGCTCTATTCCTTTGAAAAAAGAAATAATAGCTGAAACTGCAAAGATTATAGCAAGACAAAGTAGAAAAAATGATACAGCGTCAATCAAAAAATGTTCTATCCCAAGACTAAAACAGTTTCCAATTCCTTCTCCCCAACCATGATTTTCGCACCATTTATATTTATTTGGATCGTTAATTACCAACCTTAAAAATAAAAAAGCTAAGAGTGAAATAGTACTGACGACAACACATTTCCATAAACTAAAACGCTTCATCATTTTATATCCGCTTCTTCCCCATGCGTGATTTCATAATTCCAGTTCGCATCGAAAGACCAGTTCGAGAAGTCGAACTTGCTTTAATCGAAGGACTAGATTTCGAATTATCAGTAGCTTTAGTCACAGGCTTTGGTTTAATTGCAGCCCTACGAGTAGGCATCAAACGACGCCGTGCCGATCTCTCACGAACTGATTTACCACCAGACTTCGCTGCCCGTTTTTTTGCTGCTTCATTGTCACGAATAATCTGCTCTTCAATCCGCGCCGTAGTAGCCGTCGCCGCCTCGGTATCGCCAGAATTTTCGTAAATCGCTAAGATTTGCCGTAAGGTCGCTACTTTAGGATCCAGTTCATAGGCATTTTCAAGTGCATCAATCGCTTTTTTGATATTTCCCATTTTTTCTTCTGCCTTCGCAAGCGCAATATACCGCGCTGGCACGTCACCCTCCAAACTAATCGCCTGTCGAAAAGCCATCGCCGCCTTTTCATAAGCCCCCGTCTCCAGATAAATCAGCCCCGCATTATGAATTGAAGCCGGATTATTATCGAGCGACTGCGCAATTTCAAAACATTCCACCGCCTGATCATAGCGCTGGCTCTTAGCATACAAAATCCCCAGCCGGTTGTAAGCTGCCGCATTTTTTTCATCAAATTTCAAAATCGTAAGAAGTGCTTTTTCTGCCCGGAAAGGCTTCCGCTCGCGCATCGATGTCTGTGCAATCTGCCAAAGTTTCTTCATTTGAGCAGTATATTTAGCCGATTTTTCTTCAACGGGCTTGACTTTTTCTTCCATCGGGAAGAAAAAACATAGATATACCACGAAGACCAAAATAACTAGCACAGCTATCATGCTCATATTTTAACATAAGTTGGCAATAATTTGAAGTTTCAGATGGCCGTTTTGCAAAATCCTCTCGTAAACTGTCAAAAACTTCGTAAGTTTAGCTAAAAAAATCGGCTTTTTGGTCGAAAAATATGCCTTATATAACATCTGAATAGCCGCGTCAAGCACTATCAGAACATCTTCGCGTTTTTTTCTTGCCGTAATTTCATCAGCAAGTCCAGGTAAATCAGAATTTTTCGCCACAAGCAATCTTTTTGCCAAATTTTTCGTCTTTTCATCCACTGAAATTTTATCAAAATCCAATTTTTCGCGGTAAAAATAAATTTCCGACCGACTAAGGATCGTCGGTAAAATCGCCGAAATTTCACTCGTTAACAAAATAAAATGAGTTTTTTCTTGCGGCTCTTCTAAGGTCTTCAGAAGCGCATTTGCCGCTTCTTCATTCATTGACTCCACGCGGTCAATCACAATTATCTGATCATTAGTTTGCTTCAAACCAAGTTTAGCAAGAAGTTCCCGCACCTGCTGGATCGTGATAGTCTTTTTTTCCTCCGGCTGCAAAACATACGCATTTTTTAGCTCTAATTTAAAATCTTTCGGCACTACAAAAATTGCCGTGCCGCATTTCAAAGCAATCTCAGGAATTAAAGAAAGCTCATCGAAAAACATTTTCAAAATCCTTTGGCAAGGGCGCCACAAAAGTTTTCCTAACTCCACCCGGCAAAGTAATCTCTAGCTCCTTCGCATGCAAAAACAGCCGTTCCGCCTTACCATCACCATAGACCGTATCACCCAGAATCGGATGACCCAAATATTTCAAATGTACCCTCAGTTGATGCGTCCGCCCCGTCGTCGGCCTCAGCTCAACCATCGAATATTGCTCATTTTCTTTCAAAACTTTATAAAAAGTCTCAGCTTCCTTACCGTTCGGATCAATTTTAAAGGTTGTCGGCCGCTTTAAATCGCGTGCCATCGGCAAATCAATACGCGCTTCCTTAAGTCTCAAAGAACCTACTACCACGGCAATATATGTCTTATGCGCCTTGCGTTCCTGAAACTGTTTTTTCAAAAACCTCTGCGTTTCTTCGTCTTTCGCAAGAATCATCACGCCAGAAGTATCGCGATCCAGTCGGTGAACTAAAAGCCCATAATGTTCCAAAGTATTCTCCGGACAATATTCGCCCTTCGCCATACTCAAAAGCCCAGCCGGCTTATTCACCACTAGCACCTTTTTATCCTCGTAAATCGTTTCCGGCACCAGGTCAGCATTTTTCATCACCTGCGGAATCCGAAGACCAATTTTCACATCACGCTCGAATTTCGTATTTGGCTTTTTCACTAATTCGCCATTCACCGTTACAAACCCATATTCGATAAACTTCTGGATAGTCGAACGGTTGTAGCTCTTAAAAATTTCGCTCATCAGAAGATCCAAACGGATTTTTTCGACCGCCTGTGTTTCTTCCGGTAAAGCTTTGTCACCATTAATCACGCGCGACATTTCCGGCTTGCTAAATTTCTTTCCTGTCCGAATCATATTTTACCTAAGTCAAATAACATCTTAATACTTTCATTTTATCACATTTCGTGTTAAAATTAAAAAGTCGGGGCGTTAGCTCAGTTGATTAGAGCGCTACTATGGCATAGTAGAGGTCGCGAGTTTGACTCTCGCACGCTCCACCACGGAGAAAGATTTAGGGGAAATTGAAACTAGCGAAAAATAAGCCGTAGGCTTATTTTTTAATTTGGGAGAGTATCGACCAAAATGAACTTGTTCATTTTGGACGTATACGAACCCAAATTAAAATAACGAAGTTTTTTCGATAGTTTCTATTTCAAAACGCCCGACAGCGGAAGACATTTTGCTTTAGCAAAATGTCTACCACAGTCAAGCATCTATATCGCTTTTGCATAAAGCACAAGTCTTTGCGTAGCATCCCCACCACCAAGTGGCTGACCCGCACAAGTCATAATTGCAAGATCATAAGACACGCCTGCATCATAATCATAAGCTCTAGCAATACTATTCATATAATTTTTCTTACCACCGTTACGCCTAAGAGCACCATTAGCCGTCGAATTATCCTTATCGTAATACACCTTACTGCCCACTCTGTAAGTCGTCTCACGACCATTCACCCTCACTACAAATGTCGAACCCACGCCTAATCTAGAAATACCGCCAAAAATCGAAGCATAGTTATGACCATAAAGGAGCTTCTGAATCCGATTCACGTGGTTACCAGAATCCACTACACTACTCACGTTTACAATTTCAATCGTATTCCCCGCAATTGTAATCGAATTAGCTGGTGCTGCAGGCTTTGGAGCAGGTTTAGAAGCAGGCTGAGCTGCCGGCTTTGCCGTGTTAGTAGCTGGTTTAGCCGTTTGAGTTACCGGCTTAACACTAGACTTCTGTACTGATTTAGCAGTTGTCTGAGCAGCAGATTGCGTAGCATTTGCAGCAGGTTTTTCATTGTTTTCGACCGCTTTTTCTTCAGACTTTTCAGTCTCTTTTTCAGCCTCCAAAAAACCTTCCTTCGAATTATCGTCTATCTTTACTGGCTCTTCAGAAACTTCCGCGGTAGCAGCCACATCATCATCCTCAGATAACGAAGCAGAATCAGTAGGCACAAAAAGGCTACCTAAACCAAATAAACCTAAAACCCCCGTTAAAACCATCAAAAAAAGGCTCTTCGCCATAATTAACTCCCATTTAATGACCAATTTATGTTTTAATTATATCACACTTAGCTTAAAATGTCAATGCTTATAAATCAAATACCAAAATTTGCCAAATCAAAGCCACTTGTGCTACAATTATAAAAAAGGAGGTAAATGAACAAGTTTGATGAAAAATATATCGACCTCTGTCGACGTATCCTAAAAGAAGGCGAGGAAATCACTAATTACGCCAAAACCGACCAGAGGAAGAAAAGTGATGCCTCGGCCATGCCTTTTCATAAAGCTCAAGGAGAGCAAGGTTCCGAAACCATCAGATTACCTCATCAAATTTTCCAATTCGACCTCGAAGAAGGATTCCCTATTCTCACCTCTAAAAAAGTAGCATTTAAAACATCTGTTCTAGAGCTGCTGTGGATTTTTCAAGTTGCTTCAAACGATGTTCGGTGGCTAAAAGAACGTGGTGTCAAAATTTGGGACGAATGGGAAATCTCTGAAAAGGGCATCTATCAGGGGCGAAATATCAATCAAATCTTCCAAAAAAATCACCAAAACGAGCCAAAAACCGACTTTGCCCACACTATTGGTACCGCTTACGGCTGGATCGTTAGCCGCTATAATCTCGTCGAAAACCTCATTGCTACCCTCAAAAATACCCCTGGCAATCGCCGCATGGTCCTTTCACTCTGGCAAAACGAATGGCTCGAAACCGCCGCTCTTCCCTCTTGCGTCTGGAATTCAGAATGGAACCTCACCAATGGCCGCCTTAATCTGTTAGTTAATTCCCGCTCCTCTGATGTACCCCTAGGGCTCCCCTTCAATATCGTCCAATACGCAATTTTTGATTATTTGATTGCTAGAACCATCGGTGCAAAACCCGGTCTCTTTACCTTTATCACCAACGACGCCCATATCTATAAAAATCAAATCCCCGGTATTAAGGAACAAATCCGCCGCTATGACGAAGCAGTCAAAACTCACACGTTACCAAAACCTCCCAAGCTTTGGCTCAACCCCGAAATTAATGATTTTTACGCCTTTGATAACTCCAAAGACTTAAAAGATATCAAACTAATCGATTATAATCATCTTGGCGCCATCAAAATGCCAGTTACGGAGTAAAATGTTTACAATCATCGCTTGTATCGGCCAAAATCGAGAGCTAGGAAAAGACAATAAACTCATTTTTCATCTCAAGGACGATCTAAAATTTTTCCAAGAAACTACGCTAAACCACAAAGTCGTCATGGGGCGAAAAACCTGGGAATCCCTGCCCCAAAAGCTCAAAAATCGCGAAAGCATCGTAATCTCGCGTCAAAATTTTGCGGGCCCTGACCTAATTGTCCACAATTCAGATGAATTCATTGAAAAATTTCAAAACACCCCCGAAGAAATTTTCATCATCGGCGGAGCAACCATCTACCAGAAATTTCTTCCCTTTGCAAAGTCGATTTATCTCACAGAAGTAGATACCCCAGAACCTACTGCTGACGCCTTTTTCCCTGTTTTTGACAAATCTAATTATTCTAGTAAACTAATTAAAAAAGGCACTGAAAATGGTCTAAGCTATCAGATAACTCGGTATATTAAAAACTAAATTTAAATTCCAAATGGACTTAATTTTACTTATAAAGAAAGGAAAAAATGAAAGATTTAGTGTTTGACCTGATAAAACAAGAGAAAACCCGCCAAGAAGAAGGCCTAGAACTAATTCCCAGCGAAAACTACGTTTCTCCTGCTGTTCTCGCTGGAATGGGTTCGATTTTAACCAACAAGTATTCCGAAGGCTATCCAAGCTTCGAAGGTATCCCCGGCTGGGATGAAGCCAAAATTTCCCAAGAAATCCTTCCCAACTACCGCTATTATGGCGGCCAACAAAATGTCGATCGAATCGAGCGCCTAGCTATTAGCCGCGCTTGCCAGCTTTTTCATGCTGATCACGCCAACGTCCAGCCCCACTCTGGCGCCCAAGCCAATAATGCTGTATACTTTGCCTGGCTAGAGCCCGGCGACACGGTACTTGGCATGTCACTTCCCGCTGGCGGGCATCTGACCCATGGCGCCTCTGTCACTCAAAGCGCCAAAATTTACAATTTTGTGAATTACGGCGTCACAAAAGACGGCGATATTGATTACGACGAGCTCGAATCACTGGCAAAGAAGCACCATCCCAAAGTCATTTTAATCGGCTATTCTGCCTTTATGAAAATCCCTGATTTTGCCCGTGTCGCCAAAATCCGCGATGATCTTTCAAAAGAAACCGGCGAAGAAATCCTACTAATGGCCGATATGGCTCACGTCGCTGGTTTAATCGCCGGTGGCGTTCATCCTAACCCTCTAGATTATGGCTTTAATGTGATGACCACCACTACGCATAAAACTTTACGCGGTCCTCGTGGCGGCTTAATATTAACAAAGGGTAACGTCGCTTCCCCTCTAAAAAAACCCGAAAAAACTCTGAAAAATATTCCTATTTTAATTGATCGTGCAGTCTTTCCGGGCACTCAAGGAGGACCACTAGAGCACATCATCGCCGCAAAAGCCATCGCCTTCGGCGAAGCCTTAAAGCCCGAGTTCAAAATTTACGCTAAAAACATCGTTGAAAACGCCAAATCTTTAGCCGAGGCACTGAAAAAAGAAGGCTTCATTCTCCAAGGCAACGGCACCGAAAACCATCTTATTCTCGTCGACATCAAAAAAAGCTTCGATATCGACGGCAAGTTCTACGAACAAGCTCTCGACCAAATTGGACTAACATTGAACGCCAATGCTTTGCCTAGCGACCCCTCCGGGTCCTTCCGTCCTTCCGGCGTCCGACTCGGCACCCCCGCTATGACCACCAGAGGCCTTGGCGAAGCTGAAATGTCCCAAATCGCCACCTGGATGAAAAAAGTTGCTATCATCTGCCAAAAAGCTGGCTCTATCGAGAATCTCCCGAATTTTCAATCCGACCTCGATGCCCTCCGTGCCGAAGTCCGCACTCTTGCCCTGCGCTTCCCCCTTCCAGAGTGATTTTCAAAGCACATGAAAAACCCCGGATTACTCCGGGGTTTTATGAACGCCAAATCACGATGTACTTCTCCTACGTCCAGAGCTTGCTATATTAGTAAATCCAGCCGCCAAAATAGCCTTTTTAAAAGATCCAAAACGTTTCATAAAAAGGGCAGAGCTAGGCAAAGAGGGCTCTTTGTCCACATCACGCTTAGAAGGAACTCGACCTATCCTTTGTCCATAATCCCATAACAATTTTAAAAGAGCATCATTCTCCTGCTCAGAAAAAGGCAATTCTAATTTCGCCATCCTTAGAGCAGACTCATAAGATGAAAATCTTTTCCTGTACATATCACTAGAAGGCATGTCTAAAGCAGCATCTATCTCTATCGTGGTAGGAGTATGGCCTATTTTCTCCGCGAAATCAACCAGCTTTTTCAAAAGCCAATCGTTGCTATATTTCTTATATCTCCAATTTTTGGCTCGTGGCAATCCCAAAGAATCACCTAGTTTTCCAATACTACCAAAACGATTGCGGTAGCAACCAGGAGAAGGCAATTTAGGATTATCTTTTATCTCTTCTGAATTTGGCCTTCGACCTAGTTCATTGGCAAACTCTAAATAAAGATTAGCCATTTCGTCATCGCTCAGATCATATGCTCCACGAGATTTACCTAACCCAGCCTTTTCTGTCGCAGCCATTAGGCCACCAAATCTATTACGATAGGTGACCGCTGATGGCATATCCGGAAACTTGTTAAGATCCTTCGACGTAGGCACATGACCAACTCGTTCAGCACAAATACAAAGAAAGTCTAACAATTCCTTGTCAGAGTATCTCTTGTTATTTGGCTTTAGCTCAAAACCAGCTAGTAAGCATGCCTCAACAAAACTCCCAAAATGATTGGCATATGTAGTAGCATTTGGCATATCCGGATCAGCATTTACTTCCATTATAGATGGAGTATGGCCAAGTTTAATGCCAAACTCTTTCAAAAGTTGAAGCAATTCGTCATTCGAATATGATCCAACATAGTTTCGTGCCTTTTCAATTAGTTCAATGATATCCACCTTACGATCCCTGAACACTGGAGTATCGATCTCTAAGTTAAAAAACTCATGCTCTTCATCGATCTTCCTGTGAGGATATCTAGAAATAGATTCATTAAGCTCCTTTTGAAGCTGGCATAGCATGCAAAAACGTTCAACCGCTCCCACAAAATCTAACACCAAAACTTTCCCTTTATTCTCAGCCAAACGCAAACCACGCCCTAACTGTTGAGTAAAGACAATTTTGGACTGCGTCACACGAAGAAACACGATTACATCGGTTCTTGGGACATCTATTCCCTCATTTAGCATATCAACTGCACAAACAGTCTTAATGCTACCAGAATAGAATCCTTCAAGCCTTTCCCGAACGGTGTCATCATCCAATTTGGAATGAATCACTACAGCATCACCCATAAGCTCTGCAAATCGTTCTGCATGTTCGATAGTCTGACAAAATATCACCGTAGTAGGATCCTTCTTGTGAGACAACTCCTCTTTAATGATGCGAACAATTTCTTCATCCCTTTTTGGCACAAACACCTTACGGTTGAGCTGACTCAACGAGATTCTAACTTCTGTATCCAAAAACTGTTGCAAATTCTGAATCTCGTCAGTCAAAACATGGTAATCTAAATCAGACAGCCAACCGTCTCTAATAGCCGATTCCAATCTGTATTCGAATACCGTTTTCCCAAAAATATCCTCAAGTCCAGCAGCATCCGTACGTTCTGGCGTAGCAGTCATACCGAGTAAAAACTGCGGTTTAAAATACTGAATCGCCTTCTTGTACGTTTCAGCTGGGCTATGATGAGCCTCATCCACAATACAGTAGGAAAACTCATCTGGTGCAAATTCATCCTTGTGAATGTTCACGGATTGTAAATTGGCAAATAGAAAATCCGTTTTTGTAGAAGCTTTTTCTACGCCATTATACATTCCGTAACTATACTCATCCCCAAAAACTTTCTTGAAATATTTCTTTGTCTGATACTGAATTGCTTGTGAATGACATAAGACTAAGACACGACCATCACGATGGCTTTTAAAATATTGAACAATATCAAAAGCGCTAGTAATAGTCTTCCCTAGCCCCGATGCCATTACAATCAAAGCTTTATTTTCTCCTTCAGCCCTAGCTTTACTAAGTGCCTTAATGCATTCTCTTTGATATACTCTTGGTTTATATGCGTTCATATTGACCCCCCATTCTTTACAAGAAAAGCATCTTGCCGTTACCGGCAGAATGAGAGGCTCCAAAAAACCACCCATTCTACCGGCAAAAAGAGGGTCACTTTTAAAGTGCTTTATACGGTCACATTAAAACCTTATACTATATATAGTATAACATAGAATGATATAATTGTCAATCTAAAGCAGTATAAATAGTATTAAAAACTGTTTCACCGTGCCCTCGCCCCGGGCGAGTGCACACGTTCTAGTAGACACAGCCTAATTTAGCAAAATTGTAACGCAAAATACAAAAATACCCTGAGAAAACAGGGTATTTTGTGCATCAAGCGACTCTCTAAATCACTCATATTTATGGTGGAGCGTAGGAGAATCAAACTCCTGACCTCGGCAATGCGAATGCCGCGCTCTATCAGCTGAGCTAACGCCCCATACACACATTATAACATATTTCCTAATTAATTCCAACGGAATTAATTAGTTTAAAACAAAAATTAAGTTGGAATTCACTTCCAACTTAATTTTCTTTCTGGCTTTTTCTACTGGACTCTTTTCCTCCGGAAAAGAGTTCAAGTGTTTACCGTTTCGAGAATTGTTCTTTCTTACGTGCCGAGCGCAGACCGTACTTCTTGCGTTCCTTCTCTCTCGGATCGCGTGAAGTAAAGCCAGCTTTCTTGAGTACCGGACGTAAATCTGGCGCTTCCGTCACTAAAGCTTTCGAAATTGCAAGCTTAATAGCGTCAACTTGTCCAGCTAAACCACCACCTTTCACCAAAATCGTAATGTCGTACTCTTTTTGCTTTTCGGCTAACGCTAACGGATCAGTAATTTCAGCTAAATAAGTCTTATTGCCCGAAAGATATTCAAGCGCTGGCTTATCGTTAATTTTAATTTCACCCTTGCCCTTGTAAAGTCGCGCCGAAGCCGTAGCCGATTTGCGTCGACCAAGCCCGTAAGTATATTTTTTCGTCGCTACCATTATTTAATCTCCTTTGGATTTTGCGCAGTATGTGCATGTTCTGCTCCAGCAAAAACTCTTAATCTAGCTAATCGATCAGCTGCTAATTTGTTCTTTGGAAGCATACCCTTAACCGCTGCTTTAACAGCCACTGCTGGGTCTTTTTCAACCACTTCCTCAAGTCGAAGCTCTTTCAAAGCACCTGGGAAGCCGCTGTGACGATAATACTTCTTTTGAAGCATTTTATCACCTGTCACCTGCAAATTCTTAGCATTAATTACCACTACATAATCACCCCCATCGATATGCGGTGTATAGGTAACTTTACTCTTACCCATCAATTTATCAGCAATTACTACCGCTAATTTACCAAGTGGCATTTTAGAAGCATCAACAATCCACCATTCGCGTTTTACTTCAGAACCTTTTTGAGAATAAGTTTTCATTATTTATCCTCCTTTTTCGCTGATTTTGATTTCTCTGGCTTAGTTGCTTTGGCGTTGTATTCGTAGTCTATTTCATCGACAAAACTGATGGTAGCCATTTCGGAATTATCTCCCTTGCGGAAACCAGCCCGTTCAATCTTGAGATAGCCAGACTCGCGCTTAATTTGCGGAGCCACTACGTCAACTAAAAGCGTAGCCGCTTCTAAATCATTAAGTCTCGAAATTATCAAACGACGATTCGAAAGTCCACCCTTTCTAGCCATCGTGATTAACTTCTCTAAACTGCGACGAATCTCTTTAGCTCTAGCCAAAGTCGTCGTAATACTCTGATACCGGATGAGAGCACACATCAGCCCACGCGTCAGTGCCAATCTCTGATCGGTTTTACGGCCGAATTTTCGACCTTTATACTCATGGCGATGCATTTTAAATATTTAACTCCGTTAACTTTTCTTTAACCTCGTCAAGCGCCTTTTGACCAAAACCTTTGAGATCCTTAAGATCAGACTCCGAAAGGGTTACCAAATCCCGAATGGTCTTGATATCATTATTGATGAGAGCATTCGCGGTTCGTGCTGAAAGATCCAATTCTTCAATTGGCAACATCAAACCAGAATCGTCATCATTGGCATTGCTACCAGGCGCAGGACTAGACTCGACCTTTGTACTACCAGCTAAGGCTGTATACTGATTTACTAGAATTGCAGCAGCTTCTTCGAAGGCTTCTTTTGGCGTAATCGTGCCATCAGTTTCTACCGTCATATTTAGCTGTTGCAAATTAGTATCTTGTCCTACACGAGTATTTTCTACTTTGTAGCGAACTCGGAGCACCGGTGTAAAGACTGCATCAATTGCAATCATGTCCGAATGTAATCTCGAGTCACTAGATTGCTCAATAGTCATATAGCCACGACCTGCCTCGACCACAAAATGCATTTTGAGCACGTACTTTGGATCATCAATGTGGCAAATCGTTTGGTTAGGATTGGCGATTTCTACTTCTGACGGAAGCTTGATATCTCCCGCAATCACACGCTTATCACCATCCTTAGTTGATTGTTTATCTCCCTTAATTTCTAGGCTTAGCTCTACTGGTGCATCGGTGTGCAGTTTGAACCGAATGTTTTTGAGGTTCAACATAATATCAACCACATCTTCCCGAATACCAGGAATCGCCGTATATTCGTGCGTAGTTCCTTCAATCGAAAAGGCTGTGATTGCAGCACCTTTAACGCTAGAAAGCAAAACCCGTCTGAGAGAGTTGCCGAGAGTATTACCATACCCTGGGTAAAGTGGCTTAATCACAAATTCAGCACTTGTTTTACTAAGCTCCTTGACGCTGTCAAGTTTTGCTTCATGAATATTTTTTGTTGCCATTTTTTCTCCTTAGCGTGAGTAATACTCAACGATTAATTGTTCATTAATGCCGGCTTCCGCTTCTTCGCGTTTCGGAAGACCAGTAATTTCAATCTTATATTTCTTCGCGTCGACCTTCATCCAGGAAAGTGGCGTAGTGTTCGCCGCCCCGATGACATTCGGAAGATTCTTGAAATATTCGGTTTTTACCGATTTTGGACGAACCTCTAGAACATCACCCGGGTTCAGGCGAATTGAAGGAATATCAATTCTCCGACCGTTCAAGGTAAAGTGTCCATGCGAAACTAATTGGCGTGCCTGCCGACGAGTCAAAGCAAATCCCGCGCGGAAAACGACGTTATCAACTCTTCTTTCCAAAAATTCCAAAAGCTTCTCGCCAGTTAAGCCATCTGCTTTTTGGGCTTCACCCATTAATTTCGCAAATTGTTTTTCGAGTAAACCATACATTCGGCGCACTTTCTGCTTTTCGCGTAATTGCGTCAAATATAGGCTACCACCTCTTGCTCTTTTATCGCCGTGTTCACCTGGAATCCCAGATTTTTTCGCCATTACCTTATGGGCTTTTGGCGCGAGCGCAAAACCTTCACGACGACTCTGTTTTACAATTGGAGTAATGTCCCTTGCCATTATGGTTTCCTTTCTCCCTTTGGTCGCACACCACCATGCGCAATCGGGGTTACATCGGTAATACTATCGATTTTTATACCAACCGTCGAAATTGCTCTAATCGCCGCATCACGGCCTAGACCAATCCCAGAGACATAGACATCCACTGAATTCAACGCGTGGTTTTTCTTCGCAATTTCTAAGGCCTTTTCAGCCGCAACTCCAGCTGCAAAAGCTGTCCCCTTTTTAGAACCGCGAAAACCATTCGCACCTGCCGATGAAGCAGCCAGCACACCGCCAGACTTATCCGTCACACTAATAATCGTGTTATTGAATGTTGCCTGAATATGTACTGCGCCACTATTTACAATTCTTTTACCTTTTTTAGCCTGTTTCGACTTAGGAGCTTTTGACTCAACAGTCTCAGGCACTGTAATATTTTCTTCTGCCATTTATCCTCCTTAAGTCTTACTTGCTGCCTTTGGTTGTGCACCACCGACCGCGATCGCCTTGCCCTTACGAGTACGTGCATTCGTACGAGTACGTTGGCCGTTGACTGGTAATTTAGCCTTGTGGCGGATACCCTTGTAAGAATTAATGTCTTTAAGACGTTTGATATTATTGCTCACGAGGCGCTTCAAATCACCCTCGACCCGATATTTCGCGGAAATAATGTCGTTGATTTTTTGTTCGTCAGCCTCGGTGAGATCTTTCACCCGAGTGGTAGGCTCGATTTTAGCCTCCGCAAGGATGGCTTTTGAAGTCGTGCGCCCAATTCCGTAAACATAAGTAAGAGCAATCCATACTTGCTTATCGGAAGGAATCACGACACTAGCTATTCTAGCCATATTTTAACCCTGCCTTTGCTTATTCTTAGGTTTTTTCTTGTTGATGACTCTAAGCACACCCTTCCGGCGTACTATAATGTCATCCGGGGAAATCTTTTTAACACTCGCACGTACTTTCATAGTGTCAAAATGTCCTTTCCTTTTTATACTCCAAAGTTTTCAAATCATACTCGTATGATTTTTCGATTTTTACCTCTGTAATTTTACAGTTGTAAAAAACATACTCCAGAGCTTTAATATTAATCCTTGAGCCGAAAGCTGATTCTACCCTTTGTAAGATCGTAAGGGGTTAACTCAACCTCAACTCTGTCACCCGGAACCAAACGAATATAGTTTTTTCGCATGCGTCCACTCATATGGGCAACAATAACATGACCATTCTCGAGTTCAACCCGAAACTGGGTATTCGGTAGAGCTTCAACAACACTACCCGTGAGCTTAATCACTTCCTTTTGACTAGCCATAAATTACTTCTCAATTGTAGCACATAAAAACACTATTGTAAAGGCCAAAATTCCACTTTTTATTCCAAAACTAGCACCGCTCTCACAAACTGACGCGAAAGATAAGTCTGCCGACTTTGCGACCATTCACCCGTACAAGAAATCAAAGTCAGCGATTCAATTCCTTCTTCTGGCGACTGAGCCGCCTTAGCCATATAACTGTCCGAATCGTTCAAAGAAATCGAAACGCTCTCGACTACACTATATTCAAACAAGACTCCATCACCCCGTTCAATCTGCAAAATATCCCCCGCCATCAAATCTGGCAGCCTTTTAAAAACGCCAGTCTTAGTCGGACCACCATTATGCCCATCGATAATCATCGTACCACCTTGCCCAGGTTTACTAGACCCTTCATACCAACCCACGTCAAAAATATTACGTGGTGTATCTAGCTCACCTTTAGAGTTTACTCCCATCGGTAAAACTCTAGCGTTCTTCACCCCAAGTTTATCAATCGTTAAATAACGCGGCCGATCCGGTGCCACATTATAATCTTTAATCGCTTCTTCAGTTGGCTCCGTCTCGTCTAGCTCCGGCGGTTCGTCGGCTGCCTCAGCTACTGCTCGTTCACTACCTTCTTTTTCGTCATAATAAGCATTTTCAAAACTAATCACCCGAATCAGGAAAATCAAAAGAAAGAGCGCCACTAACCCCCAGAAAACCCAAGTGGCAATTCTTCGCCAACCCTTAATTCTCAAGCTCATCGCCAAAATCGTCGTATGTTACCATCAATGCCCTAGAGTCTATCGACCGTAGATTCTCTAGCGCCACCGTCACTACAATGAGAAGCCCGGTACCAGAAATCGAAAGGCCAAGCGGCGAACCAGTTGTCAAAATGAAGATATAATCCGAAATAAACGGCAACATTGCAATAAACCCTAGCGATAGAGCTCCAAACAAATCCAAATGGTTTACTACCTTACTAAGATACTTTGCCGTGCTAATCCCTGGCCGTACACCCTCGATAAAACCACCTTGCTTTTGCAAATTGTCCGCAATTTCTTTTGTATTAAAGATAATCGAAGTATAGAAATAAGTAAACATAAATACTAGTAAGAAGTAAAGTGCTGGATAAACAAACCATTGTGCTGTGATACCATCCGGATACAGTGTCGCAAAATTGCTAGCCGAAGGCGCAGAAAAGACCGTCGTCAAAGTTTGACCAATCTCATTCTCAGCATCAAAGGTCGTAATCACCTGCCCCACGAGTGCCGGCAAAGACAAAAATGCCGTCGCAAAAATCACCGGAATCACGCCCGCCGCAATCAACTTAATCGGTAAAATCGATTTAATCCCGCCATAAGACGAGTTTCCGTGCACCCTCTTAGCATAATTAATTGTAATAATTCGCTGCGCTTCGTTCAACTTCACCAGGATAAATATCACAATTAACATAATTAAAGCAAATACCACAAACCCCCAGAAAATCGAAGCTTGCACCGGAAATTCCATGCCAAAAAGATTCAGGTTAATCTCGTCTATAATCGCCAGCCGCGCTGTGAGCGAGCCCATCATTGAAGGAAGTTGCGAAATAATGGAAGCAAAGATGAGTGTAGAAATACCATTACCAATACCCTGCTCCGTAATTAGCTCACCCAACCACATCAAAATCACTGAACCAGCTGTCATTGCCGTCACCGAAAGTGCCCAATCGCCAAACGTCGGCGTGAAGTCCGAAGCTACATTAGCTGCCACCGTAGATTGATACAAAATAAAGATATAAGCGATTGACTGAATAATCGCTAGAGGTACTGTTAGAATACGGGTCCACTGATTAATTTTACGACGACCCACTTCGCCATCATTAGATAATTCTTCGAGCGAAGGAATCGCTTTGGTAATTAATTGCACTACAATCGAAGAGGTAATATAAGGCGAGAGACCAACCAAAATTATACTAAACGAAGCTAGGCCACCACCAGAAATCATATTGAGAAAACTCGAAAAATCAGACTTATCTAAAAGATTCGTCACGGCTTCCTTAAAAGTCGCAGCATCACCCATTGGCACTGGAATTTGTGCCAAAAAACGATAGGCCACCAAAATGCCAAAAATCACCATCACCCGCTTCAGCATGTCTTTATTTTTTAGAGATTTGAAAATATTCTTGAAATGCATAATTACCTCTTATTCTGTACTATATATAATATACCACACTAGGAATAAAAAATAAAGGCTTTACAGCCTTTATTTTTTATAGATTCTCTAGATCCGCTTCGGTGGGTACTTTAGAGTCTGAAGTCTCAAAATCTTCAATCGGTCTTACACCAGTTCCCACTGGAATCTTCCGACCAATGATCACATTCTCCTTCAGGCCTTTCAGATGATCAACCCGACCATTAATTGCCGCATTGATTAACACCCGAGTAGTATCCTGGAAGGAAGCTGCCGAAAGGAACGAATCTGAGAAGATCGAAACCTTCGTAATACCAAGTAGTAGGTTGTTATAGGTAGCCGGCTTCTTACCGCTTTCCTCAAGTTCCTTATTCTCGCGAATCACTGCTGCTCTAGACGTGATATCACCAGAGACAAAGGTAGAATCACCCGGATCGACAATCTGTACTCTAGAGAACATTTGTCGTACCAAAATCTCCAAGTGCTTTGGTGAAATCTCGTGACCCTGCGCTGCATAGACAGACAAGACGTCGTTCATAATGTAACGCTCAGTCGCTTCAGTCCCCTTGTATTTCAAAAGATCTTGCAAGTTGAGAGAACCAGTCGTCAAACGATCGCCAGCCTTTACCGAATCGTTAGATTTAACCACCAATTCCGCATCGCCAGGAATCTCTAACCTGACGGAAGCCGATGGAGCCGCTACTAGGATAATTGCATCCTTCACTAGCTCCACAATGCCCTTCTGTGAAGCCTTCACGGCTAACTTCTTACCGTCTTTTTCGATTAAGACATCACCGGCCTTCACTGATTCACCATCCTTCTTAGCTGGTTTCCGGCCATCTAACGGAATTCTTTCAATCACGCCAGACTGAGCCGAAATTCGCACCACATAATGATTGCCGTCTTCCCAAACTTCCACTACACCATCAATTGGCGAAACGTAAGCTTGACCTTTTGGTGTCCGAGCTTCTAGAAGCTCCTCTACACGCGGAAGACCTCTAGCGATAGCACCAGAACCAGCCACACCCGAACCGTGCTTAGTATCAAGTGTCAGCTGAGTACCTGGTTCACCTAGAGATTGTGCTGCAATTACGCCAACTGGCTCATTAGCAGATACTAGCGACCTTGTAGACATATCTACACCGTAAGCCTTACGTGGAATACCGTCTACTGCGGTGGTCGAAAGAATCGATTGAATCTTCACGCCATCAATCTTTTCATCTGCCTCAATCTGCTCTGCCATTTCTTTAGTGATAAGTTCGTCAGCTTCTAGATAACCTGGCACTGCTTCAGCCGTATAACGACCTCTAATCCTTGCGCTAAAGTCAATACCAGAAGCCTCAGTCTCATTACGATAGACCATGAAACCAGGATCTTCTGCTACTTCATCGGTCGTAAACACATCTTGCGACACATCAACTAGACGACGTGTAAGATAACCAGAATCTGCCGTACGTAGAGCCGTAGACACCTGACCCTGACGTGCACCTCGCGTAGCAATAAAGGACTCCAAAGTATTTAAACCTTTCTTATAAGAAGATTTTACCGGAAGCTCAATCTCATTGTTGTTAATATCCACCATGATACCGATTTCTGCCGAAGCGAGCTTAATGTTCGAAATGTTACCACGAGCACCAGAGTTCACCATCACTGCAATATCTGTATCCATTTCAGATAACTTGTCTTGCAGGAAATCTGAAATCTTTTTATCGATATCACGCCAGTTAGCAATCGTTAGCTTATAACGCTCTTCTTCAGTCACCAAGCCATCATTGTATTGCTGCTGAATCAAAGCTGTCTTAGCATCACCTTCTGCAATAAAGTCCTCAATCTCATCGTAAGTCGGATAATCATCCTTAGCCGTAGAAATCGAAGCAATCGTTTCATATTCAAAGGCAAGATCCTTCAAGGCATCCGCAGTCTTAACTGTAACTTCTGGTCCATAAAGATCAAAGATATCTGCCATCACCTTCGAAAGATGTTTCTTAGTCTGTACGCCATCATCATATGGATAATCTTCTGGTAATATTTCGTTAAAGATTACCCGACCAAGCGTAGTATTTCTAATTTCCTTCTTCGCAAAGACCCGGATTGGAGTTTGCAAAGCAATGATACCATGATCATAGGCCATTTCAGCCTCGTAAACCGACGAAAAGGCTTTCGGCTCGCCCTGATCAGTACCAGGCTTGTCATAAGTTAGATAATAAGCGCCTAACACCACATCCTGGTAAATCGCTAGGACTGGCGAACCATCTGCTGGCTTCAAAAGATTCTTATTTGCCGCCATCAATTCCTTAGCTTCCGCCTGTGCTGCATCCGAAAGTGGTAGATGTACCGCCATCTGATCACCATCGTAGTCAGCGTTAAAGCCCGAAGCTACTAATGGATGAAGCTTAATAGCTTTACCATCAATCAATCTTGGCTGGAAAGCTTGTACTGAAAGACGGTGCAGCGACGGAGCACGGTTCAAAAGCACGTACTTACCTTTAATCACATCGTCAAGTGCATCCCAAACCACTGTTTCCTTAGCTTCAATCAATCTTGAAGCTGCCCGGATATTATTAGCGTACTCATTACTGATAAGCCAAGAAATCACAAATGGCTTAAAGAGCTCAAGTGCCATTTGTTTCGGCAAACCACACTCCGTAAGCTTTAATTCCGGACCAACTACAATCACCGAACGGCCAGAGTAATCCACCCGTTTACCGAGTAAGTTCTGGCGGAAACGCCCCTGCTTACCTTTGAGAAGGTCAGACAAAGATTTAAGTTTCCGACGACCATTAGTTGAATTAGCTCCCCTTGAACCATGAGTAGCCGAGTTGTCAATCAGGGCGTCCACCGCTTCCTGCAGCATCCGCATCTCATTGCGGCAAATCACTTCTGGCGCATTTAAGTCAAGTAGCTTCTTCAACCGGTTATTACGGTTAATTACACGACGATACAAATCGTTCAAATCTGAAGTTGCAAATCTACCACCAGGCAGTGAAATCATTGGGCGTAGATCTGGTGGAATCACTGGGATCACTGTGAGGATTAAATCAGTTGGCTTAATATTAGCCGCCTGCATTCCTTCGAGCGTCTTCAAACGCTTTTGGATCCTCTTCTCCTTCTGCCCTTTGACTGTTTGTTCTTCAGCCCGTAATTTTTCAATCAAATTATCGAGGTCAATATCGTCTAACAGCTTCTTAATCGCCGTAGCACCCATCTCTACCTCAATCAAATCTTCATATCCTTCTGGTAAATTACGATATTGTACTTCCGAAATCGTACCACCTTTGACAAACGATTCTAGAAGTGTCTTTTTAGCTTGGTAATCTTCCTCTAACTCATCTAATTCTTTCGTCTGAGCATCTGCCAACGCTTTTACATCTGCATCTTTAACCTTAGATTCTTTTTGATAACGTAAACGAATCGCTTCACGCGCAGCCATCGTTTGGTTTTCTAATTCCTCTAAACGCTTATTTATTTCATCCGTTTTAGCGTCAGTGATGAGATAAGTCGCAAAGTAAACCACTTTTTCAATATTCTTCACCGAAATATCTAGAAGTAGCGACAAAGCGGAAGGAATCCCGCGCATAAACCAAATATGCGCCACCGGAGCCGCCAAAGCAATATGCCCCATCCGTTCACGTCGCGCAATCGACTTAGTGACTAGGTTACCTTCTTTATCAACTGCCGCTTCACGGCTTCTTACACCCTTCAACTTAGAATCGTGAGGATTAATATCCTTGGTTGGACCAAAAATCCTTTCACAGAACAAACCATCACGTTCTGGCTTTTGGGTACGATAGTTAATGGTTTCTGGCTTTGTTACTTCACCGTAGCTCCAATTCAAAATATCATCACGACTCGCTACTGATAAACGAATGGAATCAAAGTCAGATGCTGAAATAAAATTATCCATCCAAGCCATCTTAGAACTCCTCTCCGAGATCAACAGTACCATCATCTTCGTCAATCTCTTTTATCTCGATACCCTCATCAGCAAGCATTGCCTCGGCCTCGGAATCATCCAAGTCGAGAATCTGCGGCTCAGTATCCTTTTTATGCTGATCATAGATGGATTGATCATCTTTGTCTTTTTCAATATCTTTCGAAGTTTTCTCAATTGCATCACTTGCATCCGCCGATTCACCGTGATCCAGAAGATCAACTTTGAGGCCTAAGCCTTGCAACTCCTTTACTAGGACATTAAAGCCTTCTGGAAGCTTTGGCCCTTCAATCGGTTCATGCTTAATAATTGATTCATAGGCCTTCGCACGACCATACACATCATCAGATTTAATGGTAAGCATTTCCTGGAGCGTAGTCGCAGCACCATAAGCTTCGAGTGCCCAAACCTCCATTTCCCCGAAACGCTGACCACCATTTTGCGCCTTACCACCGAGCGGCTGTTGTGTCACCATAGTGTAAGGACCAGTCGAACGAGCATGAATCTTATCTTCTACCATATGGTGTAGTTTCAGCATATGCATCACGCCTACACTAGTTCTTTCGTTAAATGGTTCCCCAGTCAGACCATCATAAAGTTGTACTCTACCATCGCGTGAGAAACCAGCTTTTTCTAGCTCTTCTGAAATCTTTTCATCTGGCACCCCGTTAAATGACGGTGTAGCCACTTTGTAACCAAGAGCCTTCGCCGCCATACCAAGGTGAATTTCAAAGAGCTGACCGAGATTCATACGTGAAGGCACACCCATTGGCGAAAGAATCACATCAATTGGTGTCCCATCTTCCATAAATGGCATATCTTCTACTGGCAAAACCCGGGAAACCACGCCCTTGTTACCGTGACGGCCAGAAAGCTTATCACCTACCCCAATCTTACGCATTTCAGCTACGTAAATCTTAATCTGCTTAATCACACCGGCTTTAAGCTCATGACCCTGTTCACGCGTATAAACTCTAACATCCACGACTTTACCCGTCGACGAGCCATTCATTCTCACAGAAGTATCGCGTACGTCCTTAGCTTTCTCACCAAAGATTGCACGAAGCAGTCGCTCTTCTGAGCTTAACTCCTGCTCACCCTTCGGTGTAATTTTACCAACCAAGATGTCACCATTCTTCACTTCCGAACCCACCATCACGATACCATCTTCACCAAGATGTCTCAATGAGTGCTCCGAAACATTCGGAATATCCCGTGTTACTTGCTCTGGGCCAAGTTTAGTTTCACGTACTTCCACATCGAAATCTTGAATGTTAATCGAAGTCAGAGTATCATCCTTCACCAAACGGTTCGAAATCACGATCGCATCATCCATGTTGTAGCCCCGCCATGGCATAAAGGCTACCAGAAGATCCCGACCGAGTGCGAGTTCACCATCGTGAATGGAGGCTCCCTCAATCAGAGAATCACCCTTCTTTACCTTCTGGCCACGAGCCACTACGGTATGTTGATTATAACAACGATCATCGTTGGTCTTTTCAAAATGTTGCAATTTGTATTCTTTGTCACCGCCCTTGTCGTAGGTTACAATTACACTCTCACCATCGGCTTTCTTTACAGTACCAGTACCAGAAGCCATGATAAGCTGCGGGGTATTCTTGGCGATTTCCCGCTCAATACCAGTACCTACCACTGGATTATCGTGCTTTAGAAGAGGCACTGCCTGCTTCTGCATCGCACAGGCCATCAACGAACGGTCAACCCGGTTCTTCTCCACAAATGGAATTAGAGATGCTGAAACACCCAAAATCTCCTTGTGTGCTGCATCAGTATGTGTTACTTTTTTGGCTTCAACCTGTGCCGGCGCTCCATGCACACGAGCTGAAACCCAGTCTTCTACAAATTTACCATTTTTGTCTAATTTTACCGAAGCATCCGCGATAATCATATCGTTCTCAGTATCGGCATCCATATAAACAATTTCATCAGTCACTTTGCCATTCTTCACTACTCGGTAAGGCGCTTCAATGAAACCGTATTTATTAATCTTCGCATATGTGGCAAAGTTCAACACCAAACCCACGTTACCCCCTTCTGGCGTTTCTACGGTACAAATTCTACCATAATGAGTCGGGTGCGCATCACGCACATCAAAACCAGCCCGTTCACGAGTGAGGCCACCAGGACCCATCGAGCTGAGACGACGCTTATGTGCTAATTCAGAAAACGGGTTCACTTCGTCCATTAGCTGTGAAAGTTGCGAGGTAGCAAAGAATTCTTTCACGGCTGCCACTACTGGACGTGAATTCAAAAGCTGCGACGGCGTCACATCATCAAGACTAGCCATTGACATCCGATCTAAGATATTGCGTTGTAAACGTAGCATCCCTAGACGGAATTGTCTTTGAACCAATTCGCCAACTAGTTTTACCCGACGATTGCTGAGCGAATCGATATCATCTGGTGCTTCTTGTGTATTATTCAAGCGAATAATTTCAGCTACAATCGCAACCACATCTTTCATCTGCAAGGTGCGAAACTCAGGTTTGTTTGGCGTATCAAATCCGAGTCTACGATTTATCTTAAACCGACCCACATCAGAATAATCATAACGCTTCGGATCAAAGAAGGTCCTCTCGATCATAGATTTCGCGTTTTCAACCGTCGCAAGATCACCAGGACGCAATCTACGATAAACTTCAAGTAAGGCTTCACCCTGTGTAGAAGTCGTATCCTTCTCTAGGGTCGCCTCAATATAGCTCTTTTCACCGTTATCGACTTTCTCAAACTGCTTTTTAATCTCTGATTGCGACATACCAAGAGCCCGAAGGAAAGTCGTTACTGGAATCTTGCGTCTACGGTCAATCTTCACATACATCGCTCCAGTTGCCGAAGTCTCAAACTCGAGCCAAGCACCCCGACTTGGAATCACCTTGGCACCGTAGTAATTACGTAGTCCAATCGCTGTAGCATTGAAAAACACCCCAGCCGAACGAATCAATTGCGAGACAATCACCCGCTCGGTACCATTAATGATAAAGGTCGCGCGCTCAGTCATCCAAGGATAATCACCGAAATAGATATCCTGTTCTTTCTTCTGACCGTTAGTTTTGTTCTCGAGCTCCACTACTACGTGCAGTGGTGCCTCATAAGTCGCCAAATTATACTTCGCTTCTTGCTCAGTTTCTTTTGGTTCTTTAAAATAATAATCTTTGAACCTTAAAGATAATTTTTGCCCAGTATAATCGTCGATTGGATTTAACTCAGCAAAAACTTCCCGCAGTCCATTTTTGACAAAGTCTGCCCACGAATCTTTCTGGTGTGCCGTCAGATCCGGAATTGGCAAAGCTTGGTCACCCTCGGTGAAAAATACCCTTTCACCTGACTTTGGTTTTGTAGCCATCCTACCTCTTTTTTTATTAGTGTTATTAATCTTTTCAACAATTTCAGACCACAAGACAAATAGCTCCTGCGTTTCAAATTGTTTCAGCGCCGAAGATTACTGCCTGCTTTCCCCCAGAGAGTCGCCAGCTCCCACAAAGTTACAAAAACAGGGCACACTACTTCTTAATAAGAATAATATCACACTTTTAAAATGATTTCAAGAGCTTTCAGAACCAAAAAACGTCTTTCCAACGGAAAAAGACGTTTTTTAGACATAGATAAGCTCTCAACTATTCATTCCAGAAGCCGACTCGCAGTTAGTTAGCTTATGTTTAATTATACGCTTAAAAACTCACATGTCAAGTACTTTTTTTATAAATCCAAGTCATCTAAATCAGCCATCTCAGCGCGAGTTTTTTCGGCCAAATCCGAAGGTTTCTCTTCTTCGTCTTCCTCTTCTTCCTCGTCATCTTCTTCTGATTCTTCGTCGGTTTCCTCTTCAGATTCCGGTTCCGATTCCTTCATTTCCTCTTTTGGGGCTTCTTCTTTCTTAGATTCTGGCTTCTCCGATGAATCACTAGCTGTGCCTTCGTCAGTATTCACAATTTTCAAATTGTACCTAGCATCTTGCTTAGTGCCAAGCGCTCTCAGAAGCACTCTAATCGCCTGTGCCGTCACACCGCGCTTACCAATTACTCGGCCGACATCACTTGGATCTACTGTCAAAGACAAAAGCACACCCTTCTCATCAATCTTGCGCTCGACTTCTACTGCATCAGGATTATTGACTAAAGTTTTAACGATATATTCTACAAATTGCTGGTCGATAGTAGCCATGTTTCCTCCATTTATATTAATATACTTACATTATAACACAAAAACGTTATGCTTTTCTATTCAGCTGATTTTTCTGCCGTTTCAGCAGTAGCTTCTGGCGCTGCCTCAGCTGGAGCTTCAGTGGGCTTAGCTTCGGCTGCTGAATCTGCCGCCGGTTCTTCCTTTGGCTGATTTTTGCGCAATTTATCTGCGTGTTTAGCAGCTACCTTTTTGGCATTTGGCTCTTTATACCATTTAGGAAGTTTAACACCATTCTTCTTTAGGATGAAAGCCACTCTAGAAGATGGTTGTGCCCCGTTAGTTAAGTATTTTTCTACCGCTCCTTTATCCAAAGTCAAAGCTTTAGTAGCGGGATTATAGTTGCCGACCTCTGCGACCACGCGTCCCGATAGCGGATGACGCTGTGATTCTTGGACGACTATCCGGTACGTAGGGTAATGCGTCCGGCCATTACGTTGCATGCGAATCGCTAGCATTTTTTCTCCTTTAATTATTAACAAAAACCATTATAACACATTTTTGTAAAATTAAAAAGGGAGGCTTTCGCCTCCCAAAACATAAAATTAAATATTAACTGCCTTTTTCTCGATTTCATCCATCCTTATCTGAAATCTCAGTATTCTGTAGATATCAATAGCGGATAAAACCTTATTATTCTTGAGCAACTTGCGAGCCTCACGAGAAAAATATTTCAAATTCTTCTGATCTACAAAGATTCTCTGTTCTGGCTGATGATTACCATCGCAACAACCAGCAAAATAGTATTCAAACGTCATGAGGTCTAAGAAACGCTCAATATCCGTTATCTGTGCTATTTTTCTAGTTTCAAAAGCCTTATTTAGCTCTTGGACCAATCGAATGCAACGATTATGACAGCTGTTAACGGCATACCCAATCTTTTGTACGCCAACGCGAACCTGATCATCACTCGCCTCGCTTAATCTGACCCCGTCTAAAAAAGTCTTAGAAAAATACAGAGCAGCGCCTCTAATCTCGCGTAAGGAATATCCATAACTTCTCCAGAGAAGGTTTACAGAATCCTTAGTATGCCTCACTTTCGAATAGTTTTCTAAAGCTTCAAGCAGTTCTTCAAAGATTTCTTTTATGCTTCTAATGTCCTCTGCCAATTACTTCACCCCCAATCAGACTACGGCAGCTACATCCTATACCCTCATCATAGCATAAAACACCAAAAAAATCAAGACCAACCCCCTGTAAATTCGACTATTTATCGTTTTTCAAGTATTCTGCACGAAATTTCTTTACACCTTCTCTAGCTGCCTCAGTTTGCGCCTCTTGTTTAGAGTGGCCAACACCTTTACCTACAATCTTATCGTTCACATAAAGTCCCACCGTAAATCTCTTATCGTGATCCGGGCCTTCCTCTTTCAAAGTCCGATACGAAGGAGTTACCCCCTCATATTTTTGCGCCAATTCTTGAACGTAAGATTTCGCATCACGCCACAAACCTTCTTCCATCACTTTCTCAGCTTTCGACAAAATATGTTCATTCACAATCCGACGCGCCGCCTCGTACCCTTGGTCTAGATACACCGCACCTAGCACCGCCTCAAAACAATCAGCCAAGATAGAATCATGCGCTCTTTCAGTACCTTTTTGTTCCCCACGCGACATTCTAACCAGCGGTTCATACCCCAGTTCTTTACCAGCCTCGCCAATCGACTCCGTCCGTACTAGCGCCGCCCGTACCGCTGTCATCACTCCTTCCGGCTCATTATAGTTCCGATACAAAAAATCCGACGAAACCAGTTCCAGCACGGCATCACCCAAATATTCTAATCTCTCATTATGCTCATGAGTCGTCTTCCGATGCTCATTCACGTAACTACGGTGGGTCAACGCCGTTACCAATAAATTAATATCATTAAACTTAATTCCTAATTTCTCTTTCGCAAATTCCTCATATGGAGTTAAATCCATCATTTTCCTTTCTAATTATTAAACTCCCCAGCTCGGATTTTCTTCTTAGCAATTAGCATCAATTTTTCAATATCCTCATACTCAATCACCTCAAGAGCGTCCGCAAAGGAGAACCACTTGATTCCTTTCATCCATTTTTCCGGTGTTGGCGTCTCATGACTATCCAGAGCCTGCACTAAATAAATCTGTGTAGTCATCAGCACCAATTTATCAATTCTACGATATTTAAAGTGGATTTTACCAAGCCAAGTCAAAATCGAAACGTTTTTCAGCCCGGTTTCTTCCTCGATTTCGCGGCGCGCCGTCATTTTCGCCGTCTCGCCCGGTTCAATATGTCCCTTCGGAATGGTCCAGCGTTCCTTTGAATCCTGAATCAGTAAAATTTCAATATCTTTTCTATCTTTCGTAAAACGAAAAACAATGCCACCAGAAGTTGGTTCCCGCACAATCTCCTGAATCGCCGCCTTCCTATGAAAAACAGCTGATTTAATTTTATCGAGAGTCGACTCCTTAATCCTTTCCGTCGGCAGCGCTTCTGGAACCTTTAGAGCTCTTCTCGCCGTCGGCTCCTGCGACGGTCTTTTCCTTTGTTCCATTTTGTTTCTCTTCGGTAATACCTAGTTTCTTATAAGCTGTGCCTAGTACGCCATTGACAAACTTTGAGGAATTTTCGCTCCCAAAGGCCTTGGCTAACTCCACAGCTTCGTTAATGGCGACTTTCGGAGGAATCGAATCCTGGCATTCCGAAAGTTCATAAAGTCCCATCCTCAGGACATTTCGATCAATCGCTGCAATCGAATCAATTGGCCACTCTGGCGCCATGGGCTGTAAAGCCTTATCTAATGTCTCAAAATTCTCTGCAACTTTATGCGCTAAGTTGTACACAAACTCCGTGTCTCCCAACGCCTTCTCATATGGCTCAATGTTTTTTGCTACGATAATGTCCAAATCGACTTCTTTATCTTTTGCCAAAGTTCTCAGTTCATACTCATATAAACTCTGTAGAACAATCACTCTACCTAAATGTCGATTACTTGCCATTTTTAATCTTCTCTTATTTCTTAGTTTTAACTTTTAAATTTGGTGTCTTCTTCTTAGTCTCGAAAGCTTTTACCGGTGAAACTTTGTTTACGCTCCGGGCCAGCTTCAATCTAAGATGACTCCTACGAAGCCCAGTTTTTCTCGGACTACTTTGTTTCTTAGGTTCAGGCATTTTACTCCTTTAACGTTAATAGATAATTTTACTCATTCTACCACGTTTTTTAATACTCTGCAAGTAGAATCCTCTCATGTAAAAAGCCTTGCCATTTCTGGCAAGGCTTCTGGGGCTAGCATAAACTGTATTTCTGCGCTTCCTCTTCGGCACGCAATTCTCTCTCACGAGCGTCATCTTGCTCGTTAATTTTCTTGACTAATTCTTTGTTGAGCTCGCGCAAATTCTCAATCGCTCTTGCCGTCCTTCCCTTCAGAAAGTCCAAAGCAATGCGATAATCTTCCTCGTCAAGCCTTCCTTTTTCTACGCCTTTTTTTGTTGCGCAAAGAGCGTCTAAATTAACGTAATACTCGTCCGACCATTCTTGAACCTCCTCCTTCGTGAAGTAATATTCATTCAACTCATATAGGGAAACGTGATTTGCCACTTTATTTAGCCAAAACATTATGCTATCAAGCTGCTCCTCACATTCTGGTCCAAATACATCGACATTCGTCTTGTATACGAACTTGATGCGATAATTCCTCGCACCAAAGAAAACCGTTCTCTTACCAGAAAAATAGTTAACCAAGAATTTAACCGCTAAAAAACTCACCGAAAGACCCAATCCAAGGCCAATTGTATAGACAAATATTCCTTTCATTTCCCCCTCCTCTATTTCATCATAAATAAAGCAAACAAAATTAATATTCCTACTAAAATGAATACAGCAGACGTGATATCCATTTCTTCCCTCCTTTAGCTTTAGCCCCAATTCTAAAAGATCGTAGGCTAAAAGCCTACCTCCTTATATTATATCAAAAATAAGCCATTTTGTCAAGAATCCACCCCTTAAACCACAAAATTCAAAAGCTTAGCCTTTTTCACAAAAATCGTCTTTTTGATACCATCTTTAGTGTATTTCTTAATCTTATCTAAACCAAGCGCAGCATCAATGATCTTTTGTTCATCGTCTAAATCTTCAGCGTCTACCGTCAGATTTGCTCGTAATTTGCCATTTACCTGCACAATCACTTCCACAACATCTGAAGTCAGGTATTTTTCATCCCATTTCGGCCATTCGTCATCAACTTTCAATTTTTCAAGCATCTCCGAAGCCAAATGCGGTGCAAACGGCTTCAATAATTTCGCTAATACTACCAAATCTTCCTTTGTAGCCCCATTTTTATATAGCTCATTCACATATTCCATCAACGCTGCTACCGCAGTATTAAATTGGCACTTATAAATATCAGTAGTTACTTTTTTGACAGTCTTATTGCGAATAACAAGATTCTTATCCGTTTTAGCGATATTATCAAGCAGATTCCAGCATCGATTGAGAAACCGATACACCCCACCAACACTTCTCGGATCCCAAGCCGCATCTAGTTCTACCGGCCCGATAAACATCTCATAGGTACGTAATGTATCCGCACCATAGCCATCGTTAATCACGTCCAAAGGGTCAATTACATTCCCCTTAGATTTACTCATTTTCTTGCCATCAGGCGCATTAATATAACCGTGATAAATCAACTTCTTAATTGGCTCCCTAAAAGGCAATAGACCTTGATCTGCAAAGAACTTGCACCAAAAACGAACGTAGAGTAAATGCGCCACCGCATGATCTGCCCCTGCATAAACGTCTAACGGTTCCCAATATTTAATCGCCTCCGGATCCCAAGCATGCTCCTGATCATGCGGCGAAGCATACCGCCACAAATACCAGGAAGAACAAGCATAGCCATCAAGCGTATCTGTCTCGCGCGTCATTTCTTCTAAATGAGTTTTGCCAGTTTTTTCATCTTTCACTGGTACTTTAACTTTAAGCCAATCCTTCGCTTTGGCAAGTGCCGAACGACCCGAATTATCCGGCCTATAATCCTTAATTTCCGGAATTATCACTGGCAGTTGGTCTTCTGGAATTGGATGCGGATTGCCTTCTTTATCATAAGCAATCGGAATTGGACAACCCCAATACCTTTGACGACTAATCAACCAGTCGCGCATACGATATTTTACTTTTGGCGTGCCATATAAATCACGATCCACTAGTTCGGTCTCCACAATCGGCAAGTCAAATTTCTCTGCAAATTCATGATCCCGTTCATCCATCGCTGGCACTGCCATAATCGCCCCAGTACCATAGCCAGCTAGCACATAATCCGCTACCCAAATCGGAATCTTCTCCTTCGTAGCTGGATTAACCGCATAAGAACCCGTAAATACCCCTGTCTTCTCTCGACTTTCTTGCCGCTCAATCTCGGACTTCTTAATCGCCTCAGCCTTATATTTCATCACCTCATCGCGCGTATCATCATTCACTAAATATTCCAACCCTGGATATTCCGGCGCCACCACTAGAAATGTTGCACCCATAATTGTATCCGGCCGCGTAGTAAACACTACTATATCACTACCACTATCTACAACCTTAAATTCTATTTCAGCCCCTACGCTCCGTCCGATCCAGTTTTTCTGCATCGTTTTAATTTTCTCTGGCCAATCTAGCGCATCAATCTCGTCTAATAACTCATCTGCATACTCAGTAATCTTAAAGAACCACTGTTTCATCTTTTTCTTTTCAACTTCGTGTCCACAACGCCAACATTTGCCATTCTCCACCTGCTCATTCGCAAGCACTGTCTGATCCACCGGACACCACCACTGATATGACTCTTTTTGATAAGCCAAACCCTTTTTATAGAGTTGCAAGAAGCACCACTGTGTCCACTTATAGTACTCCGGATCCGAAGTATTGATTTCACGTGACCAATCAATCGCGTAACCTAAGCGCTTGGCTTGTTTTCGAAAATTATCAATATTTGTTTTCGTAACTTCTTGCGGTGCTGTACCAGTTTTAATTGCATAATTCTCTGCCGGAAGTCCAAAGGTATCATACCCGAACGGTCGCATTACGTTTAACCGTTGCTGCTCATAAAACCGCGTCAAAACATCGACTATCGTAAAATTCCTGACATGCCCCACATGAAGCCCAGCTCCAGAAGGATAGGGGAACATCTCAGCCAACATCATCTTTGGCACGCCTTTCTTTTCCTTGGCCTCAAAAGGCTTTTCTTTTTCCCAAATTTTTTGCCATTTTGCTTCAATTTTTAGTGGGTCATATCTTTCCATAATCTCAATTATATCATATAATATAGAGATGGAATTAATTTTGGTGTTAGACAACATCCGCTCAACTTATAACGTTGGTGCAATTTTGCGCACTGCCGAAGGATTTGGCACTAAAAAAATCATCTTATCCGGCTACACCCCTAGAGTCCACGACCAGAAACTATTGCCACATTTACGCGAAAAATTAGACCACGAAATCGGAAAAACCGCCCTCGGCGCTGAAAATATGCTAGATATTTATGCATCTGATGATATAATTTCTGACCTAAAAAATCTCAAAAAACAGGGATATCAAATCATCGGACTTGAAAACAACATTCAAAATGTGCCAATTTATCAGCTAAACGATCCTAAACTCAAAACCAAATTATCAGATAAAATCGTCCTCATCCTAGGAGAAGAGGTCCACGGCATCAAAAATTCACTCTATGATATAATTGACTTTTTCGTAGAAATCCCCATGCAAGGCCAAAAAGAATCTTTCAATGTTTCCGTAGCTACCGGCATCGCCATTTATGGTATAATGAATTTATGATAAAAGTTTATACTACCCCTACTTGCGCCTATTGCCATGCCCTGATGGACTGGCTAGACGAAAAAGGCATCGAATACGAAGAGCTTGACGCCACCAAAGACAAAAGCATCACCGCTGTACCAGTCACCATCATCGGTGATACGCGGATAGAAGGTTTCGACCGACCTGCCCTCAAAAGAGCCCTCAAACGCTCAGCTGCCTAATTCCTTATATCGAAAGATATATTTTTGACAAATCGCGCTATTAGTTATATAATAAGTATATAAGGCGCAATTTAATAACTAGAGAGGGGGGAATTTTATGATATTTAGCTTAGAAAAAGCCAATTTCTGTGCTAGACAATCATGTCCTAAATGGAATAAAAGGGGCAAATTTAGTCGCGAGTTCTATAGGAAACGTTATAGAGAAATGGCAATTGAACATTGCAAATCTAAAACAGCTCAGCAACTAATCGAAAAATATAAAAATCTTCACGATGGTTGCGCATTAGTGCCAGAAGACTTCGTCTGGAAACTAATCGATACCTATCCTTTGCCATACAGCCACCCAGATTTTGCCAATTGGGAGGAAGATAATAGTAAAGAAGACTATTCACTCGTGCCCGACCAGAGCAATTGTGTGGTTAAACACGACACCAGCTATGTAGCCTACAAAATTTATGAAGCTACCGGCTCCTGGCCCCAGAAAAAAACAAAGGAAGAGATCGATGCAAAAAACTGGGGTCAGTTCCTAAAAGAAGCTGGATATGAAACGATCGTCGAAAAACCAATCAAAAACGGCTATTTCGTTGGTATCAACCCAGATAAAGGAGAGCATGGCATTGTGGTCTGGTATGAAGGTACTTTAATCGACGGCAGTGTCATTACTACCACATATAAGAATAAAACCTATACCATCAATAAAGAAAACCCATCAGATTTCATCTGGATCAAAATCAAATAGCGCCTAGGCCCGAGTTTAACTCGGGCTTTTTTCAATTACTTTTTTATAAATATTAGTAAACTTATCCAGTGTCCCTTCAAAATCATGTTCCTGGGCAATCTCTAGGGACTTCTTCGAAAAAGTAATCCGAAGTTTTTCGTCCTTCAATATTTTCACTATCGCTTTAGCAATTTCTGAAACTGAACCAGGCTCACAGAGGTAACCATTCTTACCGTTTTGGCATACTTCCGCTACTGCCCCTTTATCCACCGCAATCAGAGGTAAACCACAAGCTGCTGCCTCAATTAATACAATTCCCTGCGTCTCAATTTCCGAAGCCGTAGCAAAAACGTCACCAAATTTATAAACCTCATATAGTTCTGGTGGCGTAATTCGTCCCAAAAAGTGAATATTAGAATGTCCCTCCGCCATTTTCATTAGATGAACTTTATCTACTCCATCGCCCACAATCACCAATTGTATTTTATCTAACTCCTTCTCTGCCCGCAAAAACGCTTCAACTACCATACCAACCTTCTTTTCTGGATCTAATCTACCTAGATATAGCACGGTTTTCAAGTCTTTATCAAGCCCATACTTCTCATAAAGGCTTGGCGTAACTTTTCCAGGTTTAAAATCAGATAAATCCACTCCATTTGATACCGCCGCCACCGGCACCGGAAATTCAGTACCATCCTTGATCAAATTCCGAATCGCCATTTCCGTCGGCATCGTCACAAAATCACTTTTACTCTGTCGATTCCGAAAATACGCCGAAAGCAACGCATTAGTCGGCTTTCTCACAATCCCCGGCATATGAAGCGGCTCCGTCAAAACCTCTGGCTGATTATGTTCCGTCGTCACCACTGGAATCCCTCTTTTCCGCGCGTAGGAAACTACCGAAAGCCCGATCGGGTCCGATATCTGCACATGCACTACGTCTGGCTTAAATTCATCTAACACCTTTTTAATTTCTGGATACGGAAAAACCGATACCCTAAAGCCATTCTTATAAAAAAGCCGAGGCAACTTCACGCCAAACACTTTACGTTTCTCCGGTACATCATGAATCTGATCTGGATAAACTTTAGCCTCTATCGATTTTAAATAAACTGTTTTTACGCCGTCTACCATTCGCGTATACGATTTACCAGTCTGAGACGGACAAATCACCATCACCTCATTTCCGCGTTTTGCTAGCCCTACCGCCAAATTATGTGAAAACACCGCCACACCGTTAATTTGTGGATAGTACACTGCTGTTGCTATTGCGATTTTCATAGTTTTTTCGCTTTATCAAGTTGCGGATCACGCATCGCATTCACATCTTCAAAACTACGTTCTACTTTTACATCCGGTTCGATACCAGTACCATTAATTGAGCGTTCTTTTGGTGTATACCACGAAGCCGTCGTCACCTTGAGTTTCGCTCCATCATCCAGATTATACAAATTTTGCACCACGCCTTTACCATAGGTTGTCTCACCGACAATCTTCGCCTTTTCGTAATCCTGCAAGGCCCCCGCTACAATCTCCGAAGCCGAAGCAGTCGCGCCATTCACTAATACCACTGTCTTCATATCTTTCAACGCTGCTTTACCTGATTTCGAAGACATTTTACTATCACCAAAATGCAATGATTTCTGTAGTAGTATTTCTTCTCCGTCTAGCCAAAGACTTAGTATATCTTGTGCCGCCGAAACATAACCACCACCATTTCCTCTAAGATCCAGAATTACCTTATTAATATGTTTATCCTTAAATTCATTGACAAACCCTTCAACTATACCGCCCGTATCTTCATCAAAACGCGTTACCGTTATAATCGCCGTTTTGCCATCATATTCTACATAAGCCGAAACGTTATTAATGGTCTCTCGTTTCATTTTGAAAGTTTTTTCCTTGCCATCACGCACCACCGTCACTTCAACTTCCGTGCCCGCTTCACCACGTACTTTTTGCGAAATTTCATCAGTCGAAAGATTATAAACTGCCTCACCATTTACCTTATAGAGAATATCACCAGCTAAAATCCCAGCTTTCCTTGCTGGATTATCTGGCAAAGTCCGCAGTACTCTCACGTAACCATCCCTCAAGCCCATTTCTACACCAATTCCTGCCCCCACAATACCATGTAAATCATCGTCAAATTTTGCCGCTTCTTCCGCATCCATATATACCGTATAAACATCACCTAAAGAATCAGTTAAACCTTTTTTAGCTCCTTCAATCGCATCTTCTTTAGAGATTTTTCCGTTATATGTCGTAGCTAGCTTATCATACACAACATCTAACTCTGACCAATCCGGTCGATCAGTAGATTCAAATCCTAAATACGGTAAGAAACTATCAAACAAACCCTTAAAGTTCAGACCAATAATCAGAAAAGCTAAAGATAAAAAGACACAAACAATAACAGCGTTACCAAGACTAACCTTTCTTTCCTTCCATTCCATAGGTTTTTCTTTGTCCATATAATTATTCTATCACAAAATTAAATTCCATTTAGGATAAACTTTATTCAAAATGCAAAAACCTTACGCCAGCCGAGCCTACGCCATTACGTGAACAAAAATCCTTCGTATAACAGCCAATTGAAGGCCAATTCACGTTGTACTCAGTAACGTTAATCGAACCATTCGAATTCACACTTTCTACCCAGGCCACATGCCCATAAGGCGATTGAGCCGTAGCTGGCCAAATCGCAATTGTTTTCGGCGCCGGGCTATAATCAACATATGTGGTTGCACCATTTTTTGGCACTTTCTTACCAGCCCCATTGCCATAAGCATAAGCATGACCGCCCCAAGTATTAGTGACGCCCCATTCAGCTTTTGCTTTATAGCTCGCGTAATCAGTACACTGACAAATCAAACCACCATAGGGATACTTTATATTACTCCCCACATAAGCATAATCCGAATTGCAAACATTCTGATACGGATAAGAATTACCCACCCCCTGCCATCTGCTACCATAGCCAGAAGTATTTGAAGGTGGCGTCCAAGCCATTGCCTGCACTTGCTTTTCCCAATATGCCGCTATCGCTTCCGCATCATCCGCATTCTTTTCATAAGTTGCCTTCAATTCCTTCTGATCAGCTTTTTTGCTAGCCAAAACCTCACGACTGCTCTCGTTCTCTCTTAAAGTCGCTTCCACTTCTGCCTTTTCCTTATCCAACTCGGCTTTTGCAGCTTTTACTCGATCGCTAGCTGCCGCAATCTCTTGTTTTACAACTTCTTCACGCGCCGCTTTTTCAGCTAAATCCGAAATCGAAGTTGCACCCGCCAATATCCGAATTGGCTCCGCATCGGATTCGAAATGCATTTTTACTAATAGTTCCGCAAGAGCTGATTGCTCTTCTCCCAGTTTTTCCTCTGCCTCCGCAATCTTACGATTTAAAGTCTTGATCCTAACCTCATTGCTTGCAATAGTTTTCGTAATATCGCTAATCTCCGTATTTAACTGTTGAATTATCTCACCAATCGAATCCGCTTTATCAGCGTAATTCTTCGCCGCTTTTTGGTTATCCTGCATTTTCTTTTTCGCCTCTTCGCATTCAGTATCGCCAGATTTACAAATGTAAGCTTCTGCAGTCGAATTAATCATCAGGCCAAAAAGACCAATTGCCACCACTAGAATTAAAGCCCATATTTTTATTTGTTTATGTTTATATATAACCATAAGCCTATTATATCACATTTGCTAGGCTTTATGCAAGTATCTTGACACCGCCAGTCGTGCTGAAATCTTCCCAATTATTGCTCCTACTACTACGAAAGCGAGATACACTAAAAGTAACTTATTTGATTCGAGTACTTCAGTGATTAAATCCACGTTAATGCCATAATTCACGAGCTTTGGCGCCAAAAACTTAAATCCGAAATACGAAGCAGTCGCCGCAATTAGTCCCGCAATAATCCCACAAATTTCCGCTTCAATTAAAAACGGCCCACGAATGAAATTTTTATCCGCACCGACTAATTTCATCATATATATTTCCTCCCGACGTGAGAAAATCGCCATACGAATCGTTGAGAAAATAATTAAAATCGAAATTACTAGAAACACCGCCGCTAGAATCATCCCGCCAGTCCGTGCAATCCTCGCCCAAGAAGTAATCGTCGCAATTTCCGCTCGGTTTACATCATAAGTCGGCACCATTTCTTTATCAGTATATTTTCTGAAGACTTCTCCCTCCTCCACAATCTTCTTGATACTATCAAGATTATCTACATCATAAACCTTAATTCGCATCGTCGCTTGCATTTTATTGATCATCATTTTCTTCATATCATCATCTAGAATGTTCAAAATATCATCGCTACCCTGATTTTCCGCTATAAATTTCTCATATTCTTCTTCCGAAGTCGAAGTTTCCACGTGTTTCACATTATTGTCTTGCGAAATTACCGTCGTCAACGTGTTTAATTCCTCAGCTGTCGTGTTAGGTTTAAAATAAATCGTAATATCAATCTTGTCTTTCATCATATCGGCTGTGCTAGTCAAAATTACACTCGCCACGATAGTCACAAATAGAATAATTAAGGTAATCGCCATCACCGCAGTTGCTGCACTAGACAGCCAAATATTCCGAGTAAACCCTCTAGTACCATATTTCAAAATCCGTGTCTTTTCCCGAATTATATGACGCTTCCGAGTCTTTTGCATCATATGCAAATTCTTCTTCGAAGCTTTTTTTAACTTCTTCTCATTTTCGGCTTTTGAATCACTCGTCATTGTATCACCTTTCTTGGCCTCAAAGCATGGCCAGGTGTTTGCACTTTGCGTACCGGCGTCTTTGGCGCTGGTGTCTCATCCAGTTTATAGATGCCATTTGCTTTTTGATCGTTCACAATTTTACCATTCTTCAAAGTAATCACCCGCTTTTGTAAATTGTTTACAATCCCTTCATTATGCGTAGTCACCAAAATCGTCGTGCCAAAATCATTAATTTTCTTCAATAAGCCAATAATTTCTTGCGTAGTTAATTTATCCAAGTTCGCTGTCGGCTCATCCGCAATTAGGATCTTTGGCTGCCTCGCCACACTTCGCGCAATCGAAACGCGCTGCTGCTGACCGCCAGACAATTGATCCGGAAACTTCTTCGCTTGATCGAGCAAATCAACTAATTCCAAAACCTTCGGTACCGTCCGCCGAATTTCTTTGCCACTCATCCCAGCAATCTCTAACGCAAACGCCACATTTTCATACACCGTGCGACGTGGCAAAAGCTTAAAATCCTGAAATACCACACCAAGTCGTCGTCGATATCCAGGAATATGACGTTTCTTCACATAATCTAGATCAATCCCACCAATAATAATCTTACCCGAATCTGGAGATTCCTCTTTCGTAATCATCTTCATGAGAGTCGACTTACCTGCGCCAGACTTTCCCACCAAAAAAGCAAATTCATTTGGCTCAATATGAAGCGAGACATGATCAAGCGCCGGTTCTGAATCACCCGGATATGTCTTTGTCACAGAATCGAGAAGAATCATAATACTATTATAGCATAAGTTCTATATGAAATGTAATATTTCGTGTTTTTTGGCCCTTGGCCTGATAAATTGTACCCGGCAGAATCTTTGCGTTCGCATATTTTGCTTGCACTTCCCTCAAAGCTTCCGCATAAGTTTTGTCCGTAGTCACTGTCAAATCTTCAGTCTTCTTTTGGCCAAATCGAATCACTTTTTTAGACGAAGCTTTTTCAAGAAGTTTTGGCAAATCAATCTCAAACCCAGCGAGGTATGGTGCCAACTTGAAATTATTTCTCACTGAATTCTTAAACTCGCCTACTACACCTAGATACTCGCCATCAACCCAAATTTCTGCTGTTCTCTTCGGCTCAAACGGCAAAGTCTCAGGCAGCTTTTGCTTCAAAGGTAAGAATTCAGCTTCGATATTTAATTCCTCAAATAGTTTTGCTACGTATTTCTTTGCTAGATAGTAAGCCGTCTGAGTATTCTTTCTTTCAGCCACCAAGAACCCAAGTGAAATCTTTTCTGTTGGCACATTCTCAGCATCTAATCCCAAATCTTTCCGGTACACCTTATTCATTTCAAAAATGGCAAACTTTTTAACCGGCAATTTCTCATTTAGATAAGCCTTATCTAGTAAACTCGGCACGATTGATTGTCGTACGAATTGCAAATCCGGCGAAATTGAATTCACAATCCTATACGAATTCTTTGTATCAAGTCCCGCCTTTTCGAGTAATTTCCCGTTTATAAAACTATAAGTAAGAACTTCATTCGCACCATACTTACTAAGAGAATCACGCAAGCAACGCTTCAAATCAAACAGCGTATTCCTCCCTGCTGTTCCATGTAACGGCAAAACCGCCTGAATATTGTCAAATCCGAGTAAACGACCAATCTCCTCAATAATATCTTCCTTAATATGAATGTCAGTCCGCCATTCCGGCGCCGTGATCGTCAAACCATCACCCTCACGCACCACTATAAACTCCACGTTCTTCAAAGTCTTCACAATCAGCTCTGTCGAATAGTCAGTTCCTAGTAAATCGTTAATTTCTTTTGTTGTAATTTTTACAACATTCTTTGGCTGCTTTTTGGGACATTCATCTGCTACCGCACTTATCTCGAAACCTTCTTTTAGCATATCGGCACATTCAAAAGCTACCGGCAAAGTCTGAAAAGCTGGCTGCCCTTTAGTAAATCGTGTAATCGCTTCTGAGAAAATCCCGTGTGCCATTTGAGTTTTACGCAAATTATACAGGCTAAATGTAGCCGATTCGATCAAAATATTCCTCGTGTTTTCGTCAATCATTGTCGACTTACCACCCATTGCACCAGCTAACGCAACTGGCTTATCATTTGAAGTAATCACGATATCACTTTCGTTCAATTCAACCTCTTCATCATCCAAAAGAACTAGTTTTTCACCTTTTTTCGCTAATCTCACAATCACCTTGGGTTTATCAGCTCCACCAACCTTAACAAACTTATCATAATCAAACGCATGCAAAGGTTGCCCAGTGAGAAGCATCAAGAAGTTCGTCGCATCCACGATCGGATCAATCGGCCGCATACCAGACTTAGCCAAAATCGTATCCTGCCAACTCAAATACTTTTTCTTAATCTCACCATGTTTTTCTAACACCACCGCCGAATACCTCGGACAAATGTTCTCGTCAGCAATTAGAATAGTTGGCAGCAATTCGGAACACGCTTTTTGGGGATCTCCGGAGGTTACGACCGAGGTAGAAGGAGCGTCGCCCCCGTGACGACGGGCGGCGACGACTCCGTGCCCCAAAAAGTCGTGTTCGAATTGCTGCCCTAATATTCCACTCACTTCTCTGGAGAATCCAATCATCCCAAACGTATCCGGCCGATGCGTTAAAGACTTATTTTCGATGTCTAAAATCAAATCGTTCAAATCAAACACTTCCGCAAGCGTATCACCTGGTTTCGCCATCTCCGGATCTATTTCCACAATCCCTTCATGGTCATCACCAAGATCCAACTCGTCCATCGCTGATAGCATCCCATTCGATTCAAACTTACCCAACATTTTCCGCTTGCCAATCACAAAAGGCGCTGCCTCATGTACTGAAGCCGGCACAATTGCTCCTGGCGCAATCCAAGCTGCTAGCATTCCCTCGTGAACATTTGGTGCACCACAAACTACTTGCACTAGTCCATTCGCATTTTTCTCGACTTTATTAATTTCTCTGTCACCTACATTTATTTGGCAAAGTGTTAAATGTGTTTCGGGAATTTTTTCCGCTTTTTCCACCCGCACTACGAAAATATTATCATACTTGTGCGTCTCATCAATTACTTCCTCTACTTCCACTAGTCTCGCACCAATCAAACGTACCAATTCTTCATCCGAAATCGGGATATCAACGTATTTTTTCAACCAATTTAAAGATATTCTCATGGCTCAAACTCCCTCAAAAAGTTTAGATTACCCGCTTCGAAATTTCTCACGTCCGATAGTCCATATTTCAACATTACCAACCGATCAATTCCGCCGCCCCAAGCAAAACCATGATAAACTGTCGGATCAATCCCCGCCATTTTCAGGACATTCGGATGGATCATCCCACAGCCCAGCATTTCCAACCAATCACCTTTTTTGCCACCAATATTTTTCGGTTTTTCAATCAAAAGCTCTAGTGATGGCTCCGTAAATGGGAAATACCCTGGCTGGGTCCGAATATTCAACTTTTGTTCATAATATTTCTCAAAGAAATCTTTCAAAATACCCAACATCTGCCCCATCGTACAAGTCTTAGAAACATACACCCCCTCGCATTGATAAAAAGTATGTTCATGCGTCGCATCCACGTCCTCATTACGATAAACTCGGCCTGGCACCGCCACAGCGATCGCCTTACCCTCATCTAGATACGGCTTATATTTTTTCAGAACTCGATGTTGCATCGTCGAAGTATGAGCTGGTGGGATTAAATTCTCTTCCGTGCGGAAGGTATCATAACCATCCCGTGCTGGATGTTCTTTCGGGAAATTCAAGCTATCAAACATATGGAATTCATCGTCTAATTGCCGCGACTCCATGATATCAAAACCCATCATTTGATAAATTTCCGCCACTCGGTCTAATTCTGTCATCAAAGGGTGTTTCGACCCCAGTTCAGTAGGATAAAACTCTGGCAAAGGCTCATTCACTCCTGACCAGGCCGTAATATCAATTGGCTCAACTTCCTGGTCAGCTAATGCTTTTTCAACTTCAGCAATCTTCTGTAAAATTTCAGTCTTTTTGGCATTAATTTCTCTGCCAAAATCCGCCCGTTTTTCTGGCGGCAAATCTCGCACTTTGGCAGCTTCAGTATTAACTTTTTTTAGCTCATTTTTTAGCTTTTCTAGCTCTTCCATATCTATTCACATTATACTCCATATTGACAAAAAATCAAAATTATGATATAATAGAATTATCAATTTCCCGCAAATCTCAAGCCGCAAAGTTTTTACTTCTAATGCTATCGTATTCAATTTCCCCTCTTTTTACCGCATAATAGTTCAAAGCGATACTTTTAGAGTGCTCCTCAAGCACAGTCTGTTCAAACATAATTAAGGGTTCACCAAAAGCAAATCTTGTCGTTGGATTATAATTCGCTATCCTCACCAAATAATTATAATAGCCAAGAGCCACTTCTGCTTCGGCTTTTGAAAGCCCTGACCTTTCCGCTAATATACCTGCAGCCGAATTATCTGTAGGATGCTCTGCCAAATACTCCCTACGAATCCTCACCGCCGTGCTCTCACTTCCTCCTAACAAAGCTTCAACTTCTTCTCTCAAAGCATGACCAGCATACTTTTCGACTGTCGACTTATTGTCATTACTATCGCTAATCACATAAGCTGCCCCTGTCACTTTACCCTTATTCTCATCACTCACGGAATTGCAAGCGTCATACATTCCAAAAATGTCCGCGATTACATCTATTATGCTTTTATCAGCCAACTCCTCACAAGCCTTTGCATTGTTTACGCCTACCGTTGGCCTACGACTCATCCCATATTCCACAAATTCTTTGTATCCTTCTTCGTCGACTTCAAGTTCCTTATCCATATACTTAGTAGTAATTGGTCCAGACTGCGAACAATAAATATCAGCGCTTGAACCCACGCCACCAACCGTCTCGCAATCATCGCCAAAAGTCGTCATATAGCTGCTATCCTCACCATCCGCTATCGCACCACCAAATATACCACCCAAAGAATTACCTGTCACACTAGCCAGTGAACCAACCGACGAAACCACCGAAACTCCACTCAACATCTGATTATTTTGAACTAAACTAGATGCAAAATTATGTACGATACTACCTAGAAAAGTATTCGGTGAAGAAATGTCAAATGGACTCTTTGTAGCACGTTCTGCTGCCGCTTTTCTCGCCAAAGCCTCATTCATCTCATGGCTATATGCTATCACCGTATCTTTATCAGCTGGCATCGCCCCAAGTGTAGCCATATTAATCGAATTAGAAACAAAAGAACCGCCTTCTACTGCACGATTTCCGCCCACTATGCTCGTAAATAACTCCGAATTCTTATCCGTAACGGCAATTTTTACATTACTATTTGCCTTGTTTAAGACTTCTTTATCCGCCGAAATCCCTAAAGAAATTCCCAAAACCGAATTTGCTTCTTTCCGCCCATCAGAAGACACGGCTGTATCCTTAATTACTTCGTCGTTTGCCGAACTAGTCGATTTTAATACTCGATCTCTGCCAAAATTAGCCGCTTCCTCTTTCGAAAAACTACCTTCCGAAGCTGCTGCCGAAAAATTCGGCGTATCGATAATTGAAATTTTCTTAGTTACTTCTTCACCGGTATTTACATCCGTATAAGTCACCTCAGACGATTCGTTTAAAACGTTCATCATTTGATTAACCGGGCCATCTCCTTGTATTCTAGCTCGTTGTATTGGCTCTTCTATCGCCATAAATGCCGCAGCCGCCTTATATGGTTCATTCGCCGAAATTGCTGAATTCAAAAGTTGAGCCGCTTTCTCAGTAGATTTCTTAGCATCAATACTCTGTGTCTCGTCCGCTACATCTCCAATAATTTCCTCTGCTTCACCATTCATCTCCCTCGTAAATCCTTTTCCTTCCGCAGCCCCATTTACGCTTACTTCAGAAGACTCATCTAATAACCCCTCCAAAATCTTATAAAAATTCTCACGGTCTGTTTTATCATTGCCAGTAGCCTGATAATTATTAAACGAATGCCTCGAAAGACCCATTTCAGAATAGATTTCACCTACTTCCGAACTATAATAAAACTTTGCCGAAATATTCGCCGCTTCCGAAAAAGCCGCGTACATCTTTGGGTCTGCCTCTACCGCCGCCACAAAATTATCAGCCATTATAATTTCATCATTAAATAGTACCGCCAACTCGCCGTCCTTCATTTCGACTTGAAAACCACTTCCCACCGCAGCAATATCTTTTCTCTCATCAATATTAGCAATAAAAGAATTCGTCCTCACAAAATCCCCACTCGCCGTCACTTGCCCCACGCTGATACCAGCTGCTGCCAAGTCATTAGCGTAATTACTTGGTACCTCACCTTTGGTAAGAAAATGACTAGTCACAAACTCTGCTTGTTTTTCGAGAATTGCCACTGTACCAGTAAAGCCCAAAGTCTTTTGCAAATTATAATCAAGCGCCCCAATCATAAAAATCGGCGAGCCGATCAACGCTACAGCTACTCCAATAATCAAAACTACTATTACTATAAAAGACCCAGCTGTTATTTTACCAAACGAAAGACCACCCTTTTTCTTACCATCCGATGCCGCCTTTCCAGCCCCAGAAAATAGTCCAGACGGTGATTTTTCAGCTGCCTGCGCAGCCGACGCTCCTTGAGCTGAACCGCCACCCGCGCCTTTAGTTGCCACCGCAGTCGCCGCAGCCTCCGCAGCTTTTAATCCCTCACTAAACTTACTTTTTTTACCATCTCCCTTATCTTTTTTATCACCCAAAAAATCCGGACGAATATCACTTCGTTTCATATCGCGATAAGGGTCATTTTCGCTAAGATTGTCGTCCATATATTATATTATATACCACTTATTCTAATTTTAGAAAAATATAATCGAAATTACTGACAAAGTTGCAAGCGCAATTAAAACAAACCACATCCAGCCAAATCGACCAGGCTTTTTTAAATCTCTTAAGTATTCCGCATCCTCCGCCAAATCTGGATCGTCCATTCTCTCTGTCTCTTCCGCACGATCCTTCAAATCTGCACTTATTCGCCTTGATAACTCGTCTTGGCTATTTTCTTTATTGACAATTATACCCATTTTGTTATTCCTAAATAAATTATTGACTTTTTTATTATATCACAAATTTTTTGTGCTATAATAATACTAATATCATTAAAGGAGGAAAAATGGCGACCAAAAAGTCGAAAACGTCGAGCAAGTCTGAAAAGACCAAAACGACCAAATCCAAAACTACTGTAAAATCTACAGTAAAGACAGAGCACGCAGCTCCTAAAACTCACACGGTGGTTTCATCAACAACAACAGCAACAACTAGCAAAAAATCTTGCCTTAGCGGATTCTTTGCTAGAAAATACGAACCAAAGGAAGGCATCTTCACAGTTTTCAAAAACCCGAAGTTCTATGGTGCGCTTCTTGGTGAAATACTCGGCACAATGCTTCTAGCATTATTACTATTTTCAGTTTCACTCATGGGTATTGCTAGCCTAGCTACCTACGCCTTTGCAGTGATTGCAGTACTAGTAGCAGTCTACGCCTTCTCTGGCGCCTGCCTCAACCCAATCGTTGTTATTGGCATGATGGCAAGCCGTCGCATGTCAGTTATCCGCGGTGTCATGTACGTCATCGCCGAAGTCATCGGTGCCTGGCTTGGTTGGCTTATCTTTAATGGCTTCCACCTAGCCGGTGGCGAAACAGCCTATGATATTCCAACTATCACTGAAGTTGGTGAAGGCCAATTCTGGATCTTTGCTATGATCGAGCTATTAGGCGCAATCATTATTGCATTCTTCTATGCTCGCGCTCTTAGCTACAAGCGCAGCGTTTTCACCTTTGCTGCAGTTATCACTGGCGGCATGACACTTGCAATCATCGTCGGATATGTAGCATCTGCTGCTTTTCTCAGCTTGAACAACAACTTCATCATGAATCCAGCTGTAGCTATGATGCTTCAAATCTTCCCAACTGCGGGTGAGAGCTTTGGCGAAATCCTAGGTGGCATTTGCCAAGCCCTTTCAATCTACGTAATTCTACCAATGATTGGCGGCGTAGCCGGCTTCTACTTGTCAGATTTCACTAGCAAGCTTTCCGGTGAAGAATAAAAATAACCCCTTCGGGGGTTATTTTTTTAGGATAAAACTTATTTAGGGAATAACGGTGTTTCCGGTGGAGCAATTGGATCTTTCAATATTTCTGAAATTTTTTCAGAAGCATTTGGCATAAATGGAGCCAGTTCCATATTGACCTGCAAAAGATCTAAAATCAATGTTTTCAAGCATTTTTCTAGCTTCGCCTTCTCACCATTCTTAGCTAACACCCAAGGCTTCTCATCATCAATACGTTTGTTCAAATCCTGTATCTTTTCCCAGACTTGGTCGAACGCCTTACTAAATTCAAATCGTTCCATTAGCTCACAGTATTCATCGGAAAATTTCGAATCCACTCTACCTATTAAAATCTGATTTTTTTGTGCCAAAGTCGAAAGACGCTGCACTAAATTACCTAAATCATTTGCAAGCTCATTCTTGTAAGCTTCTTCATATTTTTCATCGGTATAGTCCGAATCAGCAAAAGTGTCTACGTGCCTCAAGAAGAAATAACGAAAAGCATCTAAACCATATCTGTCAATCACTTCTACTGGATCCACCACGTTACCAATACTCTTAGACATTTTTTGCCCGTTCACTAGAATCATGCCATGAGATACAATCGCCTTCGGCAAAGGAAGGCCTAGACCAAGCAGCATTGCCGGCCAAATAATAGTATGGAACCTCAAAATATCCTTGCCTACAAATTGTGCTGTCGCCGGCCACCATTCACTAGTATCTTGCTCCGGGTAACCTAAAACCGTAATATAATTCGATAGCGCATCAATCCATACATACATTACTTGCGATTCGTCACCCGGCACCGTCACGCCCCATTTCAATTGTTCACGCGGTCTAGACACTGAAACATCCGGCGAATCATCTAATAGCTTCAGTATTTCTTTCTTACGAAAATCTGGCAAAATCAAAAGCTCATTTTTTTCGATTTTTTCTCTAATTTGCTCTTTAAAATCTGAAATTCTGAAATAATAGTTTTCTTCTTCAATTCTTTCGTAAGGTTTTTGATGATCGGGACACACTGCATGATTCTCTTGATATTCTTTTTCAGTAATAAATCTTTCACAACCCGTACAATACCATCCTTCATATTTTTCCAAATAAATGTGATCCTTCAATTTCTGCCAAATTTCCTGACACCTTTTTATATGAGATTCATCGGTAGTTCGAATAAAATCAGTGTAAGAAATGTTTAGTTTTTCAATAAACGACTTGAAGGCATCCGAATTATCTTTCACGTACTTTTCAACTGGCAAATTCAGCTCTTCTGCTTTTTGATAAATCTTTCCACCATGTTCGTCCGTCCCCACTTGGAAACGTACCTTGTCACCTTTTAGTCTAAAGTAACGCGCCGCCGTATCAGCCAAACAATAATCTAGCGCATGCCCAACATGCGGAACACCATTCACATACGGTATCGCCGTAGTTATATATCTATTCATGAAATGATTCTACAATATCTATTCACCGTAGTCAAGCGAGTCATCGTAATCGTCATCTTCTATCGTCTCTACTGTGGTGTCTGATTCGGTACTCGTAGACGAACTACTAGTGTTAGTTGTAGTATCATCAAGCTCTTCTTCTTCAAGTTCTTCTTTAGTAGAATCCTTAGCCTTAGAATTACTGCTACTAGAACTGCTATCAGTAGTTGTCGAATTACCATTGTTATATTCAAGCTCTGGTTGATAAGTCTGCCCACCAGTAGGAGAACCATTGCCCCCACCGCCACCAATGGACGGCAAAACCAACATGACGACCAGTACAGCTATAACAATAACCACTACTACGATTAATGCAATCAAAGTAGTTTTATTGGTCTTTGGCTTTTTAGCAGCATCTTTTTGATCCGTCGCAGGCTGCTTAGCTGGATCATTAAAAGAAACACTTGGAGTTTGTCCAGTCTTATCAAAAGGATTATCGCCCACTGGATCAACCTCTGCCGGAGCGCCTGCTGGACCAGACACTGCCGAACCAATCGAACCAGGAGCTGGCTCTGCCGCTTTCATCGGAGCTTTCAATTCTTCTTCAATTGGATCCGGAGGAGTCGGAGCTTCTGGCACCATGATTGGGTCAGTCGCCGCTACACCACCCTGAGTCGAAGGTTGAATTACTGGATTCACTGGCGCACCGGGAGTCGCCGACGCAACTGGATTAGCTGGAACCACTGGATTAGCTGGAGCCACCGGATCAACTGGAACCGCTGGACCTGCTGGACTAGCCGGAGCGGCTGTCATCGGATCAACAGGCGCTGGACCAGCTGGTGCAGTCGGATTTACAACTGGATTAACTGCAGCTCCTTGTAAAGGATTAGCCGTAGCCGGACTAGTTGGTGCTCCTGGAGCAGCAACTGGGCTCGCTGGCGCTACTGGTACAGGTCCTGGAGCCGGTGTCGGAGCCGGAGTAGGCGCTGGATTTGGTGTTGGTGTAGGATTATTATTAATTGGATCCATTTTTTTCCTTCAAAATTAGATTATTATTATTACGCTTATGCTTTTATTCTATCATACTTCCACAAAAAATACCAACGAATTTTTATCAAAAGCTAATTGTTTATCTCCCCCCGAAGCCACCTCCTCCGCCCCCTCCGCCGGAGAATCCACCGCCCCCACCACCAGAAAAGCCAGAAGACGAACCACCCCCAGAACTAGACATTGAGCTAGATGTATTAGCAATCGCAGATGCCGTATTAAGACCTCTAGTTAGTTCCGCTGCAGTAATTCCCGTAAGCAAATAATCTGGCTCGTCAATTTCCTTAAGCTCACAGTATTCTTTCATTTCTTCCATCCAACTCTCTTCCAAACCAAAAATCGCCGCATACGGAAGTAACTTTTCGTATAGTCTCACAATTCCCTCCGCCGAAGTATCAGCCCCCTCGACGCTTTGGAGCATTTTCATTCGCTCAGCTTCTGCCATACTAATATATAGTTTTAATCCATCCATATAACGTGAAGCTTTCAAACCACTTTCTGTATGGTGTAGGTATTTTTGCGAGACATCCGAAAGTGTAATCACCACCACTACTGTCGCCACAATCAATGCTGTCACCGTCTGATAAAACTTATCATAAAACACAAATTCCACTTGACCCGACAATTCTTCCAAGTTTAGAATCTGATCCAAAAAACTTAGCACCATTTTGCCAAGCATCAATACTACTAGGATCATGAATATACTCATCACGATTATATCCATAACGCCATGTCCATTGGTTTCGCCAAATTTATATTTATCTTCCACTAATTTGTCATCTTTCAAATCCTTCACAATCTTATTTTCCATAGTTTTTCGCAACGCGATTAATCGGCTCGTTGATACGCGCTGCTTTAATTCAATTTTGTCTCCATTTTTCGGTCGCGTCCCCCCATTTAAAATCGACAAAAGATCCATATATTCTTCTGCCACATCATCTAAATCCTTTACTAAAATATTCCATTTATGCTTGTCTGCTTTCTGAAATTCTATCTTTTTCTTGACCACTAAATGCAGTATCATCGCCACCTTTACATCCTTCTTTTTGCCTACAAAGACTTCCGCCATTTCCGGCAAGCTATACTTATCAGGCTGGTACTCTGGTTTTACAAAAATTCCTTTATAAAATCTCGCCTTCTCCCTAGTCTTTGCGAACTTCCTCAGTTCAAAGAAGATTGCGAGTAGGCACAACGCGCCAGCCCCCACCGTAATCCATACATACGTATAATTTTTTTCCTGTGGCGGAATATAAGGTTCTGGCACTACGAAACTACCCGCTTTTAACTCCACGTCAAAACTCAAATTCTCAAAAGCCGCCAAATTCGACGCCATAAACTCTACCCCATCTGATGTCTTCGTGATTTTACATCTCTCCGAACCCTTTTCACCATATTTCCCCACATAGCACCAACTTTCTCCCGTCCACACATCCTCATCCTCAAAATGCAATCTAGCTGTAACCTTGTCAAAACGTTGTTTGGAACCATTACCATTCGCATCCCAATACAATTCTTGGAACACTTTTCCTTTTTCATTGAATTCCGTCACCACCCGCGAAAACTCATATTCAAAAGTATAAGTTTGTTTGCCAAGCACATAATCATTATTACCAGTACAAACATCATAATATTGGTTCTTCTGGTCTTTTACATTCCTCTCAATACTATAAATCGGCTCTGGATTACCATTACGTGTCAATTTCAAATTATCTCGTGTCAGTTTCGGCAAAGTCACATTCTTGCCATCCTGATTTGTAAATGCAATCTGCCGACAAATTCCTTTGTTTTGATCATAATTTGGAAATTCTGCCGTCGCACTCTCCTTCACCTTTAAACGCGAAATCCCCTCTTCGTCCTTGTATAAATAATAATCACCCGTAAAATCACTAAAATAAAAATTGTCGGTAGACTTCGCCATTACCGGAGTCGACAAAATTGTTGATAAAATCGCTATGGCAAAAATAAAAACTCTCTTCATAAGCCCATTATAACTCATTTTGGCAAAACGAGCATCCCAAACAATCTAAATGTGCTATAATATGCTTATGGATAATAATAAGATCATGATCGTGGGCACCGGAAACGTCGGCGCATCCATCGCCTACGCTTTGATCAATCAACGCACCGCCGTCAACGAAATAGTACTTACTGATATCATCGCTCACGATGCCGAAGGCGAAGCCATGGATCTCCGTGATGCTCTTGCCGTCTCACCTAGCTACGTCAAAATTTCAAACGGCACTTATAAAGACGCCAAAGACTGCGATGTAGTCGTAATTACTGCTGGCGCCGCCCAGAAACCTGGCGAATCCCGCATGGATCTTTTGAAGAAAAACGCCAATATTCTGCAAGGCATGATCGAGCAAATTATGGATTCGGGTTTCGATGGCATTTTCCTAGTCGTTACCAATCCAATGGATGTTTTAACTTATTTCACCATGAAGTTCTCTGGCCTTCCCGCCGAAAAGGTCATTGGCTCCGGCACCGTCCTCGATTCTGCCAGACTACGCACTCGTATTGCTAATTATATGAATATTAACCCAAAATCCGTACATGCTTATCAAGTAGGCGAACACGGTGATACTGAGCTTACTCTCTGGTCCCTTGCCGATGCTGGTGGCCAAAAAGTTTCTACCATGCTCAAAAAAGACATCCGAACCGACATTTCCGACTTTGTCAAAAACGAAGCTTACGACATTATTGAGAAAAAAGGCGCCACTTACTATGGTATTGCTACCTGTGTCGCTCAAATCCTCAATTGCATCTTAAACGACGAAATGCGCATTCTACCAGTCTCATCCTATGATCAATTTTCCGATACCTCCTTTGGCTGGCCTACAGTCGTCGGCCGCAAAGGTGTCATCCGTCGTCTCGACCTCACACTTTCCGAACACGAAAGCATTGAACTCCAAAAGTCCATCAATACTCTTAAGAAAGCTATCAGCTCGGTCAAGCTATAGAATCTTAAAACTAATTTTTGGAGGAATTAGCGAAAGCGTCGACAGCCGACAAAAATAGTTTTAAGATTCTATTGCAATGATTGTATATATAGTAATAGTTCTTCTTTAACGAAGTCGTCTTTCACTAATTCTAGCTCTTTCATGAAAATTGGTGCCAAACGTTTTAGCCTCTCCTGACGGTATTTTTCATACGCTTCCGCTTCTGACTCCGATAAAGTATCAGGAAAATTCCGCCCTTTGTAATGAAGCAGCAGTTCTGGTAATCTTTCGTCGATAAAATCTGGGTGAAAATCAGCGAGTTCCTTCGGGCTAGCATTCCTCACCGCCGCCACTTTAATTCGATCCGCATCATTGAGAAATCCATCGTATAACGCTTCTTCTGGCTCCAAAGCCTTCGGAAATTCCGGTCGGTTTTCAAATTCGCCCCGCATTTGCTCTGCAAACTCCGGATGTTTCAAAAGAATCTGCAAATTCTTTTCGACTTCCTCCTTTTCCAGCCCAATTTTCTCCCAGCCACCGTCATCTAAAACCGCAAGCGGTGCTACCGCCGGGCATTTATTAAAGCATAATTCTTTCACGATCGGGAAATAATTATCCGAAAGATCTTCCAGATTATAACGTAGATCATACACTAATACATTTCCATTTCGTCCCGCCGTCAGCGGTACTGCCACAGTAGATTTATTGAATTCGTTAGCATATCTTCCCGACGCATATACAAACGGTCTTTTGTCGTCCAAATTTACCAATTTCTTTACGGCATTTTTCTCCCGCATTTTGTAAAGAAAATCAAATAGCTTCGGTTGCTTTTCCTTAATCATCTTCGCCACCGCAATCGTCGCAAATACGTCAGAAAGTGCATCGTGCGCATGCTCATGCGAAAGTCCATTTAGTTTTGTCAAAAGCTCCAAACGATTCGTCGGCGCTCCATCCTCACGAAACGGCCATTCGATTCCTTCCGGCCTAAGCGCCCGTGTCATCCTTACTACATCTAGCATGTCCCAACGCGATCTACCATCCTTCCACTCCCACTCATACGGATCATAAAAATTCCGCCAAAAAATCGCCCGCATAAATTCATCATCAAACCGCACGGTATTATAGCCTACCGCCACTGTTTCCGGCACAAATACTTCTTCCGTCACGTATTTGCAAAACTCTGCTTCACTTATCCCATCCATCAAAGTCTTTTGTGGCGTGATCCCCGTCACATTGATTGCTCCTGGGCTCGGCAAAGCATCATCCGTCATTTTCACTAGAATGTTCACCGGCTCACCGATAGGGTTCAAATCCAAATCCGTTCGCTGTCCCGCAAACTGCATAATCCGATCTTCCCGTGGCTTCAGCCCGCTCGTCTCAAGATCATAAAAGAAAAACGTTTTTTTACTCATTTTTTATTCCTTTGCTATAATAGGAAAGGGTTCTTGACATCACAAATTGTGTATGGTAGAATGAAATTATTGGGTTAATTACTCCGCTTAGGCGGGGTAATTTTTAGTTTAATATTGACTTTTATTTCATCAATTTCAACTTCCATTTAACCCTCCTTTCTCCTGCCATTAAGTTTTTAATTTGCGCCAATCTCCCTTTCCTCTAGCCTATATATCACAACCGCACCCAAATTACAACCCCCACCAGGATCAATTAATTATACTCACGGTTGCTAGGCGAGACGGATGCTAGGCCCTCTCGCGACCGCGCTTTAGGGCGCGGTCACTTAAGATTTTCATGTATGCGGCAGACAAGGAACTTAAAAAGGCAAAACTAGGAATCTAGCAAGCACCTCATTGAGAGTCCGTAGTAGCGACCGTAGCCGTACGTGGGGTTGACACTGCTTGAATACACGCTGAGGTCGTACATGATGCCGTCACTGCGCCTAGTAGAAGACCAGAAGTTGCCGCCCGTGCCCTGATTGTACGCCGAGCCACTGCCGAAGAGGCCCGACAGAGGAGTAGAAAGATTATATTGGAGGCTAGCGGTATTTGTTGCAGTTTGAGTAGTATTATAGTAACCATACAATGAATTATACTCACCACTAGAGTCACCAGTAGGCATTCTCCAGCCAGCCGGGCAAAGGTCTTCAGTGGCATTGCCAGAACTGGTGCCTTCACTTTTACCATTACCATAGCAGTAAGAGCCTGCAGATGCGGCACAGTAGTTGTAATATATTCCGATTTTACCACTACCATTACCATAGCTGGTGGTAGTTTGATCTTTGTAAGTGGAGATAGTCATAGGTACACTATAAAAGTTTTGGGAATTAGAAGACCAGGTCTCGTTATTGAGCGGTGCAGTTGGATATTGATCAGAAGTGGTACCACCACCATTCTTAAGATAGCCAAGTGATGTAGTAGAAGCGTTAGTGTTGCTGGCCGTAGTGTTATTCAGAACAGTTGAATCAGTAAGGTCTAATCTTAAGTTATCTAGAAGCCATAGATTTCCGTCTTTTAGTTTGGATACGCAGTATGGTTCCTCATCACGAGAATCTCTTAAGTAATATGGGGCTTCTTCAGTGAGGCTAGCTAGAACGGAAGCTTTATTGGAACTATTGATATCCTGCATATACTTCACGCCCGGAACTTTAGTACTACAAGTTTCTGGTGGTGTAGGACCATCTTCTGTTTCCGGACTAGTCACCGCATAGAAGGTAATGATATTGGTATAAGTTCCGGCAGCCTGACTCGTAGAAGCCTTAGCACCTATTTTAAATTTGATAGATTGATTGTCTGCTGGACTAGTAGTTTCTATTAAGGCTTTACCAGTAGCACCTTCATCATCATTATCTTTAGGAAGTCCTGAATAATTAGACCAAGTAGAACCATTATCATCTGAAATACGATAGCCCCAAGTATTGTCTGTGGAGAGACTAGCTAGACTAGCATTAGTAGCAATGCTAGTGAATTTGTAGTTACTATTCTCTGTATTTACAAGATCTGTATTAGTAGATGAAGTACCAGCTGTAGCAGTGAGATAATAGCCATAGGTAGCGTTAGTAGTGACACTTACTGTGAGTATATTACTATCTGCTACGGAGCCTGGAGTGAGGTTATTAATGATCAGATCTGTACTAGCAGTATCAGAAGAAAGATTGATGGAAATAGTGGGGTTAAAGGTAAAGGAGACGTCGACATTATCCTGATAAGTCACGGCAGAAGTATCTATCACCCCTAAAAAGCCGCAAAAAACCGCCAGCATCAAAGCCAACGAACTAATTCTTACCAATTTTATACTTGTCATAATCGCACCATTCCCCTTATAACTACCATTATACATTAGCACTTTTATTTACACAATAGTTTTTTACAAAAAATCTCCACAAAAATGCATAAAAAATTCCCCCGAGGCGTCCATTCTTAAAATGTTACCCCGAGGGATTTTGAAAGGAAAGTGAGATGTCTATTTATCATACTGATAGCAGCATAATAAATCATTCAGCTTTAACTTTCGATAGTAGCCAATCTTGCAACCAGTGTAATAAAGTATTGCATAGGTGAACAGACCAACTACTAAAATAGCCATCGGCGCTACGACGAAAAGCGCGTAGAAACCGGTTGTATCATCGGTACCCAACACGGCATCTAGGCCAGTCACCAAAGAGCGACCACCCCAAATAGCCATTGAAGCCGCCACAATGACGGCGAAGATTATTGAGAAGAAGTTAAACATCTTCTCGTTATATCTTCTTCTTATTTTTCCATCTGCTATCCTATACTGGGCTATGCCCAAAACAGATATAACTATGAGTCCGATAACGAATGCTATAATAGTGTTAAACATAATCCTCAACCCCCTTATCTGATTATGTATTGGTTCTTAGATTGAGATCCCTTTTTCTCAATCTACACCCTAATTATAGCACAAACACTTTAAAAAGTCAATACTAGCAACACAAAACTGGATTATTCACTAGTAGCCGAGCTATTCATCACCTCGTCGTAATCCATCCCATAAGAAGCATATTGTAACCTCATAGTAGCTTCTTCTAGCTCTTTCGAAAGCTTTTTCAAAGGATCTTTATTTGCAACCGTCATTACCATAAATTTCAACGGCTTATTCGTACCACCACAAATCTCTTTCGAATCTCCATAGGCTAATTCCCCAGGAATCGTGATTTCACGGATACCACCCATTTTCATACCCTTAACACCCTGGTTCCAACCTTCAATCATCCCCACCGAAGGGTCAATTGCGATGCGAAACCCAGTCGGATTCTCTGTATCATCAAACGACGAGTCAAACACCGACTCATCAGCGCACCAGCCGATATAATAAGCTAAATAATTATCCTCAGATACGGTATCACCAGAGCCCTTCTCGATATCCTTCGTCTTTACGCCACCTTCATTTGCCGAATTCTCGTTATAACCCTTGACTACCTTCCCCTTATAGCCCAAGAATTTCTTATAATCTTTGTTTGTAGCCTCTTGAAACTCCTTCAACTTCTTATCATAGGCCTCTTGATACTCCGCCACCTTAGCCTCATCTACCTGGCTCTCCTCTTCGTTTTTATTCTGCATTACCCCACTAAGAACTATCGCGGCATAGCTCGCGATAATCGAACCGACCATAATAATCGCGATAATTATAATAAACACCCTCTGTTTTGTACTGGTTTTTAACTCTTTTTCGTCCATATAAACTCCACTTATTTTCTCTATTATACCACAAAAATACCCCTATGAAAGGGGTATTTTCTAAAACCAGTCAGAATTAGCCTTTTTTCGCAGCGGGTTTCATCGGTACGGAAACCTTTTTGAACGACCCACCAGCTTTCTCTAGAGCCGCTTTCGCAGTCTTAGAGATAAACTGAGTCTCTAGATCAATTTTTGCGGTCAAATCTCCCCGAGAAATCACCTTAACCTTGGCAAACGGAGTAGAAATTAATTCTGCCTTAGAAAGTGCAAAATTATCTACCTTACCCTTTAGACCATTCAATCTATCGGTGTAGACCACCTCAGCCTTAGGATGGAAAGATTTAAAACCTTTGAGCTTCGGCACTGCCTGCATAATTGCACGCTGGCCACCCATAAACCCAGCTGGCATCTTGTTGTGACCAGCACGAGCTTTCTGACCTTTGGTACCACGCCCAGCCGTCTTACCTTGACCAGCGGCAATGCCGCGGCCTTTCCGAGACGGACGAGTGTTCTTCGTAACCTCTAAATCATTGTATTTCATTACTTATTCTCCTTCTTAGCTGCTGGCTTTTTAGCGGCAGGCTTCTTAGCTGTAGCAGACTTAGCTGCAGGTTTTGCAGCCGCAGGCTTCTTAGCAGCCGGTTTAGCCGCAGTCTTAGCAGCCGGTTTAGCCGCCTCTTCCTTTGCGCCTATCCAATCTTTTCGCGCTACTTGTTGGCGTAAGCCTTCAAGCACAGCATAAGCAATATTTACCTTATTAGTCGAACCAAGTGACTTAGAAATCAAATTCTTTACACCGGTTAGACCCATAATGGCCCGGACTGTACCACCAGCGATAATCCCGGTACCAGGAGCAGCTGGTTTCATCAAAACATCTGCACCAGTTACCTTAGTTCGAGTTTCGTGGCAAATCGTTTCACCATCCATCTTAAAGGTAATCATGGTCTTTTTGGCTTTAGAACCGGCTTTGGCTACCGCCGTTGTCACGTCATTACCTTTAGCAACACCAATACCAATCCGATTTTTGTGATCGCCCATCGCAACTAGAGCTTTAAAGCGCATTCTGCGCCCACCAGCTACCGTCCTCGAAACGCGATCTACTGCAATAGTAATCTCATCAAATTCTTTTGGACCAGCATTTGCTCCACGCGCGCGATCACGACGATTACGTCGCTCCATCTTGCGCCCAGAAATATCCCGCGCTTGACGAGTTGCAGCTACCTTATCGTCCATCTTGAGAGTACCGGATTTGTTGATTACTCTCGGGGCTTTTTTCTCAGTTTCTGCCATTTAAAACTCCAATCCTTCCTTGCGAGCGGCATCGGCTAATGCTGACATTCTACCCGCATATAATTTAGATCCACGATCAAATACCACTGTTTTGATCTTTTTCGCTTTGGCTTTTTTAGCAATTTCTGTACCAATCTTCGCTGCCTTTTCAGTCATCGTACCATCAAGCTTTTCGCCAACAGTAGTCGCCGAACAAAGAGTGGTCTTTTTATTGTCGTCAATTACCTGCGCCACAATGTGACGGTTCGAAATATGAACCGAAAGGCGTGGTCTTTCGCTAGTACCAAAAATCTTGGCTCTAGTTCTTTTTGCTCTAAATTCAGCTTTCATTATTTCTTACCCGCCTTTCCTGCCTTGCGAAGGATTACTTCGTCGACATATTTAATACCTTTGCCCTTGTAAGGCTCAGGTTTCTTGAGGCTGCGAATTTCTGCCGCCACCTGACCGACCTTTTGCTTATCAATACCCGAAACGGTAATTTCCATTTTGTTAGTTGAAAGCTGCACGCCTTCTGGAGCATGATATTTCACTGGATGTGAAAAACCCAGCGCCATTTCGATGTCAGATCCACCGCCAGAAAGACGAAAACCTACACCATTGATTTCTAGTTTTTTCTCGTAACCTTTGGTCACGCCAACTACCGCGTTGTTTAGAAGCGCACGTTGGAGTCCATGCCAAGCACGAGACTTTGGCTCATCATCCTCGCGGGTGACTTTAGCCACATTTCCATCGATTTCAACCTTGGTTTTTGGTTGTACTGGGACAACGAGTGAACCCTTTGGGCCCGCGACAGTAATCTCTTTGTCGCCGACCGTAATTGTCACTCCCGCCGGAATCTCGATGGGTTGTTTTCCGATACGACTCATATCTTTTCCCTTGTTAAATTAATATCTGAATAATTATACCATACCGCTTAAAAAAAGTAAACACCCCTGATAGTCACAAAACAAAAATTACCGCAAAATCTTTTTTCTAAGGTTCACGTCCAAAATCAAAGCTAATTCTCGCGGATTATAATATTTAAGCAATTTCTTCCGCGCTTGTATCAAATAATCACTTCTTCCTGTCCTATGCGTGTCACTACCAAAAGCAAAAATCATCTTTTCCCTCGCCAATTTCTTAATTACGCGCTCCGCTCCATTACCGTATGTGCCAATAATACTTCTCAGATTAGATTGAAGCAAAATTCCATCTTCATATAAATCTCGCACTTTTTGAAAATCATCCTGCACGATCGAATATCTTTCCGGATGCGCCAAAACCACCTTAAACCCTTTCTCTCTTAGTTCACAAAGATATCCTTCATAATTCGGAAACTCACTATTTAAGGGCAGTTCCACCAATAAATATTCGCTATCAGCTAGTGGCGAAAGCTCTCCCGCCTCCAAAAGCTCCGGAATTCGTTCATTAATATAGATCTCATTCCCAAGATAAAGCTTTACATCTATGCCAGCTGCCTTTAATCTAGCTTGTAATTCCCTCAATAGCTCCAAATTTTTCGATCGCGGCGATGTATAATCCGACTCACATACATAGTGCGGCGTCGCAATTAGGTCCGTTACACCTTGGTCAAAAAGCCACTTAATAGTTTCGATGCTTTCGTCAAAATTCCTCGATCCATCATCCACACCCGGCAAAACATGTGAATGAATATCTATCATTTCCTCTTCCCAGAATCTCCGTAATAATAATAGGTATTATAATACTTAGTCGATTTACGATTTACTTCGTTAAAGACTAACCCTGCAATTTGCGCTCCTACCTTCTCCAAGGTCTCTTTCGCAGCATAAAGATCCGCCTTCGTAGTGAAGCCATCCTTTATCACCATCAAAGTCTCATCCACCAAGCTAGACAAAATTACTGAATCCGCCAAGCCACCCACCGGCGCACCATCAAATATCACCACATCATAATGATCGCTTAACATCTTTATTAAACGTTTATTCTTCTTCGAGGAAAGTAGTTCGCTCGGATTTGGCGGATATGTTCCACAAGTGATCACGTCTAGACTTGGAACCTTAGTCGCACGAATATAAGTTCCAAGCCCACTTAAGTCTCCAGTTAAAAGGTTAGATAAACCAACCGTATTTTGCAAACCAAATAGACGATGAACCCGTCCCTTCCTTAAGTCGCAATCAACTAGAAGTACCCTTTTCTCCGCTTGCGCAAAGGAAATCGCTAGATTCACCGAGACAAAACTCTTCCCCTCGCCGGCGTTTGTACTGGTGACTAAAATCGTCTTCAAATCTTTATCTACCGATGTAAACTGCAAATTCGTACGTAAACTTTTGATGTTTTCGCTCACTAGTGCTTTTGGTGATTTATCTACTACTAGCTCATTCGTTCCACGACGCGACTTTGTTCCATCTTTTAATATTTGACCAGCAATCGGTAAGCCTACCAAATGCTCCGTATCATCGTTGTGCTTCAAAGTATCATCAAAGTAGAATTTTAGAAATGCAAACCCAGCCACTACCAGAATCGAAACTGCAATCGCCAGGATCATATCACGTATCAAAGTATTATTCGCTGGCTTTTCTGGCGGCACCGCCACCGAAAGCTGTGTCACATTTTCAACTTTATAGATTTCCTTTACTTCCTTTTCAAAAACCTTAGCAATTTCATTTGCAATCATCGCCGCTAATTTCGCCTTTAAATCTTTCACAGCAATACTAAGGATCGAAGTGTCGTCTACCGGTTTGACCGTCAAATTCCGACTGAGCTCCTGCACAGTAGTATTAAGCCCTAGATTCTCAATCACTTGGTTCAAAACTAGCTCACTTTTGGCAATCTCGCCATAAGTAGAAACTAGTTTCTGGCTAGCATTAATGTCATTTAGCGTCGCCGCTGAGGTATTTTCCCATTCCGCCACATCCGACTTAGCAATCACTACCGTAGTTTGCGCCTGATAAATCGGCTTTTTAATCATCGTGTCATAAACTACCACGCCAGACACAGCCAAAACTAACACTATAATAAAACCCAAAATATAACGTTTCAGGTAGCTTAAAAAATCCTTGATATTTATTTCTTCCATCACTTTTCCTTTACTAGATTATAACACAAATGCTTAAAAATAAAAATAATTATGCTTTAAAATTACGAATTTTTTTCCACCTTTAAATTATCTTCCATCTTTTTGATAATTTGCTCATAGGATTTCTCGTCTGGGATCATCACCCAAAGCGGTTCTTTTTCGCCATAAGTATGTGTCGGTAGCATATCACCCACCCCATCCAGCCCGATAGATTCAATTTGCCAATCGATATTATTCGCTAGTTGAAAACGCATAAATTCAGTAATATCATCGCGAGAAAAGGTCGTTTCAAACGAATCCGCCGCAATGTCGAGGATTTCAGGTAGCTTCATTAAATATTTTTTAGAGCTAAGGAACCTATTGATAATGGCGGCTAGGACTTCCTGCTGATTCTCACCCCGATGCTTATCACCTCGTGCATAGGATTTCCTCTCTCGAGCAAAGCGCAGTGCACAGTCACCATCTACATGCTGCTTACCAACTACGTAATCACAATATTTGCTAGGATTTTTCTTACTCTCCGCAGCAAGATGCATCGCTTTATCAGAATTAATGTCAATCCCATCCAGTTGATCAACCACCTCAACCACTGTATCAAAGCTTACTTTCACCGTATAATCTATCTCGAATTTATTACCCAGAAAATCTTCAATCGTGGCCTTGCTTCGCTCCACATCGTTATTTAGCCCCGCATGCGTAAGTTTATCTTTTAGACCCGTAGTACCGTGTATTTGGACGTAAGTGTCTCGCGGAATAGAAACAGAAAGAATTTTACCAGTCACTGGATTCACGACTAGCAGTATGTTCACATCCGACCGCGCATCCGGATCCTCTACATTATTACGCGAATCAGTACCAGATACATACATAATAAACGGCTCTTTCGTCACGTCTTTGCCCGCGTTTTCCACCTCGTCACCAAGGCTGACCTTGTCCAGGAACCCATTCATCGCATTAGTGTAGCGAAAGGCAAAAATCGAGCCTGCGATACAAATTATCGACACGATAATGCAAATGTACCGAAAAACCCCAAAATGTTTTTTTCTAAATATAATTGGAGCCATGCAAATCATTAAAAGTAATATCAGCGATACAATTATTAATATTACCACCCACATTTCCAAAATTTCCATTCGAATAATCGAAACTGCGAGAAGTACCGATGTGACAGCTTGCACCGCCACCAGGGCAGCCCCTATATACCATAGGATTCTTCTTTTCAATCTACTCATCGTTATATTATAATAACACTTTATCATCAAAACAGCAAACCAACCCACACAGAAAATTTTTTCTTGACTCCTTTACCTTATTGCGCTATAATAAGAACACATTCGGGAATACCCGCACTACCCCATTCGCAAGATTGGGGAATATTTTTTAGAAATATAAAGCCCTAAATCCTTCCCTTACCTTTCGCAAATCAGAATCGGGAATCATCCCAACCTTCTCATAAAGTCTAGAAACACTAAAAATGCGTATTTGCGCCAATGAAGCATACTGTAATTTCCCATGATATTCAAACTGCACATACCAGCTTCCGACGTGTTTCTTCGAAGTTAATGGCACACCTAAAAAACCAAAACGACTGAGCTTCTTAAAAATTAACACTGGTCTTGAAAAAACATTGCTTTTCCCGTTTATCTCAATACCAACATTTTCACCTACAGCGCACCACCATACTTCACCGTCTTTGATATCTGGTATCCTTCCGCTAAAATGTACATTTGATTTTACCTTTATCCACCCATCAAAATCTTTCTTAGCCTCATTCATAAAACTCCTCTCTATTATTTTCAAAAAATCAAATCACACTCTAATGGTTTCTTCAACCCCCGCATCTCGCTATCGCTAAACAATTATAAAGAAAAACCTATGATGCTATATAAGCATTGATCATTCACGCCCAATATGATATAATCAAACTACATTCGGGAATACCCGCCCATCCCTAGATTAAAACTAGGGAGTATTTTTTAGCAATACAATCGCTTAAAACCACCTCTTACCAACAACAAATCAGAGTTCAGCAGAGATCCCATTTTTCTGCATAAACGATAAACACTCATTACTCTCACCTACTCACCTTCTTTTACGCTTCGAAAAATTCCTGCATAATGCAAATTAGATTTTACACTTATCCATCCATCAAAATCCTTCTTAGTATCATTCATAAAAGTTTTTCTCCATTAGTTTTCGAAAAATCAAATCACACCAAATTGAATTTTTCAACCCTCACATCCCGCTATCGCCAAAATAAAAGCAACAAGAAGCGAATATAGGTTTACTGGCAACAAAAAAGATGACACAACCCCACTCAGTTAAGAACGAAGTCACCCCTAATGCCATTATATCTATCGCTTGAAAACCAAGCACCTTTCCACCCCAAATTTTAGAATCATTCGCCTTATCTCTCTGTTTCTTAAACAATTCAACAATATTCTATGAAACTATATAAAAACTATCTAGTATTCATTATTTTCCTCTAAATCCTTGTTCAAGGTGTATAATAAAGAGAGAGATAAAAAGCCCATGAAAATGGTAACTACCCAAAAATAATACAATGTATAAAGAATACTTATGTCAAGAATAGGTAACGAATATGGCAAAACTACTATTTGTTCACGGTGGTGAAAAAGTAAAAAAAGACACTTTAGGCAATAACTACACAGACGGTTCTTACAACCACGAGACATGGAAAAGATATAAAAAGCTAGCAAGTGAAATAACAGCTGCATTCAGAGTGGAAGATACTATCTACGAACAACGTGACGCAATGAGCAAATTCCAGCCAATAGATAAAGATATTACTATTATTCCAATAAAAGATAGAAAAAGAAGCATTAGTGAATATCTTTCTTTAAAAAACAAAAAATATAATAAAAAGCTAATTGAAAATAACGTCAAAAAAAGTGACATTATAATTGCGAGAGTACCATCAGAAATTTCTTATTACGCAATAAACTTTGCAAATAAATATAATAAAAAAATTTTAGTAGAAGTAGTTGGTTGTGCCTTCGACAGTATGTGGAATCACAGCATCAAGGGGAAAATCTTGGCTATTCCTGAATATCTAAAACAAAAACACTATCTAAAAAAAGCACCATACGCAATCTATGTCTCAAACAATTTTCTACAAAAACGATACCCTATAAAAGGTATGAGCATTGGATGCTCAGACGTTGTACTCCCTAGTATAAAAAGAAATGATTTAAAGAATAGGTTAGCAAGAAAGAAAAAAGAAACTGACAAATTCATACTAGGAACCGTAGGCGCAGTTAATACTAAATATAAAGGGCAACAATACGTAATTAAAGCAATGAAAACCCTAATAGATAATGGTTATAACCTAGAATACTGGATAATAGGAGGCGGAGATAACACATATTTAAATAATTTAACAAAAAAATATCATCTCGAAAAAAATGTTAAATTTACAGGCCCTAAAAACCACTCAGAAATTTTCAATTTGATAAAGCAAATGGACATATATATACAACCTAGCAACGCAGAATCACACGGACGGGCTGTTCTAGAAGCTATGAGCGTATCTTGCCCGTGCATAGGATCTTCTACCGGAGGAATACCAGAATTGGTCAATGAAAACTTTATTTTTAAAAGAAAAAAATATAAAGATTTGGCAAAAAAAATTAAGAAAATGATTAATGAATGCACAGCGGAGATGGCAATTTACAGTTACGAGAAGTCTAAACAATTCGCAAAATCAAAGCTAGATAAGAAAAGGATTGATTTTTATAGAAAAGTATTTAATAATAAAATAGAAGATGAAAAAGATAGTTAGATATTTTTTGCATGATTTTTTATTTAATGTGGTTATGGGAATAACCGCTATCTTACCCAACAATTATATCTCAACTAATATTAGAGGTTTTTTGGTGAAGCATTTTTTCAAGAAATGTGGTAAAAAATTTAAAATTGCATCCGGTGTAAAAGCATTAAGAGTCGATAATATTACGATTGGAGATGATGTATATATAGCTCATAATGTCTGGATAAATGGCGTTGGCAAACTACAATTATCAGATAATGTAATCATATCTCCAAATTGTGTTATTGACACCAGCCGACATATCTATGAAAATGGTCAAATCACCAACAAATCACATTCGGAAAGCATACACATCGGAAAAGGAACATGGGTAGCCGCAAATTCAACAGTTATTCACGGAGTAAAAATTGGCGAAGGATGTATCATTGCAGCCAATACGTGCGTCACTAAAGATGTAGAGTCTCACAAAATGGTTGGTGGAGTACCGGCAAAAATAATCAAGGAACTGAAATAAACTATGAAAAAAATAGTCAATCTTATAATGTTCCTCGTCCCTACATTCACATTGTTTTATACTATCCTATTTAATCATTTTGAAAAATATGATTTATTATTTCTAATGCCTCTTACCTATACAATTTGCTATTTTGGATTTCTGAAAAAATTTTTGTTTGCAAAATTCTCATTTTTTAGGGTTACTTTTATCATAATATTGTTTTTAAGATACGTCATCCTTCCATTACTAATAGTTGTATCTAATTATGATAATATTGTATCAATCTATAAACCAACAATATATCAAACAAGAATTGCAATATTGTTAATGGTTTACGAAATAATAGCCTACTCATTTTTTATATGGATTTATCCTAAACTTAAGAAAGATAAAACAAGAGAAAAAACTATAAAAAAATATATAGATATAAACTATACTAATCCTATTTTTATAATCTTTTGCATCATTGCAATCTCCTTACTCATGTTAACGCCAGGAGTCATTAACTATTTTAATTTCATAACTGTAAGTAAAGATTTCAATAGTTTAGACCTTTCGACAACAGAAGAAATTACTATACTGTTTGTTGCCTGCGCAAAAGGAATAATATTCTTAATACTGTTAAATTATTTATCAAAAAAATATAAAAGAAACAATAACAAGTTATACTATTATTTAGGGCTATTAGTGACAATTATTAATTCATGCATATATTATGGGTCTAATAGATCGACATTTATTTTTATCGCGATTGCATCGTTTGCAACATTCTACGCTTTTTACAGAAAAGGATTGAAACAAATGGCGCTAATAATGAGCACTATAATATTCATTATCCTCCCAATCATAACAACATATAGAAACTACTACGATTACTATTCAGACTTATCTGGAATGCAAAAAACACTAGTTTCATCGCAAGGCACTATAAATGAATACTTTGGTGGTATTAATAATGTTGCAGTCGGATTAGAAACAGCAAATGAATACCAAGATAAAAGGACAATGTCTAATCTATTATTTGATTTTACAAGACCAGTAATTGGACTAAACATTTTCCTAAAAAATATAGATATGGAGTATTCGAATCTATTTTTTAATCATTGCTACCATAAAAGTGATTTAGTTTCGGTCATATTCCCAACTATTTCACAAGGATATTTTTATTTTGGTTTTTTCGGCGCCCCATTGCTCGGCATACTCTTAATATATATAGCTTTAAAGCTTGAAGAATACTGCATTAATCTATCTAATCCATACCTCGTTTACTTCTTTACGCCATCCTTGCTAAGACTTGCAACACTAACCGGGCCAAATGTAAATATTCAGATGAATGACCTATCCCTAAAAATACTTGCTCCTATCCTACTATTACTGCTATACAAGGGGATTACAAAAAGAGAAAACAGAAAGCAGCTAATAAATGCATAACAAAAATCGAAATGTAATTCTGAATATAATAATGCCATTTTTCACACAAGTGGTATCAATTATCGTTGCCCTTCTCGTTCCAAGAATGCTAATATACACATACGGCTCACCAATTAATGGACTGATAACATCAACAAATCAAATCGTATCCTATTTCGCAATAATCGAAAGCGGAATTTGTTCTATAGCATGCGCATTCCTAGCGAAACCATTATTGGACAATAATCACGATCGTATTAATAATATCATGACCACTATTAGCAGTTTTTATAAAAAATTCGCATATATACTATTGTTATTTACAATAATTTTTTCATTCGTATACCCCATAAAAATGGGAAATGACTATCTAAAGAGCACATTAATAATAATTCTCCTTTGTCTGCCAAGTATTCTAGGATACTTTTATTATCTAAAATACAACCTTATACTCTTCGCAAATGGTAAACAATTCACTATAATTTTTTCAGCCTCAATCACAAACCTCTTAGTTGCATTAGTTCAATATCTCTTAATAAAAATGAACGCAGATATTATACTAATTGTATTAATTGTTCCATTATTCAACATAATCAGGTTAGAATTACTAAAAAAACTAATCAAAAAAGAATTCAACTATTTAAGTTTTAAAGCAATAGAAGACAAAAGCATATTAGATCAAAAATGGGACGCTATTATACTAGTTATTTCAAGAACACTAAAAACATTAATTCCACTTCTATTTTTGAACATCTTTTATGGGTTCAAAGAAATCAGCGTCTTCTCGATTTATGTAACAATTTTTCATGTCGGAAACTCTATACTAACCACAATAGGAAATGGACTGGTCCCAGAATTTAGTAAAAAAATTGTGTCAAATGGAAATATTAGCTCATTTTACAAATATTTAAACATTTTTAGCTACTCAACCACATTGCTTCTATCTTCTTGTTTTGTATTCCTATTCCACTCCTTCTTAAACATATACATTGGCACTGACACGGATATTCCATACTATTCTAAACTACTTACCTTAACTTTTATAATAAACGAAGCTATAATGAACGTTAGATTAGTCCCAGAAATACACATTAAAGCAACAAACAGTTTCAAAAAAACAAACAAAAGTATGTATATAGAATTAGCTCTTTCGTTCATTCTCACTCCACTTAGCTGCTTACTATTCGGCTATGAAGGCATTCTAATTGGTTCTATTATTGGAAGTATTTATAGAACATATAGTATTACAAACTTCACAAAAAACAGCATAAAAACAAGTTCATTCAGCTATTCTAAAAATACAATCTTCTCAATACTATATATAGTGATATGCATTATAATCTCTAGCACAACCTTAGAAAATAGTACAATAAGCGGCATCGGAAAATGGATACTATTATCTATAGCCGTTGTTATTATCAATGCGTTGCTAATTCTAATAACACAAGTTTTATTATTAAATAAAATACAATTGCTCAATATCAGCAAAATCAAAAATAAAAAATACACAAAAAAGAAATAACATAAACGCAAGGCGCATTCATCAAATAAAAAATCTACACATTATAATCAAAAAACATCTTTCCTCATTATCATCCCGTAAACGATAAACAACCTACAAAAATAAATAATGCCATATTTTTATAAACTATAAAAACTTCTATGCTCCAAAATAAACATCATTCATTTTATCTACTGTTGAGTCTATACTATATTTCTTGGCTTTTTCTTTATTATTCGCCATAATCTCACGACTTATCTTCCGATTATTCTTAAGCAATAATATCCTATCCACCATTTCAGATACACTACTTATTACATAGCCTTTTTTCCCATTCTCAACTAAATCATCAACACCCCTACAACTAAGCGCCACGACCGGCTTCCCTGCCGCAAAAGCCTCCATAATATTCACGGGCAACCCCTCTCTTAGCGACGATGAGACAGCTACGTTCGATATTGCCATTAGCTCCGGGATATCATTTCTAATATCGAGAAAATGAATATTTTTCTGTAGTCCTTTTTCCTCAGTTAATTTCTGATAATATCCGTTCAATTCATCTGGACCAGGAAGCACTAAATGGATATCAGAGTCTTTACTCACAAGCTCACCCATCACATCTATTAGAAATCTCTGATTCTTATTCCTATCTAGCCGCGCCGGGAAAATCAACACAAAATCATCTTCTTTCAACCCTAAAGAACTTCGCAATTCCTTTTTTTGCGCTTTCGTTATTTTGACGTTGAATTTTTCAACATCTATCCCAACTCCAGGAACATACCTGATATCTTTACATCTTTTTTCAAACTTCTCTCTCGCTCTCTTATAATCTTCCTGATTTATCGTAATCAAAGTATCCGTATATTTAGCCAAATACCACTCCACTGGATAAAACAACACCCAGTTCTTCTTCGGCGCCCCATTGTAAAAATGGAATCCGTGCGCTGTATAAATCACTCTCGTCCCATATTTCTTCCTGGCTTTTTTCGCCGCCAATCTCGCCACTACCGCCCCCATGGGCGTATGACAATGAATCATATCAAACTTTTCCGCGTCAATTAAGTCTTTCAATTCCCGTATGGCTTTTAGATTCTTGAACGAATATGGCGATCTCTGAACGGAAATTTCCGTGTAGTTGTCGCAATAGTCTATTTTTTCATCATCCGACAAATTCCAGCCAGAAGCAACATAGGTTTTATATTCTTTTTCCTTAAATAGTTTTAAATATGGCGTATGAAACCTTCGAATATGGGAAGCGACCGTTGCTACGAATAAAACCTTTTTTTGTTTTTTCATAAAGACTATCCTATTTCTTCATTATCTTCACTTCATTGTACTTCATCATATAAATATTTTCATTGTAATTCCCAATTTCATTCTTATTTTCAATACCGTTCATCGAATTTATTACCAATCTCGGGAAATTCACCCCACATTCGTAAGCATGAGGATAACCTCCACCAAACCTCGGATTAATCTCGGAAATATAGTATTCACCATCAATCCTAAATATGTCTATGTCTATCATATACACGTATCCAATTTTTTCTACGAGCCCAGTAATCAAATCAAACAACTTCGGATCTTTAAACGATCTCGCTTTATCAGTCTCCCCAGCCCGCATCTTGATTTTTTCCTTCGTAAATACAGAAACCACTCTCTTAGAAATCGGGTCAATATATACATCGACACCTATCTCCTGGCCATCTAGAAACTCCTGAATAATTAAATCATCATATATATTAAATAGTGTGTCTATTTCCTCTTTTGAACCGACCTTATTAATGTTGATGCTAGCACTCCCCTTATAAGGTTTCACAAATACCGGGAAACTAATCTTGCCCGCATCCAAATCTTTATAAAATTCGTCCTTATCAATATATGATTTTGCGGTTTTATACCCATTAGAACTTAGATATTTATACATCTTATACTTGTCAAAAGCTAGCTCTACCGCATCATAATCAGATATCAACGGAGTCGTACCAATCTTCAAAAACCGCTCTCTATTCTCCGCAATCAAACTAAGCTCCGGATCAATCAGTGCAAACAAGCAATCAATCTTCTCTTTCTTACAGATATCTAATATCGCATCTATATAATTCGACTCGTCAATCCTCGGCACCAAATAATACTTATCTGCTTCATAAATCGCCGGCGCTAATTCGCTCGTATCCGTTGCGATTACCTTACCAATTCCATCGAATTCTTTCTTAAAATATTGTACGACTTTGTTTCTCGTCCCCGCGCTTGTAATCAGTATATTCATTTTTTATTTATCCACTCCTCTCTCAGGATACCATACATGCATCTGTTTATCATCTCTCCTTTAAAATAAATATCTTTTCGAAGCAAACCTTCTTGACTGAAACCTACTTTTTCATACAGCTTTCTTGCGGCAACGTTTTTTTCGTCAACACACAGCCAAACTTTTTGTAATCCGAGTTTGTTAAACGCAAAATCCAATACCAGTTTAGTTGCCTCATAGGAAATACCCCTCCTTCTATAATCGTGCTCGCCCAAAGTGATGTAATATTCACCTTTCTTATTACCGATGTTTATAATTCCGATAACCCCCACCGGTACACCACCATACTCGATTATCATATCGTGCCGATTTTGGTTGTCTTTTGTGTTTTCAAACCACTGATGAGTTTTTTCGACATCTAGTGGTATATTATAGTGTAGGAACTCATTATTCACTGGATCGTTTATCCACTTTACTTTGCTTTCCACATCATCCGCAGTGAATTTCCTTAATGTTACATTGTTCATATCAGTTTTTCCCGTTGAACCTTTCATTAAATTCTCCATTTCCCGAATATATATTAGATCTGCATATAACCTGTTTTATGGTCATAAAAACGATTTTCACATCAAGCCCAAAAGATAAATTCTTTACATAATAAACGTCCAATTTAAACTTTTCTTTCCAGGTGAGCGCATTTCTGCCATTGACCTGAGCCCATCCAGTTAAACCTGGCCTTACGTCATGTCGGTGTTTTTGTTCCTTGTTATAATATTTCAAATATTCTACATGCAATGGCCTAGGGCCTACAATACTCATTTTACCAAACAAAATAGAAAACAATTCAGGCAGCTCATCCAGGCTAGTTTTGCGAAGGAAATTACCAAATTTTGTTAGCCTCTTTTCATTAGGTAGCAACTTACCGTCCTTATCTTTTTCATTCGTCATCGTTCTAAATTTATACATATTGAAAATCTTCTCATTCCTCCCCGGTCTCTTCTGTTTAAAGATGATTGGCCAACCCATAAAGATTAACACTAGGATAGCAATGATTAAGTATATTGGTAATAACACAATAATTGCCATCAACGACAATAAGATATCCAAAAACCTCTTAAACACCTTTCGATACATTACTTAAATAACCCCTTTATAATCTCAATTACTCGCTCCTGATCTTCCACGGTCATATTCGTATCCGATGGCAAACACACCCCATTCTCAAATAACTCTTCCGATACCGGTCGTTTATCATCGTGCGCGAAGAACTCGCACTCAGCAAACACTGGCTGCAAATGCATCGGCTTCCAAATTGGTCGCGATTCAATATTCTCAGCTTCAAGTGTCGTCATAATATCCAACGGTCGCACCTTGCTAAACTCAGAAATTTTCATAATAGATAGCCAATGCGTAGATTCCATTCCTTCCGGCTCTGTGATCATTTCTATTTCATCAATATCTCTAAATCCATCAACATATCTTTCAAAAATCTCGCGTTTCATTCTAACTTTATCATCTAAGTTTTCAAACTGCCCACACCCAATCGCCGCACACACATTACTCATCCGATAATTATAGCCAATCTCCTCATGTTGATAATGGCGCGCCGGTTCACGGCTCTGTGTCGCCCACTTCAAAGCTCGCTCCGCTGCCTTCGTATCTTCAGTTAAGAGCATTCCACCGCCAGAAGTTGTAATAATCTTATTCCCATTAAACGAGATAATATTGTATTTTCCAAAAGTCCCAACGTGCTTGCCCTTATAAGTCGCTCCTAACGATTCAGCCGCATCCTCAATCACTGTCACTCCATGTTTTTCGCAAATCGGCAACAATTTATCAAAATCTGCCGGCATCCCATAAAGCGACACTATAATCACCGCCTTCGGAAGTGGATATTTTTCAAACGCCTTCTCAAGTGCCACCGAGCTCATATTATAAGTCGTAGGTTCACTATCAATAAACACCGGCACGCCGCCTTCATAGACAATCGGATTTGCACTTGCGCTAAATGTCAAGCTAGAGCAAAACACTTTGTCACCAGGTTTTACACCAGCCAGTTTAATTGCTAGATGCAAAGCCGCCGTACCGGCCGAAAGCGCTACCGCATTTTTCACTGGCATATATTTCTCAAAATCCTCTTCCAATTTGTCTACAAACGGTCCAAGTGGCGCCACCCAATTAGAATCAAACGCTTCCTTCACGTATTCACGCTCTCTACCTAACATTTGTGGCGAAGCTAAATATATTTTTTTATTTTTCACCATTCCCCCTTTTGCTAGGTTTATAAGTTTTTACTATTTTCGCTGTCCGCTCCTTAATGTCAGCCGAATTCTTTTCCGCAGCAGTTACTAGTCCATTCAAATCCCTTAAGAAATTCTTGTCAATTCTAATTGGCTTGCCAACGAAGATCAATTTGTTCGGTGTTTCTTTCAAACCTTCTTCATCCATCAGCATCTCTTCGTAAAGCTTCTCACCTGGGCGAAGCCCCGTAATTTTAATTTCTATATCCTTACCCGGTTCCAAACCTTTGTAGCGAATAATCTTTTTAGCAAGATCATAAATCCGCACTGGTTTGCCCATATCTAGAACAAAGATTTCCCCACCTTCTGCATACACTCCCGCCTGCAAAATCAAACTCACCGCCTCTGGAATCGTCATAAAGTAGCGCGTGATATCCTTATGCGTTACCGTCACTGGTCCACCCGCTTCAATTTGCTTCAAAAATAGCGGAATCACCGAGCCATTACTACCTAAGACATTCCCAAACCTCACCGCTACATAATCCGTTTTCGATCTCTTATCATAAGTCTGCACGATCATTTCACAAATTCGCTTTGAAGCGCCCATAATGTTAGTTGGCCTCACTGCTTTATCCGTACTAACTAGCACGAATTTCTTCACGCCATACTTATCCGCTAGTTTTACCGTGTTCAGAGTCCCAAGGCAATTATTTTTAATCGCTTCATTTGGGCTCACTTCCATTAACGGCACGTGCTTATGTGCTGCCGCATGATAGACTTGCTCTGGATGGAATTCTTCAAAAACTTTTTCTAGCCTTGCATAGTCTCGCACAGAACCAATAATAGTTTGTAGATTCAATTCTGGATAATTTCTTAAAAGCTCCTGTTGAATTTCATACGCATTATTCTCATATATATCAAAGATGATTAAAAGCTTCGGCCCAGCCTTTGCAATCTGCCGACAAAGCTCCGAGCCGATTGATCCACCACCACCAGTTACCAAAATCACCTTATCAGTTAGATTACTAGTTATCTCATCATTATTTACCACTATTTGGTCTCGTCCCAAAAAATCTTCATACTTAATCGGGCGAATTTGCGCTACGATATTTTCTGCCCTTTGGTCCATTGTAAGATACATTGATGGCAAAATCTTTATTTCGCAATCCGTTTTTTGACATTCAGTTACAATCTTGGAAATCGCCTCCTTGCTAGCAGACGGAATCGCGATAATTATTTGTTCAATTTGATACTTCTCTACGGTCGATTGAATTTTACGATAATTGCCAACAATTAGAATCCCTCGAATTCGCGTCCCCCACTTCTGTTTATCATCATCAATGATGCAGCGAATCCGATCATTCTTGTACTCGCCATTTCGGCTCATTTCGTCAATCATCATCCGCGCCGCTTCACCACCACCCACAATCATCGTATTTTTAGTCCTAGCCCGATTTTTATTTGGCAAAGCTTTAATTATTGCTCGCCCGATCCGATATGAATATCTAGACCCACAAGTAAATAGAATTAGTAAAATCACAAAAATAAACCAAAAACTCCTCGGAATCGGAAGCAGCATCATGTGTTTATAAAGGTAAATCAAAAGCCCCGATCCTATACAAGAACCCACTACAGATATTAACTCAGGGATAGAAGCAAAGCGCCAAATTGAGGTATAAAGCCCCGTCACTGCAAAAATCATTACTACGATAAAGCAATCTATTGGCAAATAGTGCGTAACTGTCTGAATGTATTCCACTGGCACCGGCTGAAAATCAAACCGAATCCATAGTGCAAAAAGCGAGGCCAGAGCCACTGACAAAATATCAAGAATAATAAGGACAATAATCCTCGAAATTTTTTTATTAAAAACTTCTTGCGCTTTGTTCTTCATAATAAAACTGCTTTGTTACGCATGCACTAACTCACATCTACACACGTCCAAACACCTCATCCATCCCTGTTTTTATATTACAATTTTACCACAAAAGTAATCATTCAGCAAGCGTAAGATACTTCTATTCGTTATTATAAAATCTCATAAATTTCTTGATTTTCCTAGCAAGTCGCGATACAATAACCACATATTCGGGAATACCCGCGTCCCCCTCTCATCGAGGGGTATATTTTTTGTTATAATGTTTCTGGCACAAAACCCTCATCAATCATCCAGTGTTCTCTTTCTCTAAACGCTGGAATCGTCCCACGTATAGCTTTATTAACGGCAGATTGCAAATTAATGTCATTCTTTTCCGCCCAGTCAGCCACCGGAATGATCCTTCTCGCCGTCAATTTCGCAATTCTGCGATACAGCGCCTCAATCAAAAGCCCAGCAAACAGCTCTTCTATTTTCTCCACATTGTTTTTTAGGACATAAGCTTCTAATGCCGGATAATATTCAGAAGTTTTCGACTTATTCGGTACGACAATCGGCGGCAAATCTAATAAATCTAGCTGCTCATTTGTAATGAGGCGTCCAATCCGTCCATTACCATCCGCAAATGGATGGATATTTTCGAACTCAGCGTGAAAATAGGCAATTTTTTCCAAGAAATACTTATCGTCATCTTTATTATACCCATCTACTAATTCTTGCATCAAACCATCCACAAACTCCGGATTTGCGCCAATATGCGTGCCCACACGCACCCACTCCTTGCCAGAGCGAAAACGCCCTGCAATTTCATCGCGAATGTTCGAAATGAGCATCTTATGTGATCTCAAAATTAGCTGAATAGAAATCTCTTTCTCAGTATTATCCATCAGATATTCTATCGCCTTAGCAAGATTTTTCGCCTCAAATATTTCACGAATTTCATGATCAGTACGAATTCGGTCACGAATTAAGATATCCTCAGTATCTTCAAGCGTCAAAGTAGAATTCTCAATTGCATTGGAATTATAAACCATCTCAGGAAGCTCAGCGATAGTTAACTCTTTAATCGCCAATCTACTTTTTCTAACTAAAGCATGATATTCCTCTGCTAGGCTATCTATTCTATCTCTTTTTACTTGACTTATCATATCTCTATTATACCAAATTTACCGTTTAAAATCAATGTTTTCACCAATTTTAAACGGTAGTTCACTCGCCCTGAAACATAAGCCACAAAAAGCCACCTCTACAAAGAGAGGTGACTTTACCATATACTATATATTATATATGTTTACCAGACTTTCACCAGTATTTCGCCACCGAGACGATTTTTCTTTGCTTCACGTCCGGTCATTAGACCTTTAGAAGTCGAAACAATTAACATTCCCCGGCCAGATTTTACAGTAGGAAGTTCATCCACTGCTGCATAAACTCTCCGACCTGGTTTTGAAACCTTGGTAATCTCGTTAATTTTAGCTTTTTCACCCGGTTCATTAATTTTGACCTTCAAAATCCCGCGTGGTTTTTCGTCAGTCACTTCATAGCCCGCCACATAACCATTCTTCGCTAAAACTTCTATAATGCGTTCCTTTAGCTTAGAAGTCGGGACTAGAATTTCGTTCTTACCAACGAGGACCGCGTTTCGAATCCGTGTCAGTAAGTCTGCAATTTGATCTGTAGATTGTAATGACATAATTCTCTCCTTCCTACCAGCTACTCTTAGTTACACCAGGAATTTCGCCTTTACTTGCTTTTTCCCGGAAGTTAATACGTGATAAACCAAATCGGCGCATATAACCGCGTGGACGACCGTCCAACATATCACGGTTTTTTAGCCTGGTTGGCGAAGCGTTACGTGGAAGCTTAGCTAAACCTTCCAAATCGCCCGCTGCCTTTAAGGCTGCCCGTTTTGCTTGATATTTTGCGTTTAATTTACGCCGCTTCTCATCGCGTAGAACTGCAGATTTCTTTGCCATCTATTTGTCCTCCCGCGCAAACGGCATTCCAAAGAGTTCCAAGAGTTTTGTACTTCCTTCCTTTGAGCCATTTTTAATAATAAATGTTACTTCTAGTCCGTGCAGAGCTGCCGCATCCTCAAATGTAATCTCTGGGAACACGGTTTGTTCTTTGAGGCCTAAATTGTAATTACCTTGTTTATCAAATGCTTCGCGACTGACGCCATGAAAATCCCGTACGTGTGGAAGCGCAATGTTTAGAAGTCTGTCCACAAATTCGTACATCTTGTCGTTCCGTAAAGTTACGAGATACCCTACTGGCGCACCCATGCCTTTACGAATCTTAAAGGTTGCGATGGATTTTTTCGCTAATCTCGAAGTTGGGGCTTGACCGGTAATCTTCGCAAGGGTAAGTTCCACCGTCTCGGTGAATTTCTTATCTTCACGCTTCTTACCTACACCCGAAGACACAATTACCTTCTTCAGCTCTGGCACTTGGTTGATATTCTTGAGACCAAGTTCTTTTTTGAGCTTCGCCTTCAGCTCTGTATTATAGAGAGCTTTGAGGCGTGGTTGTGCTTTAACTGCAGCTTTTTTGGAAGCTGGCTTTTCGGCCTTAGCAGCTGGTTTGTCAGCAACTGGCTTTTTAGCCGCTGGCTTCGTCGCCTTTGCAGTCTTGGCAGCCGTCTTATTTTCCGCCATTACTTAGCTCCTTTCTTTTCTTTCTTATTATCTTTCTTGTCCTTCTTGTCAGCTTTTTTGGCAGCCGGCTTTGTAAATTTCGCCGCTTCCACTAGTTTCACATTCGAAACATCAATTCCTAGGTGAACGGTTTTCTTACCACCAGCCGGATTTAGATACGATTTTTTCATATGTCGTTCTACTTGTCCAATTCCTTCTAGGTAAACTTTACCCATGAAGCGGTCAATTGCCACAATTTTGGCTTCTTTACCCTTGTTGTCACCGGCAATGATCAATACTTTGTCATTTACTTTCAAATTCTTACTCATTTAAAGTACCTCCGGTGCCAAGCTAATAATCTTCATAAAGCCAAGATCACGAAGCTCTCTAGGAATCGGGCCAAACACACGCGTTCCCTTTGGTGTCTTATCATTATTTACAAGCACAGCTGCGTTTTCATCAAACCGAATCGTCGAACCATCTGGACGCCGAATTGGCGCTACTGTCCGGACAATTACTGCCTTTACCACAGCTTTCTTTTTAACGTTACCAGTAGGTGAAGCTTCCTTGACTGAGCAAGTCACAATATCACCCACGTGGGCATAGCGAGCCCTCGTGCCACCGAGTACCCGAATCACTCCGAGTTCCTTAGCGCCACTGTTGTCCGCCACTTTTAATCTAGTTTCCTGTTGTATCATTTAAGCTTCCTCCTTTTCAGAAGATTTCGCTTTTTCAGTCTCATCGGCTTTCCCAGCCTTCTCAGCTTTTTTAGCTTCCTCGGCTTTCTTAGCTTTTTCTTCTTTTGCCTTTTCATCGGCACCCTTCTTTTCTGGAAGCTCGACCTCGTTTACATCCTCTTTGAGTTCAATTCTACCGTGCGCTTTTTCGATCACCTTTACCAAAGTGTAAGCCTTAGTCTTAGAAATCGGAGACGTCTCAGCAATTTCTACACGGTCACCAATTTTCGCCTCATTTTTGGCATCATGAGCCGTATATTTACGAGTCTTAGTATACTGTTTACGATATAGCGGATGCGTCTCGCGATAGAGGGTAGAAACGGTAATGGTCTTATCACGCTTATCAGAGGTAACAGTACCAATTAATGTGTGTGCCATCTTAAAACTCCTCTCTCTTTAATATTTTACATTTCACCGGTAATTTATGTGAAGCGAGTCGGAGGGCTTCACGCGCCTGCTCCTCAGTCACATCGGCGATTTCAAACATCACCGTACCAGCTTTCACTTTTGCTACATAAAACTGCGGTTCACCTTTTCCGGAGCCCATCTTAACATCAAGTGGCTTCTTCGAAACTGGTGTATGTGGGAAAATTCGAATCCAAATTTTACCACCACGCTTTACATAACGGGTAATCGCTTGACGGGCTGCCTCAATTTGGCGTGAAGTAATCCGCTCATTATCTAGCGACATGAGGCCATAATCACCAAACGCCACTGTATTGCAGCGAGTTGCGATACCTTCGTTTTTACCTTTACGCACTTTGCGGTGCGGGGTTTTTCTTGGAACTAATATTGCCATTTTACTTTTCCCCCTTATAAATCCAGACTTTTACGCCTACGATACCAGCAATAGTTGGAGCATGGTGACAATAAAAATCAATGTCCGCTCTGAGCGTATGTAGAGGCACCGAACCCTCGATGAATTTCTCACGACGGCTCATTTCAGCCCCGTTTAGACGGCCTGCTACCTCGATACGTACACCCTTAGCCCCTGCATTCATCGTAGATTGCAGCGCCATCTTTACAGCCCGACGAAAATTCATACGTTTGCCAAGTTGGAAACCGATGTTTTCCGCGACTAGTTTCGCATTTAATTCTGGTTTTTTAATTTCCTCAACGTTTATACGAATTGGCCCTTCAACCGTTTTTTCAAGTTGAGATTTTAATTCATTGATGCCAGCACCTTGCTTGCCAATCACAGCCCCGGCTTTCGCCGTGATAATCGTGATAGTAGTAAGATTAGCCGAACGTTCAATGTTAATTTTAGCAATCGTTGGGCGGCTCTTATATCGCTCTTCGATTGTCTTCCGAATCTTGTCGTCCTCCGCTAGCCATTTACGAAAGTTCGCTTTTCGTGTAAACCACTTTGACGACCAATCTTTGCTAACCTGGAGACGGTAAGAGATGGGATTAACCTTCTGACCCATATTACTTTTTCTCCTTCTTTGCTTTTTCAGCCGGTTCTGCGGCTTTTTCAGCTTTTTTAACCTTTTCTTCGCCTGCGACCTCAACAAAAATGTTGGACGAAATCTTTTCAAACGGTAATGCGCGACCACGTGACGCTGGCATGTAGCGACGAATTCTAGTACCACTAGTTACCACAATTCGTGCAATCCTAATCGTCTTTGGATCAATCGATACTTTCGAATTGTTTAGAAGATTCGCATTAGCCGATTCTACAGCTTTTCTGACTAACCTAGCCGCTTTACGTGGCGTATTTTCTAAAATCACCACTGCATCCGCTACATAACGATCTCTTACTAATGCGGCTACCACATTGGTCTTTCTAGGCTGAGAATCCACGTTTTTCTCATATGCATGTGCAAAATATGTCTGAGCCATAGTTTATGCCTTTCCTTTCGCCGCCGCAGCTTCAGCTGCTTTCTTACCACCATGGCGTTTAAATTTACGAGTTGGCGCAAACTCACCCAACTTATGACCAACCATATTTTCCGAAATAAATACCGGCACGTGCATCTTGCCATTATGAATAGCGATAGTGCGACCTACCATTTCTGGCGAAATCGTAGATTGACGCGCCCAGGTCTTAATCACGGTGCGGTCTTCGCTGGAGAGAGCGGCAATCTTTTTCGCAAGTTTATAGTCCACAAACGGACCTTTCTTCAAACTCCGAGACATTATTTCCTCTTTCCTTCGTGGCGACTGCGCACGATCATTTTATTAGTTTTCTTATTGTGACGAGTACGATACCCCAGTGTGAGCTGACCCCAAGGTGTCCTCGGTGCCTTACCAGAACCGTGACGACCACCATCACCACCACCGTGTGGGTGATCCGACGCGTTCATCACGACACCACGTACTGTTGGGCGAATCCCCTTGCGGCGACGACGACCAGCCGCGCCGATTTTCACATTCTGATGCTGCTCATTTGATACTGTACCAATCGAAGCCTCACAAGCTACCAAGACTTTGCGTACTTCGCCTGATGGCATCTTCAAGGTGGCATAGCCATCTTCCTTTGCCATTAGCTGTGCCGAAGCCCCAGCCGCTCTCACCATCTGCGCACCTCTGCCTGGCGTTAATTCCACGCCGTAAACAAACGTACCTACTGGAATATTTTCAAGTGGCATTCGGTTGCTATTTTCAATTTCAATTTCTGCACCAGTTCTAAAGGTTGCACCTTTTCTCATGCTAGTATCAGCAATCACATAATAATATGTGCCTTTTTCGTCTTTAACTCTTGCAATTCGAGCCGAACGATTTGGATCATATTCGATTTCTTCTACGGTATATTTCAAATCTTTTGGTAGATTATAAGTCACCAAACGATAATGACGTTTCACGCCACCACCACGGTGTCGCACCGTAATCCGACCTTGGTTGTTTTTACCGGCTTGTTGCTTCTTCGACTTAAGAAGCAATTTCATCGGCTTCTTCGTCGTAATCTGGTCGTAATCCTCCGTCGTCTTTTGACGCTGCGCCGGAGTCATTGGCCGGTATGCTTTAATTGCCATTATTTATTCTCCTTCCCTGCATTCTTGTCAACTTTTTTCGCGGTTTTTTCCGCTTTTTTAGCTTCCTTTGCGCTGGTTTTTTTATCATCTTCAGGTTCATCAAATACCTTGATTGAATCGCCTTTCTTTAATCTTACGTAAGCAAACTTCTTACCACGTCGATACGTAATGCCTGGATAAGCATGTTTACCTCTGCTAAACTTCGTCTGCTTGCCTTTGCGAATCAAAGTTCTTACATCTGTCACGGTGACTTCGTAGTCTTTTTCAATCATCTTCGCAATTGCTTGCTTAGAAGCTGACCTTTTCACTGGGAAAACGTAAATCCGATTGGTCTGCTCAAGGTAACTTTTCTCGGTAGCTCGTGGTTCAATCAGGTGAAGTTTAATATTGGTTTTATCATCTTTTGCCATTTTACTTCTCCTTTCCCATTAGCCAATTCTCAGTAGCCTTTAAAGCATCTTCTGAAAATACAATTGCATCAGCATTCATGATATCAAAGACATTTAAATAAGTTGCTTTTACGAGTTTCACATTTGGCAAATTATTAGTTGAACGTAAAATTTCTGGCGTTTTCTCATTCGCCACAGCCAAAACGTTTTTACCTTCAAGTTTCAAATCTTTAAGGACCTTAGCTGCGGTTTTAGTTTTGCCGTCTAATTTAACATCCTTGTCTAATACTACTACGGCCTTATCTGCATTTTTAAGACTCAACGCTTGGCGTACTGCCAAAAGCTTGCTACTTCTAGCAATTTTCTTGGTAAAGTTTTCATTACCAGTGCGACCAAATGCCACACCACCATGACGCCAAATCGGGTTACGTGTAGAACCAAAACGCGCTCTACCAGTACCTTTTTGCTTCCAAGGCTTCTTGCCACCACCCCTAACTTCACTTCTAGTCAAAGTTTTTGCGTGAGAAGAACGTGAGTTGGCGAGATATGTGTCATAGGCTAATTTGACTAGCTCGTGGTTTTCTACTTTTAAGCCAAAAACATCTTTCGATAGTGCCATTTTTTACTCCTTTCCCTCTACGCTAACAATACCCTTGTTTGGGCCAGGCACTGCACCTTTAAGTCCAATCAAATTCTTTTCTGCATCGATATAAGATACTACCAAGTTTTTGACGGTAACCTGTTCGTGACCCATTCGGCCTGGCATTTTCTTGCCTTTCCAAACTTTTTGTGGGTACATCGAACCAATTGAACCAACTCGACGGATATTGCCTTTAAAACCGTGTGTATTGCGAGATTCAATAAAATTATGTCTTTTAACTGTACCAGCAAAACCTTTACCTTTACTAGTGCCAGTTACCGCGACCTTATCCCCTAATTTGAAACTTTCGACCGTTAGGTTGTCACCTAGTTTCATGCCTTCAGGGATTTCCTCAACGCGAAATTCCTTCAGGACTTTGGGGCTAATATTTTCACCGGCCTTTTTGACGTGACCGGAAACCGACTTGCTCAGATTCTTACCCTGACCAAAACCCACTTGCACAGCATTATAACCGTCCGTATCGGCGGTCTTTATCTGAGTCACTGTGCATGGGCCGGCTTGGAGGATCGTGACCGGAGTCACAACGCCATCTTCACCGATGATCTGAGTCATACCAATTTTGGTGCCGAGAATGACTTGCATCGCTTGCCTTTCTTTCCTTTAGATTGCCGATTTTTGCCTCTGTACAACAGGCAAAAACTCTTCTCGCAATTTTTTAATATTTTTACATGTAAATAACTAGACTTTTAGGCCGGTTTCCGCTCGTGAGTTTTACGGACCTCTCCTTATGTCTAGATAACAAAACCATTATATCACAGATTTTTTCTCTTGACAACCCCTATTTTTAGATTTTTGGCAACAAAAAGCCCCGACTGGCTGCCGGGGTTTTAAAAATTTAGGAAAGAATTATTTCTTTAATCTCCCTACAATCAAAATTTGACTCGATATTACGCCTTGCGAACTGCAGATTCGTATAATCCTCTTCAGAAATGCGATAAGCTGGCATATTGAAAATCGGCGAACCTGGAAGTCCCCATTCACAACTCCCTTTCGGGAACCCGTCGTGATCCAGAGTATACTTCTGCCCCCAATGGGTAAGATCGAATTCCATAATCTCCTGCTGAGAAACTGGTAATTCTTTCTTAAAGATCTCGACAATTCTCGAAATCTTTCCTGCAGAGCAAAAGCCTTCATAGCACTTATTAAAGCCTTTCTCGTTCCAAGCATTAACCCACTCATTAAAAAAGAAGTGGCGATCACCGAAGTAATTCTTCAGGTTACCTAAAAGACGAATGTCATCATTCAAAAACTGCTCTCGGTCTAAACCAGTATAAAGCTCAGCTAGATAATAGCCGGTAAAGGTGAATCCCACCACATTTTCTTTCACAAAAACTGCAGAATTATAGCAATTAAGGATATCTAGACGCCTAATAGTTGCTACTAATTCCTCAAGATCAGCCATTCCAGCAAAAGCCTCCTTTGCATTTTGTGTCTCTAGCACCTGGTCAAGAGACTTCAACTCCGACGCTTTTTTACACGTTCCTTCCATTTTGTTCACCTTTTAAAAACCTTTCATTCTTTCCTAAACTGTAAAACTACGAGCCGTACTAACTAGTACAACCACCATACCTACATTATAGCATAAACATCATAAAAAGTCAATATCTAGAGCATATTTTCCAGATACGCATCAATAAAACCCTCAATTTCACCATCAAGAACGGAATCCGGATCACTTGATTCATACCCCGTCCTTGTATCTTTCACCAACTTATAAGGTTGTAACACATAATTTCTAATCTGTTGTCCCCAACCAGCTGATTCACCAGCCCGTAGTTCTCCTAGCGTCGCGGCATGCTGTTCTAGCTGCATTTGTACCAGTTTCCCCATCAAAACTTCCATCGCCTTCTCTTTATTCTGATGGAAACTGCGTTCATTTTGAATCGCCACCACCGTATTAGTCGGCAGATGCGTAATCCTTACCGCCGAATTTGTAGTGTTCACTCCCTGTCCACCATGCCCCCCAGAGTGATAAGTATCAATCCTTAAATCCTTCTCGTCTATCATTACCTCAGCATGCTCAATAATCGGCAATATCTCTACTAGTGCAAACGAAGTTTGCCTCAGATGATCCGCATTAAAAGGTGAAAGTCTCACCAACCGATGCACCCCGTGCTCCGACTTCAGCACCCCATAAGCGTGCGGACCCGTCACCTCATAAACCGCCGTTTTAATTCCAGCTTCTTCGCCCTCAGTTCGCTCTAAGCACGAAGTTTTGAATCCTTTTCGCTCACAAAACCTCAGATACATTCTTTCTAGCATTCCCGCCCAGTCCATCGCCTCTGTGCCACCTGCGCCAGAGGTAATCCGAATAATCGCATTATCGTTATCATATTTGCCTTTAAACCGTAATTCTTTTTTAAGCTCCCAAAAACTGCTTTCCATTGCGGAAAGTTGATCTGATATTTCATCTTTGAGGCTATCATCGTCCATCAGTTCTTTTAAGTCACTAATCTGTACTTTTAAAAGCTCCCAAGGCTCTGTTTCATCACGTAATTCAGATAATTTCTGGTTTTTCTCCGTCGCTTTTTTTACATCGCGCCAAATCTCCGGCTCCGCTACCTCTGCTTCTAGTTTAGAAATCTCCGCCAGTTTATCAGAAATCCTCAGTTTTTCATAAACCTGCAAAAAATCTGCCTCAAGTGTTTCCAATTTCTTTATCAAATCCTGCATAAAACCAATTATAGCATAGAAAAATTGCCGAAAACCGCTATAGGTCTAAACCTTTCACAGCGAAAAAGCGCCGACTATTATAGCCGACGCTTTTAGAAAAGGAAATGAATGAAGAAATCATGTAGTTATTTCACATTTTCTTTATATTTCAAGATCATGCAAATATCTCACATAACTCATCACATATTTCATCACGTTTCTCCTGTAACTTCTTCTTCGCCTCCTTCAAAGTCTCGCTTCTCTTCGGTACATTATCGTAAATATCAGACTTAACCGCCAAAAATTGCTTCTCAGTCAGTTTCTCCTCCAGTAGACTTAAAATTTTGTTAAGCCTTTTTGAGGAAAAAACATATCCTTCGTAAGCCTCGTTCGATTCATAGAATGGAACACATAAATCAAATCGGTCCTTCATCAAACCTAATCCGAAAACATACCTTTCCACAAAATGAGCTTCTGGTGTATTCTTCAAATCATCTCGAAGAAAACCGGCAGACCTAACCACGCTTTCGATTTCATCAATCAGATAATCTATTTCCAATTTGCTAAAACCGTTGCTATAATCATAAGAATAAATCTCATAATTCCGTACGCTTAAAATCAGCTCTTCTGGGCTCATTCCATCTATATACCTTTCTGCCGCCCTACTCAATCTAAGCTCGCCAATTGAAGAAATTTCCTCTGCTTTCCTACAAGTTTCCTTTTCCATAAATTACCCCCTAACTGTAAAGAACTATCTAGTCAAAGCAATCATTCAATTTTATCATAAAACGTCTAAAAAAACAATATGCTAACGTCAATAGAAAAGCCCCCTAAGGGGCTAATTCTATTGTGTGAGGTGCCAAGAAAGGTCGCGCGAGTTAAACTCTAGTCGTGCCCTTTCCCGACCAACCAGAACGTCAAAGATGTGGATTGCAGTTTCGCCCACAAATTTGATTTGCGTTCGAAGTAGCTCCGAAACTTCGGTCTCACCTTCGCCGCGCCTCTTAAAAGATAGCGGTTGGCAAGGTGTCATCTCGTAACCGAAGAGAGCCATTACCTCGACCCGTTCTGTTTTGTTTGTATTAAAGTTTTTCATAAAAGACTCCTGATTAATTTGATAGAAGTCATTTATGCGAGCCCGATTTATTGGCTCCTGGCTAAGGGTAGAAATGACGCTGCCCAAAGCTTTAAACTTTTCTCTTTGCCAGTGACCGAAGTATAGCAAGAGCACTTTCATTATAACACAAAAACCTAGAAAAAACCTGGGGTTTAACCCCAGGCTACGCCTAAAGCTCTGATTCCCTAGCCTCTCTGGCGCACAAAGCACAGTATCTGCCAGTATGCTCCGATTCACGCGAAATTTCGACTAATTCCTCAATCGATCCAAAGTATTGCATAATGCAACCAAGATGAGTACAGTGAATCCCCTCTCTATACTCAGTCTTCGGCCTATCAAGATTCTGTGCCAAACCCAGGATATGCCCAAGCTCGTGTTGGAATAGCCCCTTAATAGCCAAAATGCGCTCTTTACGTGGAAAATCCCTAAAATCTGCCACGCTTTGCACGCAAATTGACCCCCACCTTAAACTCGGTGCAATATCGGTATCTGCAAATTTCTCAGATACAATCAAAATAACAATATAATGATTTCTCTTGTACCACTTAGAATGCGAAATCACACCAAGAAGACTATTTCCTACCACTATAGAACCTCTATCAGTTGCAATGTGCTCTGCATCGCTCAGTATCTGATCGGTTCTAGCACAAAAGCCGCCGTCGTCCCAGACTTCTAGCCCAGAGAGCACAAATCCCCTCCCCGGGAAGTAGTCCATTATCTCTTCCATGGCTTTTTCGATAGCTTTTTGCTCCAGCTGGTCAACTCCGCTGTCATACATTACTAGTACTGGCTTTTTCTCTCTTTTCATTTTTGTCCCCCCTCCATTTTAAAGAACAGAATCACATCCTCTAATTATAGCATTTTTGACCAAAAAAGTAAAATATCGTTATGCCTTGTTTTTACATGAAATTATGTTATAATTATAGAAAACAAGGGGGATTTTGTCCCCAGAACTTTAACTTACAGTTAGGAGGTTAGAATGAAAACGATTTATAAGATCGTCCTCACTGGGGGCCCTTGCGCTGGTAAAACCACCGCTCTGAGCCGAATCTCAGACTACTTCAGTAAAGTCGGCTGGCGCACGCTCATTGTTGGCGAAGCCGCCACAGAGCTGATCACGTCTGGAATCAGCCCCGTAGACTTTGAGAACCCACTATTCTTTCAAAAACTATTACTTGAAACACAGATAGCCAAAGAGAGAAACTGCATGAACGCTGCTTTCGAAATGAGAGATTTCGACAAAGTGCTGGTTGTCTGTGATCGTGGCATTTACGATAACAAAGCCTACATGTCCGACGCCGCCTTTAATAGGTGCATCCATGATCTAGGAGCCAGCGCTCACGAGGCTATCAATGCCTACGATGCAGTTTTTCATCTCGTCACCGCCGCAGATGGAGCAGAAGAGTTTTATACTCTCACCAATAATACTGCGCGGAGCGAAAGCATCGAAGAAGCTCGCGCACTCGATCGCAAAACCCAAAATGCTTGGGTAGGGCATCCGCATCTGCGTATCATCAAAAACGAAGGTAGTTTCGAAGATAAGCTAAAAAAATTGTTAGCTGAAATTTCCATCGTCTTAGGTGAGCCAGAACCATACGAAATTGAACGGAAATATCTGATCGAGTATCCAGATATCGAGCTTCTGCGCGCCATGCCTAATTGCCAAGAAGTCGAGATTCTCCAGACTTATCTTCGCAGCAACAACGAAAACGACGAAGTCCGTGTCCGCCAGAGAGGATCAAAAGGTAATTACGTTTTTACGAAAACTATCAAGCGCTGGACTACCGACCCCGCTAAACGCGTTGAGATTGAAAAACGCATCTCAAAAGACGAATACATCAAATCTTTAATGGACGCCTGCCCAGGTGCCAATTCAATCAGAAAAACCCGTTTCTGCATCATGCAGCGCGAAACTGGACAATACCTCGAGATAGACATCTATCCAACTTCTCGGAAATCTGCTATTCTCGAGGTAGAATTAGCCTCATCCGACGATAAGCTCGTCGTCCCAGACTTCATTAAAGTCAAAAAGGAAGTGACAGGCGATACCAGGTTCTATAATCGCATCATCGCTTTCAATGGTAACCGCCTGCCCGAATAACTGTAACCCGTTTAGCCCGCTTTGAAAAAAGCGGGCTTTTTCAATAAGGATAATTTCCCTTTTTACCATAAATATGTTAAAATATGTCCAATATGATTTGGGATGAACTAAAAAAGCCGTTTTTGATTTTGGCGCCGATGGAAGGCGTCACTGATGTTACGTTTCGTCAAGTAATTGCTCACGCCGGTCGTCCCGACCTCTTTTTTACAGAATTCACCAATGTTTCTTCTTATGCCTCTGAAAAAGGTCGCTGGAACGCTTTAGAACGCTTAGAAATCGCTCCCACTGACTCACCAATCATTGCTCAAATCTGGGGCAAAAACCCCGATCACTTCGCAGAATGCGCTAAAGACCTTAAAAAACTCGGTTTTTCCGGTATCGACCTCAATTTTGGCTGCCCCGATAAGCACGTCAATAAAGCCGGTGGCGGCGCTGCCATGATTAAAACCCCCGATCTCGCCGTAGAATGCTTTAAAAATGCCGTTAAAAATACCGACTTGCCAGTTTCCATCAAGACTCGCCTTGGCTGGGATCAACCTGAAGAATTCCGCACCTGGCTTCATTTGCTTTTAGCAGAACATCCTGCCGCCCTCACCGTACACCTTCGCACCAAAAAAGAAATGAGCAAAGTCGCTGCTCATTACGAATTAATCCCAGAAATTATCAAATTACGTAATAAGGTCAGCCCTTCAACTAAGCTTATTATTAATGGCGATATCAGAGACCGCGCCCACGCTCTAGAGCTTCATCAAAAATACCCAGGCGTAGATGGCTTCATGATTGGCCGTGGTGTTTTCTTGAACCCCTACTGTTTCACCGACCACCAGCCCACCCAGGAAGAATTAATGGAACTTCTAAAACTGCACCTGAAACTCTTTGAAGAACGCGAGAATAAGCCATTGAGGAGCATGTGCGACCAACGGGGAGCACTAGCGAGCGCCGCCCGTAACGACGGGCCGGCGCGAAGCGGCGACGAAATGGCTTATTCTCACGTTCAACCATACGAGCCTCTGAAGCACTTTTTCAAAATCTACGTTAATAATTTTCCTGGGGCGAAGGAGCTGCGTAGTCAATTAATGGAAACTCACTCTGTCGAAGAAGCCAAAAAAATCCTAGGCATAAAATAACCCCTAGCTTTTCAGCCAGGGGCAGATAGTTCAATGGATCCCCTCCTTTCTAATCCTCTTCCGCATACGCCATAAACTCTTCTATTTCTGCAAAATAATTTCTGCAGAGATCATAGAGAGGTGTGGTATTGCAATACAAAACCGCACTTTCATTTAAGATCGCCTCAAAGAAGCACCTAAGAAAATACGGGATTGTCCTGCACGCTTTCACCCTCACACGAGCAATAACCATACACAGATCTCTAAAATCTATTCTCTTAAGCAGCTTCCTCTCGATAACCCCATCCGTTATGCTCTTGCAGTCATACGAACTTTCGATCCAAAGAACCGCTGCGTCCTTTAACTCCGGGCATCTTTCAAACCAGATGTCAAAGTACGAACAAAGGACGTCATAAGGGTTCTTTTCAAGAAGCTCCTTCATCTCTTTATATCCGATTTCCACCACGATACCAAAGGCTGAATCAGAAATATTTGTTTCCGACAAAGCCTTCAATTCTTCATCTTTCCCAGTATATCTTTCCATACTCAATACCTTCCTTTCTCAGATCCATTGATGTAAAAATACGTAGCAGTTAAAACTAACATCTATAATAATAGCACAGATTTGCATATTTGTCAAGATTTCAACAACTACGGTTGACAATTTAACACACTTGTGCTATAATTGAACAATACCATATAACTATATGTATGATCGCAACTTAGAAGGAAGGAAGGTGTTGTGATGAAGGCAGAAAATGAAGTAAAAAAGAAAATTGATCTTTCTTACCATGTCTTTTTCAACTATCTGAATAAGACAGCTCTGGCAAAACTGGACGATCTCAAAAAAGTCGTAGAACAGTCGAACGAGACTGGCAATGTGCTGCTAGCCAAGTTGCTGGGCTTCTTCGAGGAAAACCTCGAAGATGACGAGATGATGAACATCATTAAAAGGGATCTCTATGCAGTGACAAATAGTTCAATGGATCGAACCTACGAATCCTTAGAGCACTACGTCACCTGCAAGCCCGCATGGGAAGATTTCACCAAAGAAGAAGCTGCCTCTCTCAGAAAAGCAGAGTATTTCGTAGCTGAAAACTTTTCTAATGAAGTCTTAAAAATTTTAATGAAGTAGAAGTAATTATCACCTATACCCCCTAGCCCCTAACAATCGTTAGGGGCATTTTTTATCTTTCGTGTTATAATTGTCTTATGAAAATTGCATTACTTGGCTACGGTAAAGAGGGTAAATCCGCTGAAAACTACTTCAAAACCCATTCTAAAGGCGCTAAGATCGACATTTTTGATAATTTCGACCCCAAAAAGCTAAATCCAGAAGATTATTCATCCTATGATATATTTTTCCGAAGCCCGTCTGTACCGCCTCTAGGACTCTCAAACGAATCTAGCGTTACTAAATACTTTTTTGATCATTGCCCCTGCCCCATCATTGGCGTCACTGGCACCAAAGGCAAAGGCACTACTTGCTCATTTATTAAAGCTCTCCTCGATGCCGAACACGAAGATGCTTACCTAGTTGGCAACATTGGCTCCCCCTCTATTGATATTCTAGATAAGCTCACGCCTACTTCTGTTGTGGTTTACGAAATGAGCAGTTTCCAACTCTGGGATTTAGAAAAATCACCTCATATCGCCATTATCGGTCATATCGAGCCAGACCATCTCAATGTTCATAAAGATTACGCTGAGTATTTAAGCGCTAAATCCAATATCTGTCGTCACCAAACCCCCAAAGATTACTGTATCTATTATTCAGAAAACCCCGAATCTGTCAAAATTGCCAAAAAATCCAAGGCTAAGAAGCTTCCGTTTCCCTTCAAATTACCTGAGAATATCAAAAACGCCATTACTTTGCCTGGAATTCATAATCAAAACAACTTCACCGCCGCTGTTGCAGCAGTTGCAAGCTTTTATAATATATCACCAGATGCATATTTAAGTGAACATCAAACTGCCATTTTAAATGGTCTGAAAAACTTCAAAGGCTTACCTCATCGTCTAGAATTTCTCCGCGAAATCGACGGCGTCAAATACTACGACGATAATTTCTCCACTAATCCATCGTCTACTCGTGTAGCCGTCAACGCCTTCCCAGATGAAAATGTCGTTATTATCATCGGTGGTCGCGATAAGACCAACAACGAAGATTTGCCCGAGATTCACGAAATTCTCAAGTCCAAAAACCTGAAAGATATCATTTTGATGGGCGAATCTGGCCATGAACTCGCCAGAAGATACAAAGACGCCAGATTCACCACCGTAGAATCCCTGGAAGAAGCCATCAATACGGCTCGCGAAAAAGCCAAGTTACTCAAACCCGCCATCGTCCTGATGTCTCCTTCCGCCGCCTCATTCGACATGTTCAAAAACGTTTACGATCGCGGCGACCAGTACAAACTTCTAATAGAAAAAATGTGAGCATAAAGCGCGCCCAAGAAGTTTTTTATAAATTTTAGAAAAATTTCAATTCCACGAAGTGGACAGTTTGAAATTTTTCGCCCGAAAATTTATAAAAAACTTCCTGGCGCAAGCGAAGAAGCGAACATTTTTCTATTAGAAGTTTAACCTAGTTTCCAACTGTGATATAAAGGCTTTTTCTGCAGATGATACGGCCGCGAATCCTTTGATGCCCGATCCCGCGAATTCCCGGGCAAGTTCAATCATATCAAACTTATCAATCGATTTAATGAGATCCGGCATGTTGTCATATCTTTCAATTGTGCCGTTAGTAAAGTATCCCTCCGCATAATAATCCGCGATTTGCGATGGCATTTGCGCCCCCATCTGAAATCTACCGAGCGCGTATGATTTTGCCGCCAAAAAATCCATATCTAAAATTTCACCATTCAGCGCCCGCATCAATTCTGTTTGAATCAGAGCAAATAGCTCTTCAGCATTTTCCATATTCACTTCCCCATCAAAATCCCAATAAGAATTATGCGCATTCGAAGCCACCGAAGAGCCCATACCATAGACTAGCCCCCGTTTCCTCGCCGTACCAAAAATCCGTGAGTTCGTAGTGCCATTCAAAATTTGATTTAAACAGTTCATCGCAAACACTTCTTTTGTCTCTAAATGACGCGGTGTCACTAGAGAAAACCCAAACGTAATGTTCGACGCATCCTTCCGCCGAATCGAGACTGCTTCTGATGAATGCAAATCCGTCAAGGGGATTTCAAACTCTCGCCCCTCCTTTAAATCCCAATCTTCTAACATTCGAACTATTTTACGTTTCCGTCCACGTAGACGTCCAGCAATAATAAACATCATATTTTTCGCCGTATGTGTTCTACGATAATGCTCACGGATATCCTTTAGCTCAATATTTGGCAAAGTCTTAATTCTCTCCGAAAGATCCAGAATATCCTCCCCCACTGCCTGCTGTACCCGTGGCCACAATAGTCGATAATAATCATTCATATATCCCGTCAGCTCCGAACGCACATTCGCTTTTTCGGATTTCAATTCTTCCTCGTTAAATCGTGGCTCGCAGATCGACACTTTCTGTAAATCCATAATCCGTTCCCACTCAAAATCCGCGCATTCCGTCTCGTAGCACACCGAAATATCCGAAGTCCAAGCATTGTGATACGCCCCATTTTTGGTGAACTCCGCCTCAAAAGCTTGCTCATCCTTAAATTTCGCATTCGCACCAAAAGCCAAATGTTCCACTACGTGCGGTATTTCGTAAACGTCTTTGCTCTTAGCATAAAGCATCCCCGCTCGGAATTGTACTCTCGTAGACATCACCGAAGCACCCGGTATATCAATAAGAAGTCCCCTAGCTCCATTTTTTAGCTTAATTTCCTCTACCGAATGTTTCATTTTTGCCTCCGAATCAATCTAGCACCGCGCCAAATAGGTCTAGCTATTTCTTCTTACGGTTCGACCGGTTTTTCTTATTCCCCGACTTCTTTTTCTTCTTACTAGTTTTTTTAGCCGCACCTCTAGATGAACTCTCCGTTTTTGCTGATTTTTTGTCCGAAAATTCTGAATCTAAATTCTTCTCACCTTTCGAAACCTCATTCACGCCCCTCTCAGTCTGAGTTTCTGCCATCTTTGTAAGATCAGATTCGTACTCTTCACCATCCGTCACATTATCTTCTACTGCTTCTGTCGGTGTAATCGAAAGTAGAATCTTCAAAACTTCCTCACGCAAATTCCGTTGCAGGCCATCAAATAGCTTCTGTGATTCTGAACGATATTCCACTAGCGGATCCCTCTGCCCTACCGAGCGCCAATGAATCCCTTCGCGTAAATGCTGCATATTCTCAAGATGCTGCATCCATAAGGTATCAAGTACTTTCAAGTATACTTCTCGCTCTACTTTTCGCATCGTCTCTGCGCCAAATTCGTCTTCCTTCTTCTTGTAAGCCTCCTCAATTGCTTCTAAAGCCTTCTTCTCGCGGTCTTTTTCTTTACGCGTCACACCAATACCATGAATCAAATCATCGTCGAAATCAAACACCGCCTTAAATTCCTCATCAAAGTTCTTATTTACTCTCGAAGAAAATTCCGTCAAAGTCTCTGCTTCATCCTTCATGAGACGCTTGATTTCTGGATAAATATCATCTCCTTCTAGGATCTTGCGGCGCATTGCATACACCACTTTACGATGCCGATTAATCACGTTATCATACTGCACCACGTTCTTCCGGGAGTCAAAGTTAATACCTTCAATCTTTTTCTGCGCAGATTCTAGAGTCCTCGAAATCGCTCGCGTTTGAATCGGCACGTCCTCCGCTACCCCGAGTCTAGCCATCAACATTTTTACCTTATCACCCTGGAAAATCCGCATCAGATCATCTTCGCACGAAACGAAGAATTGTGTCGTACCTGGATCGCCTTGCCGACCACCACGACCTCTTAGCTGATTATCTACCCGCCTTGAATCGTGCCGCTCTGAGCCAATCACTACTAGCCCACCTAACTCCTTCACACCTTTACCGAGCTTAATATCGGTACCACGACCTGCCATATTCGTTGCAAGCGTAATAGCACCCTTTTCACCCGCTTTTGCAATAATCGCCGCTTCACGTTCGTTGTTCTTCGCATTCAAAAGCTCATACGGCAAATTATATTTATCTAGATAATGCGCAATCTCCTCGTTATTTGCAATCGAACCCGAACCCACTAGCACCGGCTGACCTTTCTCGTGATATTTCTTGATCTCCTCTGCAATGGCCTTCAGCTTGCCAGCTTTTGTTCGATAAATCAAATCGTCTTTATCTACCCTAATAATTGGTTTGTTCGGCGGAATCTGCACCACATCAAGCGCATAAATCTGCTGAAACTCTTCAGCTTCTGTAAAGGCCGTACCAGTCATACCAGATAGCTTCTTATAAAGTCGGAAGAAATTCTGGAACGAAATCGTCGCGAGCGTCATCGACTCCTGCTTCACCGCTACACCCTCTTTCGCCTCAATTGCCTGATGCAAACCTTCGTTATAACGCCGACCTTGCATCAAACGCCCTGTATGTTCATCTACAATGATTACTTCACCAGAATTTGTGACCACATAATCTTTATCACGCTTAAAGATAATTTCTGCCCGAACCGCCTGTTCCAAATGATAAACTAACCGCGTATTTTTGGTCGAATACAAATTATCCACGCCTAAAATCTTCTGAACTTTATCAATACCAGCGTCTGTCAAAGTCACACTACGCCTTTTTTCGTCAAAAATGTAGTCATCTGGTTTAAGCTGCGCCGCTACCTTAGCAAACTGATAATACGATTCTGGATTATCACCTGCCGGCGCACTAATAATCAGTGGTGTCCTTGCTTCATCGATCAAAATCGAATCTACCTCATCCACAATCGCAAAGTTTAGCTCTCTCTGTCTCAAATATTGCACCTCTGAAGTCATGTTATCCCTCAGATAATCAAACCCAAACTCGTTATTCGTTCCATAAGTCACATCTGCCGCGTATGCCTCTTTTCTCGTACATGGCTTCAAGTGTTCAAATCTCTCATCATCGTGCTCTTCGTTTTCGTATTCTGCATCATAAATAAATGACGCTTCATTAATTATTACCCCAACCGAAAGCCCTAGAAAATCATAAATTGGCCCATTCCAACCCGCATCACGTTGCGCCAAATAATCGTTCACCGTCACTACATGCACTCCACGTCCAGTCAAACCATTAAGATATGCCGGGAGCATCGCCACGAGCGTTTTACCTTCGCCCGTCTTCATCTCTGCTACTGCACCTTCATGTAATACCATGCCACCAATCAACTGCACGTCATAAGGTCTCAGTCCTAATACCCTTCTTGCCGCTTCCCGTGCCACCGCAAAAGCATCTGGCAGAATCTCGTTTAAAATTTTTGTATCATCCACTGGTGGGCGCTTTTTACCAGTTTTATTAATACCCTGTTCTGCCCTTGCAATCTTCAAGGCCTTATCGATTTTCTTACGAAAAACCTCCGTCTGTTCCTTCAGCTCGTCGTCGCTCATCGCCTCATATTTCGGCTCTAGCTTAGTAATCGCCTGAGCTCTTTTCCACAGTTTTTTCAGTCTTCTTTTCTCAGCATCACCAAACACCCCCTGCAAAAATTTAGTTAATGCTGTCTTGTCCGCCAATTTGTCGGTCGGTTTTTTCTCTTTTTTCGCCATATAACTCCAATCTGCCCACTATTTTATCATATTATTTGCCTCTATGAAAGAGGTTTTTTAGACTCCTTTTCGGCCGCGCTGGCTTTTGTTCAACTTTGTAACGTCGAATTTGCCCAGTGAGCTTCGCTTCAATTAGATCAATACCGGCAAACTCATTTGAGCACTCATCTCGCGCCGCTAAAACCTTCCCACCTGGAATCTCCATCGCCGCGGACACTTCGTATTTATCACTTTTACCCTTACCAATTCCAGTTATAATTACTTTGCAAACGATATCCTTTTTCGCATGTCTCGGTAAATACCGATCTAGCTTCCCAATACGTTTTTTAACATATTTTCTCAGTGGTTCTTCTACTTTGTAACCGCTACCTGTAATTTCTATTTTATCAATCATATTCCTCCTTTATGATAATTCTAAATCTCTTTTCTCCCACCCATGTAAGGTTGTAACACCTTTGGTATCTTCATTTTACCATTCTCTTTTGCATAATTTTCAATCAAAACCACTAAAGCTCGCGCCAAAGGAATTGCCGTACCGTTGAGGGTATGGACAAACTCCACTGTGCCATCTTTACGCCGTACTCGCACGTTCACCGCTCGCGCCTGAAAATCCGTGCAATTCGAACAACTAGTAATCTCCTGGTACTTTTGATTCACCGGTGACCAGTATTCCATGTCGTACTTCTTCGCTGCCGGCGCACCAAGATCTCCCGCTGCGATATTAATTACGTGATACGGAATTTCTAGTCCCTGCCAAATATCTTCCTCAATCGACAAAATCTTCTCATGAATCTCCTTGCTCTGCTCTGGCAAACAAAAAGCATACATCTCTAGTTTATTAAACTGATGTACCCGGAATAGACCGCGTGTATATTTGCCGTAAGCTCCAGCTTCCTTTCTAAAGCATGCGGAATATCCTGCATAGAAAAGCGGCAATTTATCCTCATCTAAAATTTCGTCCATATGATATCCAGTCAGTGGCATCTCCGCTGTTGCAATCATCGCGAGATCTTCGCCCTCGATATAATATTCATCAGACTGGTCCGAAGTCCTTGGATTAAATCCACAACCCTCTAGCACTCTAGATGACACCATATCTGGTACCGTCATAAAGGTAAACCCATGTTCCAAAACTTTCGATAAACCATATTGAAGAAGCGCATTCTCAAGTAACGCCAAATCTCCCTTCAAATAGTAGAATTTCGCACCTGCAACCTTCGCTCCCCTCTCAAAATCTACCCAATCACGACTCGTCGCATAGTCTAAATGATCCACACCAGTCTTGTGATTATCACCCCATTTCTTCACTTCTTTCGAGCATTCTTCACCACCTAGCGGCACGTCATCAAAAATCACGTTCGGTATCAACTTCAAAATATCATTTAGCTTCTTTTCGGCTGAATCCAGCGCCTGTTCTTTTGCCGCTAAATCTTCCTTGATTTTCTTACCTTTTTTGATTAATTCCTCAGATGGTTTGCCACCCTTCATCTTGGCAGCTGTCTCATTCCGAGCTTTTCTCAGCTCTTCTACTTCCGCTAATTCTTTTTTTCTTTCATCGTCTAGACGTACTACCTCCTTTACGTCAATTTTGTAACCTTTTTCTTTAGCTGATTTTTCCACCAGCCCCAGGTTCTCACGAATAAATTTCACATCTAACATGCTCTCATTATACCACCTCCCGCCCTACCTTGACAAGCGATAATCACTTTGGTATAATGAAACCACATTCGGGACTACCCGCAATCCCCCAGCCTCAAACTGGGGCGTATTTTTTTATAAAAGTAATCGATAAAACCCATCATATACTTTCTGATAATCCAAATTGGATAGTTGCCCAATCTTTCTATTCAATCTAAACACACTCATATATTCAATTTGAGAGACTACAGCTATCTCTTTTCTACCATCAAACTCAAATGGTACATACCAACTCCCCTCATGCAGTTTAGAAGTAAGTGGTATCGCCCAAAAACTATACTTATCAAGTTTTCTAAAAATTATCACTGGTCTGTTAAACGTCTTACCTTTACCACAGATCTCAGTACCCACATTTTCTCCAACTGAGCTCCACCAAATTTCTCCTTTTTCTATAGTTGGCGTAGCTCCTCTACAATGAACCGCTTTCTTTACTTCAATCCACCCGTCAAAATCTTTCTTACCGATTCTATCCATAATAACCCCTTTCAAATTTTAGGGCTAAGCTAGCACACAGCCACCAAAATTACAACCCCCCATTAAAAAATGTTGTAATTTTTACAACAATCTATCATTTTATTTTCTTGTATAAATCATTCCAATCAATAAGATGTAGATCCTCTGGCCTTGCATTCACATCTATCTTCAGATCCTGAAAAATTTCCGTGAGCTCTTCTTTTGACTTCAATTTAGCCAAATTATGTATTAATTTCTTACGTGGTGAAGAAAAGCCAATCTTAATTAAATCAAACACTTCATCCTTGACTACTGGTTTTGGCAAAGGCTCCATCACTAAGACTTGCGAATCCACCTTCGGTGGCGGTGTAAATTCCACCTTAGAAACCACTGGGCCAGTCCACACTTTCGCCCGGTTTTTTACAAAAAGCGACAGCAAAGTCTCTTTATCAGACGTAATTCTTTCTGCCACCTCTTTTTGCATTAAAAGCACCACTCTTTCCGGCAAATTCGCTAGCGTCAAAACTTTTTCAATAATCGGCGAAGTAATATAATACGGTATATTTCCAGCTATCACATAAGGCTGTGACACCTCCAAAAAATCATATTTCAAAATATCTTCATTCACCACTTCCAAATTCTTCCCCGGAAACGATCCCGGTAACTTCTTAGCCAGCTCCGCATCAAATTCTACCGCAATCACCTTATCAAATCGCTTTAAGAGCGAAGACGTCAAAAACCCTAATCCTGGTCCAATCTCCACGCATAACACCCCTTCGCCCGACAGCTCCGCAATCTCGTCTAATATCGTCCGATTTTTCAACCAATGCTGACCTAGAGCCTTATTGTTCTTCATGATAGTCTACACTCCATCATGATTGGACCAATCCGTCGCTAGATCAAATTGTTCTGGATTCCCGGCGGCAAATCCACCGGTATCGTATACTTTCCCCGGGCCCAGCGAAGTCTCCACCACCGAACAGCGCGGATACCGCTTCAAATTCGCCGCCACTAAGATATAACCATCCTGATCCACTTTTGCCCCATCTTCTCTTACCGTATAGCTCTTTCCACAATATCTAATCACCACGTTCATATTCAAATCATAATATGTCTCTTGCCGAAGCACCGTCGAACCATCCGACTTTTTTACAGTATAATAATTCCGCCCCATCCCCACGGTCAAAGGATGCCTCTCTATCTCACTGGCACCCACCGCCACGATTCTATTCACCGGATTTCGAATAGTTTCTTCCCCAATTAGCTCTCTCGATATCTCTTTCCCGTCTTTATATAATACATTATAAGACAAGCGTTTTGTCCCCACCTCGCCTAATTGTCGTACTTCAGACATCTCTGGCTTAAGGTCATAATCTTTTACCGTTTCCTCTTTAAACGGAATCTCTTCATCCACCGTCAAAACTCGACCGCCATTTCTAGTAATCTCATAAATGGTCGAAAGTCCAGTCTCCAAAAAATTATTATTTGAAGCAATTTTGATCTCGTCACCGTCATAAATAGTAAATCCCGCCTCTTCCGCCACCGTTTTCGCATCAAAACTCGCCGACATCAAATACTTTTCCACTACCCCATCTCTTACCATCACTGGCCTAGCTCGGTGGATGTTGATAAAGAAATTATCCATGTTTATCTCGGAATCTACACTCGGTTCTACGATATCACCCTGATTAATCAGAATATTTGCCCTATCTAGTGCCTCACCTACAGTTTTCGCTTCTGTTTTTACTGTCAATTTCTTTCCTTCATCGTAAAATGTCACAAAACTCATCTCGCCCATCTTTTGAAACATACTTTCATCATCTCCCTGAGCAAAAGTCGATCTCGTTGCCGCACTTAAGAGAACTGCCACCAAAAAACTCAGCAAAAAGGCCATTCCGAAAAGTAAAGTCCATTTGAACTTCTTATTCATACCTACATTATAGCATAAAAAGTAAAAACCCGCAATCCAGCGGGTCTTCATGCACAATTCCTAGGTGGGTCAAAACACTTAGCCAAATAACTCCATATTCTACCACCCTTTCACCAATTGCCCAACCAACTGGCGAGACACATCCTCCGGTTTGGACTACTTTCAACGTTGGATCCAGTCCAAACTAATCTTATTTTAGCATAGGCATATTTTCTGTCAATCTTGTTTTTTCAAAATCTTTATGTTATAATATTTTTTCAAGATAACAGAGGTAAAACCTCAAAAACCGAACAAAAAAATATTGACAAAGCCTAAAAACTTATGATAATATATTACATATGAATTGGAGGAAATGGCTAGACGAATTCGTCTTAGCAGGTAAAGGCATTCTACTTGCCACTAAAGAAAAACGTTTTTGGTATGGGTTTATCCCTAGCTTCATCTTTTTTGGCACCCTCATGAATATGCTATCCGGCGGTTTCGCCAAATTCGAGCTTATGGGTATTCTCGGTTTTCCCAAATGTCTCGAAATCCCCCTCCAAAGTTTTCTCGCTATTTTTGGCGTCAATCAACCTTTTCTCGATTGGCTACCAATTTTTGCCATTTCAATCCTCCAAGGTATCCTCATCGGTCTCATCGTCTTATTATGGGGTAAAAAACGTCAAAAAGCCGATTCCACCGACTCCGCCAATCTCGAAAAAGCTGGTATCATTACTGGCCTTATTGCTCTCGGCGCCGGCTGCCCCACCTGCGGCGCTACTTTACTCACCCCCCTCATTGGTGCTATCTTCTCTACCGGTGGTCTCGCTATCACGGGCGCCGTCTCCACCATTGTCACTTGGCTCGCCATTATTATTGCAATTTTATCATTAAAACGTCTCGGCGAGGAAACATATGTTACAATAGTAAATGAAAAGTATTTACGAAAAAAGGAGGCTCGTGAAAAAAGCGCTTAGAATCATCGGTATCGTTGCGATTGTTGCAATTATCATTGCTGCCATTATTATCAGTGTTACTGCCAAACCGTCAAACTCTGACAAGGTCTGGGATGAACAGATGACCATCGGCAATCCCGACGCCAAAAACTACTTTATTATTTATTCCGATTTAGTCTGCCCATATTGTGTCGCCTTCGAAAACGCCATTGTCGAACACGAAGAAGAATTCAAAGATTACATTGAGAAAAACGATGTCCTCGTTGAAATTCGCCTTTCCGACTTCCTCTTCGAATATGGTCAGTCAAACCCCTTGCACTCCCGTTACTCCGCCGTCGCTACCTATTGCGCTAAAAACGAAGGCAAATTCTGGGATTATTACAATCTTGCCATCACCACTGTTTGGAACGACTTCTTCAAAGAAGGTGGCAAATCTTCAATCGCTAACATGGCTAAATTAGACGCCAGCTACTGGACCAAGATAGGCAAGCAAATTGGTCTCGGCGAAGAATTCGAAAAATGCGTCGAAGACCAGACTCCGCTTCCTGAAATCAAACAAAATGCCGAAAAGAGCGCCAAACTCATTGAGGGCATGCCATACTTCAAATTTAACAACTACACCAGCTCTGGATTTGACCTCGGCTGGGGTTGGGACTACGTCAAAGCCTACTTTGATGCCGGCCTAGAAAGCTAAAATTAACCTTACTTGGTTCTAAATATCTTCTCGTCTTTGATAGCATCAGGCAAGTAGTTTTTATCGAGGTGAAATCCCGACTCCCATTTTTGACCTTTACCATATCCCAAATCCTTCATCAATTTAGTCGGTGCATTCCGAAGCCAAATTGGCACCGGCTCCCCTCGTGTTTTTCGTGCTAAATCTAGAGCCTTGTACCACGCATCCGCCGAATCCCGATTCTTTTTTGACTTAGACAGCGCAATACAAGTATGCGCCAGTATCAACCCAGATTCTGGCATTCCTACTCTTTCCACCGCCTGAAAACATGCCGTCGCAAGGCTGAGTGCACCATTTCCAGCAAGGCCGATGTCTTCCGACGCAAAAATCACCATCCGCCGAGCAATAAACTTCGGATCTTCCCCGGCTTCTACCATCCGCGCCAAATAATAAAGCGCCGCGTCCGTATCCGAACCTCGCATCGACTTTATAAAAGCCGAAATCGTATCATAATGATTATCGCCTTTCTTATCATATCCAGGCAGTTTTCGCCCCACCGCTTCCTCTACTACCTTCTCGTCCACTTTATCAGCCAAAGAAAGCGCCAACTCCAAATCCCCCAACGCTCCTCTTGCATCTCCGCCCGACATCTCGGCAATCAAATCTAAAGCTTTTTTACTGACTCTTTTAGTTGCTTTTTCGGCTTTTACTGCTCGTTTTAATACCTCAAGTATCGAATCCTTCGATAATGCCTTAATCACCACCACTCGTGACCGACTAAGAAGTGGCGAAATTACCTCAAATGATGGGTTTTCCGTTGTCGCTCCAATTAAAGTAATCAACCCAGACTCCACATGTGGCAAAAACGCATCCTGCTGTGCCTTGTTAAACCGATGAATCTCATCCACAAATAACACAGTCCGTGTCTTCAAATTCCAATTTAGTTTCGCCCTTGCTACCACTTCTTCTACGTCTTTTTTGCCAGCTGTCACCGCTGAAATTTCCACAAAATCCGCCTTAAATTCATGTGCCAAAATCCGTGCGAGAGTCGTTTTCCCCGTCCCCGGCGGACCCCAAAAAATCAAATTCACCGGTTCACCCTTCTTGACAATTTCCGTCAAAATTTTACCTTCTCCGATAATCTCATCCTGTCCCACCACCTCAGGCAGTTTAGTCGGCCTCATTCGTTCCGCAAGTGGTACTCTATTCATGTTTTTATTATATAATTATTTCTCACATTTTGAAATTTTTTATGGTATAATCATGACAATATAATAAAAGGAGTTATTAATGGGTGATTATTATACTCAATTACAAGACCAACTAACAAGTAGCATGAATAGCACCAACAGTGCCATGCAGGGTATCCTCATTTGGACTATCGTGGCCAGCATTCTTGCTATCGTAGGAAGCATCCTTATCTACTTCCTCTTTATCAAATCCAAAACTGACTTCAAGGGTTCCCTCAAAACTCTTAAAGATTACTTATCCGGCGACATGATTCATATCGAAGCTCTCGCCAAACTATTCTACTACGCTGCCCTCATCTACGTCATTCTCACGTCTATCAATTCGCTCATCATGATTGGCGTGGCTGGTTCCAATGCTGGCAGTTGTATCCTAGATTTCTTCGAAAAATTGCTCCTTGGCCCTATCATCGTCCGCTTCATCTTCGAAATCATCATGATGTTTATCCGTATCTGGAAAAACACCGACAAAATGGCCGACAAGAAATAATTTTATTCAGAAAATCCCCTCTTAACGAGGGGATTTTTTTATTCATAAGATTCTGTTGTATAATATATATTATATATAGGAGGTTTTATGTTATTACCAAATGAAATTGCCAAAAAATCTGTCGCGACCGGAAAGGCGAAGGCCAATCTATCTGCTTTTCAAATGCTACTTCTCGGTGCCTTTGCCGGCGCCTTCATCGCTCTCGCTGGAGTCGGTGCCACCTTTGGCAACGTCTACGGCGGCAAAATCGTCGGCGCCCTAATTTTTCCCGTCGGACTCATCATGGTAGTCATCGCCGGTAGCGAACTCTTTACCGGCAACAATCTCATGATTACTGCCCTACTTAAAAAAGAGATCACTTTAAAACAGCTTTTAAAAAATTGGTGCCTAGTTTTTCTCGGCAATTTCCTAGGCGCTTTAATTGTTACATTGCTGGTAGTATTTAGCGGTTTATTCGATAGCATTTCTGATACTGTTATCGCCACCGCCACAGCAAAATCCAATCTCGGATTTCTCGAAGCCCTCTTCCGCGGCATTCTCTGTAATTTCCTCGTCTGCATCGCCGTCTGGATGTCCTTTGGCGCCGAAACCATTTCTGGCAAAATCCTCGCCATCTTTGGCCCCATCATGCTATTCGTGCTGTGTGGTTTTGAACATTCCGTAGCTAATATGTTTTATGGACCTGCCGGCCTACTCGTTGCTGCCAAAAACGGCGTCGCTCTGGAAAATCTCAATCTCGGTATGTTTCTAATTAATAATCTTTTGCCAGTCACTCTCGGCAACATCATCGGCGGCGCTGGCCTCGTCAGTTGCGGCTACTACCTCACCTTTCTGAGAAAGAAGTAACCTTACGCTAAAAACTATTACTACGTAAAAGTCTACCTCACCTACAAATATTCAAAAACCAAAAGCAGGCTCTCTTCGCATGCTTGATAGTACTTAATCGAAATAATCGATCTTCATTGCCTTTTTGACTTCTAGGAGGGTACTTTCTGCTGCTTTGTTCGCAGCAATGGTTCCCTCTTTTAGAATCTTCATCACATCCGCTGTTTTAGCAAACTCTTCTCTGCGCTCGCGAATCGGAGTAAGCTCCTTATTGATTACGTCAAACAAAAATTTCTTTACTCTTCCATCGCCAATCCCGCCTTTTTTATAAGCGTCTTTAAGCTCGTCGAGATTTTGGAACTCCGGATAAAACTCTTTAAACGAATCGTCCGTCACAAACGCATCAAGATAGGTGAAAATAACATTATTTTCTAGTATACCAGGCTCATTTATTTCCCTCGGGAAAGAAACGATGTTATTGATTTTTTTCTTGATAGTCTTTTCATCATCGGAAAGATAAATACAATTCCCAATTGATTTGCTCATTTTTTCGTTGCCATCAGTACCCGGCAAGCGGAAACATGCTTCGTTCTCAGGAAGCACCGCTTTACATTCAACCAAAGTATCAGTTTTGTAAATACGATTAAATGAACGGACAATTTCACGTGTCTGCTCAAGCATTGGCTCCTGATCTTCGCCAACCGGAATCAAATTAGCCTTAAAGGCAGTAATATCGGCAGCCTGAGATACTGGATAATTAATGAATCCAATCGGCACACCCTTACCAAAATTCTTTGTACTAATTTCAGTTTTGACAGTTGGGTTACGAAGCACGCGATTGTATGAAACCAGATTCATATAATACATTGTGAGCTCGGGAAGAGCAGGAATCATAGACTGGATAAAGAAAGTTACTTTCTTCGGATCCAAACCTACAGCTAAATAGTCCAGCATTACTTCCTTTACGCTCTCGCGAATTTTGTCAGGATTATCTGCGTTATCGGTTAGAGCCTGAGCATCCGCAATCATCAAAAAGAAATTATCATAATCACCTTGATTTTGCATTGCAACGCGAGCTTTCAAGCTTCCTACATAGTGTCCTATATGGAGCTTTCCTGTTGGTCTATCTCCTGTAAGTATTATGTTTCCCATTTTATCTCCTCCTACTTATTATACACCATTTTAAAACATAAAAGCACCACAAAAACACTTCATACTCATATGAAGCCATATTATAAAGGAATTGTCCACAGTGACGTAACGAACGATAGGCTTTGCCGCATATTCTTTTTAATGCATAGCATCAACGTTTTATCGTGATAAAACAAAAGTAATAAGGTCCAAGATTGCAAGCATTCGCCGAGACGAAGCCTTCTTTTTTGTTTCAAAAAAATTGTTCGCTAGTATCTTCCCGCGACCGCGCTTGATGCGCGGTCACTTAAGTTCTTCCAATTTTAAAACGGCGGGCAGAAAGTAAGGAAAACAAGGAAGAATGTGATCCTGCCAGAGGCGTGGCTACTGGAGCAAGCATCTCATCGATAGACCGTTGTAGCGATCGTAGTAGCTGGCGGGGACTACAACTGACGAACTCACGTAGAGGCTGTACATGTTGTTGCTATTGAGCCTAGTGGAAGGCCAGAAGTTACCGTACGAGCCCTGATTGTACGCCGAGCCATCGTAGAAACGGCCCGACAAAGGAGTAGAAAGCGCATATTGGTAACTACCAATATTAGATGCCGTAGTATTAGTGTAATAATTGCTATTTAGAACACCATATTCACCAGCAGAGCCCCCACTTGGCATTCTCCAACCAGATGGGCAGAGGTCTTCAGTAGCATTACCAGTAGATGTGCCGTAGTCAGTGCCATTGCCATAGCAGTAAGAGCCTGCACTAGCGGCACAGAAGTTATAGTAGACACCTATCTTACCAGAACCATTGCCATAGCTAGTAGTGGTAGTGTCTTTAGACCAACCACTACCACTGGTAGCAATAAGTGGATCTGAATAGCTGCGGCCTGAAGCATAGGTTGGGCTATCAGTCCATTCTACTATGCCAGTTTTAGCATATTTATATAGTGGAGAGGAACTATCTGTAGAACCACCACCATTCTTTAAGTAGCCGAGTGTAGTGGCAGAAGCATTAGTATTAGTTTCTGCTACAGCAGCTAATGTATCAGCATCGCTTAAGTCTAATCTAAGATTATCTAGAAGCCATAGGTTACCGTCTTTAAGCTTAGATACACAGTAAGGTTCTTCATCACGAGAATCTCTTAAGTAATATGGAGCATCCTCAGTAAGTGATGCTAGAACAGTAGATTTGTTAGAGCTGGTGATATCTTGCATATAGGTAATGTTTGGTACTGGAGTATTACAAGATGTTGGAGCTGGTGGCAATACTTTTGGTGCCGGAGCATCATTCGGATGCACTAAAGTATATTTAACCTTACCAGTATAAGTATCGGCTGGTTGAGTCTTACTTATGTAAGCTGCATAGGTAGTAGTCATAGTAGAACCTTCGGCATTAGTTCCTACGTCAGTTCCAGCTGTCCTTGTAGCTACCTTTGTCCAAGTATTAGGTACTTCGTGGTAAGCGTCATAGCCAGTAGAAATGGTAAGCGGATAGTTTACATTAGCTCCCGACGTAGCTGTGAGTTTCACCGCCCAATTGCTAACGTCTGGGTCTCCAGCAGAAGTGGCAGTACCAGTATCAATAGTAGCAGTACCACTTGCTACTGTTCCTACTAGCTTATTACTATTAGTATCTGCGATAGTTTCACCAGTAAAGCCGGTAGCATAGATGGAAAAGCCACTATTATCGTTACAAATTACCTTAATGGTAGTAGAACCTATTTCTGATTCATAAGTGCCATTTACTACTTCTCTTGTGTGGCTATTCATACCATTTCCACTCATAGTACATGAGACTGGGACGGTAATGGCTACGTTATCTACCACATCATCTGCAGAGACGTAGGTAGAAGCTAATGCTAGACCAGTGATAGTAGTTTAGCTTACCAGTCCAGCTGTAGCTAAACTAGCACTACTGATTTTATGTTTTGCTTTCCTATCTTTCATATTACTCAATTTTCCTTATAATATTGTATGACCTTCATAGGGTTAAATATTAACGTTAATATTTACTATAGCAATTTTATTGTAAACTACTTTTTAATTTTTGTAAATAGCATAACCAGTTTTCAAAAAATCTGTAAAATCGATTTTTCAGAATCAACGTATTAAGTCAGGAGGGGCATAGATTTTTGCTTCGCAAAAATCTTTCGCAGGGCGTCGCCTCAGAAAAAGAAGAATTAATTCTTCTTTTTCTCTCAGCTCCTACTGCGAGCGAACCCTACGGGTTCGTTCCCCACACTAATCATTTCGTCTCAGAAGCCGGCAGATTGGTTTTTTCTTCGTGCGAAGCGCTATTATTGATAAAGCGAGCACGAAAAAAGCCGAGATGCCGGCTTCTGAAACGAAATGGTGAGTCAGGAGGGGCTCGAACCCTCGACACCGGGCTTAAAAGGCCCGTGCTCTAACCAGCTGAGCTACTGACCCAAATTTTTAATGGTGGGCGATACAGGAGTTGAACCTGTGACCTCGTCTACGTCAAAGACGCGCTCTAGCCAGCTGAGCTAACCGCCCATCTTCATACTGCTCGTCCTGTAAAACAATTGGTGGCGCCGACTGGACTTGAACCAGTGACACAAGGCTCTTCAGGCCTCTGCTCTACCAGCTGAGCTACAGCGCCACAGCAATTACCATTATAGCACACTTGTGTTATAATGAAAAGTATGAAAAGTAAAATCAATACCGCCCCCATTTCTGGCGCTCAAGAATTACTACCAAAAGCTCAAGCAACTTTTAACCGTCTGAAAAACCAGATTGCTGAAATCTATAGAAATCACGGTTACGTTGACGTTGAAACTCCCTCGATCGAGCGCACCGAAGTTTTACTTGCCAAAGCTGGCGGCGATACCGAAAAACAAATTTACAAACTTGTCAAAACCACCGAGTCAGAAGACGCATCTAACCAAGCTTTACGTTTCGACCATACTGTTCCTCTCGCCCGCTATATCATCGAACACGAGAACGATCTCGTCTTTCCATTCAAAGTTTCGCAAATTGGTCTAGACTTCCGCGGCGAACGCGCTCAGAAAGGCCGCTTCCGTGAATTCTATCAATGCGATATCGATGTGATCGGCCGTGAAACCCTACCTATCGCCTATGATGCCGACATCATCTCCACGCTTCTTTCCACTTTCAAGGCCTTCGGTTTAAATACTCCAGTTCTTGCTCGCATCAATAACCGCAAAATCCTCTCCGGCCTTCTCGAAGCTCTTGAAATCTCTGATAAATCCGACGAAATTTTTAGCATCATCGATCATTCCGAAAAGGTCACTCCCGAAAAAACCAAAATGGACTTCGAAGAACTCGGTCTAAAAAAAGATACCGTTAAAAAATTACTCAGCTTCATCGAACTAAACGGCGAGCGTTCCTTTGTAATCAAAGAGCTAAATAACTTAGAAATCGATAACGAAACATTCACAGAAGGCGTAAATGAACTCGATCAAGTTCTCTATCTCCTCGAATCAACCGAAGACAAGTCCGAAATTTCCGCCGACATGAAGATTGTCCGCGGTCTCGACTATTACACTGGTACCGTCTTCGAATTCATCCTCCCAGAGTATAAAAACATCGGCTCTGTCTGTGGTGGTGGTCGCTACGACAATCTCACCAAATTCTTTTCCGAAAAATCCTTCCCTGGCGTCGGCGGTTCCATCGGCCTTACCCGCCTCTTCTACGTCCTCAACGAAAAATCCCTGCTTAAAGAATCTGAGACCGGCTTAATCGACTATGCTATCATTCCCGTTTCCGAACACGAATTCGACGAAAGTATGAACGTTGCCAAAAAGCTTCGCGACAAAGGTCACAGCACCACTATCGTCTTTACCGATAAGAAACTTGGTGACAAACTCACCTATGCTTCTAAACTCGCCAAAAATGGTATCGTGATTGGCGAAAACGAAGTAAATTCCGAAACCCTCGAAGCTAAAAACTTCGAAACCGGCGAAACCGAAGTTATCAACGTCGACGTAATTTCAAACCCCGAAGATTTCTGGGCCGATTAAATGCGAAACCCTGAGCTTTCCCAACATTTTCTCAAATCTCCTCGCTTGGCTCTGATTTTGATTGGGCATTCCAATCTCAAAAAGCGTGATCTCGTAGTTGAAATCGGAGCTGGCTCTGGCGTCATCACTAGTGCCCTTGCTCATCGCGTTAGCCAAGTCATCGCTATCGAACCAGATGAGCTAGCCGTCAAAAAATTACAAACCAATCTAAAAAAGCACCACATTGAAAACGTCACTATTGTTAATCAAGACTTCCTAGACTACAAATTGCCAAGTACACCATATAAAGTTTTTAGTAATCCCCCATTTCATCTCAGTTCAAAAATCATTCATAAACTCATCGAATCAGATAATCCGCCCGAATCCTTTTACCTCATCCTCCAAAAGCAATTCGCTCTTAAACTTCTAAACACCCCCAGACATTACACTTCCCAGCTTGGCTTAGAGTTAACTCAACATTACACTACCAGAATCCGTTTGCCTCTCAAACCTATCGATTTCACTCCCCCACCAGCTGTACCAACCGTTCTCTTTGAAGCCAAAAAGATACCAAATATATAATTCTTTATATCGAAGGATATAAAGGCAAAATCTATGATTTTGCCGCCGCAAGGGCGGAGCGATGTGATATAATCGCCAGATTATCACATCGCGAAGCTCCTGAGATATGAAGAATTATATATTTGGTAGTCTTCTAATGCCTTTAAAGATACCTCGGTCTATGGTATAATAGCCCCATGAGTAAATTAGATAATATTGTGAGCTTATGTAAACGCCGCGGTTTTATTTTTCCCGGGAGCGACGTTTATGGTGGCATGGCCGGTACCTGGGACTTTGGCCCGCTTGGTGTCACCGTCAAGAAAAAAATTATGGACGAATGGTGGAAATTCTTCGTCGAAGACCGAGAGGACATGTACGGTGTCGACGCCGCCATTATTATGAACCCTCGTACCTGGGTCGCTTCTGGGCACACCGCCACTTTCGCCGATCCACTCGTCGAATGCAAAGAATGTAAATCGCGTTTTCGCGCTGATAAAATCACCGAAGGTTTCTCAGAATCCATCACCACGGAAGAATTCTTAAACACTCATACTAAGTGTCCGAATTGTGGCAAAGAAAACTGGGGTCCGATTCGCAAATTCAACATGATGTTCGAAACTCACGTTGGCGCTGTCTTACCAGACGATGACAAAGAGATTGCCGACAAAAACATCGCGTATCTTCGTCCTGAAACGGCTCAAGGCATTTTTACTAATTTCAAAAACGTCGTTGACGCTTTTTATCCAGACATTCCTTTCGGCATCGCTCAGCAAGGCAAAGCCTTTCGAAACGAGATCAGCCCGCGTGACTTCATCCTACGTGACCGCGAATGTAGCCAGATGGAAATCGAGTATTTTGTAAACCCCAAAACTTGGGAAGAAAATTTCGAAAAAATGCGAAAGCTCCAACACGACTTCCTAGAAGGAGTCCTCGGCTTACCAGCTAAGAATCTCCACGAACTCGATGTCCCAGCCGCCGATCGTGCCCATTATTCCAAACGCACCATCGACTTCATGTTTGATTATCCAAACGGCGAAGGTGAGCTCATGGGTCTAGCTTATCGTACTGATTTTGACCTCGGCAACATCGCTCGCGAATCCGGTAAATCCATGGAATACCGTGATAAAATCACTGGCGAAACCTTTACTCCACACGTAATTGAACCATCTATTGGCGTTGAACGTCTCTTCCTCGCAATACTATCTACTGCTTACACGGAAGAAGGTAAAGGTGATGATAAACGCATTATCTTGAAACTACCAGAAGAACTCGCCCCATACAAATACTGTGTTTCCCCACTACTAAAAAACAAACCTGAGCTCGTCAAAAAAGCCCAAGAAGTATACAAAAAGCTTCGTAAAAAATACGGCAATGTCACTTGGGATGATTCTGGTAACATCGGTAAGCGTTACAAAAAGCAAGACGAAATCGGCACACCTAAATGTATAGTGATAGATTTCGACACCTTGGAAGACAGCACTGTTACCGTTCGTGATCGCGACACCACTAAGCAAACTCGCGTCGACATTTCTAAGTTGTAAAAACTCTTGTCAAACTAATACGTTAGTGCTAATATATAACTATAAAAGGAGAAATATTATGGCTAAAAAGTCAAATAACAACAATTTAATTCTCGGCATCTGCGCAGCAGTAGCTGTAGTGGTCGTGATTGTCGTGATTGCAGTCGTAGTAATCGGTAAAGGAAATACTCTAAATGATGATTATTTCAAGTCCGATGACACTAAACTAGTTCTTTCGATGGAAACCGGCACTGGTACTGGTGACGAAACCAGCGAACCAGTCAAGGCGCATGAAGTCTACGAGTACAAAGATGAATCAATCACCAGTCTCAAGACCTACTACGAATATGCCAATGAAGACGCTGCTAAAGCTGCTTACGACAAAGCTAAAGAAGACGAATTACCAGAAGGCTACGAATCAATGGAGCTAAATGGTAAGTACATCGTTTTGACCGCCAAAGCAGATCAATATGAAAATCTCAAGGCTTCCGACGTCAAAGAAAACATTGAGTTTATGGAACAACTCAAAAACCACAACGTCGAAGACACAGACGATGGTAACGGAGGCGAAAGTGAAGACGGCTCCGAAAAAGTCGACGAAGAATAATTAATCTAAACAAAAATACGGCGTCTAAAACGCCGTATTTTTTTGTCCACTATTTTTAGAATTCTTCTACAGCTTTTTTCACCGCCTTCACCGTTTCTTCTACACCCTTTTTAAATGCAACTTCCGGGTGTACTTCCTCGTAACGTTTAATTGCTGCTTCAATCACTTTCTTCGCTGAACTAATATCTTCAAAAGCCTTCACCTTAGTTGTGCCAGGTTTCTTCAAATCCTTGTAATGGTTAAAATGGAATTCAATTTGCTCCAAAGTTCGCTTCGGCAAATCAGATAGTTTATTATAGACGTCGCCGTTATTGCGATCGTCGGCTGGTACACAAATAATCTTATCATCCACTTCACCACCATCTACGAATTTCATTACCCCGAGTATCTTCGCCTTCATCCAAATACCAGTCGTGAGCGGTTGATCGGTAATCATCAAGACATCCAGCTCATCACCATCTTCGTCAATCGTTTGCGGAATAAATCCATAGTTACAAGGCTTCGCAAAATCCATCGGCTCTACCCGATCTAGCATAAAGCAAGCCCGCTCACGGTCCCACTCAATTTTATGATTCGAACCAGTAGGGATTTCTATCACTACATTCAGTTCACCTTTTTTATAATCACCTGGCGTTAAAACTTTATTAAAATCTGCCATTTTTCTCCTTTCTATTCCCCCTAATTATACCATATCTCATCGATTTACAGAACGCACCAAGAAAAGCACCTTCGAAATAATTTCGTCATCATATTTTATTTTTCTAGACGCTGCTAAACTCATTTTTTCACACAGTCTCATCACTTTTATTTCGTCTGCCGAAAATTCACCCGCCGAACTTTCTGCAAATACTTCCTCTGCGCCGTTATAATTATACTTTTTGTCTTCCACTAGTTTCTGCCCATCACTATCTCGATATAAATTCATTTCTTCACCCGCCGCCCGTCTCAAATTCAAAGAAAACCACACCTCTACTAGCCTCAAATCCGCCCCAGCATCAATTTCAGCCAAACACTGATTTAGAATCTCAAAATATTCTGGATTATCTGAACTCTCTGCCACCTGCCCAATCTTTTTAAAAAACACACCAGCTAGCTCCATTTTAGTAATATCTTTCATAATTTCGCCAAAAAACTTTACCATCTTTGCGCCAGTCACAATACCAAATTCCGACTTTCCTTGATGTATATTAAAATCCGTCAAAGCAAACAACTCAATACTGCCTGCTAGCTTTGATTTACTTTTTCTAACGCCTTTCGCAATTACCGTTTTCTTACCAAGCGGCGTAATAAGATTCAAAATCCGATCCGCCTCACCGTAATTAGTACGTCTAATTACATAACCCAAAGTCCGATAATCTTTACTGGCTGGCGTATTTGTCGACATAGCTGCTTATTTCCTCTGGCGTCATTTTATCCTTATCCAGCACCCCTACCACGCCATACTCAGTCAAATTTTTATCTTTGAAATCTAGAGACGAAACGATCACAATTGGTATTTTCTTCGTATCCGGATACGACATCAGTTCATCTAGAAACGTAAATCCATCTGGCCCGTCTAGAAGAATATCTAGAAAGATTAATTCCGGAATTTCTCCTCCAGCAATATCTAACATCGCTTCAATGGCATTCGAAAAACTTTTCGCTGGTTTCTTACAAGCTTTTTCAATACATTCCGCCATTATTTCATCATCATCTATAATATATATCATTAGAATAAACTCGCTTGTTTAGAAATTGGTAATTCTACGAAAAAGCTCGTGCCATCACGATGCCGCACAGCCCCCACCTCAGCATTCATATACTTGGAAAACTTTGAAGCGATAAAAAGTCCTAGTCCCGAAGAACCCGGCCGCATCGCAATCGAAGTTGGTTTAGAAATCCAACCTTGTTTCATTTCCTGTCGAATTTCCCAAGGCAACTCCGGTCCAAAATCCCGAATTACCACTTTCACTTTATCGTGATGATCTTTTACTAAAAGCTCCGCCTTGGTCTTTTTATCAGCATAATGCATTGCGTTAATTAGAAAATTATATATTACGCTCCTCAGTAGTTCCCGATTTGCTGACACTAATCGGGCCTTATTAGTATACCGCACAATCAAACCCTTCTTTTCACCTACAAATAGATGGTTTAGCTCGTCTGTCACTTCATCGCATACCGCTCTAATCGCTACCGGTTCCATCTCAAAGAGCCCATCTTCCAGACGTCGCACCTTAGAAAGATCATTTACTTGTCTAATCGCTCGCTCTGAAACACTAATCATTTCCGCACGTATATGCTCATTAGTAAGGCTCATTTCATCAAGAGAAAAGGCCAGTTGCCTTAGTACCGCAAGCGGAGCCTTCAGCTCATGCGCCGCCACCAAAATACCGTCAACCTCCTTATCCATACCCCCATTATATCACAAATCTATTCGTTAAATGTTACCGTACCGAGTACACGATTAAAATCTTCCTCAAATAATACCGAATCAGTCTGGAGAATTACAGTCTTATCGCGAATCTTGAAAGTTACAATAAAGCCTGAAAGCTCTGTATCCGGAATCGTCCCAGAATAACGATTCGCCGTTATATTATTCTTTCTGCCAATCGTCACTGATTCAATCTTCAAAGGATTGTCTTCATCATCTACATACTTCTGATATTTTTTCGTCACTTCATCAAACCCTTTATTAAGAATATAAACCCTAAGCGCATTTATCGTTTCCTTGCTTACTGCTTCCACCTGCAAAGGATTGAAATAAGCATTATAATCACCACCAGACGTTGCTGCCTCAGCTACATAAACACTCCAGGTCTTCGGATATTCAAAGGAAAGCTGACCATAATCTACGGGACCAGTAAAAGGACGGTATGGGTCTTTTTCACGTTTAGCAAATTCTTCTTCCAGCTTATCTGCCTGTTTCTCGGTTGCCTCCGCTACCGCCACATCAATTTTTTCTTCCAAATCAGATTGCGCATCATTCGCCTCTACCGTTTTCCAAATGAATAATCCAATAAACGTCACTGCCAATAAAGACAACGCAATTATCACAATAATCTTAATCAAATCAGAATTATCTTTCTTCACAACTGGAGCTGGCATTTGCTGCATCATCGGACGATAACTCGCCTGACCAGCTACTGGTATTGGCTGAGGTACGTTCACTCCCGCTGGCTGCATCATTGGCTGCCCCATCGGCTGCGCTCCAGTATTCTGTGGCATCGGTTGCGGTCCAGAAGACTGAGGCATCGGCTGCCCCTGCGGCGTCTGTGGCAACTGAAAAGCTTGTCCGTTATCCATAACCATATTATATCACACTTATGCTTTCAAACTGAAATAATTCTATTTACTAAAATCTTCCGACAAAACTTCTATCTCATTTTTAAGTTCCGACAAATCTTTTTCAATTTCTTTAGCCAGTTTTGTTGCCTCTTTATATCTTCCAACCGCTTCTTCTAGCTTAAAATCATCCGAGTAAAACCATTCTACCTGCTTATCTAGTTCTTCAATTCTTTGATTCAAATTATTTTTACTTTCGCTCATAAATCTCCTTTACTTCAGCTTTTATTTCTTGTTTCATCATAGTAATATTAATCTCTTTGCCAGGCGAAATTTTTCCCGCAATAATTGCATATCCTTGTTTCAAAACTTTTTCCGGGTTCAAAGCCTCCAATATTTTCAACTTTTGCTGTACCAAAATTTCTTTTTTCTCACGTTCACTTTGAATTTTTGTGAGCATCTGTTGCATCTCATTTTTAACTTTTTGAATCGTCGGCTCAATATATTTAGAAAGTAAGCCGTTTGAGACTTTTTTTATCTTCTCACGATTTTCGCTCTTCGCTCTTACGATATTCTCCATTGCACTTTGTCGAGCCTGTGCCACCAGCATCCTCACGCGCCGCTCCTCGGCTTTTCTATCGTGCGTCAAAAGTTCCGCCGCATTTGATGGTGTCGACGCTCTCACATCTGCCGCAAGATCAACTAAAGACTCATCCACCTCGTGCCCAATTCCCGAAATCACCGGAATCTTTGAAGCCGCCACCGCTCGCACCAATTTTTCGTCATTAAACGCCGCAAGATCATCTGCGCTGCCTCCACCCCGCAAGATCGCAATCACTTGTACCTCGCCCCGCTCGTTAAAATAATTCAAAGCTCTAATTATTTGATCTGGCGCATCTAAACCTTGAACCTGCGTATGCGCCACACTAATTTTCATTCCACCCCATCTTGCATTGACAATCTTAATAAAATCCGCATACCCCGCCGCCTGCGTCGAAGAAATCACACCTAATTTTGTCAAATCTTCTGGTAAAGTCCGCTTCTTTGCTGGGTCAAATAGCCCTTCGTCAGTCAGTTTCTTTTTCAACATTTCAAACGCTTTTTTGAGACTTCCTTTTCCTACTGGCGCAATTTGCGACACTGTCACCGAAAACTTTCCCCACTTAGTGAGTTTCGGCACACCTCTAATCACTACTTTCATTCCGTCTTCTAGTGGAATTCTCAAGCTCCAGAGTGTCATAAAGCATGATATCGACGATTCCTCGTCTTTCAAATCAAAAAACACCCATTTGTCTTGATTGACTTTAAAACTTGCCACCTCGCCCACAATCGTCACGTTCGAATACGCATTCTCTAGCGTCTGATTCGTTACTGCAATAAATTCTGTTGGTGTAAAAGTAATTGCGGCTTCATTCATTTTTGTTTTCTTTCAATTGCATCATAATACGGTACCGAACCAGAAGCAATCGTGAAGAGTAACGTAATCACACGTGTCATCACGGTGACAATCGTCGCCGTTGAAAAATCTACGCCCAACGCGATCATCACACCTGCCATCCCTAATTCGTATAATCCATACGGTACAATTCCATCAAAGACAGAACCAATCGCTTCACCAATCATAATAAACGGCAAAAGTTCCGGCCTTCCAAGCGAAATCGCCACAATCCAATACGTACCAATTTCGCAAAAACTATAAATTAGCCCCCAAAGCGCCGGTCTCTTTAGATATGCCTTATTTTCTTTAGCGATTTTTACACTCGTATGAATATCCAAGAAATAGTTACTAATTTTTTCATATTGCATCATAGTCTTCTTATGTCCAAAGGTCACCGTTTTTATCAAAAGGTTTAATAAGTTCGAAATTGTCTTTGAGAAAAATTCAATCCTCTTCTTACTGCTCGCCACATAAACCATAAACCACAGAAACAAAAACACACCGATATTCATAAGTAGCGAAACCGGAATAATCCATTTCGCCTCATCTGGAATCAAATTAAGCCCTAGTAGAATTAAAATTGCAATCAAGGCCTGCAAATAGTTAATTACCGTCGTCACCGCGTAGCGAAAGATATAAAGAAAGCTCGCCTGCCCTGCCGTTACACCATGTAATGCTAATCTATAAGTTAAAAAAGCTAAACCGCCAATTCCTCCCGCCGGCACCGCATGATTCACGAAATTTAGCTCTGTCGAAATTCGAAAAATTTCTTTATTGCTAAACTTTTTGACATTCTTCATGTACCTTAGGTACGAAAAAAAGATTTGCCCACAAGCAAAGTACATAAACAGCTGTTCTGGGATTAAAAGTACCAGCACAAAACCGTTCGCATCCCTCAGGTGATGCAAAGTTTCCACGATATCTGGCCAATTCTGATAGACCACATATCCCACCAAAATCGCCGTCAGGATAATTAAAACCGTCCGAAACGAAAAAAAATGGTGTTTATTTTTACTCATAAACACCATTATACCATAAAACTAAACTATCTTACTTCTACGCGCACTCTAGGTAAACTCTTACCAGAAAAATGCGTCTTCTTGGTCTTTACGAAAGTAACCACGCCATCCTTCGCAGCATGAATCGTGAAATTGCGTGACATATAAGTACCTTCACCCGCTATCTTCGTAGCACCAGTTTGACGAACTAAAACTTCACCATTTTTAACTTTTTGACCACCAAAACGCTTAACGCCAAGACGATGGCCAGGATTATTATGAACATTTTTGGCGGTACCGCCAGCTTTTACGTGTGACATTTACTTTTTCCTTAAAATTAATATATCTCTCGCGACGATCTGACCTTCCCTGTAATAAAGAAGCCCCTCACGCGATTTATTACTAACATTATACCCCAATTTCTCTATTTCGTCAACAATCTCTAGCCTTTCATACTGCCCATTTTCTCTAAACCAAGCCGGTACAGCAATCACTACAGGTGTATTTTTTTTAATCTGTTTAGCTAAATTCTTCAAAAAACCTAAAACTATCGCGCCACATTCTTGCTTTTGCTCTTTCAATTCCATTTCCGTCGGAATCTTACTAAACGGTTTTCCAAGATACCCTTCACACGCCACCGCGTCAATCGGCTGCTGCCAAGTGAAAGAAGTTGCATCGCCCTGTGAGACTTCAAACTCTTCCTTCTCGGGCACAGGGTCGCTCGCGCCCGTCTTCACGGGGCTCGCGCCCTTTCTATCTCGGTAGCAACCTCCGATAGATCCCTCTAAGAAAGAGTTTGAAGTCTTTAAAAGCCACTTTATATTCTTTTTACTATAATCAACCATCCGTTCGCTAATGTCAGTGCCGTATGCCCGGTAACCCATCAGTAAAGCCTCTTGTAAAACTACGCCCGTACCGCAAAATGGATCTAGAACAGTAGAGCCAGGCTTCAAAGGCCCACATAAGTTTATTAAAATCTGCGCTAGTTTCGGCGGAAGCATACCGACCTTAGCATCTCGAGCTGGCCTCGCTTGATCACGTTTACTATACGCATCAATATCCTGCACGCCAACTACTTTATACCAATCATCATCAAGCTTAATTAACTCTACTTTCCGTTCATTCTTGCCAGAAAGACCATTATGTAGCGAAGTTGCTGTTGACAAAACTGCATCTTTATTCTCTACTACCCGAACACTCCGTCCATGTCGTACTAAAATCTTTTTTAATTTCAAAGCCTCATTCGTTGCAGTTTTTTTCGAAGCTCCTTTTGAAAAATCCGATACACCAATAGTTAGTTTCCCTTCCGGCAACTTCTGTAGATATTCCAACGGTTTCTCGTCAAGCTTAGACGCCAATTTCATTGTTCCGCCTAGCATATCGATATTAATTTCACTAGATGTCGAAAAAAGATATACATGGACGGGTGACGATTGTGGAGGGGGTCCCCCAAAAATGCCGTCATTTTTGGGGGAGGACAACAATCGGCAGGACCCGTCCAGGCTATATCTCGTTTCGAGTTCCGCAATTGAAATTTCCGGTTGCCGACCTAGAACCGCTAAATATTTCATTTAACCACCAAGAATTTATTTTTACCCTTTTTAATAATCGCAACTTGCTTTAATTCGATATCATCTTTAACTTTTACGCCATTAATCGTAATCGCACCTTGAGATATATACTCTCGTGCTTTCTTTTTTGACTCCGCTAAACCATTTTCAGAAAGAGCGTCTACCAGCATCGATCCTTTTTTCGTCGTCGGTAGGAATTTAGCAAATTCCATAATCTCATCTTCCGAAAACTCTGCAAAATTCGTATCTCGGCTAAATAGCATTTCCGTCAAGTTTTCTATCGCTTCCGCGTTTTCATGCCCGTGTACAATTTCTGTCACGCCATGAGCTAGAGCTTTCTGTGCGATACGTTTTTCCGGCGCTTCAGAGTGTTGAGCCATAATACTATCAATCGCTTCTTTATCGTAAAAAGTATAAATCTTTAATAGATTCTCTACCGCTTCATCCGGCTGATTTAGCCAGAATTGGTAAAAGTCAAAAATCGAAGTATAGTTACCTTCACCGTTATCTTCTGCTGCTAACCACACTGCATTGCCTTCACTCTTGCCAAACTTCTTACCAGAAACCGGGTCAATAATAAGTGGCGTAGACCAAACGTCCGCCTTAGCATCTTCTAAGCGTTTTATCAAATGAATACCTGAAGTACAGTTGCCATATTGGTCCGCTCCACAAAGTTGCAAATCTATGCCATACTCGCGGAAAAGATGGAGAAAATCGTAACCCTGAATCAAAGTATACGAAAATTCTGCATAGGAAATCCCCGAGCCTCCTTCGCCAATTCGATTCTGCACAAACTGCCGATCAAGTAATTGCGTCATCGAAAAAACCTTACCAACTTCTCTTAAGAAATCCAGATACTTCATATCTTTAAACCAATCGAGGTTATCCACTACCGTCACACCATCAAAATCAATTATTCTCTCAATTTGTTCTTTAATGTACCTTTTATTATGTTCCACTTCTTCCAAGCTTTTAAGCTCGCGTTCACCGTTTTCCTTCGGGTCACCGATTTGTCCCGTCGCTCCACCAACTAGTAAGTATGGCTGGTAGCCATGCCTTACAAAGCACGCGCACATCATTAGAGCCGCGAGATTTCCAATCGTCAGCGAATCCGCCGACGGATCTGCGCCCCAATAAAATTTCTTAGAAGTTCGGTTGTCCAAATCTTCAGGATTTTCAATTGTCGTTTCGGCCTTAAAACCGCGATAGATTAATTCTTCTGATAATTTCATATATATAATATACCACACTGAGAACAGTTTTGCATCCGATTAATAACTATCTATCACCCACGTCTACAACTTTTGCACACGGTCGCTTAGACTTTCCAATCCTTACGGCAGGCAGACAACGGAATCTAGGCACTACTTAAGCACGCATCTAACTGAGAAACCGCCGCCGCGACCGCCGATTTCGGCTGGACTGACGCTACTATCATACACGCTGAGGCCCCTCATACTGTAATTACTGCTGCGAGTAGAAGACCAGAAGTAGCCGTAGTCGCCCTGGCCATACGTCGAGCCACTGTCGAAGCCGCCCGAGAGAGGAGTAGAAAGAGCATTTCTGAAGATAGTAGCATCACTAGAATATGCTGTATATAGAGCCTGGTATTCACTAGATGTAGGCATTCGCCAGAGAGCTGGGCAAATATCTTCTGTAGCGTCGCCCGAAAATGTGCCAGCACTAGTGCCATTACCATAGCAGTATGAACCAGCAGAAGCAGCACAGTAATTATAATAAATCCCGACCTTATGATTACCAGCACCATAATCAGAGTTTGCCGAAATAGTATCTTTAGAAGCAGCATTGATTAATGGTGCAGAATAGCTATAGGTATTCCAACTGCTAGATACTCCAGCTGTTGCATATTGATCAGAAGCAGTGCCACCACCATTCTTGAAATAATCTAGAGTCGTATCGGAAGCGTTAGTATTACCTTTAAGCGTATCTATATCTACGGTAGTAGAATCTAGCCTTAAATTATCCAGAAGCCAGCATTTATCATCAGCAAGTCTTTGAGCCTTGTAGACTTCGCCGTCACGGACATCTACAACATTAATAGGTGAGGTGGTTGGGCATTTATCTATAGATAGATTTTGCATATCATAGGTTGGTTCTGGTGTTGGCGCATCATACGGATGCACGAGTGTAAACTTCACTTTACCAGTATAAGTATCAGCAGGTTGAGTAGTAGAAACATAAATGCCATAAGTAGTGGTGAAGTTAGCACCTATCGCACCAGAACCAGAATCAGTAGCGGATGTACGATAAGCTACTTTAGTATATGTGCTTGGAATGATTTCAGAGTCTGTAAAATCATAATTTGCATCATTCCGAATAGTTGGGGCATAAGTACCAGAAACCGGAGTGAGTTTCATAGACCAAGATGAGTCGGTATCACCAGAACTATACTTACCGGTTGGAATATCATAAGTATGATCTACGGTGCTACTAATCATTTTGTTATTACCAAAAGTATCATCAGAATAGCCAATAGCATAAACCGCTAAACCATTAGTATCATTACAAACTGCTTTAATGTTGGCAGAACCAATATCGGTCTTATACTGACCACCAGTCATGGAAGCATTATGAGTAAGGTTAGTACCGGAAAGAGTGCAAGAGACTGGCACATTAATAGTAATATCGTCTACGACGTCATCGGCGGAAACTGGAAGAGCTAAAAACACCGACAAAAGCATAGTCACGCCAATTAAGCCAATAGTTATTATCTTAATCGTATTAAACATAGCACCATCCTTATTTATCAAGTCCAGTTTAGCATAGACGCTATGATTTTTCAAGCAAATCGCTATATTTCAGCCCCTTCTCTCGCTTTATTCGCCCACTCATCCGCCAGCTCATTATACTGAGTCCCTACGTGACCACGCACCCAAACTAGTTTTACTTCATTCGAATTATATAGTTCATATAACTCTTTTACGATATCCAAATTCTGGATTTCGCCTTTTGCTTTTTTCCACCCTTTGGACTCCCAAGTAGGAGCCCATTTAGTAAGGACGTTGATCCAAAATTCTGAATCAGAATGTATTTCACAGCCTTCTTCACCCGCATATTTAATTGCCGCGATCATCGCCGACCCTTCCATACGAATATTTGTGGTTTGTTTTTCTCGTCCTAATACGACTGGTCTCGCTTCATCGTCCTTTATTTCAATCACCGCAAATCCCCCCGGCCCTGGATTCGGACTCGCACTACCATCCGTCCACAAGATTTTCATTTTTCCTCCTTTTTTTCATTATATCACAGATTTTGAATTGCCAAAATGCCAAAAACGCTATATCTAGCGTATACGACTATATACAGCACGCTAGATATGGCGTATCAGCCTCACTATATATTATATATAGTAATTATTTAATAATTTTATCAATAATTCCGTATTTCAAAGCTTCTTCCGCGCTCATCCAATTATCACGATCCATATCCTTTTCAACTTGCGCCAAACTCTTGCCAGTATTCTTCGCAAAAATCTCAGCTAAGCGTTTCTTCAAGAATACGCCCTCACGTAGCATAATTTCCTGATCAGTAATTTTACCTTCCGTGCCAGAAGATGGTTGGTGGATCATAATCCTAGAATTTGGCAGCACATACCGTTTACCTTTCGCTCCACAGGAAAGTAACATTGCGCCCATCGAAGCTTGAAGGCCAATTCCAATCGTCTCCACATCCGGTTCAATATAATTCATAGTGTCAATAATCGCTAATCCATCATAGACAGATCCGCCTGGCGAATTAATATAAAGTTTAATTGGTTTTTTAGGATCTTCGTGCGCAAGATACAGAAGCTGCGCAATCACCAAATTTGCTGTGTGTGGATTTACGTCCTCGCCGAGAAATATAATCCGATCGTTTAAAAGCCTCGAATAAATATCGTAAGCTCTTTCACCTTTATTTGTTTCTTCAATAATAGTTGGCACTAAATAATCTCTCATTTTACTCCTTTACTAATTTTAGTTTCTTATTTACTAACTTCAAAGTTGGAATATCGCCTTTTTTCAATTCACCAGAAATGATACCTTCCGAAAGCAACGATTCCACTTCCTCCTCAATTTCTCGCCTTAAAGGTCTGGCCCCATTCTTTGGATCATAACCTTTCTTAATCAGATAATCCTTAGCTTTTTCATCTACCTTGAGGCCAATACCTTTAGTTGCTAAGCGCTTTTTCAAATCTTCAATCAAATTATCAAATATCTTTTCTACATTTTTACGTGTGAGAGCATGGAACACCAAAATATTGTCCAAACGGTTTATCAGCTCCGGACGCATTACCTTTTTAAGCGCCTTCATTGCATAGGATTTATTCTCCTCATATTCTTCCGCCAAAGCTTTTTTATCTTTTGGCGTTTTAGCCGTAAAGCCGAGTTCCGATTCACGATACATGTCTGCCGACCCAAGATTCGATGTCAAAATCACAATCGAATTATTAAATTTCACTTTATTGCCCTGCCCATCCGTCAAAACACCATCTTCCAAAATTTGAAGCAGTATATTAAATACATCAGGATGTGCCTTTTCGATTTCATCAAAGAGAATCACTGAATATGGTTTCCTTCTTACCGCTTCCGTAAGTTTACCACCATCATCATAACCCACATACCCAGCTGGCGCCCCCACAAGTCTTGATACATTATGCTTTTCACCAAATTCCGACATATCGATTTTTACAAGAGCATTCTCACCACCAAATACTTCTCTGGCAATTACTCGCGCTAGTTCCGTTTTCCCCACGCCAGTCGGACCCATAAAGATAAATGAACCAATTGGCCGCCTAGAATCCGCAATTCCAGAGCGTCCTCGCCGAATCGCTTTTGAAACCGCTTTCACCGCCTCGTCTTGGCCTACAATCGATTTCTTCAACTCTTCCTCTAAATTCATTAACATTTTCATTTCTGAACCATGCACTTTCGATACCGGAATCCCAGTTTTAAGAGACACTGCCGTAGCTAAATTCTCTTCCGTAAGCTTCGGATTTTCCGTTTCTTTTACACCAGCCTTCTCTAACTTCTTTATCTCCTGCTCTAATTTTGCAAGTTCCGTCTTATACTCAGCCGCTTTCTCATAATCTTCCGCTTCCGCCGCTGCCGTAATTTTCTCTTCTAGATGAGACTTTTCAATTTTCATCTTTTTGTACTTACCACCACCTTTTTTATCTGCCGCTACTTTACAAATCGCCGAAGCCTCATCAATAATATCAATTACTTTGTCCGGCATAAACCGATCATTAATGTATCTTTGCCCCATCGTAATCGCCGTTTCGAGCATCTCATCCGGAATCACAACACCGTGATGTTTTTCGTAGTGCTTCTTAATCCCCTTCAAAATCCGGAGCGTCACCGCTGCCGATGGTTCTTCTACCATCACAGTCTGGAAGCGCCGAGAAAGTGCCTTGTCCTTTTCAATCGTCTTACGATATTCGTCTAAAGTAGTCGCACCAATTAGGTTAATCGAATTCCGCGCTAGTGCCGGCTTCAAAATATTCGCCGCATCCATCGAACCTTCACTCGATCCTGCTCCGCAAAGCAAATGGATTTCATCAATAAATAATAAAATCGAGTCGTCGCCCGTCGCTTCATCAATTATGCCTTTGATTCGCTCTTCAAATTCGCCACGGAATTTCGTACCAGCCACTACCGACGAAAGGTCAACCTGATAAATATGCTTACCGATTAAATTCCCCGGCACTTCGTTATTCGCAATTTTTGTCGCTAAGCCTTCCACAATTGCTGTCTTGCCTACACCTGCCTCGCCAATCAATACTGGGTTCGACTTAGTACGACGCGAAAGCACAGTCACTACGCGCTCAATTTCATTTTCACGTCCAATTACTGTATCAAGTTTTCCTTGTTTGGCTTCTTCCGTTAAATCCTTACCATAACGATTTAAAAATTTTAGTGGCTTCTTATTGAGATACTTCGCCTTTTCCGCTTTCGACTTTTCATCCTTAGTTTGTTCTTCCACCAGACTTTCAATTTCATCCAGAACCTTTTCGTTGTCAACATTTAGTCCTTGTAAAATCAGCGCCGCTCTAGAATTCTGTTGAGAAAGCAAAGCATAAAGAATATGCTCTGTGCCAATTACCGAAAGCCCTTGCTCCTTTACGTAATTTTGTGCCATTCGAAGCGTCAAAATTACTGCCTCAGATAAAGACATCATCGCCATATCTGACCCTGGCACCTCTACCGCTACCTTATTTAGTGCTTTTTCAACTTCATCTGTCGTTACGCCTTCCTCTCGTAACATTTTCGCACCCGTCGAATTATCCATCGACATTATTCCAAGTAGCAGGTGTTCCGTCCCCATATAACCGTTGTTATATCTTTTGGCATAATAGTCCGACTTCTGCAAAGCAAACCTTGCATTTTCGGATAGTTTATTCATTATTTCACTAAATTCTTCCTGCATAGTACCTCTATTATATAAAATTAGCACTCTCATGTCAAGAGTGCTAGCTTCGCTGACACTTTCTATCCACTAAACATCGCTTCGAAAAACAATTTCTTATTCTTGATTCATGACTATTCTTAATTGGTTGCTATCAGAATCATAGACAAATTTGCCTTCACCATTGCTTGTCAGCACATCACATTTTATTATCACAGTACCACCACCATTTGGGCCAGTCCCGGAATCTCCTACGCACTCTCCAATTTCTTTCACAAACGTTCCAGTTTCTGCTGTTGTGCCATCAGAATCAATCTGTTGCTGATTAATAGCTTTTTCTTCAAGAGTACTTAGAGAACTTTCTAACTCAGATATTTTACTCTCTTTTGTTGCAACCTCTGTCTCCAGCTCTTTTATCCGTTCGTTTAACCCAGATTCCTTTTGATTCCCCGAAAGATACGCCCAAACACCAAACCCAACTCCAGAAGATGCTAATAGAATCAAAACTATGATACCGATAGTCATGCCCGCACCTCTTCTTTGTTTATCACGGAACACAACATCGCTAGGTTTTTTCGCTGGCTCGCTGACCGGCGTAGTCATATTAGGCATATTGCCAGGCATATTAGCATTAGTCGGCGCAGCCACATTAGACGTATTTCCTGGTATGTTATTATTCGGTTGCATAATTCCTCCATTATTCTTATGCTTACCATTATAACATAATTGTGTTACAATAAACACGTAAAAAGTGAGGTAATATGTTAAAAATTAAACATCAGAAGCGCGACCCGTTTGTCCCGCCCATCAGCATATCAGCATTATACGATTTATCAAGTTTTCGTCACGTAAACGACGTCGTAGCCAATCAAAAAGAGATTGATTTTACTAGAAAAGAATTAAAAAACGATCGTAAAGTTTTAGCAAAAGCATTCCTAGCCCTTGGTATTAAAAAAGGCGATATCATTTTAATAGCAACCGGCCGCTCCATGTATGAAAACATTCTAATCTTTTTAGCCGCCAATAAAATTGGTGCCATTGCTAGCTTCCTAGATGAAAAAACTCCACGCGACACACTCCTTCATTATCTAGACGAGTTTAATTCACCTTTAGCAATTACCTATAAATATAGCGACCGACGTATCAAAGAGTTAAAGCGTGAAGCTAAAAACTTGAAAAACGTAATCAATATGGACGGTAAAACTGTGGATGAAGGCGGACCAGACGATGAACAAGCAGAGGATGTTGAGATATCGGCATTGGATGGTTTTTGGCTAGGCAAACAAAACATTCGCAAAGTTGCCGAAAACTACCATGGCCATGTGCCAATGAATATTTTTGGAGCAAATCGAGAAGCTCTAATTTCATTTACCTCAGGCTCAACTTCCGGCCCCAAACCAATGGTATTTACCAATAAAAACATTATCGCCGATGCAATATATTCTAAAGTTGCATCAAACGTTAAAATGTGGGACAAAAATCTACATACCTGGATGAGCTATGTTAAATTCGACTGTCCTTACGGTCTAGTTGTTTCCGTAATCGCACCAATTTGCGGTGGCGGCGAAGTAATTTTGACCCCAGACATCAACGATTCAAATCTGGATTATTATATCGGCAAAAATCCAAACACCATTTTCGGGATTCCACCGCTTCTCGAAGCGATGCCGAATTTAAAAGAAGACACAGATATTTCTAATCTCAAAATGTTCGCTTCAGGCGGAGAGAGACTAGAAAAAAGTGCCTCACTTGCCGCTCTAGATTTTTTTAAATCTCGAGGCCTCAAAAATATCAAAATTAGCAACGGCTATGGCGTAGGTGAAGCACTAGGTCTCATCTCTACAGCAGTGGGAACAGCCGCTTACAATCCTGACTCAGTAGGGCGAATCCCAGCCGGCACGCATGTCATGGTGCTAGATCCAGAAACCGGCGAAGAGTTAAACTTCGGCAAGACCGGTATACTATATGCCACCGGCAAGCATATTTTAAACCGTTATTACAATCGTCCAGAACTCGACGATGAAAAACTCATTACAATCCATGGTCGTAAATTTGTAAAAACTGGTGATCTTGCCTACGTTTCAGAAACTGGTTATATTACTTTGGTTGGACGTGCCACCTTCTTTATCAACAATTTACCAGCCAAAGTATATTATGAAGTAGTCAGAGCGGCAGTTTCTAAATCCGATTTGGTGAAAAAATGTTACGTCGTGAAAGGTCCAGACGAAAAATTGAAACTGGCTTCTTATGCTTTTGTAGTAGTAAACGATGAAGTTGGGCAGAATAACGAAGTCAGGCGGGCAATCGTCAAGAAAGCGACGGAGCCGTTTAATTTAGGCAAACGTCGCATCACTTTGAAATCCTACGAAATTCCACGCAAAGTAATTTTCTTAGACGATTTACCATTAACTCGCGCCAATAAAACTGATTTTAGAAAGCTCGAGAAAATGGCGCGCGAAATGTAACCTATATGCTATAATTACCTTATTATGATCACAAAAGCTATTATTCCGGTAGCGGGTTGGGGAACTCGTCGGCTACCAATCACCAAAATTATCGAAAAATCTATGTTGCCAGTCGGTAATCGACCACTTGTGGACTATTCCGTCCAAGAGCTAATTAAGGCTGGCGTCAAAGACATCTACATGGTCATTAGTAATGTCGAACCCTGCCAAGTTCAAGAGTTTTATAAAGATAATCTTGCACTCAATCAATATCTAATCGACCGCGGCAAAGAAGATCGTCTCAAACTTGCCAAGACCCTACCAGACGATGTCACTATTCACTACACCGTCCAGGATCCAGCCGGTAAATACGGCACTGCCGTTCCTATCGCCATGGTAGTTGAAGAATACAATCTCAACGAGTCAGTGCTAGTTTTTATGGGCGACGATTTCATTTGGAATCCTCATGGTGAATCTGCCGCTGAAGCCCTCATTAAGTCTATCAAAGAAAAAACTGATTCTGCCATCCTTGGCGTAGAAATCGCCAAAGAAGACGTCGAAAAGTATGGTGTACTTTCCGCCAGAGACGGCAAGTTAGTTGGTGTAGTCGAAAAACCAAAACCTGCGGATGCCCCATCAAATCTTATCAATGTTTCTAAATACATTATGTCACCAGATTTGCTTCAAAGAATCGTCAGTTATGTCAACGAACACAACTTCGGGCCCAAAGATCAAGAATACATGGTCACCGACCCTATTGACGAATATATCAAAACCGGCGGCACTATGCGCGTCGCCCCCACTACCGGCGAATATCTAGATGGTGGTTCTGTTGAAGGTTGGCTCCATGCCAACAATGTAGTTTGTAACTCAAAATAACATCATTCTTTCAAAACCAATTATTTTTGCTATAATAACATCATAAACAGGAGTCCAATATGGCTAAATCAAATTCAAAAGAGGCTGAGCCTAAAAAGGAGCCTGAGTCAAAAGCTCCAGACCAAGCCACAAAAACAACTACCAAAACCAAAACCGAAAAATCTAAAAAACCGCTAATCATCAGTTCAATCATCGGAGCTGCTGCGCTAATCATTATCGGTGTAATTATCGCCGTGGTTCTAGGCAATCACATTGATCCGTCCGATCCCAAAGCTAGCCCCAGCTATAGCCGCGCATTCTTTATTTACGATAGTGGCAAGTATACCCTCTGGAACGCCGATGGCAATCGCCTCACCGAAGACGAATACGAAAGCCGTAGCGACTTTATCTCTGGCTACGCTTATGTTTCCAAAGATAAGCAAGTCGGTATTATTGATGAAAACGGTAATATGACTGTCGATTATGGCAAATATGGCGATATTTCCGCTAAAGGTGGTCTCTATCTTGCTCAAGACGGCAATACCAAAAACTACCAATTAATCACTGGTAATGGTACAGTTCTAGAAGAAGGTGAAGATCTCACTATTACTACTGACAATTCCACCAGCCCATTTGCCGTAGTCAACTCCAAGGAAAAAATCAGCGTCTACACTAGCGGTGGCAAATTAGTTACTTCTGCAGACGTCACCGACGACAAAGAAATCGCCAAGTTAGACAGCTCTCACGACTTCGGCATCTTCCACTATGACAAGCAAAATGTAGTTTTTGATGCCAGAAATGGCGAAACGCTTGCAAGCTTCGAAGACGACAAACGCTTCGATTTCGACAGCGTTTCCGATGATCGTTCTCTCATTATCCTTGAGAACTACAATGATAGTGATAAATATAAACTCATCAAAGACGGTAATGTCTACGATCTAGACGAAACCAAAAACTATGCCATCACTGCCAACAACGAAGTTATCGGTTATGATAGCTATTCCGAACTAGCTCTCCTAAATAGCGATTACAAAGTCGAGAAGCGTGTCAGCAGCTACCTAGATCTCAAAGATACCAACAACTACGCCGTAGAAAATGGTGACGGTAAAGTCGAAATCTGGCAAAACGGCGAAAACGTCAAAACCATTGACAATGCTGATATTGCCGCTAGTGGCGTTCTATTCGAAAATTACTACGCCATCAAAGAAGACGACAAAGCGAATTTCTACAACCTAGATGGTTCGGTAGCGTTCAATCATGATTACAAAGACATTCGTTCCCTCTTCGATGAGAACCATCATGCCATTGTTTCCGATGAAGAATATAAATATTATCTCATCGACGCCGCTGGCAATAAAGTTGGCAATCTTGAAGCTAGATATATCAGCTCCCGCGATGGCGGCTATGAACTAAAGAACGAAGAAGGTAACTACGCCGTTGCCGACGAAGCTGGCACCTGGGTTACAGACTTCAAATACGAAAGTCTCTACCGTCGCAATAACGCAGTTGATTACAACCTTTGGACTGGCCGCAAAGACGACAACAAATACGACATCATCGATGTAGATAATCACAAAACTGTTCTAGAAGATGTTAATATTCAAAGCTTCTATGCTAACTATTTCACCGTTAAAAACGAAGACAATAAGATTGAATATTACACTTTAGAAGGGAAGCTCTTCTACACTTCGGAAAAATAAGCTCAACAAAAAATCGGGGTTTTAAGAACCCCGATTTTTTATTCCGCTTTTATAAGTGAGCTCTCCCAACTTTCTGGAATATCATCCAGTCCTAGAAGAGTCGCTACCGTAGCCGCCAGATTCGCTAACCCCGGATTTTCTATTGGCGCCAGTTGATAGAAGAATCGATTATTCGTATCATCGCAAATAATACACGGAATTTTATTCGTCGTATGTGAAGTCTTCGGCTGCCCATATTTATCTAATAATTCTTCTGCATTACCGTGATCTGCTGCAATAATCAAACAGCCACCTAATTCTTTTACTTTGTCATAGATTCGCTTCAAACTCAGATCGATTGCTTCCATTGCCACAATTGTTGCGTCAATATCTGCCGTATGCCCCACCATATCACCACCTGGAAAATTAACTCGCACAAATTTGTATTTATCTAAATTATCTATCACTGCATCAGTAATTTCCGCTGCACGCATCCACGGTCGTGTTTCAAACGGTTCCGTATATGAATCAATCTGGATAAACTCTTCACCCGGCGCCTTCTCATAGCTATTACCATTAAAATAATACGTAATATGCCCAAACTTCACTGTCTCGCTCACAGCCAATTGTGAAATATCATGCTCAGCCAAAAATCTATTCAAAGTATCTTTTATATATATAGGCTCCACCAAACGATGCTCTGGCACATGCGTATTCGCATTATATTCCGTCATCCCCACAAAATAAACATCATTTGGTGTATAATCCCCTCGATTAAAATACGGAAAATCCCAATACGTAAATGCCTGCGCTATTTCAATCGCTCGGTCCGCCCGAAAGTCAAAATAGATTAGCGCGTCTCCCTTTTCAATCTTGCCAACCGGTTTTTCATTGTCATCTACAATTACAAACGCCGGCAAATACTGATCTTGAATATTTGAGTCTAATCTTCGCAAAGTTGTTATCGCTTCTTCCGCCGATTTAAAGAAATAATCTGCTTCTCCGTTCACCATCATGTCCCAGCCACGTGCTACTACTTGCCAATCATTTTCGTATCGATCAGCTACTGTCGTCATTCTACCCCCACCTGAAGCGATTTTAATATCCGCATCCGCAAACTTTTTTGCAAATTCTTCAAAACGTTGGATAAATTTTGGCTCTGATTGCGGCGGCACATCCCTACCATCAAATATGGCATGCACCCGCATTTTTCTTACACCTTCCTCGTAAGCCTTCTCTACCATCTGCTCCAAATGCGAAATATGACTATGCACTCCACCATCCGAAAAAATACCTGCAAAATGCAAAGTCGCTTCGTTATTACTACCCTCACGACTATTCTCCGCCATAATCCTAGTAACTAAATCTTTCCAAGCCTCAGAATTAAACACTTCCCCATTTACGAAAGCTTCTTCAATATGCGCAATTGCTTGCTTATATATTTGGCCAGAACCTATCGTATTATGACCAACTTCAGAATTTCCCATTTGACCCGGCAACAAGCCTACAAATTCGCCCGAAGCATTCAAAGCCACATGCGGATAAGTTTTTGCTGCCAGCCCCAAAAACTCCGTGCGCGCTTTTGAAACCGCATTTCCTTCTGATTCCGGCGCTAAGCCCACGCCATCTAAGACTGCCAAAACTATCGGCCCATCATACGATAATCTACTCATGCTAATATTATAACACATGCTTTTTAATTCCAACGGAATTAAAAAGTCATCATCAAAAATTGAATTGGAATTCACTTCCAATTCAATTTTCTTACTAGCTTTTTTTTGCTAAATTTTTTCCTCCGGAAAAAAGTTTAAGCCTTAGGTACCTGTTGAGTAATGCAGTGAATGTTGCCACCACCAAGCAATATTTCTCGCGCGTAAACCGTTTCAATCACACGATCCGGGAATAGACTCTGTAACGTTTCCACTGCTTCAGCATCATGTGGATCATTAAATATCGGCAAAATAATCGCACCATTACAGTTGTAATAATTAATATAAGAAGCTGGCAATCTATCGCCTTCATTGCGTGGGAAGGTTCCTTCCACTACATCTACACCTTCAGATTCTTCTTTTGTAATAGTTACCACATTTGGTACGTGAATCTTATGTACTTCTAGCTTTCTACCACGAGCGTCAGTCACTGATTCCAAGTATTCCAAATCTTTTACCGAACGCTCATGCTGTGGATCTTCTGGATTATCCTCCCACGCTAAAACCACCTTACCTGGCGCTACAAACTGACAAATGTTATCTACGTGCCCATTCGTGTCTTCATCTTTGTAAATACCATAAGGAAGCCACAAAACTTTCTCCGCACCACAATAATCCAACAAATACTTTTCGATTTCTTCCTTAGTCAAACCACCATTTCGTCCTTCGTCTAGAAGTGTCTCTTCTGTAACGAGCAAAGTTCCTTCGCCATCCGAATGCACCGAACCACCTTCTAATACGAACCCAGTCGTGCGATATCGATCAACTTTTTCAATTGCTGCCATTTTCGCTGCAATTGCATCGTCTAAATCCCATGGGAAATAAATCCCGTTCACAAGTCCACCGTAACCATTGAATTCCCAATCCACTGCGCGCATTTCCCCGGCATCATTTACCACCATTGTCGCGCCAGTATCACGAATCCAAGAATCGTTATTCGAAATTTCTACTACAGAAACATTTGGCATATTCATTCCGAGTACATGTGCATATTGCGAAGAATTGACACCTAGAACCACAGGTTCGTGTTTTGCGATTTTTTCAACTACTTCACGAAAAGCTTTCTGTGCTGGCTTTGCACCTCCTCGCCAGTTGTCCGGACGTTCTGGCCACAAAAGATAAGTGCACTTATGCGGTGCAAGCTCCGACGGCATATGAAAACCGTCTTCTTTTGGTGTTGATTTTAATTTCATATAACCTCCATTTTTTTAAAAAAGTAGTGAGACCTTCCCTCTCACTACTTATTATACACTACTTTTATTTTTTATGCTTTTATTTTCTTCGAGCCAATTTCTTTCTTTTATCCTTCTGAGTCATATTGAGCACCATAATCTCGCCAATTGCAATACATACAATAGTAGATACAATTAATACATTATTCTCTTCCCAAGTCAAAGCTAAATCGTCTGGATAAATCACCAAGGTGAAGAAGAGAGCCACAAAAAGTAGTATCAATGGAACAAGCCCCATCAACCATTTCAGTGCTGGACCAACCTTTACCCAGTAACCATTCTTGACCTGTGGACCTTTCTTGTGCAATTTAATAAATGCTGCAAACATCGGGATGTACGAGAAGAGTAGACATACTAGTGACAGTGAGAAGAATGCCCAGAACATATTTGAAAAACCTTCCAAGAATTCTTCGTCTACACCCATTTCTGGTAATACATAAGCAATAAAGATACCAGCTACTGAAAGCACAGCTGCTACGATACCAGTCCAAATGCCTACTACATAAGGTACACCATCTTTGTTGCGCTTAGCCCAAGACTTCGGGAACATGCCATCCTCTGCTGCATAAGCAATCACAGAATACACGCCAAAGTTCCATGAGGAAACGTTTGAAATTAAAGTTAATATAAATAGACCACCAACTGTTACAATGATAGCCTCAATTGCCGCGGCTCCAAAGCCAGCATTAGATAGTAAAATTTGCCATGCATTGAGAAGCCCGGTATCTGTCTCGATTTCCGAAAACTCCGTACCGACACCCAGTGCGAACGAAGGTAAAATATAGAAAATCGCAATCAAAATCCCACCAAGGATAATCGCTTGTGGAATCTGCTTTTTTGGTTTATCCATATCATCATAAAATGTGCCGACCACTTCAAAGCCAAGCATATTGAAGATGATTAGTGAAACAAACGACAAGCCTGCCCAATCTATGCCACCATCTGTGCCAAGTAGTGGTACAAAATCTTGCCATCCTTCTACTGGGTTTGCTGTGCCTTTGGTAACCAGAATATAAATACCTAGCGCACCAATACCGCCAAGAATCAAAAACTTGATGATTGCACCAATATTTGCTACCCAGTCAGATTGCGAAATCCTCAACATACCGAGAATCGTAATGAGAGCAATGTAAGCTAACTGAATCGCTAGCACCATCCACATCTCCATCTCCACGCCAAGCATAGTCATTAAAAGACTAGTAATAAGATCGGCAAGAGATGCAATCCACAATGGATAGTTTACCCAGTAAAACCAAGCCACTCTCGAGGCCCATTTTTTACCAAATGCTTTTTTGATCCAGGTATACATCCCACCTTCAGACGGGTACTGAGTCCCGAGCTCCGCTGAGATCAACGCATACGGCACGAAGAAACCAATCAGCATAATCGCCCACCAGATATACATCGAGTGTCCAATCGCTGCTGTCGGTGCTACCGCATCCGCCACCAGAATTATACAGACTGTCGCGAGCACTGCGCTAAACAACCTGAATTTATATTTCTTCTTTGGCATTATTTAGCCTCCTTTTGTTGTTTAATATAATCGAGCGTAGCTTGAGCTACTCGGCCAAAATACAATACTAACCCCCTTTGCGCGGTCAGACGATTTTCCGCTTCATCAAACGCAATCGAATTCGGACCATCCAAAACTGAATCCGTGACCTCTTCGTTTCTATTCGCCGGCAAGCAATGCATAAACTTGCAATTTGGATTTCCAGTTGCTTTCATTAAATCATCATTTACTTGATACTTTGGATAGAAGTCCTTCATATAGACCTCTTTTGGTGTCTCCTTATCATAAAGACCATACCAAACATCCGTGTAAATGAAATCGGCTCCCTTCAAACACTCAGGATCTTCACTCCATATACATGAACCGCCATACTTTTCGACATTTTTCTTACCAATCTCTAACCACTCATCCGTAATTTTATGATTAACTGGACCATAATGCACAAAGTTCATTCCCATCTTCGTTGTCATATCACAAAGCGTATTACAAACTTGTGTCGCATCGCCCACAAAAATCACTTTAATTTCAGAAGCCTGCTTTCCTTCTGGCCAATGGTCAAAAATCGTAATCATATCACCTACACCTTGCGTCGGATGCACTCGCTCACTCATTCCATTTAAGACCGGCACTTTTGCATATTTCGCCAAAGCTTCAATCGAAGCATGTCGATCAACTCTAGACATCACCATGTCACACATTCGTCCTAGAACTTGTGCCGTATCTTCAATCGTTTCATGTGCACCTAATTGAATCGCACCCGGTGCCAAATTCAAAGCATGCCCACCTAGTTGCGCCATTGCCACTTCAAACGACACTCTCGTCCGAGTCGATTTTTGTTCAAATAGCATCGCCAAAGTTTTATGGAATAATGAATTCAAATATCCACCGCTTTTAATATATTCGCGCACAACTCGTGCAGTTTTCATAATATCCATGATCTCCGACTGGTCAAAATCGGCCGTATCGAGAAAATCTTTTTTAGTCGGCACTTGATGCCCTAAAGTGTAGTCTTCCATGCAAAATATTATATATCAACTTTTATTTAAACACAAGCATTTTTATTTATGTTATAATGCTTTTATGGTAAAAAAACGTATTGTCATTGCCCTTGGCGGCAATGCACTTCAAGAAAACGGCGAAGCCACCGCCGAAGCTCAGAAAAAAATTGCTGAAAAAGTCGGCGAAGCTATTGCAGAACTAGCTAATAATTATGAAATTGTAGTTGCCCACGGTAACGGACCACAAGTTGGCAATATATTAATACACGAAGAATCCGCCGCTACCGAAAAAGCTCCCGCTATGCCGCTCGAAACTGCCGTCGCGATGAGCCAAGGTCAAATCGGTTACTGGCTCACTCAAGCTATTCATAACGCTTTTGCCAAAAACGGACAGACTAAAAAAATCGCTACTGTCGTTTCGCAAGTCGTCGTCGATCGTAAAGATTCTGCTTTTAAAAACCCAACTAAGCCCATCGGCCAATTCTATGACGAAAAAACCGCTAAAGATCTTGCCAAGAAGAATGGTTGGATCGTGAAAGAAGATGCCGGACGCGGCTGGCGCCGAGTAGTCGCTTCGCCAAAACCTATAGATATTGTCGAAAAGAAAACTATTGTCGAACTACTAAATGATAATGTCATTGTGATTGCAGCCGGTGGCGGTGGTATTCCAGTCACTCGTACCAAGGTTTTGAAACGTTTGAAAGGTATCGACGCCGTCATTGACAAAGACTATGCCGCTGCCAAACTTGCCGAACTGGTAAAGGCCGATATTTTTGTTTCTGTCACCGCTGTACCAAACGTTTATATTGATTTTAACACCAAAGACCAAACCGCCTTATCAAATGTTACCGCCAAAGAAATGAGCCAGCTCAAACAATTCGGCTACTTCAAAGCCGGTTCTATGTTACCAAAAGTTGAAGCCGCCTCCCGTTTTGCCGAAAAAGGCGGCACCGGCATCATCACAGACATTGATCATTTGAAAGACGCCTTAAAAGGTAAAGCCGGCACTATCATTACTAAGTAAAAAATGCTATAATAATTATACCGCGCCCGAGTGGCGGAATTGGCAGACGCGCTAGCTTCAGGTGCTAGTGATAGTAATATCGTGCAGGTTCAACCCCTGTCTCGGGCACCATAAAAAAGAATAAACGCTTGTTTATTCTTTTTTATTCTATCCCCATTAGTTTTCTTAACTCGCTTTTGTACGCTTCTACACCAGGTTGATCAAACGGATTCACGCCAAATAATTTTGCACTAATCGCGCAAGCTGTTTCAAAGAAATAAATCAGCTCACCGAATCCTATTTCATCAAAAGAAGAAACGTTAATGTCTAAAACTGGAATTCCACCCGTCATATGTGCCACCTTTACCGCCTGTACAACTTTCGCATTTGCTTCATCTGTCGGATATTCAATAATCGTCTCGAACAAATTTCGCCGCCCTTCTTGCATAAATTGCCCAAGTGAATGCAAGTCAGTCGAATAAACCACCGCCGCCGGAAAAATCCCCTGCTTACCCTTCCCTTCCGATTCACCAAATAATTGTTTCAGCCACTCATTGAAATACATGGTTGAAGGTTCAAAACTTGCAAACACTTCTGTATCATAGCCTTTTAGACCTAGCTCATAGCGCATCCAAGCGTATTTACTAGCCGGTTCAATGGTCGATTCTACCGCGCCTGCTGCACCTTCCAACAATTTATCCACATTTACTCCAGCCACTGCCATCGGCAAAAGGCCTACTGCTGTCAATACTGAATATCGTCCACCAATATCATCCGGTACCACAAACCTCGTGTACCCAGCTGCCACTGCTTCGTCGTGTAGCGCGCCTTTCTTCTTGTCTGTAGTTGCATAAATCCGAGAAAAGGCCTCTTCTTCACCGTATTTTTCAATCAGCTTCTTCTTAAATGCGTCAAATGCAATCGACGGCTCTAAAGTCGTGCCCGATTTCGAAATCACATTTACCGAAAAATCATGATCCCCCACTTTTTCCAGTGCCCGATCTAACTCACGTTTAGACAAAGAATTACCTGCATAAATAATCTTAGTCTCAGATTTCGGCCGAAGCGCTTCAATAATCGCCCGATGCCCCAAATACGAACCGCCAATTCCAATACAAACCAAGTATTCACTCTCATCTTGAATTTTCTTTGCCGCCTCCTTGATTCTCACGAATTCGCCCATATCAATCTTACGCGGCAGATTAAACCATCCCCCCATTTTGTCTTTTGCAATATCCTTTAGTATATCTGCAGTTCGCTCCGTGTCTACTTTTGAATCGAAATTAACTTTTATCATTTTACCTCCAACTAACTGCTATCATTATACCACGGCTCATTCAAAAAGTTTTCCACAAGTTCAATAAGAATTCAAAAAAAAGCTTGCGTTTTTTAAAAAAATGTTTTATACTCCTTACCAGAAAGGTCTAACACAAACATAAGAAATCAAATATTATGCTTATCATTAGTAAAAAGAAACTCATTCTCAGGGGCATAGTCTCTTTTTTGACTCTCGCCCTGATTTCAATACCAATTATTAATAAAATTACAGAAACCCTGTCTGCCTCCGCGGCATCATATACCTACACAAGAGGTAGTGGAGAAAATCTCACCATAGATGGTGGATTTGATGGAGATGGAACATATAGTGTCGAAGGAGTTTTCGGAAGCGACTACCCAAATACTACACTTGAAGAAAGTTGTTATGAAGTTGCAAACAATAATCACATTATAAGCGTAACAGTACATTCGGCCTGCATGGACACACTTCCTTTAACCACGCACCAGATAGTTATTAATCTAAAACATACCTATTCTGGAGGGTGGGAATATGCTAATAAGGTACACTCTCTAAGTATAATTGACCCAAGCGAACCGGATTACACTTGGCAAAAAGGTAGCACCACCGGACTAACTATAAATAATGCTTATGATCAGTCAACGGAAGAACCTGAAGGCATAAAATTAAACGATACTATAATAAACTGGAATAACTGTATCACAAATTCAGATGGTAATATCACCATTGCAGCAAGTTGTTTAAATAATTTTGAAGCTGGTACATATACAATAAATCTAGATTATACAGACGAAGAAGCACCAGACCATATATTTAGGCGTGAACTAGGAACACTTGCAATCGAAAACAGTTCAACAGAAACATACACATATAAACTTGAATTCTATTGCAGCATCGGCAGTGGCAACCCATGCGGCACCAGTTTGACCTATACCGGTACAGAAACATCACACACATTTACCATTCCAAGTGTCGTCCCGACAGACTCAACTCGTACATTTGATTATTGGGCCACAACGAACATTAGTCCAATTCCTTCATCCGCTCAATATCCCGCAGGAAGTACTATTACTCTTACTAGTGCAGGAACAACTCAAAACCTTTATGCCATTTGGAAGACAGGATCTACTGACCCAGACGAACCCTACGACATTGGCACTCTCAACTGGACTAAAGGTGGTAGTGGCGTCTTATCAGTAGACTTCAGTCGTGTAGATGGCTTTGCAAGTACTGGAGTATCATCAGTTCAAATTGGAACTACAACTCTACAAAGTGGCGATTATGTCTATAGTAGTTCTAGCCAGCATATAACTATGTATTCAAGCGCTTTGAATCAATTCAATGCTGGGCAATATAATATTACTATTGAATTTACTGATGGCTTTGTAGCTACCGGAACATTAAATGTAGAAAGTGCTACAATTACCCACACTATTACATTAAATAACAACGGCGGTACTGGTGGTTCAAGCTCCACTACTGTCAACGAAGGTGCCACTACATTAGGAACTATTACGGTCCCAACCAAAGCTAACACCACTGATACTAGAACCATCTCAGGTTTCA
>JAFWLE010000008.1 GCA_017511205.1 Candidatus Saccharimonadota bacterium
TATCTTTATGATAGTACTTTAGAAAGGAGTGTTTGTATGGACACAGAAAAAAGGTTTGATATTGTGGCAGGACCGGGCAAAGACGTATTAATTGATGCGTTCAAGTATGCCTACACAGAAGGGGCTAAGATCCCGCTGAGTTTTACCATCATCAAAGAAAAGCCGTTTGAAGATTCAAAGCATTACAGCTTGCTCCATACGACAGACTACGTCATTAATTCTATCAGCCATGAAGATGGTTCCGGCGAAAGTTTTGAATTTACAGGTTCCTGTAGGACTGATTTAGATTCTAGGCGTGGAGAGATTAAAACCAGGTACTATAAATTTAAAGCATATTATAGTACCAAAAGAAGAGCAGGCCACGTAACCTTCTCTGATTAATTATTAACCCGGGCATAGACCCGGGTTTTTCTATTAAGTTTTAAGTCAGATACTTCCAGCCTAGTGATTTATAGAATTCCATTGCATCCGGCCAGTGAAAAATCTTTGATGCAAGCAAATTATATAGTTCATCGGTCATGATTATCACAAATAATGAAATAGCTAGAGTCAAAAATGCTCTTCTAGACATCATTGTTGAAAGTTTTATAAAAGCGGGCACGATTACATAAATCAATAAGAGCGCCGAAAAACCAAACACTAGAACACTTCTGAGACATACAAATCCTTCAATATTTCCAAAATTAAGGATTTCAGTATTATAATCCCAGTATCTCGTACCATTTCCAATTACATAAACCAGCCATCCGGCCACAAATTCTAAAACACCAGACGTGACGGTGGCCACTAAGAAAACTGCCCACGGCCATCTTCGCAACTTCCAGGTGGCAGCCACGATAAGAATTGCTCCAATTGCATAAATGTTAATCCAAGGCAGAAAATTCCCACCCTGCATATAGAATTCACCCGTCCCACCATCAAAATAATAAAAAATAAATTCATACATCCAGCCAAAGAAACCAGCGAAAGCCGTAACGAGCATTAACACGCCGATCCACTGCCATTTTTCTAGTTTGGTTTCCTTTTTCGTATTCTTCTTTACCATTACCATTATTATAGCAAAACTCACACGTTTATCGCAAAAGTGCTACAATTTAGATTGCCCATCCGAAGACAATTCGAAGCGCCATTTTTGTTGTGCGTTTGGATATTTAGTTTTATCAACGGGGCTTAAAAACATTTTTAGCGGCCGCGCATATAGTAGGCCATCGCCATATAGCGCTCGATATAACACCACATTTTCTCCGGTTTCGGAATCAATCGCTAAATCTTCTACGATATATGAATTTCCTTTAAAGTGACGATATACACCATGAATTACGATTCCTCTTTTCATTGTTCTCCTTCTTTCCGTGATTATTTTTTTCTCATTTTTCTTAAAATTTCCTTTGTTTCTGGCTCTACGCGATAAGAGTCACAGATTTTAGAAATTGTTTTGTTATATGTCCATTTAGGTAGATGTGAGACCTTTAGATATGAGAATGTTTCTTCCGGATATTTAATAAAACATTCTGCTATTAGCCAAGCAATCGCCATTTTGACGTAGTATTCTTCTCTTTCAGCGAGATTTTCAACTCGGTCAAAGATTACCGACAAATAGTCAAAATCTACATAGTAACACTTTAATAAAACTAAACCGACTCGCGTTGGAAATTCTTGGCCACTTTTTAAAAGTGGCTCAATTTTGTTATCAAAAAATTCTTCACGGTGTTTTTTAATGGTCTTTTTTAGTCCGGCGCAAAAAATATCCGCCGTACACCAGTCGCCAATATATGCTATTTGTGAGTCAAATACTTTCATCATGTCTTCGTACGGTAAACGATGGATTAAAATACCCCGCATCAAAACCTCTTCAAGCGCAATCGGTTTTTCTTTTATAAAATCAGCTAATTTTTCTGTTGGAACTCTAGCTGCGATTTCACGGATTAGCGGAATTTTTACGCCTATAAAAGGCCGCTCGCTTGGAATCCCTTTCATGGCGAAAACACGATAATCATCATCAGCTTCTCTAGCTAGCGCCGTCTTTAGCTCTTGATACGTTTTGATGCTATTCATATTATCATTATAAAGTATAATTGCAATACGAAAAGTGCTATAATTGTCCCATGAAAAAATCTCGCGAAAACACTGTCGTAAAAATCAGTATTTTGAGTATTATTGCTAATTTAGCCCTGGTCGGGTTCAAGGCTTTTGTCGGTTTTATGGCGAACTCTATCGCTATCATCTCCGACGCGGTCAACAACTTGACCGATGCATTGTCTAGTATTATCACCATCATCGGCACCAAATTAGCCGGCAAAGCTCCGGACAAAAACCATCCTTACGGCCACGGACGTGTAGAATACATGACTTCCTTGATTGTTTCCGCCATCGTGTTATATGCTGGTTTTACAGCGCTTGTCGAATCAATCAAAAAGATAATTAATCCAGAAACTCCAGACTATAGTGTAACTACATTGATCGTTTTAATAGCTGGTATTATCGTGAAATATGTTCTAGGCATATACGTTAAAAAAGTTGGCCAAAAAATCAACTCTGATTCCCTTATAGCTAGCGGCACTGATGCTTTTAATGATGCTATTCTCTCAATCTCTGTGTTTATTTCTGCCATCATATATATGATTTTTCATATTAATTTAGAAGCTTATGTCGGCATTCTAGTTTCACTCTTTATTATTAAAACTGGTATAGATTTAATCAAAAAATCCGTCAACAACATTCTTGGAGTCAGGGTAGAGAGTTCGCTTTCCAAAAAAATCAAAAAAGAAGTCGAAAAAGACAAAGACGTGCAAGGCGCTTTCGACCTAGTTTTAAATGACTATGGTCCGGACAAGTATTTGGGTTCTATTCATATCGAGATCCCGGACACATTGACCGTAGCTGAAGTAGACAGGATTTCTCGGCGCATTGCCAAAAACGTTTTAGAGAAATATGGTGTAATTCTTCACACCATTGGCGTTTACTCTGTCAATACCAAAGATAAAACCATCGCCGAGATTCAGAAAGATATTAGAAAGATAGTCTTTTCTCATCAAGGTATACTCGAAATGCATGGTTTTTACTTAGATGATTCCAACAAGACTATTAGTTTTGACATTATTATTGATTTTGCTGTTTCTGATCGAGGAAAGCTTTGTCGGCATATTTACGACGAAATCCAAGAGAAGTATCAGGACTATACTGTCCATATTACTTTAGACGTAGACGCCAACGATTAATCATTGTGGGTATTTATGATTAGCTCGTCTAGCTTCTTTCCAGGATTTAAAACATTTAAATCTATGTATTTTTCTTCACCGTCATAACCATCTAGCTCGCCACGGTCTTTATATTGCCAAATTGTCCAATTTCCGCCAAATTCTAAATATACTGGGAAATAAACGTTACGCACCCACAATGGGTACTCGCTGAAGTCCTCACTTAGATATTGATCGTAAACATCTTTTTGGGCGTAAATCATCGGCTTGACTTTATATTTGTCCTCCAGAACTGCCATGAAGATTTTTAACTGCTTCGTAACGTCATCTTTTTTGGGTGGATTGTCTTTAAACTTGCCATAGATTTCTACGTCCACCGCTGGTATTAATCGCCCGTCGAGCGAATCGACGGTAGAAATATAATTATCTGCCTGCGTTTCTCCACCGCTCTCAAACGAAAAGAAATGATATGCCCCGGCTTTCATTTCGGTCTTAGTAATATTGGTCCAGTTTTTATCAAATTTTTCATCCACATGGTTACTCCCTTCAGTCGCCTTCATGTAAACAAATCTGATTCCCTGGTTAGCTAGACTTTTCATATCGACTTTCCCCTGGTAACTAGAAATATCCACCCCTCTTAGCCCGTCGCCAATAAACCATTCATTGATAAATAACTTGCGTTCCTTTATCAATGTATAGCCCAAAAAAACACCGCCACCTAGTATCGCTAGTAATACTATGTTTAAGAGTAAGGTCTTAAACCTAATAAAGCCGGTCCTATTCATAAAAATATTATAACAAAAAACAGAAGTAAGGGCAAGCGGATAGGCAATGATAATTAAAAATAACAAGACTTGTCAAAACAGAACCAAACTCACTTCAATGTTTTGGACAAGATCCAATACGGTCATTGTGGTGGACCATTCTTTTATTATATGAACGATGTTATTATATATTGGAACAATTCTTTCCATAAAAAATTCGCCTTTTCAGGCAATCGGATTAAACAATTAAGTTGTTTGGTGCCCGAGACAGGACTTGAACCTGCACACCAAATGGCATATGCTCCTAAGGCATACGTGTATACCAATTTCACCACTCGGGCATTAATCTAATTATAACA
>JAFWLE010000009.1 GCA_017511205.1 Candidatus Saccharimonadota bacterium
ATTATCGTGCAGTCGATTTTGATGGGCGCGACGATTGACTATGCGATTCTATTTACGTCGTATTATGTTGAAAACCGCAGTTACTTCAAAATGAATATACGCGATGCGCTGATTAGTACTTATAATCGTTCCATTAATGCCATTCTCACTTCGGCATCGATTCTAATTATCGTGACGGCGATTGTCGGCAACTTGGCGACCGCAATCGCGGCAGCAGTCTGCCAAGCGATTTCGTTAGGCACCTTCTGCGCGACTTTAATTATTCTGATTTTACTACCTGCCCTATTGGCGACCTTGGATAGGTTTGTAGTTAAGAAGCCAAGCGAGAAAATTGCTGACGCCGAGAAAGGCATCAAAAAACTGCTTCGGGGTTTTAAATCATTGTTATAGCCTAATCAATGAAAGAATCGCAGGCGCTCAGAGTTATCGATCACGTGCAGGAAGAATACGGCACGGGATCCGGGAGGGACTCGAACCCTCGCAACGAAGTCTGAGGGTTCCCAAACAAAAAAGCTCCACCTGGAGCAAATTCGTGGTGATCCGGGAGGGACTCGAACCGTCAGGCCCGAGTCTCGCTCCTTTTTTATGCAACAAAAAATGGTGATCCGGGAGGGACTCGAACCCTCGACACCAAGCTTAAGAGGCTCGTGCTCTAACCAGCTGAGCTACCGGACCAGTCAACAGTTCACTTCAAGTGAACCATCCCTTATTATACCACAAAGCCCACCCTTTTACAACACCGCTCTCTTATCTCACGCCAGTATTTGGTGCTTTCGGAATCACCGCAGTAACCAAATGACTTTTATAATCATCAACCATACCATTATTATTAATCATTTCACTACTACTAGTTCCGCCTCGTCCAGCTAACGCTGGTAAAGTCTTAGTCACCGTTTCTCCCCGCCTATCTGCCGACAACGGCACAAGCGAAATCGTAGTTTCAGCATCACGCCTCAAATCTGCAATAGTAAGTTCAGTACTATCTACAATCCCAATCATACCGTCATTCAGAAAAACTGCAGTCTTTTCCCCACTCATTTCAAAATTTATCTTCACCGCTGTCTCGGAAACTTCCGTTATCTCAACATTTTTAATATTCGGCAAATGATTATCGTATAATTCATCCTCAAATTCCTCCTCTACCTGCGGCAAACTATCATAACGATCCATAATTGAATCCGTTAACAAACTAAGGTCCTCCGCTACTGATACTGCTGCACCACCCGTTGCTTCTGCTAACAACTGATATAATTGTGGTTCAGTCGTAATAATATAAAAATTCACTGGATCAATTTGCTTACTCAGCTTTTGCACGTCATAAAAAGTCGTGCCATCTAAATCCGGCGAATGATACCCCGCGTCCGTCAAAATCACCAACGATTTTGTCGATCCTAACTTCCAATTAAGATTACGCATCACCTGAACCGAAGCCGAAAGTAACGATTCTGGATCATCACCTCCACCATCCACTTTAATAGCGTTCAAACCAGCTTGAAAACTCGCCAAGTCACACGTTTCAAAATTACACCTTTCAACTGGTAAATATTCATCGACCAAATCACGATAATCATATAGCGCCACCCTACCACCATTTTCCAAAGTCTTCCTAGCTAGATTCAAGGCCTCAGCCTTGTATTCACCAATCAAACCATCCATCGACCCAGTCGAATCAATCAAAATCGCCGTGTCGTGTGGTGAAGTATACTGATTTTTAAAACCAAATTCCGCTCCAATTTTACTAAAAATCAATTTCGAAGCATCCTCATAAAGCCCATCCTCAGCATAAGACGTATGGCTTGATACACTAAAATGCGAACTACATAAAACATCAAATTTATTACACCAAGTTCCAATTTTTCCAGCATATCCTTCAGATACGTACGGCTCTCTCGCCCCTAAAATTCCCTTATACGCACGACAATCTGGCACATAAACTCGGTACTCCGACAAATTTTTACCGCTACAAGCTGCCGGTACGAATCCTGCACCCTCCGGCAAATAAATCTTTGGATCCCCGAACGTCGCAACGTAAACAATTTTATCTGGATCAATTTGCCCTAATCCATCTAGAAGCACTATCGCTCCTTGAGAATAACCGCCTAGCACATACTTTGTTTCTTTACATTTATCATCGTTTACCACTCTCAGCAATTCTGCCGTTCCCTCATGCACGCTCTCACCAAATTCGTATGCCTCACCACCACTTAAAAACGCCCCAACTAAAACATCCAAATGTCCTTCACGAATATCAATACTTACCGCCGAATAATCCAAATCATCAATCTCGTATTTTAAACCCGAAGTCTTCAATTTACTATCCATCGCCTCCTTAAACGCTAAATAATGACCACTCGTATAGCGCGCTCCACCTGAGCCTCGTGCAAATAGCACTCTTAAATCCGGACATTCTAATGCCTCAGTCTCTCCGCTCGGAAAAAACAACATCGTTACAATCATCAAAACCATCATCATTAAATAACGCCACTTAACACGCCGATTTTCCGATTGTTTTTTATACCTATATTTTCTCGCCATAAATAACTCCTTTTTAAATCGTGGCATTATAGGCATAGTCCATCACAAAAAGCAACCCCCTACTTATCTCACTACTAATATTTATACTTTAAGCCCAAAGATTCATAAAAATCCATCGCTGTTGGCAAGTCCAAATTTTTCAAAGTTAGATTTACTACCTCATCTAGCATCACTAACACAAAAATCGTTATTGCTAACGTCAAGAATTTGCGCTTACTTAAATTTAGAGCCAAATAAACCAAACTTGGAATAATCATATACATTAAGAAAAGCGCCGACACGCCAAAAAACAGCACACTTCGGAGGCACACAAAACCACCAATGTTGCCAAAGTTCCAAATCTCTATATTGTAATCCCAATAGCGCGTTCCGTTACCAACTGTATAAACCAACCATCCCGCAACAAATTCCAAAATCCCAGTTACTAAAGTCGCAACTATAAAAACTAACCACGGATTTCGCCTCAACTTAAATGTTGTTGCTACAACTAGAACTGCTCCGATCGCATAAATATTAATCCAAGGCAACAAATTCCCGCCTTGCATATAAAATTCTTTCATCCCACCATCAAAAAAGTATAGAATAAATTCATATACCCAACCAAAGAATCCTGCAAACACCACTAGAAGAAATAGAATTCCAACCTTTTGATAACGCTTTAATTGAATTCCCTTTTCCAAGTATTCCCGAAATAATTTAGACCACTGATTTTTCTTTTTTCCCACCTAAAACCTCCTAAACTAATTCTAAACCTCAATTAACTCGTATTTTCTTTCACCCAGGCCCAAAGACTCCGCATAAGGCAAAATCTCCCGTCCTAATCTAGAATCGATTCTTTCACGCAGTTCATCAGCTCCAGGATCGTCAGACTGCCAAATCATGTCAATAAACGCCTGGTCATTCGCTACCGGATCGAGCGATGCCACGATTCCAAGATCCTTCATCACCGGATCACCCTGCTCTGCATCACAATCACAAGACACCGACAAAGCATTCATCACCGTTATATATACAATCGGTTTCTTCTGTTCACGCAAATAGTCCGCTACCGCCGTCGCCGCTTCTGCCATCGATTCAATAAAATCAATCTGCTTATGCTTCAAAACCCAACACATTTTCGGGCTTTTCGTTTTGCCGCAAGAATGTATATATGCCTTCCCGTTTCGCGAAGCAAATCCAATCGATTGATTTTTCAGATTCGCACCAAATCCCCCCATCACATGTCCTTTGCCATGCGCCAAATTGATAAAAGCATCATAATTATCAAAATGTGAACCAAGCAGATCGTACTTCAAATGCTTACCATTATGCACTGGAATCTTGATTTCTCCCTCCGCATCCATAATGTCCACTTCCGCAAATGAAGTAAAACCATGTTCCTTCGCCACTTCCATATGATCAGAAACCGTATTCCTCGCACCTGGATAAGCTGTATTACACTCGACTATCGTGCCCTTCAAAGTTTTCACGAATGGACCAATTAAATCTGCTTTTAAATATCCCTTCGCCCCTCGCTCACCGGTCGACACTTTCACACCAATTTTTCCAGTTAGCTCCACACCAAGAGCATCATAGACTTTTTGTAAGCCTTCTGGCGTAATCTCTTTTGTAAAAAACACTTTTGCCATTTTATCTCGTATAATTCCCTTCCTTGTCAAACGTAATATCTTCTACGTTGCCATACGCCGAACCATAAGCTTTGGACAAGGCAATCAGCCAATCCACCAAATACCAAATCCCCAGTGTCAGCCATCCAAACAAAATCTTGCAAACGCCAATTCCAATTTGCCCGCGCATAAATCTATCTAGGCCAATATTACCTAAAAGAAAAGTCCCTACCCACACAAACACGTGCTTATTGATTTTCTTATTCCCTTTCGCATCCGTACTGTAAACATCATCAAACGACGAACTACTTTGCGTCACAATAAAATCCTTACCATCCTTATAAACCTTTACTTTATCACCTTCCCTCGGATTATCATAATTCACAGATGATAAAGGCACAGTCACAACCTTCCCGTCATCCGTCCCAATTTTTACTTCCTTTTCGTTAATTTTTAGAATTTCTGCCATACAGCTCCTTCCATATTATTATTTCTTTTTTCCAAAAAGTTTACCTAAGTGTCCTAAGTAACTCGCTTTCTCAGCTGCATCTACTACGTCACCCACTACCGGAATACTTCTTACTTCGTCTGAAACTTTCTGATGCACCGCCGCCCGCGTCGGCACTACGTTATTAATTGCCTGATCCACCGCACCTTCAGCTGCTCCCGCCACCGTACCTTTAGCTACGGTTTTCATAGCCTCACTTTTTGAAACCTCCGGCGCACTTACTTTTGCCTGACCCTTTGTTGCTACTTCTGTGAATAAATCTAAGTATTTTCGATTCAACGGACTCTTTGAAAACTCCGCCTCAAATTCCGTCACGTCCTTGCAAGATTCGCCAAGCTTTTCAATCTCAGAAAACACCGCCTCAATTTTTTTCTTTTCCTCTTCCCCCACTTCATACGCATCGAAAATCGCTTTTTTCCGCGCCTCAATGCTCTGCTTCACATACTTTTCCATAACCCCATTATATCATGCAAAAAACCGTAGTCGTATTGACAAAACTAATAACCACTACTATTATAAAAATAGGCTGTGCTATGGAGATAGAATCCTATTTCCATAACGCACCTCCTTTTTTATATTTTAAAAATTTCCGCTATATCCTTAAATTCACTTCTCACTAAATTCTTCCACTCCTGCGTTTCATTTTTAAATGGCAAATCCGTCTTAGCATAAACCAACAGAATCCGTACCATTCTCATTTTGTCATCCACCATCAAAATGCACCGATTCCCCGATCTCTTCGGTGAAATCTTTAACCCAAAAATCGCAAAATCCAACTTCACCAAACGATAATCACCACTCGCCGAAATCAAATCTGCTCGTTTTGTTTTCAAAACATTCTCAATATGCTCACAAATAAATATAATATTGTCTAAAGTTTTCGTCCACTCAGATTTATATTTTTTCGCAAAAAACTTAATAAAATGTCTTTCTGCAAATTTCTCAACCACTACATTATACTTGTACTGGTCCATAAATTTTCTCCGGCTCTTCCTGGAAAATCAGACCATACGGAATCACTTCTTCATCCATGCAAATTTGCCACGGTAATTGTTCATGCGTAAAATTCACTATATCGACCGTCGGTTTTCCCTTCCACGCTTTACCAATTCTTTTTACCATTTTGATCTCATCCTCCGTCAGTTTTCCAGTTGGCGCCTGTTTCTCTGTTAAAGACAACATGATTGCCTGTCCTTTCGGCTCACGCAAAATCACACCTTCTTCCTCCATCTCATCTAAAGCTCGAAAATACTCATACGCCACTGGCCCCTGCGCCATCTTTCGATATTTCACTCCAGTCATCGGTCGCGAATTCTCGTAAAACCAAATGAAATCCGTCAAATAAACTAATTTTGCTAATTTAGTCTTCGTAATTTTACCATCCTCATCGGCTCCATATTTTATCACATTTAAAACAATCTGCTTGAATTTTTCAAACGAATTCCTCGAATCCGCAAACGCCACTACTCCATCCACAGAATCTAATAAATCTTCTACGCTCACACGCAAAGCTGCAGCCAACATCTCTGCCTGACTTACTGTCAACTCACGTTTCCCGTTCTCAATATTAATATACGTCGGCCTGCTCACGCCAATAGCCCTTGCGACTTGTTCCTGTGTCAACCTCCTTGCTATTCGCACTTTTTCTATATTACTCATATTTTGCCCACGCATAATCTTACCCTTTCGTTTATCTCTACTTTCATTATACCATATATGTCAAAAAGACAAACATTCCTTATCAAAAATATTGACAATTTCTACAATTATAACATAACATAAGCACTTTAAGCAAATCACAACAAATAGATTAAAATTAAAAATAATTATCTATTACAGATACAAAAATATCCATGAGCCTATTGACAAAAACCATAATTTCGTTATAATTAAACCAGGCTTGGAGGTAGATGAGACGCAATACGTTGAGTTGCATCTCTAAGTTTGTACATTAAGCGTCCCTTTAGCACAATCCATGGTAAGTGTAGCTTACTGTACTTTATTAACCAAGCCGTCGAAGGGGCGGCGGCAGAAAGGAAACAGGTCGCAAATGCCAACTTTTTATATTTTCGGCATTACTAAAGACGACGGAGACCTGAGCGATCCAGATGCTGCTATAGATAAATATTATTATTTTAGCAGCACCAACGGTAATCGCTACTGGGATCATCGTCAAAATGTCGTAAACAAAATTAAAGCTGGCCTTGTTAGGGCTTTCACCTACAAAAATGGCAAGATAGGAGCACTCTGTGTAATCAGGAAATCTGTTTACGGCACGGAGTATCTAAAAACCATGCCCAACAACGACCCCACAGATAACCTCTCGTCTCTCCCGGAGATGTAAGTTATAAATAAAAAGAGCAACAATATTGTTGCTCTTTTTATATTTCTTTTACTAGCCAATTTGCTTCATGATTTTATCGGTTTCTTCCAAGATGGCTATTATTTTTTCGTAATGTATTATGTCATCAGCATTTAATTCTCTGCCTTTTCGGTCCTTCAACCATTTTTGTGCCGTCTGGTAACCGCCGATAAAGAAATTCCATGCCAATTCAGAGACATTATCAAAATACTGTGTTTTATTGATATAAACTTTCTTATTATCATAACTTATCTTCTCTACAATATTATCTCCATCAACTGGAAAAGTAACTTTTGATTTCGGCACATCGTGCATCAAATGAAGTTCACGAAGCTTGCGCCCTAATGGCATTAACCGTTTAAAATCTTTCTCATTTGGAATCGGCACCCGTGGAAAATCAATTTTCAAAAACTCTTTATATTTTTTAAGATAACTTGGTGAGTTCAAAATTGCGTAAATGTAATCAAAAATATCGTCAGGAGATTTATCGCCGATTTTTTGAGTAATTTTCTTAAATTCATCTAAATTAAAATTAGGAGTCTTGGTGCCGTCAGAATGAAAAACGTATAAAGGAGCAACCGAATCAGCACTAGACATACCTGGACGAGAAAAAGTTCTTTCGTTTGAAACATATTCCGATACTCCCGCTGCTGTCCCCCTAGGTTCTATATGCCCTCTCATATAAATCAATCCGACATTCTTATGTCCTACCAGATTATTCATAGTCTGGCTTCGCGGCCAGGCCGCGAAGCCAGACGAAACTTGAGAATAATACGTCCATCGAATGTCGAAAAGGCTATGCCAAGCAGTTTGAATTACTCTTTCCTCATCAACACTATCACCTACATCTTCTTTCATCCCTCTATAATAATGATTTCTTCCGTCCTTTAATTTATATTTCTCTCGATATTCTCCCTCCGATAGCTCAATCAAATCTTCAACTACCTTTATGATATCTTTTCTATCAAAACATATTTGAGAATCTGCTGCACCACAACGAAATCCGCTAGATTTGTTAACAAACAAATCATTTACACTAACACCATCCATATACTCTTCTATCAAACCTTCGTCTTTTGGCACAAAGAAATAATTTGGCGCACTATACTTTACCAATTTAAACTTCGGCCCATCACTATTTAGCGCATTAAATTTTACTTTTCTAGAACCGTACAATTCTGAATGATAGACTTTTCCAAGGACATCATTATGCTTTTTGCTTCTTATTGCAACAATGATAGCTACTCCTTGCTGAATATCAAAAACATTTTGATCTGGTGACCCATCTGGCGAAACCTCTTTTTTCTTAGAATTACCATGCAAGTCCAAAATATAAATTTTGTCAAAAGTCCTCAATAAATGCTCACGCATTCTACGATGTGTAATTCCATCTATATAAGAATTATTCGTAATCATTGCGACAATACCTTTACCATTCTTTTCTATCATATTTTCCGAAAAACGAATAAACTTAATATAGTCATCATCCAAATTAATCTTTCGTTCTCCCAAATTCTTTTTATAATCAACAATTAAATTCTGTATAAATTTTGATCTATTACTACTGCTCACACTATAAGGCGGATTACCCATCACCACCATCACCGGCAAATCATTTTTTACTTCTGCCGCCAAATTAGACTCTTCTGCTACAACCTTAGTCAAACCAAGTAGCGCAAATAGCGGTAAATCGTTTTCTATACCTTCAGTTAAAGTGTTGGTAAGGAATACTCTTAAACGAGATTTTAATGACTTAGCGCCAAGCTCAGAAAGGGTCATACCTAATTTAAGGTGTGCAATTGTATACGGCGTCATCATCAACTCAAAACCATTAAACCTCGGCAGAATATTATCATTTACGTACGAATTCCAAAGACCTTTTTGGTTCTCAAATTTCTCACTATAAATATATTTAATTGACTCGTTTAAAAATGTCGCTGTTCCAACCGCCGGATCAAGAATTTGGACCATTGGAATATCCTCAGTTTTTTCATAGGCCACCTTAGAACGTGTAGTTTTGCCAGTTTGATACGGATCGACTTTATGGGTATATCTTATCTTCTTATTACTCGCAATTCCATCTGCAATACCAAAATCTTCTTTCAACACCTTATCTACCATTCGCACAATATAGCGAACGACTGGCGTAGGCGTATAATAGGCCCCCATTTTTTTACGAAGCTCAGCATCGTAATTCGCCAAAAAGTCTTCATAGAAATGAATGATTGGGTCTTTTTCGTCATCACCTTCTTTATCAAGTTTCAAATGTTTATGCACAATCGTTTTAATATCAGACACTGCAAAAATCTCACACAATTCATCCACAATATAACTAAGTGATTTATTAAAATTTGCACCAGCAATATGATCAAAGAATTCGCGAAGGAAAGGATTTGTTACTGGAACTAAATCTCTTGCTTCGGCTCTAGTAAAATTATCGGGAGTATCATCATTATAACGAGCAGTAAATAAACCATAAACCAACGTTTGTGCATACATGTCGGCAAATTGATTCTCGGTTAAATCCGTAACTAAAAGTTTTTTCATCATCTCATAGATTTTTTCAATTTCCGGATCAGAATGTTTTTCAAAAATTGATTTGATATTATCACGAATTCTCCGAGCTTTACCGCCCATAATTTCTGCTAATCGTTTACCGCTAGTAATCGATTCTGGCGTCAATTCAAAAAAAGCCAAAAGCTCATCAGCCAATTTATTATAGTTATTTACATATAGATCCGTTATCGTGTTAGTCTTTTTATCATACTTACCAATTTTTATTTCAAAATACTTTACACCATTCCGAAAAAATCTAAAATCTAAATTATTAGTCAAGAAAATGTTTTTATAGCCCCTATATCTCTCCATTTGTTTTGATTTTTCGATTTCATCAAGGTTTTTATCAATATCTTTCATCTCAGCATAACCAAGAATCAAATCTTTGTTTTTATCTCCAAGAAAAATAAAATCAGGCGCACCATACTTACTTTGTTTTGGCTCGTTAACTGACCTTACCTTATCAATATTTGAAAAAAGGTCCTTAAAAGCAGGACGATAAGAATGCTCAGTCGTCTGACCAGTAGCAAGTTCGCCCTCCACAGAATGTACAAACTTTTCAACATCATTTACTGTAATTGTCATGTCTACTCCTCCAGATTATTATATCACAAGAGACCACGAAAGAATGGCACCAAAACAAATACTTGATTTTAAAACAATTCAATATTATAATAACCACCAACGAGGACAGGACCTGCATTGGATATATGCGGGACACCCACCGCCCTCTTTTTATCCCCCAGTTATTAATAAATCACCCTCTCCGACTTCTTATATTCCTTAAATAGCTCCAAGCATTCTTCTCGCTCTTTTTGTTCTAGTAGACTCCCATATAATTTATCATCTCGATCCAGCAGTTTATCAATCTTATCGTCCCGAAACCCAATTTCTTCATTGTCCTTCAAACTGCAACCGTAATATACCTTATCAATATTCGCCCACAAAATCGCCGCTAGGCACATCCCACACGGCTCACCCGTCGTGTAAATCTGACATCCTGACAAATCGTACGTCTGAAGTTTCTGTTCCGCTTTCCTAATCGCGTCAATTTCGCCGTGGCAAGTCGAATCGTTATTTTTCAGCACCTGATTATGACCCGAAGCCACCACTTCGCCATCTCTCACAATCACCGCGCCAAACGGCCCCCCATCACCATTCAAAAACCCCTTTCTAGCCTCACTGACAGCAATTTCCATAAATTCTTTCTTATACATATCAAAAACTCTCCTCCTTATCACTTACCAATATTATATCACTTCATCTTTTACCTTACACCAAGGTTTCTTTATTATCCGCTTCACTTACCGCTGTTTTTCTCATCTTTTTCAGCATTTCTTTTTCTTCCGGCTCTACTCGGTACGAATCGCAAACCTTCGAAATCGTTTTATTAAACGTCCACTTCGGTAAACTCGACGCCACCAAATACCCAGTAGTCGCCGCTGGAAATTTAATAAAACATTCCGCAAGCAGCCACGCTATCGCCATCCGCACATAATACTCTTTGCGACTCGCCAATCTTTCCACTCTGTCAAATATCACATTCAAATAATCAGAGTCCACGTAGCCAACTTTCAAAAGCACCAACCCCGCTCTTACCGAAAACTCCGCTTTGCTTTCAATCAGCTTATCAATCTTAGAGTCTAAGAATTCTTCCCGATGCTTTTTAATTAGTTTCGAAACTCCCGAGCAAAAAATATCGCACGTACACCAATTATCAATATAAGAAATCTGCGAATCAAACTGCTCGAGCATCTCATTATAATTCAGTCGGCAAATCAGCATTCCCCGCGCCAACACTTCTTCAATCGCAATCGGCTCTATTTTGATAAACTCCGAGATTTTATCCTTCGGTACTCTTCCAACAATCTCCCGAATCTTCGGAATTCTCACCCCAATGAACGGCCTCTCGCTAAAAATTCCCTTCATCGCAAATTCGCGATACTCTTCATCCGACTCACCAGCAAGCTCAGTTCTTAAATCCTGGTATTTATTTATTTCATTCATTTTGCATTACTTTGACTTTATCAGAAATTCCAGCCTCTTCGCAAAGTTTCAAAAACTCATCCACCATAGCAATTTCCGGATACCCAGAATTATCAGTTCGATAATGCATCGGTATAATACACTTCGGCTGTGCAGCCTCACAAATTTTCACCGCAGTTGAAGCATCAATCGTATAATACCCACCCACCGGAATCAGTAAATAATCCGCATCCGAAATTGCACTAAGCTGTGAGCCATTAGGAAAATGCCCTAAATCCCCCAGATGCACCAATTTCTCGCCCGTGTTAGAAGTAACCACAAATATCGTATTTGGGCCTCTAAGCTCACCCTGCTTATCATCATGCCAGCACGCCACTTCGTTAATCTCCAAATCACACGGCTCGCCATTAATCTCTACGCACTCCACTCCACTATGGTCTGGATGCTCATGCGTACAAATCACTTTCGCCGCCGATGTCCGAAGCGGCAAAAGTCCCGGCACCGACCCATCTTTATATGGGTCAATCACCAGCTTATCATCTAGTCTAAAACACGAATGCCCTAAATACTCAATTTTCATCGTTACGCTGCTTTCTTCCACCTTTTGAGTGTCGGGAACACTTTTTTACAGTATTCTCGCATCTCATCATTCGTCATCCCCGCTTGCTCACCAAATTGCGCACATTTCTCAATATATTCTTCCATCGTACACTTATCAATGAATTCGCCTTTATCGTAACACCATTTACAATAGTCTTCTGAGACGCTCCCGTCTGCATTTGTGCCTAACATGTCTTCCGACGTTAGCGGCATTGCACAACTTTGACAAATTTTTCCTTCCATCTTTCCTCCTTTTTATAATTCTATTATACCGCTAACTTTTCTTACTTTTAATATCCTGTAATTCAAACCGGTACTTTTGTCTCTCTTCCGGATATTTTTTGTGGTCCACCTCACTCAAAAACATCTTAAGTGGCCTCACCCATAGTAAATTCTCACCGTAAAGCGCCCGGTAAACCACCATTTCTTCCTTAGTTTCAGAATCAAAAGCTAAGTCCTCCACGATGTATAAATCCCCCTTGAAATGTTTATATACACCGTGAACGACAATTTCCCGTTTCATAGTTAACTTACTTTGCGTATTCTACAGCACGAGTTTCCCGAATCACATTCACCTTGATGATACCAGGATACGACATCGTCGCTTCAATCTTATTTGCAATATCGCGTGCTAGTTTCAAAGCTGAAAGATCATCAATCTGCTTTGGTTCCACAATTACCCGAATCTCACGTCCTGCTGAAATTGCGTAAGCCTTGTCAATTCCTGTAAATGAAGTAGCAATGTTCTCAAGATCTCGCATTCTTTCTGCAAAGTTCTCTGCTGAGATATTACGCGCCCCTGGCCGTGCTGCACTCATCGCATCACAAATCTTCACGATGATTGCTTCTGGCGTAGTCGGCTCAATATCGTTGTGATGAGCCGCAATCGCATGCACCACCTCATCGCTCATACCATACTTCTTTGCGAGTTCTGCACCAATATCGGCATGCTTACCTTCAATTTTGTGCGTCACCGCCTTGCCCATGTCATGGAGTAAGGCTGCGGTTTTAGCGACTCTTTTATCTGCACCAATTTCTTCTGCAATCATACCGGCCACATGTGCCATTTCAATTGAATGAAGTAGCACATTCTGCCCATACGAAGTCCTAAACTTAAGCTCACCTAAAAGATGCAAAATCTCGCGTGGAATTCCTACTACTCCTACTTCACGCGCCGCATCTTCGCCAGCCCGCACCACTTCCTTTTCAATTTCTTTCTCCGCTTTCGCTACTGACTCCTCAATCGATGATGGATTAATTCTTCCGTCTTTCATTAGTCTTTCTAGAGCATATCTTGCTACTTGTCGTCGAATTGGGTCAAACGAAGAAAGCACCACCATCCCAGGCGTATCATCCACTAGAATATCTACACCAGTCGCTCTTTGCAGAGACTGAATATTACGTCCTTCCTTACCAATAATCCGGCCCTTCATATCGTCATCTGGAAGTTTCAAAGCCGTAATAGTCCGGTCTGCCGTCACCTCAGAAGACATTCTTTCCATCGCGGTGAGTAGCATCGCTTGCGCCGTCTCGTCAATGTCTTGTTTAATTTCCTTTTGCTCTTTTACAATTAGTCCTGCCAAATCTTCCTTGATGTCGTTCTCTGTCATCTTCATCAACTTGTCACGCGCATCCGCTTTCGATAGTCCAGCAATCTTTTCCAACTTCTCGTGCTGTTTCGTCCGGATATCCCGCACTTCGTTTTTCAAATCATCTAGCTCTTTTTCTTCCTTATTGAGCTTCTCAGTCTTCTTTTCTAGCTGATCTAGCTTCGCATCCAAAGTCGTTTCTCGCTCTGCCAAACGATTCTCGGTCTTTTTCCATTCTTTACGACGATCATTTTCTTCAATTTGATTTTTCTCGGTGATTTCCGCCGCTTCTTTTTTAGCACTTAAAACTATATCCGATGCCTCTCTTTTTGCCTTTCGCACCAAATCGTCAGCTTTATCCTTCCCACCCTTTTCGTTTTTCTTATTGTACGCAAAAATTCCGCCTGCACCAGCACATATGCCAGCCACTGCGGCAATTATTGGGATCACAATCTCCATAAGTTCCCTTTCTAATTGTTTTTGCTGATATTTTTCTCTATATCAGCGGGTTAACAAATAACATCAAATTATAATATTCCACCCTTAATTATACCACAAAATGGCAAAAAATTCCAAAATCTTAAAAGCCACGTTTATCCCCAAAAACCGTGCTTTTTGCTATTCTTAAACTCTTCCAAAAGTTCCTTCTGCTTGCGTGAAAGATTCTTCGGCGTTTCTACTACCACCGTCACAATATGTGGCCCTCTATCGCCATCACTTCTAAACGGCACCCCATGCCCAGATAGCTTGAATGGCGTACCAGATTGCGTCCCCGCTGGCACCTTCATATGAATCGGCCCATCTACCGTCAAAACTTCAATTTCACAGCCTAGTGCCGCATCTACCATACTAATATGTTCTTCTGATAGAATAATCGCACCTTCCCTTGTTAAAGATTTATGCGGTTTCACACGCACTCTCACATACAGATCTCCCGGCTCTGTCCCTTCCGCCGGCGCTGGACCGCCCTTACCGCGCAGTCTAATACTCATTCCATCATCAATTCCCGCCGGGATCTTAATCTTCATATCTTTTCCGTCCACCGAAACTCTTTTCGTGGTACCAAAAATCGCTTCTTCAAACGTCAAAGTCACATTCGTCTGATAATCCGCTCCTCTACGCGTCCTTCTGCCGCCCCCGCCAAAACCAAAGATATTTCCTAGAATGTCATCAAGTGGCGAACCGCCACCAAAATCAAAGTTAAACGTCTGCCCATTGAAGTTAAACGAACCACTCTGACCAAACGGATTTTCACCACCACTATAGCCCCCAAACGGATTTCCTGCAGCTCCGCCTACACCTGCATGGCCGAATTGATCATACCGTGCTCGCTTCTGCTTATCAGATAGCACGTCATGTGCTTCATTAATCTCCTTAAATTTCGCTTCCGCTTCCTTGTCCCCCGGATTTTTATCCGGATGGTACTTAATCGCGAGCTTCCGATAAGCCTTTTTAATCTCATCATCTGACGCATTCTTTGATACGCCAAGAACTTCATAATAATCACGTTTACTAGCCATATATCTATTATATATTACTAGCACTCAAAACGCAAGAGTGCTAATAAAAATTATTTCTTCTGTTCTGGATTCGTCGTGATTAGCTCTTCCTCAGTTTCTGACGCAATAACTTGAATATGCACATGATTTTGCCCTGCAAAGAACAGCCCCTGCCCTACTGGGAAGTTCGCTAGCCTTTTCTTCTCCTCTTCCGTCAGTTTAAACACATCCGACAAAACGTCCACTGCCGAAGCCGATTGTTTTAAAAGTAGCTGCATCGACGAGTTCCCTACAATTGCCCGACCCATCTTTGAACCCATGAAATCTTCCACATCCTGCGTAATCGTCGTAAGCCCTAGATAGTATTTACGTGCTCTCTTCGCTAGTGAGAACAAGAAATTCGCCGAATCTTCGTACTGCATCAATTGCCACGCCTCATCTACAATTAATAAGCGCTTCTTCTGCGATGCCCTCACGATATTCCAAATATGCGACAACACTATATACATCGCCACCGGACGAAGTTCTTCCTCTAGATCGCGAATGTTAAATACTACCATTTGGTTATTAATATCAATGTTTGATTGTTGAGAGAAAATCCCTGCAAAAGTCCCCGTCGTGTATTTACGCAGTCTCTGCGCGAGTGACGGCCCCGACCCTTCCATATGAAGTAACGTATCGTACAAATTCATAATCGTGGGTGGTGTCGACTGATGTGTCAATGGGTCAGACGTAATACCAGCACGAGCATAAGTATCAATCAAAGCCTGATCTAGATCCGCTTCCTCATTAGCAGTCAAAGCTGGTACCACCTGTCCACCCGAAGAAACTTGGTTCCCACCTAACATCGTTCTAAACAGCCCGTGTAAGGTCACAAGATTTGCGCGCAATGCATCGTTCGCATCCTCCGCGTCCACCACTTTAGGTAAGTCAAACGGATTAATCCTTACATCCGAATTCAAAGACAATCTAATGTACGATCCGCCTACTGCATCACACAGCTTTTGATACTCATTCTCTGGATCAATAATAATGATTTCTGCCCCCACCATCATTGAACGTAGCGCCTCTAGTTTTACCGTAAACGACTTACCGGCACCAGACTTCGCAAATACCACCATGTTCGCATTTTCAAGTGAAAATCGATCAAAGATTACCAAACCATTATTGTGCATATTCACACCATACAGAATCCCTTTATCCTGCGTGAGATCAGCCGAAGTAAACGGAAATGACGTAGAAATTGCGCCCGTATTCATATTTCGCCGAATCTGTAATTGATCCGAGCATTGTGGCATCACCGAATTCAGCCCCTGCTCTTGCTGCGAATTTGCCACTTTCGAAAATACCATCATCTGCCCTAGGATCGTCTCAATCTTCTGCTGTACAAATTTCATCTCGTCCAGCGAATCTGTCCAAAGTGTAATATAAAGCCCAAATCGGAAAAATCTCTCCGCACCTAGCTGTAATTGATCACGCAATTCCTCCGCATCATTAATTGCCGCTTCTAGCTCCGGATCACGCACTTTCCCCTTTTCGGCGTTCAAATTCATCGACGCTTCTAGCTGTGTCACCTTAGTCCGTAAATTTTTCATCACCACTGCCGACTCTACCGGGTAAATATACATCGATACATCTAAGACTTCATCAATATTAATAATCGGTGATAGCCAACCTGTAAAAAGCGATCGCGGATAACCATAAACATACAAAGTCCGCCCGTATTTATTTCCTAGTCTGAAATAATCCGAATGAATTTCGATCGCTGACGGCGAAATTAAATCTCTAAGAGTATTAGTACCCTGTTCAAACGCCTGCTGAATTTCTGCCGCTTCCATCGCTTCTTTTTGCGCTGCCAGTTCTTCTGGCGTCAATTGCCTCTTTTTAGCCATTTGCTCCCTCCTCACTAGGCTTATCACCTTTCTTTACATACATCGTTGCCACCTTATTAAAATCAACTAATGGCTCCCTCACTGCTGTATCCGGATTATTATAGTTATAATATAGCTCTGCCAGCTCACGCGTATTTAGTCTCACTGAATGAATACCAATTTGAAATAGTCCTGACATCACTGAATCCACCCGGTTATTCAGTTCCGACAAAGCCTTATCATAAGTCGCCCGATCAATCTTTGTTACTGTTGGCGGTTTAGCCTTTGAAAACGTCTTAAAGAAATTTTTGGTCTGCTGTAAAACTTTCTCCGCATCGGCCGAAGTATAATAAGGAATCACGATAAAGAACGACTTATCCATAATGTTTGCTTCCTGCGACAAAATTTCCACAAAACTAATGTAATTGTCCATCAAAACCCCAAGTAGCATATTATCGTTATTCTTGCGAATTTCTGTCAATCTCTCTAGATATGGTCCAATATCCACTCGTTGCGAACGCACTAAAATTTGCGTAGTAAACTTCAAGGAATTCAAAAAATTCTGATACGACTGCTCTACGCTATCGCGCTCTACATCACTCATCAAATCGTAGTTGATCGATTTACATGCTACCACTGCTCGGAAAGACCCGTCCTTCATTATCACCACATTGTCTCTGAGTTCTGAAATCAGGAGTGTCGATTGCGTCGAAATCGGCGACTCCTTACTGCTAGAATCTGGCGCCGCTTGCTTCGCCGCCATCGCCGCCGAACCAAGACTTGCCGCATTCGGATTATTCGGCATCTGACCCATTGGCATCTGACCCATTGGCATTTGACCCTGCATTGGCATCTGCTGCATTGGTACTTGTTGCATTGGCATCTGACCCTGCATTGGCATCTGCTGCATTGGTACTTGTTGCATTGGCATCTGGCCAGCCGCTTCTTGACCAGGCATTATCACCTGAGGCTGCGCCATACCCTGACCCGGCATCACTACCTGAGGCTGTGTTGCACCACCCTGATCAGGCATCACCATCTGAGGTTGCCCTGCATCTGGCATTGCCATATTTGCATTCTGATTCCCCGGCATTTGCCCATCCTGATTATTTTGCTGTGGATTCATAGTTTAATGTAGAGAGATAAAAACTTCGCCCTCGTCCCTTTCCTTTATTCGATTAGCTTCTTTCGCAATTGTCGCAACAGAAAAATCCGCATTATTCGCTAATTCTATTATACTCGGTTTTGCTTTAATTTCCTTAACTTTTTCTGATTTTACTTCATTTTTCTCATCATGGTTTTCCACAGGCTTCTCTGACTTTTCTACTTTTTCTTCCTTAGGCTTATCTACTTCTTTTTCTTCAGCAGGCTGAGGCTCCAGTTTCGTCTCATCTGGCTCTAACTTTTCTGGCCTTGCTTCTTCTGGCTTCGCATCCTCTAATTTCACCTCTTCTGGTTTAGCATCCTGCTCCTCCACTTTTTGCTCTTCACTAGAAACATCACCAGTTGTACTATCTTGCTTATTCTCTTCTAGCAAAACATTATTATCCACCGCCTCATTTTTTGCTGGAGCTGGCTCATTCTCATTTTTCCGGATGGCCTCTCGCATTTCCTTCATCACCTCTTCATGTCTAGCGTTTTCATCCTTCGCAATTGTAGACTCCAAATTATCAAAATGCATTGTCTCAAACATATCAGTCGTTGCATTTGCTTCTGCCACTAGCTGATCGTTCACCCGATTCAAATTATTTTTAATTGCCTGACCTTCTGTATCCACTATATCAGCCAAAAATGACAATCGGTGCGTCGCTTCCTCACCAGTAATATCCCTCGCCCTAGTTTCGTCTACCACTTTCGGTGCGCCAATTTTAATCGTTGATTCTTTTTGTCCCGGCACCCAAATTCTCGTCCTCGGTTTCAAATAATACGACACAATCGCCGCTAGGTATGTTTCCATCGGCTGATCCTTCTTTAATGGCAAAGCTAGCACCATAAAAAACAACGCCGGAAGAATCGGAATAATCGCTAGCAGTGGGAACAATTGAAAAAGCGCTACTGCTAGTGCTATACATCCACCCGCAATCAAGAGATACACAAACTGCCGAAAACTAAACGGCCCCAGCAATTTATCATCCGCCTCTACATCCTGTGGTACCTTATACTGCGCCATGATACCATTATAGCATAATCTTAATCAAATAATTATGCAATTATGCATCAGGATAGTTCTTTAAATCGCTTATGAGTTCTATGAATTTATTATACAAATCGTTATTATCCGCATCTAAGTTATCAACTTTATAATAGTCTTCGTATTGTTTTTCAATCGCAGTATCCTCTCCAAACCACTCTTCCAGCTTTTCCCTCAAATCTTCATAGAATGCCTCAGTGTCTTCATCCTTAATCTGCTCTCTGAGTATAGCTGCCTCATTCACAAATCTTTCCATGTCATCCTCACTATAAACCCTAGGAGTTGGTTCAGCCGTATCGCTATTTTGATCACCGTTAGCTCGTGCCGCCTTGGCTCGTTCTCTTTCATAGAAATTCACTTCCTTATTAAGTTCTTTCTCGTCATCCAGCCCCACCCATTTTCTCAGCCAGTCTTTCGCATTGTTTGCTGTACCACTTGAGCGCGTACGATAAATCTGCTTCAACTTACCACTTTGGCCCAAAATCTTTCTGAGATGTCTACCAGCTAACTCCATCTGCAATGCTTTAATATCAGCAGCTCTCTTCTCCTGAGCCTTGTCTGGATCGCTCTCATCACCATATCTCGTCTGGATTTCTGCCACCGCAGCGTTGTACTTTTGTTTCCTTTCATCTGATGTCTCATCTTCTGAACTATCATCCAGATAAGCCGCTAATAGCTGATTCATTGTCGGATCACGATAATCCGTTCGCATATTCAAAATCTGTCCAGTAGTCTGATCCTTAAAGAATTCCATAGTCCTAGCGCGATAGAACTGTTCAACTTCCGCCTCATGGCCAGCAAACGCTGGTTCTTCCCACACCGGCACGTATTCATATGCTATATTGCCTTCACTGTCAAGCATCACTTTGCCATTTGCATCCTTCTTTTGTTTCATCCCATAACCAGTCCAATATTTCACCGCACTATTAATCTGCTCGCTTCCAGACAGCCATTTCATACTAGATGACAAAAATGCCGGCTCAAATGATTTTTGAATTGCCTTACGCCGATTCAAATAATTCTTTATTTCATCATCATCGTTGCTTCCATTGATACCATAAGCTTTCTTCAAACTCTCATCGAAGCTATTAAACGTCGTCCGTTCAATCTCATCAAACGAAGTACCTTCCATCAACTTAATCACATCCTTCTTCGCGTACATTTTCGAACCATCTGGCTCAATATGATAACCCTTGAGATATTCATCGTAGGTAATAGACAATTCTTTTCTCTCCCCCTCACTAAAGGCTCTCGCTGTCTCCAGATTAATGTATTTACCAAATCTTCGGAGGAATGGATCACTACCCTTCACTTCAAACATCAAGAAACTAGCCAGGGCTTGCGAAGCGTGTGTGCCAACCTCAATTCCACCACCTCGCGACTTGTCTAGAATGTTATCAATCTGCTTTTTGACTATATCAGTATCACCACGTTGATTCAAAACTCTTAGACCGGACACAATCGCATCAATATTTAGCGCAGCCCCAGGTTTCGACGTCAAATCCGTCAAACGATTATCTACATCATGTGTTGGCGGTATCAGTTCGAAATACTTTTGCATCTTCGAATCATATATTTGCTTTTGTGCATCATATCCTCTCGCCGCCGCCGCCGCTGAGAATTGCACATCATTATCATTCCCCTCCATAATCTGATGCAAAGCGTTGTATCTTACCAATTCCTCAACTTGGCCTGCATTGTTTGGATCAAAATGCGCATTAATTGCTCTCTCAAACCTCCCATGCCTATCCATCGCATTACCGTATTCAATCATCTCGCTTCTCGCTTTTTCAGCAAACAAAGCATCCGCTGCATTCACATTAGCATTGTCCAAATTATCTAGTCTCGCCTTTTGCGCTCCAGTCACATTAGCCTTCACCGCCTCTAACTGACCCAAGCCCTTATTCATATTACTTTTGTGACGTTCCACAATTCCCTCATATCGCATATTCCTAGCCTGCGCCTCGTATTCTTCCTCAGCTTCCTTCGTTGGTATACCATTCTTATACTTCTTCGACGCCGCATAAGCTAGACCCCGGTTCTTTATCGTTGTCGCATAGCCCGCTACCCTTTCATCTTGAGCTATCTTTCTATTTGACAAAAACTGACTCAACGCCAAACTCGGTGTATAAACCTTATCTTTCGCCAAATTCTTTTGCCGCGTCGCCATCTTCTGCGACTCTGCGAATGCTCGGCTGGAAGCCAGCGGACCACTTGCCAATTGATTCATCTTAGCATTAATAGCGCCAAGGAACGTTCCACTCATCTTCATCATGCTCCAAGCAAAGAATAGCGGAAATACCTGCACCGCTGCACCCAGTAGCACACCAAATCCATCACTTGCACTTAGCATAATCGCAAGACCAGCCAAGTTCGATGCTCCAAACAGCAGCGAGAACATCGGATAAAATATCAACATTTTAAGTAATAAATCTTTCCACTTTTTGAACCACTGCTCAGTATTTGGCAAAATATTTGCAACCATAGCCAGTGGCGAAATCATAATTAGAAGCACTACCACCGCCTGACGCAAAGCTATCGTTATAAGACCAGACGCCACTGATACAACTGCCCCCAACACCAACGGTATAAACATCCAAATTGAACCAGCCTCAAAAGCAATTACTGCTCCACCAATCGCCAATGCCGAACCTCCTGCCATTGTAGCATATATCTGTGAATAAATCGTTTCTCCATCACCTGGCAAATCACTTGTAGCTAGTGTCGACTCTTCTACCGCCTTGAAGGTATTCCGAAGACTATCACCCAAAATATTGGATGCATCCACGGCTATCGAACAAATCAAAAAGCTCAAATTTACTAACACCGCCGCTATAATCAACTTCGGTAAAGCCTTTTTCAGTCCATAATTTGTAATCCCCACACCCGTTATCTGTGAATAAATTACCACTAAAAGGAAAATGATGAAAATTATGTTCGTTAACCCTCTAAAATACTTCCATATCTCGTAAATCGGTGAGCCATCCTCCGCTGGCACCGGGTTAATCACCAACATCCCCTCTATCATCTTATACAAAAAGTCCGTCGCCGATGACACCTTATCTGTGATCGCACAAATCACCCACTCCATCGAGCCCAAATTATTCCTACAATCATTCTCCGAAGTCGCTTTTTCACCGTCCTGTTTCTTCTCAGTGGATTCTTCCTCAGTCGACTCCTCAGTCTCCTCTGTTTCATCATCTATATCATCTGTTATCTCAGTCTCGTCTGCCGAAGTCTCATCTGTAGTAGTTACATTTGTAGTAGTCTCATCCGTCGAAGTCTCATTTGACCCCGAGGTCTCCCTCATATCCGGGAAAATCTCTCCTGGATCTGGAATTGCCGAAACTGGTGAAGCATTTAAACCGCTCACCCCAGTTAAAAGACCTATGAGTACCAAAAAACCGGCAAAAAATGCCCTTAACCTTCCAAATTTTGAGGATTTTTTACCACTCATAACAGATTACGCCTCCCATCTAGGCGCATTTTCGATTATAGCACACATAAGCTTTTTTGTCAAGAGGTAGAACACTAAAACTAAACTTATGCTAATTTCCTCATTTTAAAAACTGGACATTTTTTCTATTTATGCTAAGATAAAACTATGTTAAGGAAAATTTCCCTCTTTTTACTTACTCTCTGTATTTCGATTTTTGCTCTCATTGCTGTCACCGGAGAGCCAGTTTCTGCCAAAGCTTCCTTTGAAGGTCGGAGCGGTAGTGATTGTAATGGGTTCCTCGGTTTTACTACTTGGGATTGCGGTGTCAAGATTAGCGATCAAGAAAGCCTCAAAACCGGCATCTGGACCATTGCAGTCAATATTCTTACCGATATTACCGTCGCCGCCGCTTATTTAGTCATCGGCTACGTCATTTATGGTGGTTACCTCTACATCTTTTCAGCTGGCGAAGCCTCCAAAGTCGCTACCGGCAAAAAAGCTTTATCTCAAGCCTTTATCGGCCTTGCTATAGTTATGTCCGCCAATCTCATCTTAAGCACCATTCGGTTCGCCTTGCTCGGCTCTAATGGCACCTTCTCGGCAGAATGCGTCCTCGCCGAAAACTGTATCGATCCTAACTCCATGGTTACCAACTCCATTCAATGGGCTATCGGTATCGCCGGGATCATCTCGGCCATCTTTCTCGTTTATGGCGGCATTTCCTATATTAGTTCTAGCGGTGATTCTGCCAAACTCCAAAAGGCCAAGAGCATGATCGTCTATGCTCTCATTGGCTTAGTCATTGTCGGTCTCGCCGAAGTCATCACTGCCTTCGTCTCTAGCAAAATCCGAGAAGCCGACGAAAAAGCTAGCTTTATCAATCAAACAACTATCTCAAAGGAGGTTCATGGAATTAAACAAATTAACTAAAATTATTCCGCTTTTTATCGCCAGCATCATAGGGCTTAGCCTAGGTTCTGTTGCCTCAACTTACGCCATTTCTGATGTCTGTAGTACCAACGCTCCAGCAGAAGTCAAAGAAGCTGCCGGCTGCAATGGCAACTCCAACGCTTTGCCTGGTGTCATCACTGCCATTCTCAATTCCATCATCGCCGTTTCCGGCTTGGTTGCCGTAGTCTTTATCATTGTCGGTGGTGTCAACTATATGACCTCAAACGGCGACGCCGCCAAAATTGAAAAAGCCAAAAAAACCATCCTCTATGCTTGTATCGGCTTAGTCGTCTGTGTCCTGGCCTTCGCCGTCGTCAACTGGGCCATCGAAATCATCAACAAAAATTAATCAATCACACGTCTAAAACTATTAAAACTCTTGCATTTTTATAAAAAAAGTTATAAACTATAATCAAATAACGATAAAGGATAAAAAATGGACAATATATTATTAGCTCTAGCCAAAAGCGAAATCGACCCAGTCGACGACGACCGTGATTTGAAAGCCAGTATCACTGGTATTCTCAATGGCATTATCGCCGTTCTTGGTCTTGTTTGTGTAGTCGTTATCATCATCGGTGGCGTTAGCTACATGACCTCCTCTGGTGATTCAACCAAAGTCAAAAAAGCCAAAGACACCATTCTATACGGCCTCATCGGTCTTATCATTTGCGTCCTTGCCTTTGCAGTTGTTAACTTTGTCATCGCGAATATCATCGGCGATAACTAAAAGCACATTACCCTGCAATAATTTTGCAGAACACTCGAAACAAAATTAAATCGGAGTCACTCCGATTTAATTTTTATTAATCATGTAATTGGACTTCTCTAGAAGACCAAACCTGTTACTGTATTTCAATCTTTTTTGGTTGTTCAGTCTTTTCCTTGTCAAACATAATAGTCAGAACACCGTCTTTCAGCTCTGCCTTTACGCTATTTTCATCTTCCTTCACCTGCACCGGGAGAGCAATTGTTCTAGAAAACTCACCCCAATAGCACTCTTGAATGTGCCATCTAGTTGTCTGCTCGTCTTCACCACCAGACAAAACCCCCGAGATTGTCAAAATATTATCAGAAATACTAACATCGAGGTCAGACTTAGAAATTCCAGCGGTACGAGCCTTAACTACTAATTTGTCGGCGGTCTCATAGACATCTACTGCTAGCTGCCCAGGAAAATCGTCGGCGTTTTCCCACTCATCTTCATTCGTTTCACTGACTTCTTCCTGCGGCACCGGTTCCTCGGTTGCTACCGGTTGCTCTTCCGCAGGCTGAGCTGGCGTAGCCGCTTCCTCTTCTCCACCTAAGAAAGCCGCAGCGAGATCATCCTCCATCAGCAAATCGTCACTGTTTGTACGAGCCATATTTCCTCCACTTATATTGTTATGCTTGTATTGTACAACACCCACATGATAAAATCAAGAGAATTATGCTAAATATTGTAAAAATTACAACAATTCCCAACCCACTAGACCTCATCGCGCCCCACTCTTGTAGGGGTTGTGGGTGTTTGGGAAACGTTCTTTGCAATCGTTGTAAAAAAAACCTGGTCAAACAGCATATGAATATCTGCCCGAATTGTAAAGCCAAAAATCCTACTGGTAATTGCCCGAATTGCCAGGATTTACCGCCTACTTACGTCGTCGACCAACGTTCTGAATTAATCGGTAATCTCATCCATGATTTCAAATACCATTCCGTCCGCGCTCTCGCTTCCCCGCTAGCCGAGGTTCTCGACCAAACCTTGCCTGCCTTTGATGGCAAAGTCGCTATCGTTCCCCTTCCTACCACCAGCTCTCATATTCGCGCCCGTGGTTTCGATCACACCCTCCTCCTTGCAAGAAAACTTTCTCGCCTCCGAAACTACCAGACCATCAAACTCCTTTCTCGTGTAAAAAACACCGTCCAAGTCGGCTCCGACCGAAGCACCAGACTTAGCCAAGCCTCCTCCGCTTACGAAATCAATCCCCGTCTAAAAATCGATGGAGCCACCACCTATCTCTTGCTTGATGACGTCTGGACCACCGGTGCATCTATCCGTGCCGCCATTCAGAAGCTAAAAGACGCCGGCATCAAAAAAATCGCCGTCGCCATCCTAGCTGTCAGTGTTTAATAAGAAATTACGCCTTAAGGTCAATAAATAGTGCACTATTTTCGCCACTGTTTTCGCTCGGCATCTCTATCTTTTGATTATCAGACGTTGGCAATGCTGACAACACAAATGTCACAATCGCATACGAAAACACCGCAATCACCATGCCAATAATTGCATAAAGCACCGTATTTTTCGCGTCGGTTACCTTTTTCGCATCACCACCCGAAATCACATACTTAATACCACCAATAATCAGCATAATTACCGCAATCACACCAACTATAAACAATACTGCATTCGTAATCTTTCGGAATGCTCCACTTTCGCCAAACAAATCCGACGGACAACCGTCACACCTAGCTGCTTCTGCTCCTTCACGTAGAGTCAAAGCCGAAGCTTCTGATGGCATAACTAGCCCCACCACCAAGAAAATTATTAAGAGTAATGGTAAAACAATTTTCAAAAACTTTTTCATATTTCCATTATAACATATCATAAACAAAATTATTAGTTTTTTGTACCAACAAAAATGGCGGAGGGTGGGAGATATACAATCTCACCACCCTCAAAACACGCATATAATGCAAGACTGGAAACTTCGTTTCTAAGGTCTGCTCAAGACAATAAAAATACTAGAGCAAGCTCTAGATTTTTATCATCTTTCGCATCCCTGGAAAAGCTTCGCTTTTCCCAGTCTTGCATTATCTGGCGGAGGGTGGGAGATTCGAACTCCCGCTCCAGGTCGCCCCAGACTAACGATTTAGCAAACCGTCCCCTTCAACCACTTGGGTAACCCTCCGCAGTGTTTCTATTGTACCACACTTTCTTCTTTTTAGAAATGTGTGCTATAATTAGCTCATGGTAAAATCATCTCAGCCAATCACTTGGCAAGCTGAAGAATACATCACTAGAGAGCACCACACCGGCTGGTACATCGGTCTAGCCGTCGTTACTTTAGCTCTTTCCGCCCTCGCCGTTTGGCAAAAATGGTGGACTTTTCTTGCACTCGTCATTCTTAGCTGCGTTGCTATTCTCACTTCCAATCTTCGTCCACCGCGTAAAATCAAGTATCTGTTGGACGATAAAGGTCTCACCGAAGGTTCTAACCTCCACAAATTCGAAGATTTCAAGGCTTTTGGTATTCTAAAGGAAGGCAACAATTATTCCGCCGTTCTCATTCCTAAGAAGCGTTTCGGCCTCAGCGTCAAAGTTTATTTCCCTGAAGGCAGTGGCGAAGCCATTGTTGACGCTCTCGGAGGTCGTCTTCCTATGGAAGAAATCAAGCAAGATTTTCTCGACAAAATCGTAAATTTCTTGCGCATTTGAAAAAAGTGTGCTAATATTAACATAAGTATATTAATTAAAAGGTGGGCAAAATGGACCAAAATCAAACTCAATCACAACCTAGTCCTGTAGCGGACAACGATTTACAAAAAGCAATCGACGATATTACTAATACTACGAATGTAGACCCAGTTTTTTCTGACCCTGTCGCTGCCCCGTCTTCTGTCCCAGAAGGTGACACCGGCGAACTCGACGAAGCTGTTGGTCCATTCCCAGAACCAAAAGTATCTACCATTGAAAAAACCCCAGAGCCCATCGCTCCACTTGAGTCTATGAATATCCCAGAATTTAATATGCCTCCTGCGCCATCTGTTCCGGAAGCGGCTCCTGCGCCTGTAGCTCCGGCTCCAGCCCCAGTGGCTCCAGCTCCTGCTCCTACACCCGAACCAGCCCCCGCTCCAGCTCCTGCTCCTGCACCCGAACCAGCTCCAGAACCAATTCCAGAATCACTCAACACCAGCGAAGTGAAAAAAGCTGCTCTGCGTGACCTCGTACCACTTCTTGATAGAATTAGTATGGACGAATCCGAAAAATTCAAAATCTATCGTGACATTTTCGACGATCTCAAAGACTACACTATCTTAGAACCAGCTTACCGCGCCGCTCGTGAAATCAGCGACGAAACCGAACGCGCCGAAGCCCTTCTCTACCTCGTCAAATCTATCGACAAAATGTAATCCATTTTTACTTAGACATCCCTAAATTATTCACGTTCATGCAATCTTCTTATTGCGCGTCTTCTTTTTACTAATCATACGAAAAGTATAGCCGTTTTTTAGATTTTCTCTCATAACGACATGGCGACTACTTTTTTAAAACATGTCAAAAGCGCTTCGATAGTTACTTCAAACCAATATGATAAAATCATTATTTCTTATTTTCTTCTGGATTTTCCCCTTTTTCCTTAAGCTTGGCAATAGCAAACCAAGCTAGATAAGAAGTAACCACAGCCGCACCAGCCGCCGCAGCACTAGCCGCAGCAACTCCAAGCGCATCAGGATTATCCCCATGATACAAATCTTCAGAAGTAACGACGCCTTGAGGAGCCTTATAACCTTCAATCAATTCAGAAGTAGAGTCAGAATTATCGGAAGATTCCAGTTCCGAAGCGTTCTTAGAAGAATTAGTACTAGACGCAGACTTAGAATTGTCCAAGCTACGCGTAGAACTCTGTTCAGACGAAATATCTGTAGAAGTATTGTCATTTCTATTTACAATTTGAGATGGAGGAATCACATAATTGTTTGAATTTGAATTACTATAGCCGTCCAAATCTATTATGCACCTGACAGGTATGCCGAAGGAACGAGTATAGGAATACCCCGGCTCAAAAGTCATACCCGCAGTAATAACACCAAGTGAAGAATTTAAAGAATCGCCAGACGATGACCATAAAGATCCAAAATCACTTTGAAGACCATGATAATCATTGTTCTCATAATAGCCTGAAAAAGGCAATGAAAGATTATATTGAATACTATCAATATCATCCATACTCAGAGAAGAAGCTCCATCACCCGAACAAGCTGGGTCATAGGCATCACAAAGATCCCAAAATTCAGCATCTGACGGCATCCGCCAACCGATAGGACAAATGTCCTCAACAGCATCTCCTTGACTAACACCAGGTGCATAGCAGAAAGAACCAGCCGAAGCTGCACAATAATTGTAAAAAATGCCATATTTATGACTGCCACTCCCAGTACCATATGGAAAGACACTATCTTTTAGATCAGTTACTATATTAGCCGACACAAGAGTATCGTTCCACTCATCAACTGCAATTGGATCAACAGAAAAATGATTCGTGCTGCAACCATTCATCAGACAATCTATAGATGAATAAGAAGCATTAGTAAGACCCGCCAAATCATAAAGATCGGCTACTTCATTCTCATCTACCTCAGTCGGGTCAAACCGTAAATTGTCTAGCATCCAGACATTCCCATCAGCAAGTCTTGCCACTTTGTATTGCTGACCATCACGACTATCAATAACATCCATATTCTCACCACTATTTTGGAGCGTATCATCAATATCCGAAACATCATATTGCATAGAAACCGGGTCAGATTTTTTCACGCATCTAACTGAGTTACCGTCGCTGCGATCGCCGAAGTAGTCGTTGGCTGGATCGACATCACTATCATCCACGTAGAGGTACCTCATACTGCTATTATCGAGGCGAGTAGAAGACCAGAAGAGGCCGTAGTCGCCCTGAGCGCCCGCCGAGCCATCGAAGAAGTAGCCCGACAGAGGAGTAGAAAGAACAGCCATAAAGTCATTATAATCACTGTTGTATGCTGTATAAAGAGCCTGATATTCGCCACTAGAGCCGCCCGTAGGCATTCTCCAGCCAGCTGGACAGATAATTAGTGTCTTTATATATGACTGATGTATTATTAGAACCAGGTGTAGTAGCATTTGTCGCACTTAAAGCTATAGTATAAGAATTAGCCTCCCATATAGCATGAAGGGTAATATTAGTATTATCAATGGTTTGGTCTATACCATAGTTAGAGTTAGCTGCATAAGTAATACCACCACAGGTTTGGTTACCAGTAATTGGATCATTAGTAGTGGCCACGTCACACCAGCCTCTGAAGGTATATCCTGTTCTAGTTGGTGTAGCACTAGAAAGTACTGTATAGCTCTGAGCTGCGGAAGTATCTCCAGCTATTTCCGCACTTTGGGGATTAGGTGAAGGCATATTATTAACTGTGTCTTCTGCGTTCTCGTCATAAGTAATGCTATAAACTATATTATTGGATACGGCTCTAATGATATACGTATTGCTATAAGATCCAGCTGGAAGGCTAGAACTTACTCTAGCACCAATAGACAAAGTATAAGTATTATTGGAACTATTGGCTACGTGTGTAATATCCAGAAGATCACCAGTTGTAGTTGGTGATGGCAAGAAGTTAGTATTATTAGTAATAGTTTGTGGTGTAGAACCACTATTATCTATATACTGACTAGGCTTATAGCCCCATTTATCGTTATAAGCCGTACCAGAAGAATCGGAAAAAGTAGCTTCCGAAACAGCCGAATTAAGAGTATAAATCTCATGGTTAGATGAATCAGTTAGACTGGTAGTATTATTATTAGCTGCAATAGAAAGAGTATAGCCTGTGAAGTTATCCGTCCTTACTGTAATAGCAGCATCTGATGATTTACCAAATGCTCCATTAGCACCTGGCAGAATATCTACCGAAAGCGTATCGGTACTAACACCAAGAGTGAGAGTAGCTTTTTTGGCTTCGGCAAAAGCATTAGAAGCATTCAAATCACTAAAACTAACAAAGGCTAAGACTAAGAAAACTCCTAAACTAAAACGAAGTAGCCTCCACTTCATTATTCGCCTTCTCTATTCTCCTCATTTATTACATTACCGCCTTGGTTCCCAGTTTCTCCCGAATTTATATCATCCGAAACCTCCACCTCAACCGTTTCTTCTTTCTTTTCTGTTCCTGTCTCATAAGTATAGGCTTTGTGCACTTCAAGCTTCGCCTTTCTCAACTGCTCATCGGTAAGAGTGGAGAGCTCAAAAGCATGGAAAAGTTGAGTTTGCTCCGGCTCAATACCTTCTGCATAAAGTGAGGCTACATCAAGAGGATTCCCCTCTTCGTCCTTTGCCACAATTTCAATCGCAATAGATAGCTTTTCTTTGGAAATATTCTTTACTTTTACAGGAATTGCACTATTCGTGCCATACTCATCTTCAATCTGTTCCAACTCACCAATCTCAATCTCAATCATATCATCCATTATTTTCTTCGTTGTCGCATTTTCCTCATCCGTAGTATCATAATTCGACGGCAGTAAAGCTACATTCTCTTCTCCAGTACCTGGTTCTTCGTGACTCCTAGTCATTACTACTAAGATTCCAACTACCACTGCCACGACCGCCACAAAAAGCAATCCCACACCAATTAGTTTTTTAGTATCTATCTTCTTAAGCGAAACTTTTTTCTTCTTTTTTGCAGATGTGATAGTATTTCCCGAAGTGCTACCAACACTTGATTTAGTAACCGCTTCACTTACTTTCGAACGCGATTCATTTGTATTTTTCTCTGTAACCACATGCGATACCGCTTGCCTCTCATTTGAGGCTACCCGGTCTGTAGCAGAAGTCGATGCCGAACTCGCCGTCCGACCCGCAGTTACACTTGACGGCTGGCTCGTCGCCTGGCGCAATTCCGCCACATGTTCAGCACTCCGAGTTTTCAACCCATCAATACCCACAGAACTCTTTTTTTTATAACCATCCATAACACAACCTCTCCTTATATACCCCCCAATTATATACCATCCTGTTTATGCTTGTCAATTGTCTTTTTACCATCCATCAATTAATTCACCAAAACTAACTTATAATTCTATCAATAATCAAAAATGACTTGAAATTCACTCAAAATTATTTCGAAGAAATAATTTTGCCATAATCAAAAAATGACTTGGAATTCACTTCCAAGTCATTTTTCATACTAATTTTCTTCATTGGGGCTTCTTTTTGAAAAAGAAGTCCCAATTTCTTTAGTACATCCCTCCCATATCCGGCGCTGCCGCCAGTGGCTTTTCTTCTGGGATCTCTGTAATTAAAGCTCCCATCGTAATCGCCGTCGCCGCAATTGACACCGCATTCTTCACGGCTTCCTTAGTTACTTTAGCTGGATCAATCACACCAGCTTTTTTCAAATCTACTAAGCCTTTTTCTGGTGCCATCACATTCACACCCATTCCTGGCTTAGCTTTTTCTACTTCCGCCAGTAACGCCTGTGCATTTAATCCTGCATTTTCTGTAATATGTACAAACGGTGTCACCAGAGCCTTTTTCACAATCTTTTCACCATCAGTCTCAGGCTTAATTCCACTTACGATATTCACTAGCGTAATCCCACCGCCAGTCACAATACCTTCTGCTAGAGCTGCTTTCGTAGCCGCCACTGCATCATCTACTCGGAATTTCTTCTCATCAATCTCAGTTTCCGTCGCTCCGCCTACCTTAATCACCGCCACCTTACCAGAAAGTGCCGCTGCCCGTTTCTCAAATTCTTCTCTCTCATAATCCGTCTTAGCTAACTCTGCCTGTTTATGAATCAGACCAATTCTCTCCGCAATCGCTTTCGCCGAACCTGCGCCCTTAATAATAGTCGTCTCGTCCTTCGTCGCAATCACTTTCGCCGCCGAACCAAGTACTTCTAGGCCAACTTCTTCAAGCTTCAAACCTTTGTCTTCCGAAACCACCGTCGCGTCAGTCAGAATCGCGATGTCCTCCATAATTTCTTTACGTCTTTCACCAAATGATGGCGCCTTCAGAACTAATGAATTAAACGCACCCTTCAGTTTATTCAGCACCAGAAGCGACAAAGCCTCCCCCGAAACTTCTTCCGCAATTACCACTAAATCTTTCTTACCAGCCTCAGCCATTTTTTCGAGCAAAGGTAACACATCCGAAGCCGCCGAAATCTTTTTATCCGTTATCAAAACTAACGGCTTTTCAAACACTGCTTCTTGCCTATTTACATCCGTCACAAAGAATGGTGAAGAATATCCCTTATCATAAGAAAATCCTTCCACAATTTCCTCTTCCATCTCCAGCCCTTGACCAGCCTCTACTGTCACTACTCCATCTTTACCAATTTTCGAAATCACTTCCGCAATCAGCTTGCCAATCTCCGCATCACCTGCCGAAATTGTCGCGACCTCCGCTACCTTATCTGAATTTCCTTCAATCTTTTCTGCCGATTTCTCAATGCCTTTCACTACTTCAGCACCAGCTTTTTCGATGCCTTTTCTTAGTTCCATCGGATTCACACCCGCTACAATCAACTTATTTGCTTCGTTAAGAATATTATAAGTTAGAACCGTCACCGTAGTAGTACCGTCACCAGCCACCTTGTTCAGCTTCTGCGCTGCAGTCTTAATTAGCTTTGCTCCCACTGCCTCGCCTAAAGTCTCCTCTTTATTAGGTAGCTCCACTGCCTCTGCTACCGTCACACCATCGTGCGTGATTACCGGCGCTCCATAATCTTTCTCAATCACTACGTTTTTACCCTTCGGCCCAAACGTCACTTTCACCGCATCATATAATTGTTTTGCACCAGATAGCACCTTTTCTCGTGCCTCTGTTTCATAAAATATCTTTTTTGCCATTTTCTCTCCTTTTTAAAGTTTTCCACAACTTTTCCACAAGTTTATCTCTATAAAGTTGCCAAAATGTCTTCTTCTTTCAAGATAATATAATCAGTTCCTTCCACCTTCACATCTGTAGTCGAATACTCCTTATAAACAATCTTATCGCCCTTTTTCACTGCTTTTACCTCTGGTCCCACCGACTCTACCAAAGCATAAGCTGGCTTTTCCTTAGCTTCGCCAAGCAATATTCCAGACTTAGTTTTTTCTAGTGGCTTTTCCACCTTCGCCACTACTCTATCCTTTAATGGTTTTAATGTCATTTTACTCCTTTTCTGACCGCCGCATCGCGATCCATCTACCCCCATTATAGCACAAAAATTAGCACTTGCAACCCCCGAGTGCTAATTCTTATTTTACCTCTATAATTACCAGGCTCCCCTGCTTTTTTAATGTCAAATTTCGACCTCGCATCCACTCATCCACCGCCTTTGCTACTCCAGGAAGAGCTTCATTGGTATAATCATGCACTATTACCACCCCACCTGGCACCATTTTATCTTCCACTAATTTCAAACTATCTCTAATCGACTCATAAAAATCTCCATCTAAAAAAGCAAACGCAATTTTTGACGGCAAATCCTCTGAAGTTAGTTCCGAAAACCACGCCTTCTTAATTACTGGCACCTTGAATCCTGCCCTCAGAAAGCGTTCCTTCACTTCTCTTTTAGTCACCAATAGCTCACCCTTTTGAAAATCTTTTCCTATTTCAGAAAAATCTGAATTCGTTTTTTCGGGCAAACCTTCAAACGAGTCATAAAGCCACAACCGATGTGGAGTATTTTTCACCACCTCTGCAAGTAGTAGCGACGTATCCCCTTTATAGCACCCCAGCTCCACAAAATCCCCCTCAAGCTTCAAGGCCTCACGCGCTAGCTCAATTATCTTCGAAGTTTCTACCTCAGAAACCTGATCATTTTTCCACGCTGTCAAGCAGTTCTCCCGCTTTCTTAATCATATACGCCGCTTCGTTAGTCGGAATAATATATACCGGTTTCGATCCATCTTCCGCAATATTTGCGTACCCCTTTGTTTTATCAATTGAAGCATCTTGTTTGATTTCAAATCCCATAAATTCCAATTTATCTATCACTGCATTCCTCACTGGGATTGATCTTTCTCCAATCGTTGCTGTAAACACAATCGCATCCACTCCTCCCATTTTTGCGGCAAATTCACCGATTTTTCCAGCTACCCCATCTACAAACAAATCAAACGCTTTCGCAGCTTTCGAATCATCTTCCTCCGCGCCAGCAATAATTTCCCGCATATCAGATGAGCCCGCCATTGCAAGTAACCCTGATTTTTTAATCATCACCTTAATTGCTTCTTCTGCGCCAAGCTTCTCACCTAAGAGCGCACCAATCGTCGGATCAATTGAGCCAGTCCTCGTAGAGGACATCAATCCTTCGAGCGGCGTCTCACCCATCGAAGTATAAGCCGGTTCTCCATCGACAAATGCTGTCACCGAGCAACCCGATCCTAGATGGCACACAATCATTTTCTTCTCAAGTAGACCCAACTCTTTCACACGCCCTATAATATATCCATATGACGAGCCATGCGCTCCATACCGCGCCAATTCAAATTCTTTAACCACCTCATCCGGCAAAGCATATTCTACATCTCGCCTCGAAGGTCGCGTCAAAGCTTCCGAATCGCTCATCGTCAGCACAGGCACACCAGGGAAAGTCGCCATCGCATTCTTCAACCCCCGAATCGCTCCTGGTACATGTAAAGGATAGGTCAGCTTCGCCTTTTCGAGTTCCCGGAAAGTCTCCTCATCCGCAATATGGTGTTTAGTAAAGTATTTCCCCGCCGCCGGGGTCCTTACTAGTATCCCATCAAGTGGATGTGCTTCATTAATAAATCCTTCTTTTTCAAATATACCCTTCGCTTCTTTAAACGCATTTTCTAACGAATCCCATTTTTTATCAACTAGTTCTTCCGAACCATCTGCTCTAGTAATTGTACAAATAAACCTCTTCTTACCATCTTCTTCTACCCCCTCAAAATAAAGTGAGCAGACTTCGTCATCGCCCTCATACAGCGAAAACTTCTCGCTCGAAGAACCCGAATTTAAAACTAAAAAAATCTTTGTATTATTATTTCCCATTTTTCTCCTTTTCTCTATTATATCACAAAAATCAGAGCCTTTCTAAACCTACACTCTACATGGCGTCATCGTAGAGAGTTATTCAATAAGTCTCTCATTCCTAATCAATCACAATACACAATTAACTTAATCCAGGCTAGGGCTTATCGTTACCGTTATATCCACCCACTCTTTTCATGTGGTCAATATCTACTTCAAAACCACCATCGTCCAACCATTTACCATCCGGAGATCGACGAACATGATAAGTATTACCAGCTGGATCCGCAAACACACCAGAATCAGTCAACTCCGCTCTCGCATTCACATCATCATATTGTCGTCCACCGGCCTTAAAATTCTGCACCACATTTACTTCTTGCGGATTATTCGCTACCCAAGCATTAACTGTTTCTTCATCCGATTGAATAGTTGGAACAGAGGCATCGTGATGCTCAGCCAAAGTCTCAGCATCCTCTTTAAATTTTTCCGCATCGTTATATCCATTCGTAAATGTAGCTTTTCCAGAAGCAACCGCGCTTAACATGATCTTCTTTTCCTCAGTAATATTTGGATTCATAGCCAACACACGTTGCGCCATACCTTGCGTCAACTTGCCAGAAGCCGCCAAACCAGCTATGCTATCACCAGAAAGCTTTGGAATATCTTCTGGCTTAATGTCTTCAAGTTCCAAATGATTAGCAGCAGCATATTCACCATAATTCATAGTTATATCATCATGTCCGCGCGTCCTCAAATGATGGCTCAACTCTTCATCAGTAGATACAAAATCGTTACCATACCCACTATAAATCTTCCCTAGCCAATCTGCCCGCGCATTTTCATCACTATTAATTAAATGATTAGCCTCAACATACCTAATTAACTTAGCTATATCCTTTGGCTTCATATTTGAACCTACCATAGACTTTATTATCGAATCCATTTTACTAAAATCGCCCTCAGCTGCAGCATCCAAAAACTGTCTGCCATAATATGCTCCTTCCGTATGTTCGTTAAAACCACTTCCTAAAACGCTAATCGTATTTCCATTCTGATCACTTAGGGCATTCGTCTCTGATATTCCAGACGCAGCCAAAGCTGAAGTCAACTTCGAACCAGCCTCCGTCATCTCATCACGATCCTTGTCTGCCTGGGCCATCCTTAAGGCTAATAACCTTTGCTTTGCAGGGTTATTTTGTGCTCTCGCAGCCAGTCTACGACCTCTCTCAGTCAATTGGCCAGTCGTTTCATCATATCCAAGCAAAGCATTATTGATTTTGGAACTACCGATTTTCATTTTATTCTTATAGGCACTGGTATCCTTAATTGCATTTGCACCCGTCTGAATGCCGCTACTAACCTTCTGCCCCATTGACATAAACGCTCCGCCCACATTGCCAAGCATTGATATCGCACCCTTAAGTAGAGACGGCAATAAGAAAAACGGCAGATATGGCCCAATAATCCCCACGACCAACATCCACAAATGTACGCCTTCCATATCTAAAACCATCGCCTTAATTAAATAGCTAACTCCCGCAATCGCACCACAAATCGGATACATCACCAACATAGTAAAGAACAAATCCCACCACTTCTTAGCCCATTTCTGAGTATTCGGCAATATATATAAGACGCAAACTATCGGCGCAACCGCAGTACAAACAATCACTAATACCATTCTTGCACCCAACATGATAAAGAACAAAAGCACCGCCAAAAGAATTGGTACTAAAGCCAACAATATAACACCCACCGCCATTGTGCCACCTGCTGCAATCGCAGTTGCAGAAGTCACCGCAATAGGCGTTGCAGCACCAGCTACCCCACCTATCGCAAAAATACCAGTTATAGCATCTGCTATAAACTCTTCGACGTTAGCTCCAGCTGGCATCACACTCTGACCAACACTCCTAAACAATGAGTTCAAAGAAACTCCCAGGATGTTCGACAAATCAATTACTATCTGGCACGCCAAAAAGCTTAAATTAATCAGAATTGCCATCGCAACCAGTCTCGGCAGCATCTTCTTTATGCCATAATTATTTACACCTACACCAGTCAACTGTGAGAAAATTATCACGAGGAACACTATTACCAAAGCCACGTTCGCAATATTACGCATTGTTTCCCATACCTGATAAGTGGGGGTATCCACTTCATACAAGTTTGTGTCTACTGCTAGCCAACTCCCAATCATCGCATCCAGATCCGAAACTGTTGCCTCTGTATTAGACATTACTGGGCATGCTATCCAGGAAAGACCTTTCAGCCCCGCCTTATTACATAAGTCTTCAATATCTCCATCCTCGCTACCTTCTTCATCTTCTAATGCACCTCCGCCCACAATTTCATCCGCTCTAGACAATTCTTCATCGCTATAATTGGTCTTAAGCTTCTTCATTTCACTAATCAATGCATCCATGTTGCTAATACTATTCTTCACCAAGAATCCATCTTTCACGCCGTTTACTGCCTTACCCGGATTTTTAGCATTACCATAGTAGCAAGTCTTTATCTCACCATTTGTGAACCACTTCAACTGGGCTCCATCTTCAGCAAAATTTTCCGATTTGCAAGTGATTTCCGCCCCGTAATGTTTAGACAAATACGCCTGATACAATAATCTCTTTTCAATATCATCAATCTTAATTGAATTAGCCTTCTTATCATCACCAGACAAATAGTTGATTGCCGTATTTGCCGCGTCGCTTCTCGACCCATTCAATTCCGCTTTCGAGCTCTTAGTCTGTTTTACTGCAGGTTCAAATTGTACCCAATTATCTTTGTTATTTTCACTTTCACATTTACCACTCACACCACATCTCGCCTCAACTGCACTGTCTATCTTCCTCTTCAGAGTACTCCCATCCATACATTTATTGCCAGTTTTGCCTTTCACAGCCAAACAAATCTTTTGCTTGTTGCTACTATCAACACTCAGTCTAGCCCCCTCGTCATTCGTTCCACTTTCTATGTATCCATCACTACCCGAACAAATCGCATTTGTATAAAATGTCTTATTGCTACCATTCTTCTTGAACGGCAAAGTATAGCATTCACTCGAAGCACCGCCCAGCTTATAACCTAATCCCTCCATAAATTTTTGCACGCTCTCCGCATTTCCGGTCGAAGGCTTCTTTTCAAAACTTCCAAATATGTTACCACATCTCTTTGTCTCAGTCCCCGCATACGCCTGATTATAATATCCACTAGCATTATACCGAGAGAACGAACTATTCTGATACCATAGAATATTCGAAACCTTTTTCACTGAATCCAGAGACGGAATGCTCCCCAATACTTCATATTTCTGTCCGCTGTGCTCCTTGCTATACGGCTCCGTATAACAATGATAAACCCCTTGATATTTTGCCTTATTGTTTATATAGTCATAAACATTCTGCGCCTTGCCAGCAAACACCGTTTCTGAACTGTTCAACGCAAAAACCAAGGATCCCACTAGACCTAAAGTAATTATCCAAAATCTCTTTGTTCTACCCATTCTTTTCCATCTCCTCTTTTTCATCTTCCGTATATTCCGACGCATCTCCATAAACAATATTTTTTAGCTCAAAAATACCCGCATTAATATTGCTCTCCGCATCATTTATTAATACTCTCAACTCATTATTAAACCAAGCCATTTCATCCTCAAGTACCTCTCCCTCCTCATTATTGGAGGAACATTCTGTATTAATCTCGCTACCATTCATACAACCCACCTCGTCATACCAGACAATCATTTCTAATTCTTTTTTCGCATAATTTGTTAAAGCACTATTAAAATCGCCATTATCTAAATCTTGGTAACCCGCAACCACCTCATCTATATAGCTTTCCACTCCTTCTTTACCACCATCCACATATTTCATCGCTAACGTTCTAAACCCTAAATCTTCTCCACTATAATACGCCAATATCAAATCAAAATCGCTCTTATAATCGTTTAGATAATCCACAGCTGATGGATATCTTTTCATTTCGTTCATATAATAATCATAAAAAGTACTAAAGTATTTCTTCAAAGAACTCATGTAATCTTCACCTGCATCAGTTTCACCCGCTAAATATTTTTCAAAAAACGAACTATATTCCCATTCTTCTCCCGTTTCTTCATCCACCACCACTTCTCCAGAAAATTCGTCCGGCAAGTCATCGTTTTTTGCCTCACCACTCAAAAAATAATTTGCATAAATATTAAATGAGCTCCGAAGATCCGTCGCTCTTCCACCAAAACCACCACCTCTGCTCATCATCGCAAAAACTACTATCACTATTACCAAAACGCCTATTATACCGCCAATCACCAACCATTTTTTTGACTTTTTCTCGCCGCTATTTAATACAACATCACTCGAACCAGAAGCAATTGGTGTGTTCATCATTCCAGAATTAAATGGGCTATTTCCAACTGGCGCATTTCCCATAGTTCCCGCTACATTATTCGCATTAGAAACCGAACCAGTACCAACTGTATTATTACCATTAGCACCAAAATCAACGGTTCCACCAGTCCCAGCACCATTTTGGTTCCCTTCCATGTTTCTATTTTACCATAAAAACTTTCCCCCGCAACTATATTTTTATTTCAAATATTTTCTCAAATATTCACCCGTCGGCGTCTTTGCAGATTTCGCCAATTGTTCTGGCGTGCCTTCCGCAATCACTTTTCCACCCTTCAGCCCACCTTCTGGTCCCATATCAATAATCCAGTCTGCCGATTTGATCACATCTAAATTATGTTCAATCACTACAATTGTATTCCCGCCATCCACTAATTTATTCAAAATACCAAGTAGTCTCTTTACATCATCTGAATGCAGTCCCGTCGTTGGCTCATCCAAAATGTACAGAGTTTTGCCAGTTGATCGCCGTGACAATTCCGTTGCCAGTTTAATTCTTTGTGCTTCACCTCCACTAAATGTCGTTGCCGATTGGCCTAGTTTAATATAGCCAAGCCCCACTTCTTTAATCGTACGCAGTTTCGATACAATCGCCGGGATATTTGCGAAGAATTCCACCGCTTCATCAATCGTCATATCAAGTACATCTGCAATATCTTTACCTTTATACTTGATTTCTAGCGCCTCATGATTATAACGTTTACCATGGCATTCTGGACAGGTCACATATACATCTGGCAAAAAATGCATCTCAATTTTATTTACCCCGTCACCCTGACAGTGTTCACATCTACCACCTTTCACATTAAACGAAAATCTCCCTGCTTTATACCCACGCACCTGCGCTTCAGGCTGTGCCGCAAATAATTCTCGAATCGCTGTAAATACACCAGTATACGTCGCCGGGTTCGATCGTGGCGTCCTGCCAATCGGTGATTGATCAATCACAATCGCTTTATTGATTTTTTCAATCCCTTCAATTTTATCGTGTGTTCCAGAAACCGTCTGCGCCCGATGTAGTCTCGCTAGAAGTTCATTCGCGAGAATCGTATTTACAAGTGTAGATTTTCCAGAACCCGATACTCCAGAAACTACTGTAAAAACTCCTAATGGAAAATGCACATCAATATTTTTTAAGTTATTTTCTCTCGCACCACGAACCACCAGCTCGTAACCCGCTCGCACTTTACGTCGTTTTTTTGGTACTGGAATAGACATCTCACCCGACAAGTACTTACCGGTAATCGAATCAGGATTTTTCATCACTTCTTCTGGCGTGCCACAGGCCACTAAATGTCCGCCATTTAGGCCTGCTCCCGGTCCAATATCAATAATATAATCCGACTTTCGCATCGTGTCTTCATCATGCTCTACTACTAGAACTGTATTTTTAAGATCACGCAAATGTTTCAAAGTTGAAATTAGTTTATCATTATCACGTTGATGCAAACCAATCGAAGGCTCGTCCAGTACATACAAAACTCCCGTCAGCCCCGATCCAATCTGTGTTGCTAGTCTAATCCTTTGCGCTTCCCCACCAGAAAGAGTGTTCGCCGCTCGTCCTAGTTCCAAATATCCTAGTCCCACATCCTGCATAAATTTTACCCGCTTTTTAATTTCCTTAAGAATCGGGCCTGCAATCATCTCTTCTTCCTTTGTAAAGCCTAAATCTTGATTTAAAACTTCAAGCGTAGCATCCACATCTAAATTGCACATATCTACGATGTTTAAATCATGCACCGTTACTGCAAGCACTGCTGGTTTTAACCTCGCGCCATGACATTCCTGACACTCCCTCACGCGCATAAACCTCTCAATATCGTGTTTCACGAAATCCGAAATCTTCGGATCATTATATCGTCTTTCTAATGTCGGAATCACACCTTCATAGGTGGTTTGATAAACCGTTCCATCCGCAAATCTACCAGAACCAGAAATTTTCATTTCATATTTTTCATTTCCTGTCCCATAAAGAATTTTCTGTTTCACTTCATCAGACAGCTCACCAATCGGTGTATAAACGTCAAAATTATGCCTCGCTCCAACTGCCATCAATCGCTTCAACCACCAAGAATCTTGCCCCACACGATTAAACGGTCGAATCCCACCTTCTGCAATTGTTAAATTATTATTAAATACCAGCCCCGGATCAATTTCCATCTTTGACCCTAGCCCCGTACATTCCGGACAAGCCCCTTCTGGTGCATTAAAGCTGAACAGCCTTGGCGTTAATTCCGGAATTAATTCATCTGGATGATCCGGACATGCATATCTTTGTGAATAAGTTAAAACTTCTGTTTTCTCTGCTTTAATGTTAGACTCACCTACAGCCACCGAATTATCTTTAATTATCAAAATCTGCATAATCCCTTGCCCCATGTCTAGCGCCTGTTCAATCGATCCCGCAATTCTAGATCGCAGCTCTGGGTTCAGTACAAACCTATCCACTACGATTTCAATATCATGCCGCTCATTTTTGTTTAGTTCTGGAAATTCATCTAGTGCATATATTATTCCATCCACTCTTACCCGCGAAAATCCCTTTGCTGTATATTGCTCTGGAATATGCAAAAACTCACCTTTTTTCGCTGTCACAATTGGCGCAAGACACATGCACTTACTACCAAGTGGCAATTTCATCACTTCATTAATGATATCTTCCACCGTTCGCCGGCTTACTTCTTTATGACAAATCGGACAATGTGGTATCCCTACTCGCGCAAATAATAAACGTAAATAGTCATACACTTCTGTCACCGTCGCCACCGTCGAACGCGGATTTCTCGATGTCGACTTTTGGTCAATCGAAATCGCCGGGGAAAGCCCCGTAATCGAATCCACCTCCGGCTTGTCCATTACTCCTAGAAACATTCTTGCATAACTAGATAGAGACTCCACATATCGCCTTTGTCCTTCTGCATAAATCGTATCAAACGCGAGAGACGACTTACCCGAACCAGAAAGCCCCGTAATAATTACCAGTTTATCCCGTGGAATATCTACATTCAAATCCTTCAGATTATTCTGCCTAGCTCCCCGCACTCTAATTACATTTTCAGTATCAAAAATCTCCCCCGTGAGCTCTTTTTCTTGTGATCCATCCTTTTCCATAAACTGACATATTATACACCAAAAACCCTCTTTTGTCCATATGCTATAATATAACCATGGAGGAAAAATCTACCAAATCTACCGAAAAACCCAAACTGAAAGACGTTAAAACTAGTAAACACGCCGCTAGATATATCATCGTCGGCATCGTCGGCACCCTTTTTAATTTTATTCTTTATTCTATTCTCTCCAATCTTATTTTTAGAAATAACGATCTCCTTTGGCTATCTGCTTTCATTAGCACCGCCATCACTACCATAGTCGCTTACATTCTTCACTCCAGAATCACCTGGAAAGAACGCGCTATCTCTAAAACCGCAATCTACAAATTCTTCATTTGGAATATCATATTCACCGTAGCCATCAACCCATTATTTACACAACTCTTTAGCTATCTCACCCCTTTATATGATTTTGCTTATAGTATCATCCAAGCCCTTCATATTCCCGTCAGCTATGAGCTTACTCTAACCACTGGGGCTTTTGCCCTTACCTCGCTTGTCAACATGATTCTCAATTTCATTTTCTACGATAAATTTGTCTTCGGCAAAAAAGAAGGTAAAAATGACGACAAATCCTAAAGTTTCCATTATTGTTCCAGTTTATAACTGCGCCAAATATCTAAAATCTTGCGCCACATCTATCCTCAGCCAAACATATCAAAATCTCGAAATCATCTTCGTAAACGATGGTTCTACTGACGATTCTCTTGAATTACTGCAATCCTACGCCAAATCCGACTCTCGCATCAAAGTCATTAGCCAAAAAAACCAAGGCCTTTCTGCTGCCAGAAATATCGGTCTAAAAAACTCCACCGGAGACTATGTCACCTTTATAGATGGCGATGATCAGATTGAATCAGAAATGATTTCCAGTATGTTAAGCACTCTCATCGAGACCAAAACCGACGTTGTTGCTTGTTCTTTCAAAGAATTGTATCCTTCTGGAAAACTTATCGGATTCAGCCACGGCCAAAAACCACAAATTTTTGATACTAAAGACGCTTTGAAAGCCATGTTGAAGGAGCAGGGTTTCATGCTCTCTGCCACCATGAAACTATTTCCTTTGAATTACTTTAAAGACATCAAATTCCCCGTTGGTAAACTTCACGAAGATGTCGGTACCACCTATAAACTCATTATGAAAGCTAGTTCCGTCGCCTATTTACCAGATGAACTTTACATCTACTGCCATCACCAAGACTCCATCATCTTAGGCACCTTTGACGATCGTAAATTCGATCTCATCACTGAGACCGACGAGATGTGCGACGCCATAGATAAAGAATACCCTGAACTAGAAAACATCACCAACGAACGCCGCATGCGCGCCCGCTTTTCCATCCTGCGCCAAATTCCTACCGACCATCCCCGCCGCCAAGAGATTATATCTTATCTCAAATCCCACCAATCCTTTATCACTAGCAATAAAGAAGCTTCCTTAAAAGATAAAATCGCTTTAAAACTCGCCATCCACGCTCCCAGATTATTTAGTCTTTCTTATAGAATTACTAAGCACATTAATGTGTAATTTGCCATATCGAAGGATATAAAGGCAAAATCTATGATTTTGCCGCCGCAAGGGCGGAGCGACGTGGTATAATCGTCAGATTACCACGTCGCGGAGCTCCTGAGATATGGCAAATCACACATTAAACCTCTAGCAATTTTCTAAACACCAACTAAGTGTTATAATATAGAAAACGAAGCTAGGATGTATAATTTTCTGAAACGCATTTTCGATTTAATTCTCAGCCTCATTGGCTTAGTTTTTTTAATTCCCCTTTATCTCATCATCCGTTTGCTCTATATCTTTACCGGTGATCTTCACCGCGTTATTTTTGTCCAAACTCGTGTCGGTAAAGATGGCAAACCCTTTCAGCTGCTCAAATTCCGCACTATGAATATCGACGCCGACCAAGAATTGAAAAATATTTTAAAGGAACCAAAATACCGCAAAGAATGGGACAAATTCCATAAAATCAGCAACGACCCGCGGATTACCAAAGTCGGACGCTTCTTAAGAAAAGCCTCTCTAGACGAATTTCCTCAATTTATCAACATTTTTCTTGGCTCGCTTTCCGTTATCGGCCCCCGCCCGCTCGTTCCTGGTGAACTCGAAGAGCATCACGGCAACACTAAGCTCTACTGGTCCGTCAAACCTGGTCTCACCGGATGGTGGGCAGTTAACGGCCGTAGCCTTAAAAACTATGAAGAACGCCTCAAGCTAGAATACTATTACATTAACCACCGCTCCATCAGCCTAGACGCCAAAATCATTCTCAAAACCTTCACCACCATCCTCAAAAAATCTGGTGCCAAATAGTCTTCTAAGCCTCGCTCCGTTTTATTACCTTCTTCACCGCCCGCTTAATCTCGCCCATTTCTCGACGATAGAAAAACAGTGACACCATTATTATCAATATAATCATAGCTGCCGCATAAACCACGGCGTGTACCAGCCAATTCCCCACCGACAAATCGTTTAGCGGATAAAGCCACGCGCATAAAGCCACACACCCCAGGCTCATCAAACCAAAAATCAACAATTTTTTGAAGAATTTTCCCATGGGTCTTCCAATCAAATCCTTCCAAGCGTATACTACATGATACATCGTCCGATATGTCATCGCCGCAAGAGTCCCAATTGCAATCCCCACAAGTCCCAACGGAAAGACCAGAATCACTGACAGTATAATATTAATTGCCGCTTCGATGATAGCGTGTTTTCTAACCACTTTAAACTTATTTGCCACATAAGCCAAGTTTACAAACGGCTCCTTTAAACAAAACATCGCTTCCGCAAGCAGTATCAAAATTCCAAACACCGGTTGATTATAATTCGCGTCGTTTACATTTGATGTATAAAGTAGCACAAATGGCGTAATTAAAAGCCCCCCCACTGTGAATAGAAAGCTTGTTAAAACAAATGTCATATATTCATAAAAATCAAACAATCTATTTAGTTCCTTCTCATTTTTTTTCGCATATAAATGTCCCATCGTCGGTGTAATCCCAGATGAAAAAGACTGAATCAGCTGTTTTAAATGTCCTGTTACAAATACATATACGCTATAGATAGAAACCGTTTTAAGCCCCGCAAACAACGTCAGCACCACCACATCCGTATTATTATGCACAAAAGTCGCGAGGCTCACTCCCAGCCCATCCCACCGACTTTTTAGAAGTGCCTTATCCGGCTTAACCTCTTTTTTAATATCTAAATGTTTCCCCACCGCCAAATAATAAATCACCGGCTGCAACAAAAAGACCAAAGCACTAATCAGCTCCATAAAATGCAAATTCGGCCACACATTTTTCATAATTACAAATGCCAAAATATTCAAAACCACCACAACTATTTGCGTGAAAGAAACAATGTATACTTTTTTATCTGCCTGTAAAAGTAACCTCAAGGAAATCGAAAAAGCATATCTCACAAAAGTATTAATCGCTAGTATCAAAGTCATCGTAGCAATATACTCAAACGAAAAACTACTTTTCGTAAAAATCGGATATAAAACTGCAAGAGCCAGAGCATATAAAATAAAAAATCCCGCTAGTTTATTATAAAATCTTCTCGTCGTCATCACTACCTGACTAACCTTTTCCATATCTCTCTCAGCTAAAGGTTTATAAAGATTAGCTAGTACTACCGCCGAAAGCCCACCTTCAAATAATGCCATATAGTTCAAAAACTGCGTCAGGGATGATATCAGCCCATTCGCTTCTGAGCCAAACGTCGTTAAAATGATCCTCGGAATAATAAATCCACTGATGATCGTCGCGATTTGTAAACAAATGCTTGCAAAGACGTTCATCATCGTCACGGATTTATTTTTGCGCATACTTCTGACCTCCGCCTAGTTTCGTTAGACCAATCGTCGGATAAAGCATCAGAAAATAATTAAATGTCAGCTCAATCATCCTCGGACTTAACATTGAATAACACGCTATTACTATCAAGATAAATTGCAATTCCTCATTTTTATCTTCTACCGCCTTCTTACCTAACAAATATTGCATTGCCAGAAAAATTCCTAAAACTATTATTCCGTAATTAAGCATCAAACGAACGTAAACGTTATCAACTGCATTAAATTCCGAAGACTCTACTTCACCGTTATAAACTTCCGAAATCCCCACCCACTTAATCGGCCGGCCAAATATCGACTCCGGATATTCCCTTTCGGCTTTGCTCATTAGTGACAATCTACCAGAAGACACATCATTGAGCTTACTCATTATCGGCGATTCTTTATCATAAGTGTAAACCGCAACTATTGAGACTATCGCCACTATAAAAACTATATATTTTGCTAAGAATGCCAAAATTTTTCCATACTTTAATCGTGGCCACACCCTTCTCAAACCAAAATAGCTTACCACTAAAACAATGCATATTGGTTCAAACCTAGTATCAGTCAAAAGGAATGAAAGCAGAGCTAGTAGCAAGAATCCCAAAAACTCATACCATCTTGCTTTCTTCCATCTTAGATAAAACCACCCACAAGCAATGCTAAATAAAAAGATTCCGAGATACGTTGCATATCTAAATCCTAAGCTATGTCGCATCACGTCATTTTCAGAACGCCCATATATTCGATCTGGAGTTATACCTAGGAGAAATAGCAAAACGAAAAGCCCCACAATCACCAGCTCACAAATTAGCACGTATTTTAGCACTCTTCTAAAATCTGTCCCATACGCCGCCACTATCATAATAAAAACCCATAACAAATTCCTATTCTCCGAAAAAATCGAAGCCACTAGAATCGCCAAAAAAATTGCCACAGTTACCCATAATCTCTTTTTTGAATAACTCTTCAAATCAAATACCAAAATTTTAAAAATCATGCTAGCTAGAATCAAATACCTCACCGCCCTTAAAGGCATTATATCCATCGCATCAGAATAAACGAAATAAGACATTAGAATGTTAACCGTTATAAACGACACTACCCCCACAATATATAAGTTTTCTCTAAAAAGAGGCGTCCTATCTAAAAACTTCTTCAACTTACGCATCTAGTTTCTCCATGATTATTCGTACTACTTTTTCAGTCGAATCCTTTGGCTCATTCAACCCAACTTTTTCAAAATATTTTTCTAGATTTTTTTCATACGTTTTTTTGTCAAAATTCTCTATTACTTTTATTAATTCCCCATTATTTCTCGCGATTGGAAACGGCAAATCTTTTAGTCTCACACAAAAACCTCTTTCTTTTTCGTATTCAGCTTCGTCAAAAGCAAAACAAAAAGTCGGATGTCTCAGAACCGCCGAATCAAACATTGCGCTGGAATAATCACTAATAAATACATCCGCCGCTGCAATTAACTCTTGCATGTCACCATAAGCATTTCCGTCTAGCACATCCTCATCAAACTTAACTTCTTTGCATTCTATTTCATTTACTGGATGCAATCTCATTGCCATTTTGAATTCTCCCCCCATCTTTTTTTCTAATGCATCTATTACACCTTCTACGTTTATATCAAAATCCGTCTCCTTCATCTTTTTTCGCATTGTCGGAGCATATACCACCAATTTAGTCTTTTCGTCTAATTTATAAAAATCTCGCACTTTTTTACGCGAATCCTTTTCATTATTCATCAAAAAAGCCATTTTCGGTAATCCACTTTTTAGAATTTCACCTTCATACTTATTCCCTTTTCTAAAAGCATTTGAGAGCCAATCACTATTCGAAAGCCAAAGATCTACCACCTTTGCTGTATGTTTCAAGCGTGCTAATTCCACTATCGAAATTTTTTCTTTCGTTTCAAATCCAATCTTTTTAAATCCTAACCCCCCGTGCCAAGTCTCCAAAAAAAATTGATCTCTTTTTCGTTTAAACACCCAACATGGTTGATAATGCGAATCCACCCACACTTTTGCCGTTGCCAGTTCTCTCATCATTTCTCGCGAATGCCGTCTCACCTGTCGCACATATTTCGGCAAACCTTCCAATTTATTTTTATCATAAATCCAAATTTGTTTAACTTCCGGATGTTCTTCATGAAGTTCCATCGAAATATACTTCGGATTATCTCCATATCTTTTCCCACTAAAACATGAAAAAACTACTTTCTTTTCTAATGGAAACTTCCAATAATAATGAAAAACCATCCACCCGTAAACAACTTTTAAAGGTGACAAAATCATGGAGACAAAATCTCGCACTTTTTTCATACCTTTCATTATATCTAATTCAACCCTTTCCATCAACCTATTACACTAAGGAATCGGTCCCCACCATATCAACTTCCTTTAGAAGCTCCTTGGCCCTTTCCTCATCGTTTTCAGTAAAAACATAGACTATCAATCCATTATTCCTGAAAAACTGGATAATATCTCTTTCCTTTTCATATGTTTCTTCTAGGGTTGAAACACTCGTCACTCTATTTTTCCGACAATAATCCAAAAATTCCTCCGGCGTATCAATTCTCTCATCTAATCTATTCTCTTCAGCTGGCCAGTATAGATTATATAGTTTAAAGTTATACATACTTCTCGCAGTTTTCACCATATCAGTATTATGCCCGCCCACAATCATCCGATCCAGAATTGATGAATCTTCTGTAATTCCTAATATTTCTTTATAAGCCTTTCTCAGATATAAAGCTTTTTTCTTCCCAAAATCCAGCATCATATAAGTGTCAGGATTTTCCTTCATAAAATCAACTAGATCCTTAAAATCTAATGGCGTATACCGTTCCTCAATCATCGTCCCCATGAATTGGTCGTAAGTCATTCCATTGCTATACGAATCTAAATCCAGACCAATCATTTCCGCATAATCCGTTTCCGACCATCCGTTAGTTAAAACCAATTTATCGTCAGCCGTCAGCCTCACGTCCACTTCATAAAACTTAGCTCCTAAGTTTTTCGATTTTTCTAGAGCCTCTTTGCTATTCGTATATACATATTCATCAATACCACCTAAAGCATGCATAATATAATCATTCTTAGACACTGCACTTTTGTATTCACTTACCACCGCTTCTTGCTTTTCTTTTTCTGCCTTTTCGTCTATTTTAATTTTCACAAAAGAAATCACAAGTAGTATTATCAAAAACCCCAGACAAAATTTCAAAATATAATCACTTTTTTTCATCCTCTAAAAAACTCCACAGTCCTTTTTACCCCATCCTCAAGTCCTACTGAAGGTTTCCACCCCAAACTCTCAATTTTTTTTGTATCAAGCTTTGTTCTCGCAAATTTTACGTATGCTCCATCATCATTTTCTGGTTGAACCACAAGTTTTAAATCATACCATTTTACCAAGTTATCCGCTAGTTCGCGAATCGAAATTTCTTCAGTCTCGTTTGCAATATTAAAAATCTGATTAGCATCCGCCACGGTCAGAAGTAAAAGCCCTGCTATCGCATCCGCCACATAACAAAACGCCCTTTTCGCTTCACCCTTACTTTTTAACATAATGTCTTCTTTTCTTACGGCTCTTCCTAGTAGATCCGCCATCACTCTTCCGTCATTCTGGATTTTCATCATCGGTCCATACGCGTGCGCCAATCTCGCAATTTCAAATTTAATCCCATATTGGTGAGCATAAGATATTATTAAATTCTCCGCCATCCGCTTACTTTCAGGATAGCATGACCTCAGTTCCGTTTGGTCTATCACTCCAGCATCCGTTTCCGCCACTGGACTTTTTTCCACTGCACCATATACTTCCCTTGTTGATATAAAAATTACCTTCGCCCTTTTTTCTTTAGCTAAATCTAGTATGTTTTTTGTTCCAAACACATTTGCTTCAATTACTCCCACCGGATTTTCTTTAAATGTTTCCGGATCAGCCCTCCCTGCTGCATGCAGTATTATATCAACCGGTTGGGATACTTCTATCTTTTCACACACATCCTGCACCAACAAATCTACATCTTCACGCTTCCCAAATTCCTTTTCCAAAACTTCGCCCTTCCTAGCTAATGCAATCACTTTTATGCGGTAGTCTTTTTCATCATTTAGATAAAGAAACGCTGCAATATAATAATATGCCAGCATCCCCAGTGCTCCGGTCACTAGAATAGTTTTTTCCTTCAAACTAGAAAAATCATATTCATTGCAGATTTTTTTTAGGTCTTCTTGAATAATTCTATTCTTATACATCTTCTTTTCTCTTTTTATAAATCGATTCTGCAAGCGCCATGTCCTTTGGCGTAGTTATTTTGATATTATCATAATCTGTCATCACTACCGCCAAATCTTGATTATACTTATACATCAGAGTACAAGAGTCAATCGAATCATGAATTCCCTCCGCTAAAGTCTTTTCGTGTGCCGCTAAAAGATCCTTCAAATAAAAACTCTGCGGAGCCTTAGCTACCAGCGATCTATCTCTCACTGGTATCTCTTTTACCTTCCCTTCTCCATCAGTTACCAAAAACGTTTCTGTCGTTTTTACACAAGAAATCGCATTACCATGCTTTTTCACGCAAGCTATATTATCACTAATCAACTTCTCATCAATAAACGGTCTCACTCCATCATGAACTAATACAATATCTTCGTCGCTCTCAGATAATTCTTTCGCCGCCAAAAGTCCGTGATAGATCGATTCTTGGCCCGTCTCGCCGCCCACTACTAATTTTTCAACTTTCGAAATATTATATTCAGTTAATAATCTCCTAGTTCTTTCCAAGTAACCGTCCTTCATCACCAGCACAATTTTTTCAATCTCATCATGGCTTTGAAAATTTCTCAAAGTATGAATCAAAATTGGCACGCCTTCAATTTCCAAAAATTGCTTCGGCGTCCCATCCTTAGTCTGCATTCTACTACCAATTCCCCCTGCGAAAATCACTGCGATGTTCAATTTCTTCTCCAAAATTATTATTGATATATTATACCATATTCTCCCTAGAATTCCAATTCAAACACCGTATGTGTTTCCCGTTCATTCTTCGCTGGTATTTTTCTATAATCACCATACATCTGCTTCAAATATTTATCATATTCTTTGGGAATCAAAAATTGCTGACCCCCAAATTCATGTCTAACGCCCTCACAAAAATCTTCTCGTTTATACATCTCCCCAAAAAAATGTTTCCTCCCCACCGGCACTACCACTAGCTTCGATTTTTCATTTTTGCACATTTTATTCACCTTATCCCAAGTTTTTGCCCAACTTCTTTCCGTTCTCCACGCAAACAAAAAACCTAAGCTAATCTTTATTTTAAATATTCTTCTAATCTTTTTGTCCTCACCAGCCATTTCTAGAAACACTTTCCTCTTTCCGTAAAAATTCCGGCAAGAATTAATTAACCCAAAAGTCAAAGAAAGCATCCCCTGCACCCACCTCATTATTATGAAATTATAAGTATTTTCAATAATACATAGCTCAATCGCAATGCCAGCATCCTCATTGCCTACGTCGTCTTTTGTTCTATAAATCGTCCCCTTCTTTCTCATTTTTGGTACAATCAAATCATAAGTTGGATTGGTATCAATACTCTGTAAATCGTATTTCTCACCTAGCTCTTTTTTGAAAACCTTTTTCAATTTTTCATAGTCTTTTCTTGGCATATCAATATCCACATCATCGTCCCAAGGTATAAAACCATTATGTCGCACCGCACCCAAACAACTCCCGCCAGTTAAATGGTAATTAATCTGATTCTTCGTACAAACCTTATCAAAATCGCACACCATTTCTAGCAGAGTCTTTTGCAGTTTCTTCAAATCACTATCACTTAGTTTTTTTAACTTCTCATTTTTATTCTGCAACTGTTTAAAAATATCCGTTGTTTTAAGCCCCATCAGAAACTCTCCTCGTATTTTTTCCCGAAAAACTTCGCCTTTAAGAATCCTCCGCCCTTCTTGATCCAATTCACCGGCTCAATCGAAATCACTGGCACTTCTACATATTCTATATTATTTGTCCGCACAAACACATCTAATAATAATTCCGAAATCCGACCGTAAAACCTAGCGTGAAATCCTTCGTATTTTAAATCTATCTTTTTGGCACGCTTTTCTAGCTCGAATAGAATATCAAACAACCACTCCGAATACTCATCAAATATTTCTTCCTTCATCACCATCATATTGAACATATGCGCCGTCTTTCTTTCATGCAATTTCAAAAACTCATCATAATATTTCGGATATTTTTCTTTTATAATCTCACACGTTAAATCCAACGGCTCCTTGTGCATTGTATGCGCATAATGATCATATAGATCCTCTATCAAATAATTGCGTTTTCGCGGCAAAATTACATCTACTCCCTTTAGTAAGTTCTCTGCTTGTTGTTTAGTCAGCACCTTTTGCAAACGCTTTTCTGGTTTACCAAGTCTACACTTAGCCATCGAGAAATATCTTCTATAATGCACTAAGCCTTTGTAATCCGCTTTTAAATTTTTCCAAGCCCAGTACATCCCAGTTAATTCTGAATATCCGTCATTTTTCTTAGAAATATTATTTCCGTCATTATCACTCTGGAAACTAGTCTTTTTACCATGAAAATCCACCCCCACTTCTAATGGTAAATATAAATCGTCTTTCGGCATCGCGTACTTTTTATGCGTCGCTACCACAATTGTGATCTTCGATTCTTCCACCCCTTTATTATATAATATAATTCAAAATTAAATACATCCTTGCCATACAATTCATTTATATTGAAGGATATTAAGGCAAAATCTATGATTTTGCCGCCGCAAGGGCGGAGCAATGTAATAAAATTTTTAATTTATCACATTGCGGAGCTCCTGAGATATAAATGAATTGTATGGCAAAACATTATTCAATCTTATTATGTTATAATATATCTATGGAAAAAACGACAAAATCGTCTGTCAAAAAGAAAAAACGCACAGTGGCAAAAACTACCGATATTGTCAAAAGTTCTTCCAAAAAATCTTCTTCATCTGCATCACGTAGAGCCAAAACTATTAATGATATCACTAGACCACAAAATTCCAAATCTCGTTCTAAAACTGAAAAACCAACTAAAAGATCACAAAAATCTGTCACTGAGTCCAATAAGCCAGCCACTCCAGAAAATACTGTTAAAACTCCAAAATCCCACAAAGTATTTGACTGGTTCACTAGAATTATTGCTTTTACTTCTATCATCGGCTTTGTTTTTCTTCTCGTGAATGTCATCCGTTTTAATATTCTACCTAATAAATTTCTTGCCATCATTATCACAGCTATGGTTATATTATCAGCGCTCAATCTCTTCCTTGCTTTCTTCAAGAAAAAACCTATCCTCTGTCGCATTATTTCTCTCCTCCTCTCCGCCATCTATCTCACGTTTTCCGTCTTTGCTTTTCTCAAAATCAACGACACCATCAATTTCTTTTCTAATTTTGGCACCGATAAAAATATCAACACCTATAATGTCCTCGTCGCTAACGAATCCAAATTAAACGAAGAATCCGACCTTACTGGCTACCAAATCCAAGCTTATCGTGATCTCATGTTAAATTCAACTCTAGTAGAAGACGCCATGGAAGATTCTCTTGGTGCTCATCCTGTCTTCACAGATAATATCCTAGAGCTCTTTAGCTACGGTTTAGAAGATGACGACCACGTTATCTCTCTAAACGCCGGCACTTATGAAGCCTTTCTTGCCGATAATGAAATATATAGAGACCAGTTCCGCATTATTAAAACTTTTGAAGTAATCACCGACGCCGAGAGTAACTCCGGTACCGATGTCACCAAAACTCCTTTCGCAATTTATCTTTCTGGTATCGACACTAGAAGCGGAACTCTTCCTACTCGTAGCCTCTCCGACGTTAATATTGTCGCTGTAATCAATCCTCTAGAACATAAAGTTTTGCTTGTCTCTATCCCACGTGACTACTATGTCCATTTCCATGGCACCGGTGAAAAAGACCTCAATGACAAACTCACTCACGCTGGCTCTACTGGCGGCATCGAACTCAGTAAAGCCACCATCGAAGATCTCCTTGATCTCAAAATTGACTATTATGCTCGCGTCAATTTCAACTTTGTGCAGAAACTAGTTGACGCCATCGGCGGTATCACTATCAATTCAGATGTCGATTACGATTTTAAATGTTGGACCAATAAAAAATGTGTCTTCCATCCTGGTGCTAACCCAGTCAAGGGTCGCTGCGCTCTTGCCTTTGCGCGTGAACGTCACGCCTACTCCACTGGTGATCGTCATCGTGGTGAAAATCAAGAACAAGTCATCAGCCTTATCTTAGAAAAAATCACTACTTCCTCTACTCTTCTTGCCAATTACTCTGAAATTTTATCAGCTCTTGATGGCACCTTTGAAACTAGTTTCAACATGGACGATGTTACCAAATTCTTTAAAAACCAACTCGACGACATGCAACCTTGGACCGTAATTACCCAAAACCTAGACGGCAAAACTGGTAGCGCGCCCACTTATAGTTACCCAGCTCAAAGACTATCTGTGATGTTTCCAGACGAAAAATCTATCGAAATTGCCAAGAAAAAAATTAATGAAGCTCTAGGTATCGAAATACCTGAAGAAACTGAAACTGAAACCGAATCTGAAGCTGAAACCGAAACCGAAGAAAAATCTGCAACCAAAGTCAAACCAGCCAAAACTTCTGAAGTGTAATATTAAACTATAAGTTTATTAGCTTATTTTATTTAAATAACAAATTGTATCTCGCATCGCATCTTCAACTGTCAGTTCCGCTTTCCACCCTAATTCTTTTTCGGCTTTTGCTGGATCGGCATACATCTCCGCTAAATCACCCGCTCGTCTTTCAACCACTTTGTAGGGCAATTTCTTTCCACTTGCCTTTTCAAAAGCCTTTATCATTTCAAATACCGACGTTCCCCTGCCAGTACCTAGATTATAAATTAAAACTCCTGGCTTCATCTTATCTATTACCGCCACATGCCCTTTAGCAAGATCCACTACATGAATAAAATCCCGAATTCCACTTCCGTCCGGCGTTGGATAATCATCGCCATACACACTTAGTTCCGGAATCTCCCCTCGCGAAACCTTCATAATAATCGGCATCAAATTATTTGGAATATCATTTGGATCCTCGCCAATAAGCCCCGAAGGATGGTTCCCTACTGGGTTAAAGTAACGCAGTATCACCGCTTCAAATTTTGGATCGGATTCTGCCACATCCTTCAAAATCTCCTCAATTATATGTTTAGTCTCACCGTAAGGGTTAGTAATTCCCATTCCCGTCGGCATCGTCTCATCTAGTTTTGGTACTGGCTGTTCACCGTACACCGTCGCCGAAGAAGAAAAGATTATTTTATGTACCCCATGGTTCTTCATACACTTCAAAAGATTGATCGTCCCGCCTACATTATTTTCATAATACTTCAGAGGTTTTTCGACCGACTCACCCACCGCCTTCAAACCTGCAAAATGTAACACTAGACTATATTGATTCTCCAAGAATAGTTTATCCATCTTCTCATAGTCAAGTAAATCAATTTTGAAAAATCTTGGTCGCTTCCCAGTTATTTCCTTAATTTTATCTAACACTGATTCCTTCGAGTTAAACAAATTGTCTAAAACGTCAATTTCGTAACCTTTTTTATATAACTCAATAATTGTATGTGAACCGATGTAGCCGGTCCCCCCAGTAACTAATATTCTCTCTGTCATATGACATATTATATCATTTTATGGTAAAATAATAAGTATGAAAATACCACGAGTTTTAAATCGAAAGAACCGGATCCTTTTAGCCGAATTGACCGCAACCGATTTTAAATTGCGCTATCAAGGCTCTGTCCTAGGCTATCTCTGGGCTCTGCTTCGCCCTCTTATGATGTTTGCTATTCTTTATGTAGTATTTGCTAAACTTCTCCGCTTCGGCGGCGATATTCCACATTACCCAGTCTACCTACTCACTGGTATCACGATGTGGAGCTTTTTTACCGAATGTACTTCCCAAGGTATCCAAGCCATGGTAGTCCGAGGTGACCTAATTCGTAAAATATCTTTTCCGAAATACATCGTAGTTGTATCTGCCACTCTTACCGCCGTTATCAATATGCTCATAAACTTAGTAGTCGTAGTTATCTTCGCCCTTATCAACGGTGTCACGCCTAGTTGGACCTGGCTCCTAGTGCCTTTTTCTTTACTAGAACTCTATGCCTTATCTCTTGGCATTTCTTTCCTACTTGGCGCTATTAATGTCAAATATCGCGACATCACTTCCATTTGGGACGTTTGTATTCAAGCCCTCTTCTACGCCGTACCAATTATTTATCCTATTTCCCTAGTCGCAGAAAGCAGCGTCCTTGCTGCCAAAATCATCCTGCTAAACCCCATCGCTCAAGCCATCCAGGATATCAGGCATAATCTCATCACTACCGAAACTATTACCACCTGGAATTTCATCGAAAACCCAGCTGTTCGCATTATCCCGATTGCCTTAATTATTATCATCCTTATTCGTGCCGCCTTCTATTTCCGCAAAAAATCTAAGTTCTTCGCGGAGGAAATCTAATGCGTCAAAAAAACCTTGGTACTAGAAAAGAAATCGATTCAAAAAGCAACATTGCTATTGAAGTTTCAAATCTTTATAAAAGTTTCAAACTTCCCACCGAAAAGGCCTCCGGCTTAAAACAAGCTCTCTTCAACTTTTTCCGCGGCGTTAAAGGCTACAAAAAACAAGAAGTTCTAAAGGGCATCAGTTTCAAAGTTAAAAAAGGTGAATTTGTTGGCATCGTTGGGCGCAACGGTTCTGGTAAATCAACCCTACTCAAAATCTTAGCCGGTACTTATTACCCGGAAAAAGGCGAAGTTACTATCAATGGCAATCTAATCCCCTTCATCGAACTGGGCGTCGGTTTTAATCCAGAACTCACTGGTCGCGAAAATGTTTATCTCAACGGTGCCCTTCTTGGTTTCTCGCACAAAGAAATCGACGAAATGTATGATGATATTGTTGAATTCGCTGAGCTCAAAGAATTCATGGACCAAAAACTCAAAAACTTCTCGTCTGGCATGCAGGTCCGCCTAGCTTTTTCTATCGCTATTAAAGCTCAAGGTGATATTCTAGTCCTCGATGAAGTACTCGCCGTTGGCGATGAAGCTTTCCAAGACAAATGTAATCAATTCTTTAACAAAATCAAAAAGGATAAGAGCAAAACCGTTATTCTCGTTACTCACGCCATGGAGAACGTCAGACAATATTGTGATCATGCCATTCTCATTCGTGATGGCGTAATAGAAATCGACGGTAGCCCTAAAGATGTCGCCAATAGTTACAGTCTAGAAAACTCTGAAAGATACATCGAAGATCAAAAAGATAATCAACCAAAAACCAGCGAGTTTATCAAAAACCTTAATGTCAAACTTCTTTCAGCTAAAAAACCCACTCAGAATGATTCTATCAAAATAGAAATCACCTATGATGTCACAAAAAATATCAACACTTATCTAGGCCTTTCTTTATGGGATATCAAACGAAACCAAAGTCTCATTAATAGCAATTCAAAATCACAAATCTGTAAAGGCAAAGGCCACAAAAAGATCACCTTTGAAACCAGCCCCTCCACAATCAATGATTCAAATATTCGCGTCAATGTTTCTGTCCGTGAAAAAGATGGTTCCATCCTAGCCTATTACCCAGACAGTAAATCGCCTACCGTTGTCCTCAGACGCACAGACTACGAAAATATGGATCATAAAACCATCGATGCAGTTTTATTCCAACGAGGTAAATTCGATGTCAAAGAGTAAAAACAATAATAATGTTGCAATTATCTTTGATGACCTCACCGAATTCTTCGTTATGCGCCCTGCCATCGACGATATGAAAAAAGCAAAGATCAATGTTGATATCATTGTCCCATACGATAGTGGTTACAACGGTTTATCCGAATATACTTTTAAAGAAATTGTTAAACTCGGATACCACCCATTAAAAGATGCTCCAAAAGACAAAGAATATAAGGTCCTCCTAACACCATATCCCACCCTCGAAATTATTAAACGTACTAAATATATCTATCATTTAAGGTATTCATATGGCCCAATGTCTGCTAAACCTGACCCCGTCTTCCTGCCAGAATGGAAAATCTACTACGATGGCATTTTTTCTTTTAATTCCTATGAACCACATTTCCTTAGCGCCTATGGCAATAAATACCATTTACTCCCGTATTGGAAGTATAATAATTTCAAAAAAACCACCAAGTCAAAAACCAAGCCTAATCTTCTCATTTTGTCTACTTTCGGCACCGATATTAGCAATGTTAAACTATTCACAAAATCTGCAATCCAAGAAATTAAAAAACACTACCATATTATAGTTAAAGCCCATCACGCTACCCACTTTAATTCGGACCAAGATGATTCCCTTTCAATCCTTCAAGATATTGCAGATGATTTTTACGACTCTAGCACACCTTTAATCGACCTACTAGAAATTGCAGACGTAGTCCTATCAGATAATTCTGGCGCTATTTTTGAGTCAATCTACGCTGGCATTCCTGTTGCCATTTTTTGTAAGAATCCCAATCAACGAAAACTTGGCAAAATCAACACTTTACAATACGAGCTAATTCAACAGAAAGTTTTACCGTACACTGATCGTGCCGACCAAGTTTTACCTTTACTTCAATCCATTCAGCCTTACTCGGAAAAACAAAAGAAAATCAAATGGCAACTGTTCCCAAAATTCAAAGACAATTCTCCTAAGGAATTTACCAAAGTTATCAAGGAATATCTCGCTACCGACCAAGACTCAGATTATTATAAAGCCATTCATGATTTACTGGTAGACGAAGTCGATACCCTCCAGAATGCTATCAAAACCCACGAAACAAGAGTGCATGAACTAGAAGATACTGTCAATAAACAATCATTAACTATCCAAGAATTAAATAACGCAATCGATAATTTAAAACAGTCCACCAGCTGGAAAATCACCAAACCTTTAAGACAGTTAAAGCAAATTGGTAAAAAAGAAAGGAGCTAAAATGGCTAAAGAAGAATCAAAAGAAATAATTGGCTACACCGCAGGAGTATTTGATTTATTCCACATCGGCCATCTCAACCTACTCAAAAACGCCAAGGGGCTTTGCGATAAACTCGTTGTAGGCGTTACTGTCGATGAACTAGTTACCTATAAAGGTAAACACGCTATCATCCCCTTCGAAGATCGTATCGAAATCATTCGTAACATCAAATACGTCGATGCTGCCGTTCCTCAATACGATATGGACAAATTATCAGTCTGCAAAAAGCTTGGTGCCTCGATCCTCTTCGTCGGCGATGATTGGTACGGTACTGATAAATGGCAAGAATACGAAGAAGAATTCAAAAAAGCCGGCATCAAAATCGTTTATTTCCCGTACACCAAAGGAGTTTCCAGTTCCAAAATTAGAGAAACCCTAAAAATCATGCGCGATAAAGCTCAAAATAAATCCGAGTAAGGCTAATTCTATGAAGATCTGCGCTACTGGCGACCTCATGTTGCTAGAAAAATTCCCAAAGTCATACCAATACCAAAAAATCAAAGACGTCATCGATGGTTGTGACGTTAAAATCACCAATTTGGAATCTGTTATCTCAAATTTCGACTGTTTTGCGTCAACTTTCTGTGGTGGACAATGGATCAACTCAACTCCAGAAGTATTTGATGATGCCCTCAAATTTGGTTTTAATCTATTCGGCTGTGCCAACAACCATAGCATGGACTATTCCTTCGACGGGCTCTTATCAACCTATCAAGAACTATCAAAAAGAAAGCTTTCTTTCGCCGGTATTGGAAAAACCTTAGACGAGAGCTCTAACCCTGCCATTTTAAATCTCAAAAACACCAAAATCGCCTTCATTTCCGTCACCAGCACCTTCGTCGATTCAGCTAGAGCCGGTAACTCTAAAGACCCTATTCCAGCTAGACCTGGTGTTAACCCACTAAGAGTAAAAACTAAATACATCGTGACCCAGAAACACTTTGACGAGCTTCAGGAAATTGCTAAGAATACCTATCTTAATGGAGAACGGGATAATGCCAGAAAAATTGGCTCCTTACCAAAAGAAGAAAAAAATAGTCTTAATTTTGGTGGACAATTCTTCGTTGTAGGAAAAAATGAAGGGAAAAGCACTTGCTGTGATGATCGAGACCTTTATCGTATCCTAAAAGAAATCAAAAAAGCCAAAGAAGAATGCGATTATTGTCTCGTATCAGTTCATTCCCACCAAATCAAAAAAACCTCTTATACTGAGCCAGATTATTTCCTAGAAGAGTTTGCTCATGCCTGTATTGACGCCGGTGCAAATGCCATCATAGGCAGTGGCACCCATCAACTCAAACCCATTGAAATCTACCAGGAACGTCCTATCTTTTATTCCTTAGGCAACTTTATCTTCGAAAGCGGCAAAGTCAAGCACCTCCCCGCCGACTTTTGGGATAAATATCGCTTCGACCAGAGCCTCAGCATGAAAGATGCTTTAAACATAAAAACCAAAAATGGTACCATCGGCCTCGAAACAGACAAAAATAATTATCTATCAGTTTTACCAATCATGGAATTTAAAGATGGTACTCTCACAAAGCTTGACCTTCTTCCCATCAGCCTTTCCTTTGAAGAAAAAACTCTTAAAGGTTTACCAGTTCCCGCTAATTTGGATGATGCAGAAACCATTTATCATAAGCTACGAGCAATCAGCCAACCATATAACACTCAATTTTCTATGAATAATAATCAAATAAACGTTAAATTAATAAATGAAAGGTCAAACTATGGAAGTAGATAAAAAGTATTGTTCTAGTTCTTTCCTCATGTATCGTATTGTCGACGATGAATCAAAGTGCTTTTCTTTAAAATACCCACTAAACATGTACCCATTCCCTTCTAACCGTCAACCAATCAAAGACAGTGCAGAACTTGAAACTTTTCTAAAGACTCATCTTGCAGAAAAAATCAAAGGTAAGAAAGTCGGCCTTGCTCTAAGTGGCGGCATCGACTCCGCCATTCTGCTTAAATATATGCCAAAAGATGCAATTGCCTACACTTTTAAATGTATTGTACCCGGCAAAGAAGTCACCGATGAATCCGGAAAGGCCCAAGATTATATTAAACACAGCGGCTTAAATCTCGAACACAAAATCGTCCCTATTTACTGGGAAGACCACGAAAAGTCCGCTCCACTTCTCATGAAACACAAAGGAGCGCCTATTCATTCCATCGAAGCCCAAATCTATAAAGCCGCTCTTCAAGCTAAAGCCGACGGCTGCGATATTTTCGTCTTCGGCGAAACAGCAGATTGTATTTATGGTGGGCACAGCAATCTCCTGGCTAAAGACTATACTTTTGATGAATTTGTTCAAAGATGGTGTTTCCTTCTACCTTCCAAAGTTCTAAAAGAATCCGAGCTAATCCTCTCCCCCATCAAAGCCTTTGAGGAAAATGGCCACATCAATGTTCCCAAGTTTCTTACTCTCTTTGAAAGTAAAGCTTCGTATAACTCCTATGTCAACGCCTGTAAATTGGCTGGCATTGAATTCTATGCTCCCTACGCTGAAACCATTATGAGTGAACCTCTAGATTTAGAACGTGTTAGAAAAGGCGAAAATAAATACATCATCCGCGAACTGTTTTCAAAACTTTATCAAGATCTCACGCCACCAGCCAAAGTCCCTATGCCACGTCCTATGAACGAATGGATGGAACACTGGTCAGGCCCCACCCGTCCAGAATTTTTGCCTCATTGCACCGATCAAATGACCGGCGACCAAAAGTGGCTCGTTTACGCTCTAGAACAATTCTTAAATATCATAGATGAATCCTAAAATAGAATATCTATTTTAATAACTCTGTTACAAGCTTCAAGGCATTATAAATTGCCTTATCCATATCCCAATACTGATAAGCCCCCAACCTTCCACCTAACACTAAACCTGGATAACACTCTTTACATAATTTAACGTATTTTTGATATAACCCACGTGATTCTTCATTATCTACTGGATAGTAAGCTTCTCCACCTTTCTCGTAATCATTTGGATACTCTCTAGCTATAATCGATTTCTTTTGTTTAACTACTTCCGGCTGATGCACTTGATAAAACTTATAGTCATGTGTCCTAGTATATGGCACCTCGGCATCAGCCTCATTTATCACCGCTTCACCTAGTCCTTCCTCAACTTTTTCTTCTTCAAATTTCAAAGATCTCCATGGCAAAACCCCTAGTTTGTAATCAAGCAGCTCATCAATTTGACCGCAATACACTATTTTTATCCCCTCAGGTAATTCATTTTTTAAGTCCTTAAAATCAACTCCTAATCTAATCTCTATATTCTCATGATCCAACATTTTCTCCACCATTTTAGTGTATCCATCCTTTGGTATACCTTGATGCTTCGCCGTCATGAAATATCTATTATCATGCGAAAATCTCACTGGAATCCTTTTTAAAATATCCGCCGACAAATTTTTCGCTGACGTATTCCACTGTTTTTCTGTATAGTTCTTCAAAAAAGCTGTATAAAGTTTTTCGCCCACCAAACTAATTCCCTTTTCCTCAAAGTTTTTCGGCTCACTAATTCCTAATCGCTTAGCGTCTTTTTCGGCTTCCTCTGCCACAAATATTTCCGCCTCTTCTGCCGACATATCCGTGTTATAAAGCATATTAATCGTATCAAGATTAATCGGCATTGGATAAAGCTTCCCGTCATGTCTAGTATCAACCGTATGCACATAATCGTTAAAATCTGTAAATTTCGTAATGTATTCCCAAACCTCATCTAATTCTGTATGAAAAATATGTGAGCCATACTTATGCACCTCAATTCCCGTTTTATCATCCGTATATGAATAAATATTACCAGCCAAGTGCTCTCTTCTATCAATTACTAACACCTTTTTTTCCGCTACAGCTAGCCTCTCCGCCACTGTTGCGCCAAATATTCCCGCTCCCACTATTAAATAATCATTTTCTTCCATTTTTGTCCTTTCCAATTTTATTTATAGTCTTTACTATATCATCCTTCCACTTTATCAATTCTGATTCCGATGGCCTATATTCTTCAAAATAATCGTTTAAGAACCTCCTTGCTTCCTTCCCAATCTGCGAATAATATTTTTTATCCGAAGACCTATAAGAAAACCAAAAACTTGCTATCCATTGTCGCCAAAAAAGATCCTTATGTTGTTTCAAAAACCCAGTCTTCTTATAAAAATTAAACAGCTTTTCAGCTACTATTAGATGGTCCAAAGATTTTTTGTCAGCCGCAAAATTACTAGACATTATCGAACCTTCATGTCTAATATAATTATATAGTCGCTGATCCACAAAATAGATTGACTTCGCTACGCTCATGTACGCATTGTAGAAATAAAAATCTTCATTATTCAGCCCATCCGGAAAACAAATATTGTGCTTCTTAATTATTTCTGTTCGGAAAATTTTATTACATACCGAACTATCTGTCGTTAGAATTATTTCATCATCAATCTCTTTCAAGCCATTAAAACGAATCTTATAATATTCCTCGTCACTCTCCTTCATCTCTTCATGTGCTTTGTATATCATGTTTAGTCCACAAACCGCTAAATCTGCCCTACTCTTTTCAATCGCATCCACCATATTCTCGCACATTTCCTTCTCATACCAATCATCACTGTCACAAAACATCACAAATTTAGTTCTAACCGCATTTAGCCCACTATTTCTCGCCGCTGACCTACCACCATTTTTTTGATTGATTATCTTTATTTTCCAATATCTTCGTTTGTATTCCTTCAAAATCTCCAACGTACGGTCAGAAGAACCATCATTTACACAAATTATTCTGATTCTTTTTTGAGATTGATCAATTAAACTATCTAAGCATTTTCTCATAGTGTCTTCACTATTGTAAACCGGCACTATTACACTTACAGGAGACACCATCACACGCCTTTTTAAAAAGGACCCCACTCTCTTTTTTAAATAAGCCCAGTTTATTTCATTTAGCACTTCCTGCCGCTCCTTTTAGATTTTCTAATCTATCTAAAAGCTCTTCGTTTTTTACCGACAAATTTTCCAACTCTGCATTTATATAATTCTGTTGTTTATAGTTCAAACTAACTTTTTTATAGACTTTCACCAACCCACTCCGTATTTTAAACTTAATTTTTCCGAAAACATCCCCATTCATTATATATTTTACTTCCCATTTTACACCCTTATCTTCCGGTCCCCATTCTTTATAATTATCTTTCAAAAAGCTCCTCGCCCTTCTTACTATTTCTTCCTTATGTTGTTTAGACGAATGTTCTACCGAAAACCAAAAACTCATCACCCACTGTTTCCAAAACAAATCTCTATGTTTTTTTAGAAACCCAGTCTTCTTATAAAAATCAAACAATTTCTCAGCCACTAGTAGATGATCCATAGACATCTTATCAGCGGCAAAGTTACTCGACATAATTGAACCTTCTCGCCTGATATAATTATATAATCGTTGGTTCACATAAGAAATCGATTTTGCCACGCTCATATATGCATTATAGAAATAAAAGTCTTCATTATTCAGCCCCTCTGGGAATTTAATATCATATTTTTGAATGACACTCATCCTAAATATTTTATTTAAAACTGAAACGTCAGTTTTTAAAATTAACTCATCATGTATATACTGCTTCCCAACGTAATTCAAACGGTAATAATTTCTATCGCTTTCCTTCATCTCACTATGCGTCAAATATATTACGTTTTGAGTGCAAGTCGCTAAATCGCTTTCGTCCTCTTCGATTGTACTAAGCATTTTCTCGCACATTCTTTTTGCATAAAAATCATCACTGTCACAGAACATCACATATTCGGTGTCACACTTTAAAAGTCCAGCATTTCGCGCAGACGACAATCCACCATTTTTCTTGGAAACTACTAGAATCCTCTTATCCTTTTTTTCGTATTCTTTTAGAATCGCTAAGGAGCCATCAGTAGAGCCATCATCCACACAGATTATCTTTATATCTTTTTCAGTCTGACTAGTCAAACTATTAAGACACTTCGGTAAATACTCTTCTACATTATAAACCGGCACAATTACAGAAATTTTTGCTTTCATTTTTGTTCCTTATCTATAGTTTTTTCTAACTTTTCGATTTTTTCTTCTAGCTCCGCTTGGGACTTTGATAAATTCTTTACTAGATTTATTGTATTAATTCTTTGTCTGTAACCCGGTAAAACCTTCCTTACGGCTTTTGAAGCAAATTTTCTCAAACGATTCCGACCCTCATGCAACGGTCTAAAAGCCACGTAAAGATTGGGGTGCTTAATCGCTAGGTCCTTCGCATTATGCCTTCCAATTCCATCCAATCCCTCATCATCTAGATAACCTTCCTTTTTAATACGCGCATAATCTTTTTTTACAGTTTTGCCAAATTCTCTTGCCGCCTTACTAGTCAGTCTCCTCATATTCCAAATATAACTACTAAACCTCATCGCCGTTAAAGTATGGCCATACTCTTCCATCAAACCCTTTTCTTTCAAGTATCTTTCCACCTCGTCATATTCATCTCTTACCGCATATATCTTGCCATCGCTTTTTACTGAAGAATTTGGATTGTCTTGACGATAGTGCAAAAACGCTTCATTTGTAAAATAAGCTCTTCTCGCAGTTGCCCAAACCTTAAAATTGAATCCTGCGTCCTGATACGAAGCCCCTGGTGAAGGCAAAAACCAAATGTCATTTGCTTTTAAAAAATCATTTCGATAAATTGCGCTCCAGATACTAGGTTGTTCGTAAAAAACGTGCCGTTCTTCGCGCGGGTCAATCACCTTATCTGTCTCCTGAGGCAAAAACATATTACTCTTATCACCGTCTTTATGTTTATCAGTAAAATACTCATAAAAATTGCTTTTAACTACTTCCACATCAAATTTTTTTGCAATCCCATACAATTTTTCAAACGCATCTAAATCAATAAAATCATCCGATTCCACAATCCCAACATACTCACCCACAGCCTTTTTCAAACCCTGGTTCATCGAATCTCCATAGCCAGAATTCTCCTTGTCGATTATCTTAATCCTCTTATCTTTTGCTGCATATTTTTTGATAATTGCTAGAGAATCATCCTTCGACCCATCATTTATACAAATAATTTCTATTTCTTTTAACGTTTGCCTTACCAAACTGTCAAGACATTCCGGCAAGAATTCTTCGACATTATAAATCGGCACTAATACCGATATCTTCACTCTGCTATTCATATCTTAAATTATACCACACTCTTTTTTCGACTATAATAGAAATCCACCAATACGAACACAAACATCACATATCCTGATACATAAACCGGCATATAATACATAAAATATGGCGCCATAGCTGTAAATGCGATAATTCCCGCCCTACATAAAATTGCAAGTTCAGCTACCAAAATCAACCATTTCTTCTTAAAGATTGAATATATAGACACTATAACCGTCAAAACGATCGGAATCATATGATTCCAAAAGAATGAAAAATATGGCGCAGCATGAAATTCAGGAGTACCAGCCAGTACATTAATTGTCCCCGTTCTAAGTTCATTATTAATTGGTTTCTTCATTTTTGAATCAGTTTTATCCCACATAGCCTTCTCTGGAGTACCTTCAGTAAAAATATTTGCAGCTGTTACAGCTGTTGAACGAGTGTATGGCCCACCACCTTCATCGTAAGCCCCAGCTGCTGTTTGCCAAAACATATCCCATACTGCCGTAGCGGTTCTTTGAGGATGCTTCACGATCATACCAATTGCCGTCTTAAAGAAAGCTGAATAGTCTTCACTACTATAACCGCTTTTCATGCATTCATGGTAAACTAGCTCCTCTGTCAAATCAGGATTGTCCTCCACACAATCTAAATCTAATACTTTTCCTATTTCATTCTTTTCATTTTCCCCTATTTCTTTATTCTCACGAATATTCACTACTAATGGATAAATAATAGCCCCTACCTTATAGTTTTCATTTCCTATCATCATGGTATTTATCTTTCCAATTGCCAACACCGCCATAAGTATCACTCCAAAAAACACTAATAAACGTTTCTTAGTGAAGAAATCATTTTTCAATAGGAATAACATTACTGGGACAAAAAATACAATAGGCAACCCTTCAGTTCGCCAAGCACCAACTATTACCGTTAAAATTCCAATTATTGTCAACCAATAATACGTAATCTTACCTTTAGTCATACTCTTAACCAGAATCATCGCGAAAATCAGTACTTCTAAATACTGATATATGGCCATTCTATAGCCAGTCAATACGTAAAACAAAATCGGAAAGAAAAAGAATGGAACAAACAGAAAAACTACGCACCACTTTTGATTTTTTTTATATTTTTTAGCTATTGCATGACTTAAAAACGAAACAATATATCCAACCATTATTGACGCTAGAAAAATTTGAATTATGATAACACCAGCAGCAAACGGCAAAGTCTGTAGAGCCATCACGTGGAACAAACCGCTAAAAAAATGTTGCCAAGGTGTAAAACCATAGTGTTCTGCATTATGAATCACCCCTAAATCATCCCATGCCCACGCTCCAGGCCAAACCAATATTAATAGCACCAATAATACTCCGCCATAAAAACCAGCAATTTTTATTAAATCTCTATATCTTTTGTCTTTTTTTTGTTTCCTGATAATAAAGAATACTAAGTAAAATAATAAGAACAAAAAGATAAGATGCATAATTTTTACAAAAACCACCGTCGCAATTGATGCTTCTTCAAAAAACCAACTCTGAACTCCAGAAACATTTAACAAAAACCAAACGGAAAAAGCTAAAATTGCTGGCATAACCAAAGGCTTAGCTTTACCAAAAACACTACTCATACTAATCTAATTATATCACGATCGAACCCAAACTTTTCACCTATCACCTATTCTTTTTTTCGCCAAAACATGCTATAATACTAAAAAATATTTCTATAGAGAGTTTTATATTTTATGAAAAAAATATTATTATTTATTCCAGGCTATAACTGTGAAAAACAAATACCTCGCGTATTGAATCAAGTCGACAAAAATATTTCCAAATATATTAAGGAAATCATTTTTATAAACAATCGGAGCACCGACAACACCGAAAAAGTAGTCTTAAAGTATAAGACCAAGTCTTTCCAACCATCAATTCATGTACTTCGCAATGATGATAATTATAATCTAGGCGGCTCTCACAAAGTAGCCTTCGAATATGCCATAAAAAACAAATTTGATTATATCATTGTTTTACATGGCGATGATCAAGGCAATATCCATGATCTTTTACCTGTATTAGAATCCGGTGAATATGAAAAATACGATGCAATGTTAGGCGCCAGATTTATGAAAGGCTCTACACTCGGCAACTACTCCAGATTCCGTACTTTTGGAAATCGTGTTTACAACATTCTTTTCTCTATAGTAGTCCACAAACGAATCTATGATTTAGGCTCAGGATTGAATATGTATAAAGTTAGTTCGCTTAAATCCAGATATTACTACAAGTTTCCAGACCGTCTCACTTTCAATTATTGCATGGTTCTAGCTATTCATTACTACAAACAGCACGTCAAATTTTTCCCCATTTCCTGGCGCGAATCAGATCAAACCTCAAATGTCAAACTGATGAGCCAAGCTTTTAACGTACTTGGTATGCTTGGCAAATATATGCTCCACCATAAGTTTATTACTTCTGAACTACGAGAACACCCTATTGAGAAATACACTTATAAGGAAATTAAGAGTGTTAAAGAATAAAATCATTTATTTTATTATCAATTCATTTTTCATTATTGTTGCTTTATTATGTATTAACTATAATACCATATTTAATAATAATTTTAGTTTTCCCTCAATCATCCTTATAGTTTTTCTTTTTTTAATTGTTCATCTCGCTCGTTTCATCCGCATGTATTTCATCCTTCTGGAGAACCTCATCAATCCAAACCGTTTTCTACAATTATATATAAAAACCACTTTCGTTAGTACTCTTGTTCCATTTAAAGCTGGCGAACTATATAAGATGTATTGTTATAGTATCGAGACCGACAATACTCTAACTGGGATAGTCACAGTCATGATTGAAAAATTCTTCGACGCACTCGTCCTCTGCCTCTTTATGGCTCCCTATTCATTTAGCCAATCTGTTTTTAATCCTCTCTACGTTATTTTGCTAGTATTCATTGTTCTAGTTTTAATCCTATACTTCTCTTTTGAAGGCACCTATCGATACCTCAATAACTTTCTTATCAGACGAGGCGGCGGACATAAGACGCTTGCTCTTCTTAAAATCCTAGAAGGCACCAAAAAAGGATATGACAGTGCCAAACATACCATAAAAGGACGTTTCGTTCTTCTATTGTCCTTAAGCATTATAGCTTGGGGTGTCGAAAGCTTATTAGTTACCCTCCTTAATTCTAATAGGTTAAATTTCGACCTCAATGTCGTTTTTCAATATATTAGCGATGGTTTCTTCGGTATTACTAATATTCTTTTCAGTCAATACGCCAGTCTCTGTGCTATCATTTTCATACCTCTTCTTCTTATTATCTATAGCAAAAAATACTTCATAGTTCTCAAAAATAAGAAAGGAGCAAATAATGGCAAGGCTAATCGTAGTCTACGACGATAGCACCAAAGCATCAGGTCGCATCAAAAACATCCTTGGCGAAAAAAGCTACGGAGATATGATATTAAAACGCCAATCTATGGTCTCTCGCATAAAAAAAATGGTAAAATCTGTCAAAAATCTAGATTTAATTCATTTGAAAGATTTAGATTCATTCGACGTAAATACTTTTGCCCCAAACACCCTATTTTTCCACCTACTTTCTAGTTCAGCCGTCGCATCTCCAGATGATTTTGTTATTCTTCTTAAAAAACTTCTCTATGCTAAAGACAATTTTATTATTAAAAACAGCAAAACTGTTCATGGTGCATTTTTTAAAAACCGTCAAAATTATGCTAGTTTCCTTGATGAATATAAAAACCAAAAAAATCTTAGTTTTCTTCAATGTGATGCCATTGACACTAACACTTTTATTGATTTATCCAATTACGATTCCTTACTAATGTATATTTCCAGTGGTTTTGATGCACGTTACTTTAACTCATTACAAGGTGACGCTTATACAGTCACCAAACGCAGTACCGATAAAAAGAAAATAAAAAAAGAATACACTTACTACTGGCTACTTCCAGAGTCAATGAAAAACTGGATGGTTATGCCTTATGATTACCAAGAAACTACAGAATGGGCATCCTACACCATGGAACGCATGCCTATGACCGATATCGCCATCCGCTGGACTCACGGAGCAGTTGATAATGAAGAATTACGAAATATTTTAGACAAAACTTTTTACTTTTTTAATCACCGTGTTCAAAGAAAAATCAGCAAAGAAGACTATCAAAAGACTAGAAAAGCACTTTATATAGATAAGCTCGATCAACGCATTCAAGACCTTAAAAAAATGCCAGAATATCAAAAACTCAGCCAAATGATTGCTTCTGGTACTGATTTTTCATCAATTGACGAAATCGTCAACTATTACAAAAAGCTATACGAAAAAGTTAGCAAAAATTCAAAAACTCCGTTAATTAGTGTAATCGGCCACGGCGATGTCTTTTTTGCTAATATGCTTTACAGCAAAGAATTAAATCTATTACGTTTTATTGACCCTAAAGGTGCTTTAAAAGAAGAAGAATTATGGACTGACCCATACTACGACATTGCCAAATTGTCACATTCCATCTGTGGCAACTATGATTTCTTCAACACCAACTCTTACTCCATTGATTTAAACCAATCCATGCACTTTGAACTATCAATCTATTTTGATAACACTAAAGCTAAAAACATTTTCCGTGAATATCTTACTAACAATAATTATGATTACCATCTAGTACGTATTTATGAAGCCAGCCTCTTTCTTTCTATGTTACCATTGCATATAGATAACCCACACAAAGTATTTGGGTTTATCTTAAACGCAATTAATATTCTAAAGGAGATAGACCAAAATGTATAAAGACATCAAGCTAATCTTCGACGTTGATGGCACTTTATGTCCACTTAAAAAGCCCGAGGAAGAATATATTGATCTCATCCCCGACCAAGCAATGGTCAAAAAACTCCGTGATTATAAAAATTCAGGTGCCACTATTGTATTATTCTCTTCTCGCAATATGAGGACCTATAACGGCAATTTAGGGCTTATTAATGCCAATACAGCTCGCACCATGCAAGAATGGCTTTCAAAGTGGGATATCCCATATGATGAAATCTATTTCGGTAAACCCTGGCCAGGGCACAGAGGTCTTTACATCGACGATCGCGCAGTACGCCCAAATGAATTCTTAAAATACAGTTTTGATGAGCTCGAAACAATTTGCAAACAATCAACTAGAAAACATAATAAGAAAGGATAAACGATGAACATTATTATCACAATGGCCGGGCTAGGCTCACGTTTTCAAAAAGCTGGCTACAAAGAACCAAAATTCATGATCAAAGTAAAAGGCAAAACTCTCTTTGAATGGTCAATGATGAGCCTTACTGATTTTAATAAACAAAAAGATGTAAAGTATATTTTTATTGTTAGAAAAGAATCAAATGCCCATAACTTTATACTAGAAAAAATGAAAGAATTTGGTGAGTTTGATATTGAAATTATTGAGATTGATCATCTTACAGATGGGCAAGCTACCACTGCTATGCTCGCTGAACCATATTGGAACGCCACAGAAGAAATGATTATCTACAATATTGACACTTATATCGAATCTGGCGTCATGAAATACTCAGAAATCTCTGGTGATGGCTTCATCCCCTGTTTCAATGCTCCAGGCGATCATTGGAGCTTCGTTAAATTAGACCAAAACGGCAATGCTGTTGAAGTCCGTGAAAAACAAAGAATATCTAATAATTGTACTGTTGGCTTATACTACTTTAAAACTTGCCAACTATATCAAAGTCTTTATCAAGAATATTATAAAGATAATCAAAATTTAGAAAAAAACGAAAAATATATTGCCCCATTATATAACCACATGATCAAAAAGGGCTTGACAGTTAAAATTTCTCTCATACCCGCAGAAACAGTCCATGTTCTTGGTACTCCAGCAGAAGTCAAACAATTCGAAGCTGAAGCATAAACTATCAGATTATAGTCGTTTCAACACCCACTTCTGGTTTCTGTTTTCATAACTAGTTTTAGTGTAGATCTGTAAGTTGGTCTTACCATCTTCAAGATCAAGCACATAACTAGTATTGCATGCATTATGTATCGTAAATGAACCATCCGCATTTTCCCAAAACATCCACCTTTGTGCACAACTTCTATTTTCCGCATACTGCCATATATTTCTTTGGTTAGAAAACACTCCGTTTGTAACATCCAAAACCTTACCGCTTGCTTTATTTCTTATTAAATAATAATTATCTGCTTTCTCAACTTGCCACTGCTGAGATGCAAGAGCTCCATTCGCTTGAGCAACAGCTATATTATCAGCATTTAATGTCCCGCTAACACCTAAGGCTTTATTTTTATCGCCTGAAGAAACTATATTATAAAGACCACTATAATTTTTAACTTTAGGTGCAGCCTGTAAAGAAAAATTCTGATTCGCGTTGTTATAATATGTCTTTGCATATATCTGCAGGTTTGTCTTACCATCCTGTAAATCCAACACATATCCAGGATAACAGGCATTATGAATGTTTACAGTCCCGTTTGTATTATCTCCAAATATCCATCTTTGTGCACAACTTCTATTTTCCGCATACTGCCATATATTCCTTTGGTTAGAAAACACTCCGTTTGTAACATCTAAAACTTTACCACTACCTTTATTCTTAATCACATAGTAATTGCCAACTTTCTCTATCTGCCATTGTTGCGATGCATTAGTGCTATTTGAAGTATTGAATAGAGCATTGTCTCCATTCATCATCTCAACCACACTTAAAGATTTATTATTGGCCGAATTGATCACATATGTTCCTGAATAATCTCGTCTACCAACTTTTTTTATCACCCATGATTGGTTAGTATTTTTATTCCTTGATTTATTATAAATCTGAACATTACTATTACCACCTTGAATATCTAAAACATAACTAGGGTTACACGCATTGTGAATCACAACTGTTCCGCCAGTTTCCTCCCCAAAAATCCATCTCTGTGCACAGCTCCCATTTTCAGCAAATTGCCACACATTAATCAAATTCGAATTAATTCCATTAGCGATGTCCAAAACTTTTCCAGTGTTTTTATTTCTGATTAAATAATAGCCGCTTTTCTTTTCAATTTGCCAACGTTGATTAGTAGAATCATTAAAACTAACTGCCTGTACATTTCCACCATCACTAGCCCCTACCGTCCCCATAGCCTTAGGGCCATTAGTTGCTGCCAGAATATTATATTCTCCACTTTCAATATTTACTTGTTTCACATCATTATACTTAACATTATTAAAGTTACCATTTGAAGTTATCCCCCCAAACCAATCCTGAAAATACAAATAAAAATTCCTATTTCCATATGCTCCACAGTATGCCGTACCATATCCCGCTGCTAAAGCTCCAGCATTTGGTTGATAAGGTGTGTACCTATATAGTGCTGAAGTAGCCAATGAACGAATATTTACAACTGACCCACCACAATCCTTATTAGGATTATATTGTACATAGTTATTACCAAGTGGAAAATTTGTCCATCCACCATCTAGAACTGTCCTGAATAGTTTCGCCGCATTCCTTATCTGATTTTTAAATCCATAATATTTCGAAGAACACGCTGCGGTATCAGGGCAACCGTAACCAGTCGCCTTACGATAATCACCATTATTCGGGATTGGATCCGTAATCAAACTCGTCTCTTTCTGAAGAAGCACAATCAACACTTTCGGATTAATTTTATAGTCTTGCGCCGCTTGCCAAATGATATGAGCTGCACTTTGTCCCGAACCAATCTCTTCGCCATCACCAAACCTCTCTTCAGAAAGACATACAAAATGGCCATTCGCCCAGTGCCATTTGTATTTACTATTAGCTGATAAAGACTTGTAATAATTATAATTCGTATTCGAACAAGGGTTCTTAGCTGTCAAAAACTTTTGAATCTCCGCCTCATTCATCGAATTGTAATTTCCCATTTGATAATCTGAGATAATATACCCCGGATCAAAATTTGCTAATGACGCCGCATTGACACTCATATTATTCTTGTTTTTTTGTACTAAAAAGGAAAATAGAAATACCGCCACAAATACGCCTAATAGCACAAACCCAATCCGTTTACTTCTACGCTTTTGCATTAAATATTTACCTCCCCACGAATCGAACCGGACCGTTCGCCCGCACTTAAGTTAATTATTATGTCTATTTTTCCTCCCCCAAGTTTCGCCACCGGCACGTCAAACCCCTCACATGTCGCCGTCGAAGCATTATCAATAATATTGGCTATACTGCTATGAATTGTAGCATCATTCTTCTTCAAAATCAATTCACATTTTCCACTTTCTAAATATTGGTCAATGTTTACTCTAATCATTAGATTATCACCAGATACCGCCGCATAAGTTACTGCTCCAGACAAATCATTATTAGTGTTTGGGTCATCACCGTCATATTGCTCCACTTTCTTCTTTTCTACGGAATCACTTGTTAAATCTACGTTCTCTTCTTTTTTGCCATCCGTTGAATTATTACTATCATTATCACTTTGCGCCGTTTCCTCCGTCTCAGACTTATTCCCATTATCTCGAGTCACCGCAAAAACTACCCCACCAGTTACAAGAAGTACCACTAGTACTAAACCAAACCATAAATATTTTCTTTTATTGTGTCTTTTTGCCATCTATGATTCTCCTATATATATCATATCACAATCATAAATTTTTTAAAGTGTCAAAATTATTATATTATTTCTCTAATTCTAAATCAAGATTCAATATATCTGCCGCTTTTTCCAAAATTCTCTTTTCTTCCTCTGTGCAATCAATCAATTTAGCATTAAACAGTGTTACAGTTTCCTCATGCTTATAATCTAGTATCTCCAATGATCGCGCCGCTCCCGGCACCTTTTTTAATACCCCTTTTTCAACCAGATGGTCAATATGTTCCGCTACCGCCGAAACCGAAGAAAGTCCTAGTCCTGTCTGAATTTCACGATAAGACGGCGAATATCCTTTTTCGTCCGTAAAATCTTGCAAAAATTCTAAAACCGCTAATTGTTTTTTTGTTAATTTAATCGCCATATGTTACAATTATATATAATGAATGGAAATAAATCAATTGATGGGCTTAGCACTCGTCACTCCAAAAAAGTGACCGTTTCTGGAACTCCCAAAAATGTTCCAAAAAGTACTACTAAAAAACCAGTTCAAAAAGTGACTGTATCTAAGCCGCAAACCACACTTAAAGTACCAAAAGCCCCTAAACCTCAAAAAACTCCAGATACTTCCTCTAAGAAAACACCAAAGCCAGAACCAGTAACTAGTGTTCCAGAAGATTTCCTAAAACCCGTCCAAGCCTTTAATTTCGACGAACAAAGTGGCGAGCTCAAAGCCACCAAAGATCCAGTTAAGCCCACCCCTACCAAGAAAAAGAAGCCTGCTAGTCGCAAACGTAAAATCATCACTCGTGTTATCATTGGCTTCATTGCAATCGTTATTATAGCAGTCATAGTATTCATTCTTTATCTTAACGGCGTTATTGCTAGAATAACCAATAATCAGGGCAACATTTTTGATTTCTTTACCGAAACCTATGTTCCTTTGAAAACTGATGAAAACGGTCGCACCAATATTCTCGCATTTGGTACTAGCGGCTACGATATGGAAGGTACTGAAGGTGAAGGTACCCACGATGGAGCTCAACTCACTGATTCAATTATGATCATTAGCCTCAATCAAGAAACCGGCGACTTTGCCATGCTTAGTCTCCCACGGGATTTAAAAGCTTCACCTACTTGCACTGCCACCGGTAAAATCAACGAAGTCTATTGGTGCAACAATATGGACGGCGACAACGAAGAAGCTGGCGCTAAAGCCCTCATGGATGAAGTTAGTGACATCTTAGGTATTGATTTTCAATACTATGCCCACCTCAACTGGGGCTCACTCGTTCACATAGTTGACGCTCTAGACGGCATCAATGTAACACTTGATGAAGATGTCCACGATTACTATATTTTCGATGCTGGAGTAGAATATCATCTCGATGGTGAAAAAGCCTTAAGACTTGCTCGCACTAGGTATGGTACCGCCCATGGTGATTTCTCGCGTAGCGCTTCTCAACAAAAAATCCTTATTGGTATCAAAGATCGTATTTTTGAAAAAAATCTCACTCTCACAGACATTATCAATTTAGCTAATACCTTAGGCGACAATTTACGCGTCAATCTTTCTGTAGATGAAATTAAAACTCTTGCTCATCTCACCTCTAGCTTTGACTTCAATAATATGCGCCAAGTCTCTCTTATCGAACCAGTTAATTATATGACCACTGGCACCATTAATGGCATCTCTTATGTCTTACCAACTGCCGGCGCTGGCAACTACGTAGCGATTCAAGAATTTGTTAAAAAATCCTTCAGCAATGATCCACGCGACTATGAAGAACCTACCGTTCTCATACTCAATTCCACCGAAACTCCAGGTCTAGCTTCCACTGAAGAAAATACTCTTATTAATGAAGGTTATCTATACACCCAAACCGGCGACATAGCTGGCAACTACACAGAAAAATACACCCTATATGACATCTCTGGCGAAAAACCTGGCACCAAAGCCTTACTGGAAAAGAAATACGATATCACTGCCCACTCCGCCGACGAACTACCTGCTGATGTAAGTAGGGATTACGACTTCGTCATCATCCTCGGCCAATCCGAAGAAAATTCTGAAGAAAACTAGATAATACTTGTTTCATAATTCATTCATATCGAAGGATATAAAGGCAAAATCTGAAGGAAACTAAAAACAATACTTTGAGAATTGTTTTATAATTCATTAATAGTAAGTTAAAAAAGAATAACACAGTACTTAGAGGGATCTATCGGAGGCTGCTGCCGAGATAGAAAGGGCGCGAGCCCCGTGAAGACGGGCGCGAGCGACCCTGTGCCCGAGAAGTACTGTGTTATTTTTTTTAGATTTTACTTATGATGATTTTTCGTTCTCTTCCCTCACCCTCAGAATGAGCATCAATATCCGAATAATCTTGTGCTACTTTATGCACAATACGTCTGTCTGCTGCGTTGAGATTAATTTCCATCGCTTCACCCGTTTCGCGCACTTTTTTAATCCAACCCTCCGCTTTTTCTGCAATTCTATCCGCTCGTTGTTTTTTATAATTCGCTACATCCACGTTTACTCTCACAATTTCTGCTTTTTTTGAAACCAAAGCCATTGATACAATATGTTGCAAAGCTCTCAAATTATCAGCATTTCTACCAATTAAAAGTGAATTAAGTGAAGTAGAGGGTACTGATAATTGAATCACCTCGTCATCAATCGTCGATGTCACTGCCACATTAATACCAAAAAAGCTTAATAAATCTTCCAGGTATCGGCTCGCAAACCTTATTGATTCATCTTTATTCATTATTTTCTCCTTTTCTTTTTAATATCCTTCGCCTTAATCCTGGTTATTTTTGTTCCGGTTTTTTTATTTTCCACCACTTTTCCTTCTTGAATTTTATTTAGTTCTTTAATTACAGCCTTATCGGTCATATCATCAATTTCATTATCAATTTTATTCAAAACCATTCTCTGTTGCAAAACCGTTAATACGTTACTTAAGAAATAATAAAATGCCAACGCCCCATTAAGATTATACATAATTATAAACATCATAATAGGCATCATCATCGACATCTGCCCTGTCGCCATACTGCTGATTTCCGAATCTTCAATCTCCTTACCATCCTTAGCTTCTTTCAAAATATCACGGAATTTCTTTTTCTTCTCAGATTTACCAGACGGCATCTGCTGTTTTGTAGCGATATATTGAATCACTGACGCTAGAAGCGCACAAACCAAAATAAACATTGCACTCCAAGAGAATTTACCACTCAAAACATCGCTCGCTTTCACATCTAAGTGAATTATGCCAAACAACATCGGGCTAAAATCATACGCCGCTTTTTCCTCTGCTGGCTTACTATTATCTTCCAAATCCTTCAAATAAACTGCCTGTTTTTCCTCTAAATTCCGAATCTCCGATCCTTCATATGCCACGATTTCATAAGCTCTGTTGGATAAATTATCTTGTGGTAAAGGTGTTGCTATTACTCTAATCGCTGAAAAAATTGCAATGAAGATTGGCAACTGAATAATTAAAGTCAAAATTGAAGCAAATGGCTTTACATTATATCTTTTATAAAGATCCATCGTCTGCAAAGATTCCATTTGCTTGTTACCTTTACAGTTCTTTTTAATCTGAGTTAGTTCTGGTTGGATCTTCCTTAGTAGTTTAGTTTGGTTAAACTGCTTCTTTGTCAGAGGCCACATCGCTAATTTTACTAAAATTGTAAATACGATAATCGCCGCCCCAAAATCATGTACCAAATTAAATATCACAAATAGTATATTTACAATTGGTCTAACAACTATTACATCTAAGAAATTAAACGGACTACCAGTAATAATTGAGCCAATAATAAATAGCACTAGTATAGAAATCCAGATTGCTTTCTTCACACTCATATCTTTCATCATTTTTTATTATAACACACCTTACTTTCTTCCACCAGCTCTCCTAAAAGCTTTTCTAAATCTGAAAACGGCATTTTAAGAAGATCTTTAGAAAAAACCACGAATATATAATCCATTTTTTTGGGTAAATACTCAAAATTCAGCCTCAGCGCTTCGTATACGCGTCGACGAATTCTATTCCTCTGCACCGCAAACTTAGCAACTTTTTTTGAAACCACCACCGCTACCCTCGTAAATCCTTTCGTATTTTCCACGAAAGTTAAAGACATCCGTGCTCTTCGCACTGTCTTCCCATGTTGGTACACATATCTCACTCCCCCACGTGAATGAAATCGAAATTTCTTACTAAGCACTGAGTTTAGCCCGCCCCTTAATACGGCGACGTGCTAAGACTTTTCGCCCGTTAGAAGTAGCATTCCTTTTCATAAAGCCGTGCTCAACTTTTCGTTGTTTCTTATGCGGCTGATAAGTTCGTTTTGGCATAATATATTATTCCTTAAATTTTAATTATTTTCAAATTCTTTTCATAGTATACCGCATTTTTCCACAATTTTCAAGTAGTTTTCCACACGGCAAATAGGGTAATTCTTGTCATTGTGGAAATATCCTTCCCTGTTAATAAAAATACATATTACAACACATTTTTTCTACCAAAAACCTGTGGAAAACTCAGTATTTCATGCTATAATTAATTCAAAGGAGGTTAAAAAATGTACGACGTCTGGAAAAACGCCCTTGCCGAAATCGAACAGCAAATCTCTGCTGCCAATTTCTCAACTTGGTTCCAAGATACCTCTCTCATTTCCACCGCCGACGGTAATATTATTATTGGCGTCAAAAACTCTTTCTACGTTAAACAACTTCGTAACCGATATCTAGACATTATTAAAATTGCTCTCAAAAACAATAATATCACCGTTAATCAGATCGATTTCGAGGTTAAAACTAATACTAAACCAAAGACTGAACCTCATGAAGTAATTAATACACGTGATACTATTAAAGAGCATATTAAAACTATCCGTAATATTAATAGCAGCACCATCGCTAATGGTCTTAACCAAAAATATACTTTAGATAATTTCATCGTTGGTTCTAATAATGATCTCGCAGTATCTGCCGCCAAGAGTATTATCGCTGCCCCTGGCACCCGTTACAATCCTTTCTTCCTTTATGGAGGACCAGGTCTCGGTAAAACCCACCTCGTTCAAGCTATTGGTAATGAACTTCTAAAAAATAATCCTAATTTTAAAATTTTCTATACCCCTATCTCCCACTTTTATTCCGATTTTATCGATGCTATCCAAAACGGCAAAGGTCGTGAATTTAACCGTAAATTTGAGAAACTAGATTGTCTTATTATTGATGATTTTCAATTTATCGTTAATAAGGAAAAATCACAAGAAGAATTCTTCAATATCTTCAATGACCTCTACCAATTAAATAAACAAATCATCGTCACTTCTGATCGTTTACCAAGTCAAATCAAAACCGTAGATGAACGTCTTGCCACTCGTCTCACTTGGGCTGGGGCTTTTGATTTACAGCTACCTAAATTTGAAGATAAATGTGCTATTTTAAAAGCTAAAGCTGAGCTTATGGGTGCTGAAATAGAACCAGAGGCTATCGAATATATAGCCGAAAATATTAATACCAATATCCGCGATCTCGAAGGTGAATTATCTACTATATTATTAATGTCCGACGTCCGTGGTATGACGCCACTTGAGCTCATTAAAAATGGCTCAGTAAGTGTAAATAAGTCTTCCAAAATTCGTCCCACTTCACCAAAACAAATAGTCGAAAAAGTTGCTAAATATTATGGTCTCACCACCAAAGAACTTTGTGGTAAATCTCGTGTCACTAATATTAAATCCGCCCGCCAAGTTGCAATGTATTTATTATCTAAAGAACTAAACCTTAGCACCAATAAAATCGCTAGTGAAGTTGGTGTTAAGGATCACACGACTGTAATGCATGGTATCAAAAAAATCACTAACGACTTAAAAATTAATTTTACCCTTCGTGACCAGATTGAAGAAATCAAGGAGAAAATCTATGGCTAAAAATCTCCAAAAAGTGGATAAATTGTGTAAAAACCATAGTAAAACTATGTGTAAATTTAGTGAAAAAATTTGTTCAAATCTTTTTATTCAAAATTTCAATGTGCAAAACCCTACTTATTCACCAACTTTTCCGTCATTACCCACATCATTTTCCACCAACCACTCCTATCTATTTAATACCAATCTTTTCCACTTTTCCACATAGCCTAAATACTACTATTATTAATATATTTAAAAAGGAGATTAAAAAATGAAGATTAAAGTTACACAATCAAAATTAAGTAAAGCCTTAAATAACGTTAGTCGTATCGCGATTGGTAAAGTTACCTTACCTATTTTAAATAATGTACTTATTCGAGTAGACCAGAAAAAAGTATCCCTCATTACCACTAATTTAGATATGGCAGTAATTGATTATTTACCAGTTTCCAGTTCAGAAGATGGCGTCATTACAGTCCCAGCTAAACTTCTTGCAGAATTTATCTCTAATCTCCCAAAAACCGAAACCGTAGAAATTTCTTCTAAGGATACTAAAGTTAGTATCAAAGCTGGTAACTATTCTTCAACTATCAACGGAACTACTGCAGATGATTTTCCTGAACTCCCAGAAATAAATGAAAAATCCGCCGTCACCTTTAAAGTAGGTGTAGATGAGTTTAAGACTAGTATCACTGAAGTCATCATTGCTAGCTCTAATGACCTTACTCGCCCAGCTCTCACTGGCGTCTACTTTAATACTTATGATCAAAAATTAGCTATTGCCGCCACTGACGGTTACCGTTTAGCAGAAAAAATCCTTATTGATAAAGTTAAAAGTGACGTTAAGGCCATCGTACCAGCTTCTTCCCTCCAAGAAGTTCTCCGTGCTATTAGTGATGATATTACTGAAATTGAATTCTCTTTTAATAATGATTTAGCCTGCTTCAAAGTTGGTGAAGTAGAAATTATTTCTAAACTAATTGACGCTAGCTATCCAGACTATCAAAAACTTATTCCTAAAAACAACGATACTAAAGTAATTTTAGATCGCGAAGAACTCCTCCGTGTCACTAGATTAGCAGCACTCTTTGCTAAGTCGGTTGGTGGTTCTATTATTTGTGAAGCTAAAAAACCTGATAGCTTTATTGTTAAATCCGTGGCTAACGAATTTGGTGAAAACGATTCTGAAATTAAAACTAAAGTCACTAAAGATTCCAGAGTTCATTTTAATTCTAGGTTTTTAATTGATGCTCTTAACTCCCTCACCGAACCAGAAATTGAATTTAGCTTCTCAGACCGCGTCTCCCCCACTGTATTACAAAATCAAAAAGACCGTTCTTATACTCATATCGTAATGCCATTAAACTCATGATCATAAAATCCATTAAACTTACTAATTTCAGAAATCACTCTTCCTTTTTATTAAAATGTGAAGATGAAACTTCTCTTATTCTAGGTGATAATGGTTTTGGTAAAACTTCAGTACTTGAAGCTATTTATATCCTCACACAAGGTAAAAGTTTTCGTGCCACTGATCCAGATATTTTAAAGCATGGTACTGAATTTTACCGTATCGAACTAGAATATCAAAATGGCGAAAAAACCACTGCAACCTATGATGGTAAAACTAAAACTTTCCATATTCTAGATCAAAAATTTAAACGTTTACCAAAGAAGAATAAATATCCAATTGTGCTATTTTTACCTTCTGATTTAAATTTAATTAGCCATGCCCCCAGCCGTCGTCGTGATTACTTCGACCGTATTTTTAGTGAATTTGACGAAAACTACAGTAGTTCCCTTTCTAAATACGAAAAAGCTCTGAAGCAACGAAACGAATTATTAAAAAATGAAGCCACCCTTAGAGAAGATCTATTTTCTTGGAATCTAATTCTTTCTAAATATGGTACTTTAATCTCAAATTTACGTGAAGAGTTTACAAAAGACTTAAACTCTAAACTCACTTCTACCTATCGCTCTATTTCTAAAAATCAAGACAACGTTGATTTAATTTATCAAACAGAATTGAAATCTAAAAATGAATCAACTTACTTAAAAAACTTAGAGCAAAATTTCGAAAAAGATCTAATTGTTGGTCACACTACTTTTGGTATCCACCATGATGATTACTTATTTAATTTTAATCAAAATCTTGCTAATAATTCTGCCTCTCGTGGTGAAACCCGTTCTATTATTCTTGCCCTCAAGTTCATTGAAGCAGAACTAATTTTCCAAAAACAAAACCTCCGCCCGATTATCCTTTTAGATGATGTTTTTTCTGAGCTAGACACCATCCACCGCGAGAGTCTCACTAATAACTTCAAAGATAATCAAGTTATTATCACTAGCGTAGAATCAATTAAATAATTCTTTACATCGAAGGATATAAAGGCAAAATCTATGATTTTGCCGCCGCAAGGGCGGAGCGACGTGGTATAATCGTCAGATTACCACGTCGCGGAGCTCCTGAGATGTAAAGAATTATTTAATCTGTTATAATAGCAATATGATTAGAGTTGAAAAGATGATTCCTGGAGGCATGAGCCTAGGCACTGATGAAACCGGCAAAAAAACATTCTTCTGGAATGCACTCCCAGGCGAATTAGTTGAAGCTTTTGACGTTGTTAAAAATAAATCTCACTACACTGAAGCTATCGCCACTAAAATCAAAGAACCAAGCGAGTACCGTGTTGAACCAAAAGACACTTGTTTCCTCTCCACTTCTCCCTGGCAGATTATTGATTATAACTATGAACTTATATTAAAACAATCTCTCATCACTGAAATATTCCGCGAGCATAATATCGAAATAGAAACTCCACCTATTTTTACAGATCACCAAGATTATTTTTACCGCAACAAAATGGAATACGCTCTGTATTATGATTTATCCGAATCAAAAATTAAACTTGCCTTTCATCAACGTGGCTCCCACAAAAAAATCCCTATTAAGCACTCTAGTATCGAACGCCCAGAATTGTTCAAAAAAGCCACCGAAATAGTTGATGACTTGAATTCTCGCCACGAAGAAGCTCGCAAATATCAATCCCTACTTCTTCGTTGTAATCAAAAAGGAGAAGTTTCTGGTGGTTTATATGAAAACCATCAGCCTCATCCAGTTTTCACTCCCCTTTTCGATAAAATTCTAGGCGTAAATTATTCTTATTCACCCAACGGCTTTTTCCAAATCAATCTTCCAGTCTATGAAATGGCTCTCGCAGAAATCAAAAAGCATATCGATACCGACGAAGTCCTAGACTTATATGCCGGCGTCGGCACCATTGGCCTCTCCGTCGCCCGCGATCGCCACCTCACCCTAGTTGAATGTGATAAATCCGCCTTCGGAGAGCTTAAGCAAAATGTCGCGAAAATGGCTAGTTTTGAGAGCATACGCGACAACGGGAGCGAACGACGAAGCGCCGCCCGTGACGACGGGCCGGCGCGAGGAGGCTCTCAAAACAAGCCGTTAAGCGACATTTCCCCTAAGTTTTCTAAATCGGAAGATATCCTCGATCTTATTCAACCAGAGCAAACGGTGATTCTTGACCCTCCCCGCTCCGGCTGTGATAAAAAACTAATTGATAGATTAAACGAAGTTAAACCAGAAAAAATCATTTATCTTTCTTGTAACCCAGCTACTCAAGCCCGCGATATTAAATTATTACTAAGTAGCTACAATATAGAAGATATTAAAA
>JAFWLE010000010.1 GCA_017511205.1 Candidatus Saccharimonadota bacterium
AATATATAATATATAATATATAATATATCGTGGGGTAGAGCAGCCTGGTAGCTCGTTTGGCTCATAACCAAAAGGTCGCTGGTTCAAATCCAGCCCCCACAACCAGATTAAAGAGCAGCTTAGCAGCTCTTTTTTTAATAATCACTTTCAGAACAAGGCTTTTCGTCACCGTAGAAATTCCATTCACACTTCACCGGATCGGCACCAGAATTATTATCTAATACATTCTTCTTTATCGTACTTTCACCACTATTACCTAGTAATTCTAGTGGCCCCATGACTGAAAGTGGATCAGATGTATCTTCTAATCTAACCTCTATACGCCTAAATATATCATTAGCTTTTCCGGTCGAGTCCACTGCGACTTGTGTACCCTTCATAATTGCCCTCGAACTCTTTCCTCCCGACTCATTAGCAATTTTTTCGCAACCACTAGCACCATCATTACACAAAAACTCTAATGAAAAATCGGTGTCTGGCGCCCCATATGGTAAACCGACTATAATCCTAAACGTTTCATTATTCCTGGCCCCATTCTTCGGGTCCGGCAATTCAATTGTTACTGAACAAGCGTAATCACCACCGCTATCACAAAAAACCGCATACGGCAAATTAACGCTCGTTTTATCATTAGACTTCAAAAAACCATTTTTATCAATATAATTAGTGCTCTTCTCTTCACTATAAGCCCCCTTATAATTATTGTCCTTATTAGTTTTAGCCGCACTCTTATTGTTTACAGGTGTCAAGTAAACCATACCCCTATCAGTTTGAGCACCACTTGTTGTATCAAAATCGCTCATATTAAAGCTCGGTCCAGTTTGCATCATTGCCACAAATACTGTAGGAGGTGTCGAAAGCTTACCTGAATTCAACCCTTTATACACTACACTAGTCCCGTTAAAATTCGTATAATTTAGCTGATCGTTATCGCCCATATTCTTATCCGAATACCATTTCAATCTTATCTTTTTTACTCCAGAAGCATTAATTACATCAAAATTCGGTTTTACTACTTTTGTCATATTTGAAGGAGACAACTCGCCCAAATAATCACCCAAAGTATCATCCAGTTTTACACAAGTATAAAACTGCGCCATATTATTTCCCACATTCGACTCTTCTATCGAAACTATATCGTCATTTCGATTCAGAATCTTACCAACCATCTTGCAACTCTCTTCTTCGCTACTGTAATTGTTAAGATTCATATAGTAAAAAATCTCATTACATGATACTTCGAGATCATTGTTTGGTTTCACTTCTTTCCCAGTCTTATCTCTTTCTAGACAATTTCGATAGTTATAAAGCGCTAATTTCGCATCTTCTACCCCAGCCATTGCAGAGTCATACGCCGATTGAGACAAATCGCTATTAGACGTCCTGGTTAACTCAGACACTACAACTCCCGCAAAACTTAACACAATGATAACCAGTATCAAAGTCGAAAAAGCTACTATATAGAACGATGCAGCACCTTTCAATCTCTTTTTCATTTTATCCTCCATTCGCCTGAGCGGCAAAATTAAATTTATTAATCGCACAATAATCAAAATTTTCTACTGAGGAATAGCCTTCAGGAACCGCACAATAATTACTAGTCGATGACAAATTAACTCCACCGCTAATCGTGCCAAGTACAAACGAAGCATTGTAAAACACATTTTTCCCATCATTACTTTCCGCAGGGAGTGTAGATTCCAAATTATAAAGCGACAAATTACTACCATTCCCAGTCCCCAAAAGTTCAACTAGTTCGCCGCCTACAGAACCATAACTCGTAATATCAAACTTAGAATCAAAATTACTCAAACCAGGAACATAGTTATTCCCCATAACAGAAATGCACACCGCCCTTTCACTATCTTCTATCTTTGCCAAACGGATGTCACTTTCTGTCTTCGTTACACCACTTGTGTCAATGTATTTTAAGGATGCTTTGTTAAGAGTTCCATTCTCTACCTTATACTCGTTGCTGAAAAAATACCCAGAATTCCAAATATATGAATACTTCCCAGTACAAAACGCTCCAAAAACCGGCACCGAATACAAATCACTACCACCAACCTTTACATTTGCTTTCCTTACTAACGTCATAAAATTATGGCCTTTATCACTTTCGCACTTATTTACCAAAGTCGATTCCGAATACACCCTTGCACATTCACTAGAAACCGAAAAGACTGGCGAACTTCTTAGAGCAGTCCGAAAATCAGTAACTAAATCCATCCCCACGGTGTTCACTTCATTCAAAACTACTCCTCGTCTAAATGAAGCAATCGCACCAGTAATTACTAGTACTATAATGATAGATAAAATCGATATAAAAACCAGTGACAAAGACAGCTCAACGATAGTAAAACCTTCCCTATGCAAAAACTTATAGCGACGCCTACTCATCCTGGTTTTCATTTATCACCTCCTACCCCCTTCTGGACCATCATCATCGTCATCATCATAATAATAATTATTATTACCATTATTACTTCCACTATTGGTCTCGACTGCGCACTCATTGTCGCTTCCCGTTCTCATTACTATTCCAGAAGAATTCCTCGCCTCGTCTTTTATCTGTACCTCAATCCTACGAAGCCCGTTGCTATCACCATTAGGATTAACACAATAATCAACCGCTCCATGCGCAAAACCATTCCAAAGCGTCGCTCTTAGATTATTGAAAGTTCCTTTTTTTATAGCTTCATTAATACCTAATCCTGAGTTCTTCCTAACCGTATAAACCGTCCCAGAACGTGGATGCCTTACTATCAATAACCCACCCTCATAAATTTTTCCACTTTTGTCTTCAATTGTCGACGACCACCTTGGTAAATAACTATACGCTCGCCCAGTACCCGTATCCAATGTAGCCCCCACATCATTCAAAGAGCTACTAATACTCCCAGAGCTTAGACTCCCATCAGCATCGCCAATTACATCGTACACAAATATCTTCTCTTTGTTGCTATTCCCGTCTAGGTCGTATTTCTCACCAAAAGATATTAACTTCCCATAAAACGCCTTGTTGCTATTCCCATTCGTCGAACTCTGGACATTTGTTACTTCAGAATAAACACCTCTCAAAAACTCCATAAAATTCTGCACCGTATCGTTATAACGTTGCTGATAAATAGAATTTTGCACCCCCACAGTAATACCAATGAATAAGAGCCCAGTAATCGCTAAAAACAGCGACACCTCAATCAACGTAAAACCGCGCCTAAATCTTCGCATAGCCTAATTATACCATAAGTTATTTAAAATAATTCAAGAAAATCAATAATTTGGGAACAAATACATCATCCATTTTTCAAAATTTGAATACTCTTTTTCTTCCACTATTTTCTGAACAGTTGCATGCTTATTTCTTGCTTCTTCCGAATTATCTGGCATTACCACCATCTTTTCATCTTTAAATTTTTTATCCAAATATTTTCGTGCTAGAAGCTCCTGATATTCGTCTGAACGATAATACTCATTTTGTAATTCTGCCGTTTCGACCTCTATTCCCATTAGCTCTAGCTCTTTCTTTTCCGTCGCCAATCTTTCAGTTAATTCCCAGTTTCTCGACATCGCCGTCACAGATTGATAAGTCCAAATCAAACATAACACAATTGCAAGTACTAACACCACATTTTCCACCGTCAAAAAATCATGCTTCATTGCATAATTAAATCTTCGTACTTTATTTTTTATCCCGTTCACGCTTACTATTATATCATTTTATGATAAAATAAAGTAGCTGGGGGTATAGCTCAGCTGGTCAGAGCATGCGTCTTATACACGCAGTGTCCTAGGTTCGAATCCTAGTACCCCCACCATGACAAACTAAAAGACCCAAAGGGTCTTTTTTAGTTTGTCATTTTGGGTATTAGGAGGCGAACCGTAGGTTCGCCCGACGTAGGAGGTGAGAGAATATGACAAACTTGTTTGTCATATTCCGAACCGACGCCCGTCGGATTGCTTGCCGAAGGCAAGCAAGTCCTAGTACCCCCACCACCACTCCCCAACAATACAAAATCAAAAAACCGCCCCTTAGGGCGGTTTTTATTTACGCTAATTATTTTTTCTTGAGAGTGAGGAACCCGTTGCGTGGATTCTCCACTACCATGCGATCAGCTGGCAAATCGCAAGGAGTACCCTTGCCGCCATTCTCTTCCTTAGTGAAGAAGTAAATAGTCTGAGGCTTGCCGCCACGTAGAGTTACTTCAGATTTGTGTAGATAGTATTTCACACCTTTACCGTTGGTATGTTCGTAAGCCATTTAGCTTTCCTCCTTAAGTTAATATATTCCTATCTTATGTCTAGGTCGCTAAATTGTCAAGAGGTTTTTTATCTTTTTCTCTAATTTCATGCAAATAACAGAGAAAGTCTCAACACAATCCAAATCAGCCCCCTAATCAAAATTACAACAATCACTATCACAGTGGCTAAAATCATAAATCCCGTCAAACTCGGCGCCCATAAAGGTGATGCATAATTCTTACGATATAATTCCGTTGACGGCAAACTCGCAATAATTTTATCTTGTATTTCATCTGCTGCCGGATACTTTTGAATTTCACTCATCATACAATTAATATAGTTAGCGTCATTCCAACTCCACCCATTTGCAATTGCCTGCGGCTGGCAAACGCTCGAAGCCAGGGCGTAAACATTCCCATTCGGATTACTATCATCTCGCATCTTTGCCTCCGCCTCTTTCAAAGCCGCATTCGCCGCCCGAATATACTGGTGCTCCAGATAAAACGGCCCCGTCCCAAAAGTGACCTTCTGCTCACCATTCTCCTCTACCACATTAATCACTATATTCGAAAACACAAAATTTTTCAGCTCCTCCAAATTCTTCGAAATCTCCTCATCATTTTCTGCCTCATCTGCCTTTAATACCTCATCACGTAATTCCGTCATTCTAATATGGTCCGTCCGAAGCAAAGTCGCGTCTATAAAGAATAATGGAACCAAAATCAAAAAAAGCTGCCAGGTCTTAATCTTACGAAATTTAATGCGCCCACGCTTTTTCATAATATGATTATAACATCTTTATGCTTGCACGTTCTAAGAATCTTTGCTAGAATAAACTCTGTCGCTCAAATTTCCATTAATTAGGTGGGTGCGGTCGAGAGCGTCATTTAAGGAGAAAATTCGATACATGCGTATCAAAAGACAAAAACGTGGCAACAGCCACGACAAGTCAAAAATTGCTCCTGCCGATTGGCTAGAGTTCATCGAAATCTAATTTCGAGAAAAAGAGCCCGCAATTACAAGTGGGCTCTTTTTTCCAGCAAACTCTTTTATTTCCCCATCTTCGCATCTGCAATTTCTTCAAATAGCTTTATGAAATCATCACCGGTTCTAGCGGAATCCCAGCTGACGGTCTTACCATTAACCTCCACGCTACCAGCATTATTCCAATCAATAAATTGCCCATCCACATAAAAAGCCGGCGTCGCCTCTACGTTGACCCTCTTAGCTATACCCATATCAAAACTAATTTTCTTCGAAACCTCATCGCTTTCCATATCCTGCTTAAACTTTTCTACATCGCCCTTACCATCCGTGATATTATTAAAATATTCTACAAACATATCCGTCCTCGCCGAAGATGACAAATCCTCCCATTCCGTCTGCCGTTCAAACATCAAATCCGCATATGGCTTCCAATATCCCTGCAAACCTGCCGCTTCCACTGCCGATGCCGCCGCCGTACCATTTTTATGATAAGACAGTAAAAAGTTCCGATATACCAGCGCTATTTTCCCATCTAATTCTTTGATCATCTTGTTTACCCGTGGATTCACAGAAGCACAACCCGGACATTGATAATCCGCATACTCAAAAATCAGAACTGGCGCATCTGACGAACCCTTTACGTGGTCGCCAATAAAACCATTATCCTTAGTCGGCTCAATTATGGAATAAAAATCATAGTCGTTATAATTCGTTGCCTTGTTATTCCCGTCAATAATGAAAAAAGCCGCTACCGCAATCAATGCCACCACCGCAACTCCGATTATTGTGCCAATTAAAGAAAACCCCTTCATTTTTTTCATAAATAACTCCCTTCAAAAAATAATGCTATAATTATTATATCATGTTAGAAAACTTAATGCGAAAAATTGTTCATTGGCTTGACCCACTATTCGAAAAATTCCGTGAGCCCAAAGCTGAAACACCGCAGCCCAAATACACCCCCCACTCCCTAGAAGATTTCATCGGCGTCTTGCAGCGCACTCCTAAATCCATTCTCAGCTCCACCGATCGCAGTCGCATCGCCGCCATTATGAGCTTCGGCGATCGTAAAGTTGGCGACCTCATGGTACCTAAAAATTCCATGGTTTTCGTAAATAGCAAAGACATTTTAGGCCCCCTCGTCCTCGACAAACTTTACAAATCCGGTTTCACTAATTTCCCAGTCGTTGATAATAAAGAAAAAGTCGTCGGTGTCATTCATACCGAAGCTTTAAACACTCTCGAAATCAAAAAAACCGACCGTGCCGAAAAATATCTCGATAAACACGTCTATAATCTCCACGTCAGTGATACTCTAGCTTTTGCCGTCGAAGAAATTGAGCGCACCAACAGTTACTACTTTTTCGTCCTCGATGAAAATGACTCTCTCGCCGGCTTCTTCACTACTCAAATGCTTTTAGATTACCTATTAGGTTAGTTTCAAAACCTAATTTTTCGAGGAATTAGCGACAGCGTCGACAGCCGAGAAAAATTGGTTTTGAAACTAACTAGAAATGTAGTATAATAACAGATATGAGAATTTTAGCAAATGAAACCGCAAAACATTTAGGCAAAGAAATCACCGTTTCTGGCTGGGTCAATTCCCGTCGCGACCACGGTGGATTAATTTTTATCGATCTCCGCGATCACACCGGTATTATCCAGCTCGTTGTCACTCCTGATACCAAAGATTCTTTCAAGCTTGCCGAATCCGTCCGCGATGAATTTGTTTTAACTGCTACAGGCAAAATGCGCGAACGTGCCCCAGAATTAATCAACCCCAATATCCCCACCGGCAAAGTCGAATTAGTTGTAAGTGATTTAAAGCTTCTGAATAAATGTGCACCTCTTCCAGTTAATACCCACGACGATGGCGAAAAAACTTCTGAAGAAATGCGCCTCAAATTCCGCTATCTAGATTTAAGACGTCCTTCCATGCAAAAGATCCTTAAAGACCGCTCAGAATATTATCGCTTTATCAGAAATTATATGTATAATCACGATTTCACTGAAATCACTACTCCAGTTCTGGCTAATTCCTCACCTGAAGGCGCCCGAGACTTTCTCGCCCCATCACGTCTCCATCCAGGTAAATTCTACGCGCTACCTCAAGCCCCTCAGCAATTCAAGCAGCTCCTCATGGTCGGCGGTGTCGACAAATATTTCCAAATCGCGCCGTGTTTTCGTGACGAAGACCCCCGTGCCGACCGGCTTTATGGTGATTTTTATCAACTCGATATGGAAATGAGCTTTGTAGATAATGGCGAGACCATCCGTACAGAAATTGAGCCACTATTTATTTCCCTTGCCAAAGATTTTGGTAAGAAAAAACTCGTCCTTCGCTCTGAACCAGCCAAAAAGTATCTCGAAAAGAATAGCCCAGTACCACGCTTACCATACGATATCGCTATGGACCTATACGGTACCGACAAACCAGACCTCCGCTTTGGCATGGAGTTAATAGATCTCACCGATGTCTTCAAGGGGACCGATTTCAAGGTGTTTCAAACTGAAGTCGTCAAAGCTATTAGAGTATCAGGTGGCGCTTCTCTCACTCGTCGCGAAATCGATGAATTCACCGAAAAAGCTAAGAAACTCGGTGCTGGCGGCCTTGCCTATATACTATATACGGATGAAGGCGCCAAATCCCCAATTCTCAAATTCATGACTGACACCGAAATTGCAAGCATTAAAAAACTAACTAGCGCCAAAACTGGTGACGCCGTTTTCTTCGGTGCCGATGCCAAAACCAAAGTCAATAAGGTTCTCGGCGAACTCCGAAATAGCTTTGCTGATCACTTCAATCTCAAAAACCCCGAAGAAGTCTCTTACGCCTGGATTATCGACTTTCCATTCTACGAATGGGATGAAAAACTCCGCAAACTCGATTTCGGTCATAATCCATTTAGCATGCCCAAAGGCGGCCTCGAAGCTTTAGAAAATGCCAAAACCGACGACGAAAAATTAGCTATCAAAGCTGACCAATACGATATGGTGATGAACGGCTACGAAGTTGCTTCTGGCGCCGTTAGAAATTACAACCCAGCTATTATGTATAAAGTCTTCAATATCCTAGGCTACAACAATGAATATGTTGAGTCACGTTTTTCTGGCATGCTAAACGCCTTCAAATTCGGCGCACCGCCTCATGCCGGCTGCGCTCCTGGACTTGATCGTATCTTCATGGTCCTAGAAGGAGTTGATAACATTCGTGACATCGTTGCCTTCCCGAAAAACGGCTCCGGAGTTGATCTCATGATGAATTCCCCATCGCAAGTAGATAAAACCCAACTCGAAGAATCACATCTAATAATTTTAGAAGATGATTAATCAAAAAAGAAACGGAATTCACTTCCGTTTCTTTTTTTATCCTAATTTTCTTTTACTGAACTTTTCCTTTTTAAAGGAAAGTCCAAGCTAGTGCCTGAGTGCTCTGCAAGGGAGAGCAAACTATAAGCGTTTTTAGGCTACTCCTTGTTAATACTCTGCTGAGCTCTTATTTAATATCAAGTACGATATGCTTATACTAAGAGACATTAATAAACGAGCCTTAATGATAATATATCACAAAGGCTCGTAATTACAAAATCTGATGCTGTTTTTTGGCTTCTTCAAGTGTTACACGAATATATTCGTCACCATAGAAGTAGTAGAGCATGGAATTAGGCTTTACTAAGATATAATCAATAGTCTTAAGGAAGATTTCATCATTGAATTTGGTGAGCTGCTCTGGTAAAGCTTTAATAGTCTTAATAAAGGTAGTGAGTTCAGCTTTTCTGGCTCTGAGACTAGCTTGTTCTTCTTCCAGCTCCTTCTTATGCCGGAAGGCCTCAATCATTTCTTCTTTAATAGCTTCCTGACGTAATCTAAACTCTTCGTTTTTACCAAAGGTAAGCTCCCATTCCTGGTCTAAGGAGACTTTATTCTTTTCAATCTCCTTAATATGCTCGTCTTCGGCTCTGATCTCCTTTTCTATACCACTTGGCTCTAGTCTATGGTCTATTCTTTTAATCTTTCGCTCGTATCTGCCCAAATATTCGTGTCTAACGCCGATGAACTTGCTTAAAGCTATCATGTATCCATTAACGATCCATTCCTCCCTTAAATTAGGAGTTTTACACTTCTTATCGCTATAAGTAGTCTCTTCAGTATACTTATTTCTACAAACCCAAGCTGAATATTTAATGTTTCCTCTGGAATTCCAAGTCTTATGGCCAAAGATCTCACCACATTCATTGCATTTGATCCTACCTACAAAGGGGCTTTTTGCTGTACCTTTAGTTTTACGCTTAGTACGCTCACTAATTAGTTCCTGGGCTCTCGCAAAGGTTTCACGGTCTATAATAGCTTCATGATTATTTTTTACTAAGACTTGAGGTTTTTCACCATTATTCTTATGGCAGTATTTATCTAAGTAGCTTTTCTTATAAGTTTTTTGGAGTAGTACATCACCAGTATACTTTTCATTAATCAGGATGCGTTTTACTGCTTCGCCAATCCAAGGTTTCTGATTCTTAGTGGTAATGCCTTCACTATTTAGCTTAGTGGCAATAGAAGCATAGGATTTACCAGTTAAGAATTCATTAAAGATGAGCTTCACGGTTTCAGCTTCTTCTGGTACGATCTCGGGATTACCATCTAAGCCCTTTTTATAGCCTAAGAAGTTACCATAGCAGATGGTGACTTTACCTTCTTTCATATTACGCTCTTTGCTCCAGCGGACGTTATTACTTAAGGTATTTGAATAATGCTCATTAGTAGCTCCCATTACTTGGAGCATGGTACGATTATTAGTGCCTGACGTTACTATACCTTCTGATTCAAAGGAGACTTCTACGCCATATGACTCTAATTCGTCTAAAGCTTCAATAAACTCTACATTATTCCTACCAAATCTAGAGGTAGCCTTAGTGATAATCATATCAATCAGACCGGCTCTTACGTCATCCATCATTTCAAGAAAACCAGTTCTTCCTTTCATAGAAGTACCGCTTTTTCCTTCATCACCATATACTCCGGCACACTCCCAATTCGGATTATCATTGATTAACTTCTCATAGTACTGTTTCTGCAGAGCATAACTTCCTTGTTGTTCTTCTAGGCTAGTACTCACCCTACAATAAGCTGCTACTCTAATCTTCTGGTGACTTGGTTCTACATGGTCACGATCCGGATGGAGACTCTTAGTAGCTGGGATGACGACTACTTTACGATTACTAGTTGCATGGTTAGATGGTAATGACACATTTGTGTCATATCCTTCAGCTTCACTTTGATTCATTTTTCGCTCCTTTCTGCCACTCCGTGGCTTTTAGCGGGTTTGGATGTTTCGGTTTCTACCGTATTACTAAGCTCTTCTTTTTTACGCTTCGCAATTATTTCTAGTGCTTTAATGCGAGCACGCTCCTTCATTTCCGGAGTCCAAGATTCACGTCTGGATTTGAACTGCCACTTAGTCGTGACGATCTCACCATCTGCGAGATGATATTCTAAGGCCTGATCCTTATAGGCAATAATCTTAGTAATCAATCTGGTGAGAAGGTCATGAGTAAGCTCTGGTAGGTTTCCGGAGCTATCTTTTTTGATGAGTTTATGGGAGAGAAGGACGTCGGTGGTGACTTCTATTAGAATGGTTTCTGGAATGGCTTTATTAGGACACTTAGTTTTGCCAAAGTCTAAATAATCATTACAAACCCAGATTTCACGCTTGCTGGTGTTAATAATGGCTTTATAAATAAAACTTGTATGGCAGTGAGCGCATTTGATAATGCCAGTAAAAAGTCTATACCCTTTAGGCCCTTTATGATTACTAGGTGACTTGGCGTTAATGACAATCAGATGATTTTGTTTCTCACGGCGAGCAATTTCTTCCTGAGCCTTATTAAAGGTAATCTCATCTATGATTGGCTCGTGGGCACTTGTCACCAGATACTGTGGCAATTCTCCACGATTAATGGCTTTTCTCTTGGTAAGATAATCTACACGATAAGTTTTTTGAAGTAGTAAGTTGCCGATGTATTTCTCATCACGTAAGATTCCGTAGATGGTAGCCGTGCGCCACCTTTTGCCACTTAGGCTTGGAACACTATCGTTAATCAGCCTTTTCGCTATGGCTCCTACACCCATGCCGGATAAATACATTTCAAAGATACGTTTAACAACTTTCGCTTCTTCCGGCACTACTTTCAGTGTATATCCATCCATATAGTAACCATATGGTCTGGTATAAGTTGGAATACCTTCTTTAAAGCGGTTTCTAATCGCCCATTTTTGGTACTCACTATTCTGCTTAGATTCTACTTCTGCTTGGATGCCTTGGTATTGTAGTTCAAAGATGGTATCAGAATTATCGGTACTTAAGCCTTCGTTATCAAAGATGACTGTGACATCAAGCTCTTTTAACTCACGAATGGTTTTTAAAACTTCCTTCATATTCCTACCAAATCGTGAGACAGTCTTAGTGAGGACAATATCAATCTTTCCGGCTCTGGCATCAGTAAGCATTTGGTTGAAGGCTGGACGATTAAGTTTAGTACCAGTTTTTCCTTCATCTACATAGTGCTTAGTAAAGATCCAGTTCGGATGGTTTTTGGCATATTCTTCTAAGTGCTTCATCTGCATAGCAATGGAATGATGCTTGATCTCACTTTCACGCGAAACTCTAGAATATACCGCTACTTTCTTTAAAGCGAATTGTTTTAAATCCGTTCTTGGAATGTAGCTGATATATTTTTCTGGTTCTAAGGTACTAACTTTAGGTTCCGCGAATGTGCTATCTAATGTGCCGTCTTCTACTGCACTATTTTCTACTGTGCTGTTTTCTAATGTACAAGTTTGCTTCATTTTACCTCCTTAGCTTGACAATTCATCAGAGCCTTCAAATGACGAATCGCCAGAATTATTATGGTTAGTATGATTAGTATTGACATTTCTAGCAGCAAAGCTAGAGCCACTAATTGCAGTGGGTTTCGTATTAACTACGATTATCTCGCCGCCACTCAATTCATCACTCACTTTATGAATTAAGTCCAGTGTTTTTGGAGAGTCTTTTGAATTTTTTAATTCTCCTTTTAACTCCTTTTTTGGAATACTGCCTATATGTACTTGCATGGCATAAGGCTCAGCTTTTAATCCCTCTAGTTTATCCAGCTCCTCTAGCTCTTTTTTGAGCTTAGTGCTAATAATCTCATCTTCATGAGCTTTTCGCCAAGCACTAATACGGCAGCGTTCTGAGCAGTAGGACTGGAGCCTTCTGGTCTTAGGCATAAATAGTTCGCCACAGTTCTTGCAGATAAGGAAGCGGATCCTATTACGGTTACCACCATTATGGCTACTATTGCAGCTATCTCCGCCATCTTCTACTGGCATTATCTTATTAGTCTGGCAGTAGCTCGCTACAGTACTTTTTGGTAATTTGAGTAAATCTGCGATCTGACCATAAGAACAGCCGTGAGTTCGCATGGTTTCTACTTTGAGTTTTTCTTCAACTTTCATATTGTATTTTTCTCCTTTGATTTGATTTTTATTGGTTGGTATCGGTGAGTATTGGTTAATATTGGTTAATATTGGTTAATATTGGCTGGTTAGATTTTGATTATTTTGGACTAGTTTTTACTGATTTTGATTGATTATGGCTGGCTGGCTACAGTAGATTCTATCACCAGCGCCCTCGCCCCTAAGCATTAGATATTAACTAGGGAAACTAGTTAATATAGTCTCTGCCATCTTTTCTCTTTAGCTCGGTGAATTGGGGCATAAAGGAGTCAGTTGTTCACGATTAGGGGTCACATGAAACCTCACATGATTCCTACCATGAAACGACAAAGCTAATGTTTAAAATCAAAAACAGCCAGTGACGAATCCGTCCCCGGCTGACCTAAACGATAATAACAAATTGAAATTTTGCTTGAGATTTACAAAACTTCTAAATAAAGTACGTTTAATAAAGTACATTATGAAGTAGGATTAAGGTCTAGATCAGACGTTTCTGGAATAAAGGTTTAGTTTATCTACTTAAACCTAATAGATTGGATTAGTAAAGAAAATACTTATCAGATTTCCCATCTTCTAATTAGCTTGGTAATGACACCCTATCTATAGTCACTACCTGTTAATTATATTAGCATAAAAGCAATAAAAAAGCAAACATAACAAGTATGGGTGGCGTCTAACAAACCAGTATGGGTGGCGTCTAACAGAGGAGAAAGCTATCTGAGCTAAGTCTATTAAATGTATATTTAGTAAGAAAATTAGTGCGGATACTTGCAAAAAAATTATGAATGATTTACAATAATAATGTTTACGTTAATATTAACAAAAAGCCTTGTTCTGCCAGATGGTGACTATTCACAGTCTGGCAGATCTTTAGGTCATACATATAAAGGAATAAACAAATGAATAATCGCTCTAGTGCAAAGCTTTGCATGGGACTAACCGCAGGGCTAGTAGGTCTTACTACTGCCTCAGGTTTAGTACTCATGAGTACTAAAGTTTCCGCTGATGATGTGGTGGATAACATTTCAATTACAGTGCCAATTGCCTGTTCTATGTCAGGCACTATTGCTTCTGGCAATGAACACACTGCCGAAATCGCTAACGGCACTTATCAAGCAAACATTGGCACAACATCCATCAAAGCCTTGTGTAACGACAACGCTGGCTTTTCTATTTACGCTATCGGAAACTCTGGCGATACATTAGGCGAAGAAGATAGTACTAAACTTCTTGGTACAAGCGCGAGTGGTAATGCTAAAATCGTTACTGGTACTGCTACAACCGCAGGAACCCCAGACGTAAGCAATTGGGCGATGAAACTTGCTACTGATTCTGAGGCTTCTTATCCACTTACTATAGAAAGTGATACAGAAGGAGCCTTTTCTAGCTATCATACAGTGCCAGCAGAATACACTAAAGTAGCTACTAGACTAGCTGGTACCGATGTTGGTACAAGTGCGGAAGGAGCTACACTTACTACTACTTATGCTACTTACATTTCTAAGACTCAAGCTGCAGATACCTATACTGGTAAAGTAAAGTATGTCTTAGTCCATCCTAATGATGGTACTGCTCCAGTGATTCCTACTGCTTCTACTTGTAACACTCCAGTACCAAATCTTACTTATATGCAAGATCTCAATAGCTCAAATAAATCTACAGTTCTAGCTTCTATGACAGAAGACGAACAATACTTCTTAAAAGATGCTCGTGACGAGAAAACCTACTGTGTAGCTAAGCTCAAAGACGGTAATATCTGGATGACACAGAACCTAGATCATGATATCAGCACTACTTATAGCTACACAAATGAAAACACTGATATCGGCTGGAATGGTAGTAGTTATACTTCTACTTCCTGGACTGCAGAACGTGCTACCTATACCACAGGCACTACTACATGGGACGATTACAATAGAATTAGTGATCAAAATGGTGTAAATGGTTACTACCATCCCGAATCCTATGATCCTGGAGAACTGTACTGGAACGGTACTGCAGCATATTATGATAACGAAACAGACTGCGTAGCAGCAGGTGGCACCTGGGATGACAATAATGGCCTATGCAATCTTATTGCCTCTAGTGGAGACTCTCACTATCATTTAGGTAATTATTACAACTGGTCTGCCGCAGTAGCCACCAATGACACCAGTTCCTACACCACACAGTATCAAGACCTAGACCGTTCCATCTGTCCAGCCAACTGGACATTACCAAAGAGTGGTGATAATACATTCAACGGTTCTTTCCAGTATCTAGTTACTCAATATGGTTGGGATAGTAGCGAATATACAATGACTAATCCAAACATTTGGAATACCGCTATTAAAAGTGCTCTAGCTGGCGGTTGGTACGGCTCGCTGGAAGACGTTGGCTACTACGGCGCCTGGTGGTCACCGGTGGTGGGCAATTCCGACCTCGCGTACAGCCTCGACGCCGACTCGGATGGGGGCGTCGGCCCTGTCGTCGGCTACGGCCGCGGCTACGGTAATCTTGTCCGTTGTATTGCTCGTTAGTTTTATGGTTTCATGTTTCGTTGCGTTTCCTTCCTCCCGCCTTCCGAAACTCAAGAAACCGTAGTACTGGAACAAAAAAAGTATCTCATCTATCTAGTGACATGATAGAACCGTTTTGCCCAGAAACTGGCGAGCTAAGAGTTAAAAACTAAAATGGTCTGATAAAACCTACCAAACAAGAAAAGACATGCTTTAAGTTTTGCGCGTGCAAAGCGGCGCGAAATTTTAAAACCTATTTTGTTATGCTATAATGAACATGCGGTAGTCCGCGTGGACGAGTGCAGGACCCGAGGCAAGGCTCATTCCTACACTGGTACCATTAATAGGAAGGCAAAGAACCTACCTAGGTAGTACACTTAGGTTTCGTACTGTGCCGCCGTATGCCTCAAGGGGCGTAATGGGGATAAAATGGTTCTTCAATATTACTGTCTTAAGTGACTCTACTAGCTGGCAATTGGTACGGCTCGCTGGAAAACGTTGGCAACAACGGCAACTGGTGGTCACCGGTGGTGAACAATTCCAACAACGCGTACAAACTCAACGCCAACTCGGATGGGAACGTCAACCCTGTCAACAACAACAACCGCAACAACGGTAATCTTGTCCGTTGTATTGCTCGTTAGTTTTATGGTTTCATGTTTCGTTGCGTTTCCTTCCTCCCGACTTCCTAACCGCTAAGATAAGCCGAAGCGGCTACCGCTAATGAGAAGTACTATTCTTGTTTTATAATGTTACTGCCTCTTGCGAGGCTTTTTAAGTTTAGGATAGTTGTAGTCCCAGCCAAGGCCATTATAGATTTTGTAGTTTAGTTTGTGACTGTTTAGATGTGCAAGATGCCCATCATAGGAGCCGATACTCTCTAGCTTGCCTTTGCCAGTAGTGGCGAGACGGTAAGCTGTAGAAGCGAAGTTTTTCTTAATGCGACTACCTGGTACCATGTGGTCATAGTAAACTTTTGCTCCGAGGAAGTCCACTCCTTCTTCTGATGGGATTTCAAATTGTTTCTTAGGATGAATGGTAAGACCAAGCCGAGCAGTGAATCTTTCTACTTTTGCTAAATCCTGTAATAGTTTTGCTAGTTCTGACTCTTTGATGACGATGAAGAAGTCGTCTACATAACGACCATAGTGTTTATAGCCGAGTGTGATAGTAATAAAGCGGTCTAACTGATCCAAATAAATATTGGAGAGTAGTTGTGAGGTGAGATTGCCAATGACAATGCCACGGCCTTTGGGTTGAGAAAATAAGCTTTTATCAGCTGGGAGTTCGTCCCAATCGCTGGCTCTGCCACGGATCCTGACTCCACTAACTGGATCATCAAAGATGATTTCTTTCCATAAGTATTTGAGGGTGCGGTAAAGTTCGCCGCCGTCTGGAAACTGGCGCTTTAACCCCCATAAGATGCGACTGTATAGCCTATTATGGTCTAGACTCATAAAATAGCCTTTTAAATCGCGTTTTACTACATAGGTTTTGATTTTACCATTCTCGCTGACACTTCTGATTTGATGCCGTAAATCCTTAATGCCATAAAGCGTGCCTTTACCTTTACGGCAGGAATAAGCAGAATTAATCAGCCTAGGTTCCCACCAGCTACTAGTGTGCTTGAATAGAAAATGATGGACTACGCGGTCTACAAAAGGAGCAGCAAAGACTTCTCTGGTAACGGGATCGTGAATGATAAAAGCAACGCCACGACTGGGATGATATCTTCTGGACACAATTGCATCACGAAGACGCAGGATGTTTTCTAAGTCATTTACTTCAAAGCGGTGCTCGTCTAAAGTTTTTCTCTTGCCACCGACCCTAGCTTTCTGATAAGCTTCTACGAGCTCCTGGTACAGATAGTTTTGATATTCCATTTTTTTACCTATAACTCTTTATGCTAGAGATGCTTAATCTCGCGTGCAATAATATCGTTGATTTTGATAATGATTTCACTAATCCGAGAGCAGGTCTTAGGAGTCCAGATTTTCAGGTCTAAAAGAAGCTTAGTCTGGTACTTGATGATTTTTAAGTTTTGCTTCATCTTTTTAAGGCAAGTTAGTTTATCAATTTCGCCATTAGAAAGATCTAAATATAAGTGTGACATTTTCGTAGTAGCAACGAGCATTTGGTAGCCAAAGGTATCTTTTTCTACGGGACTGCCCATACCACGGACATTTTCGTAGATGGCCTTTAAAAGCTCTTCAATCTGGATAAAGAGAACGGGCATGCTGTTATCTACCATTACAACGTGATTAAATATTTGAAGTGCTACTAGGTTTTGTTCGGTAAAGTTATTTAGCTGGTCCTTAGTGAAATGCCAAGGAAATTTGAAGAGCAAGAAATTACCGGACTGACCTCTAGTTTTCACTGGTTTGATATTTAAGGTAAGTAAGGCTTCAGCTAACTTCTCTGGCTTCCTGATTGAGATGAACCCTTCGTTAGACTTATTAGTGAAGTCCTTGTCGTCTTGTAGTTTAGCGGTGAGGTTTAGTTTTGGTGCTAGGCTGTAGGTGTAATATAGGGCGGAATGCCCGAAGAGCTTGTAGAAACCGTGAGTAGAGCGCATCAGAACCAGATAATTATAGTTGGATTCCTCAAATTGAAGTACCGCGGCTTTATTAGCATTATAAAGCTTATTAAGGGTACTTTTAATAAGACTCAGCTCGGATTTTACGCTTTTTGTTTGAGGCTTTAACCTTAGATTTTCTATTTTTGCCTCAAGATCAGAAATTGAGGGTGAGGTTTTGATATTTAGTGGTGGGTTTTCCATAGACTCCTTTTGTTACGTTGATGATAACAATTATTATAAGGAGGCTTCTGAGACTAGTCTTTAGATCTGGTTTTAGTGGTGCCTATATATGGTTTTTGAGCTTACAGATTGCATTTTTGGCAACGTCGTTGTAACGCAAATGTAGCGACTACATTTTCACCTGTCTCATCGCTGGTACATTGCAAACGTTTTTCGTACTCTAAAATTATGCTTCAAAAATTTCCGACAAATGAGACGTGGTGAAGGCTCTGTTTTGCGACAAAAATAAATATAAGAAAACAAAAACTTCCCTATAAAATGGGAAGTTTTTGACCTGGAGTGACTCTCCAGTTATAACAGTTTAATGGTAGGCCCGGCTGGAATCGAACCAGCATTATATTCTTAGAGGGAATATGTCCTATCCGTTGAACGACGAGCCCATCACCCCCCAATTATACCTTAATCTTCCGGTTTTCGCAATTTATAGTAAATCGACGGTGCAAACCGGATCGGCGCCAAAGCCTTTTGCGCTTTATCTTCCATTCTTACCAAGTTCTTCGTACCAAACACTTTTTTCAGTCCCCGGCTTCGGAAATTCGATACTGATAGCACTTTCTCAGTCTTAAATCCAGTCTTTTCAAAAATTTCCTCCACATATTTCGGATGGTAGTTATAAAATCCATCCGCCGAAATTTCCTTATAATTTGCCACCTTAAGGTCAAACGGGTTTACCTTTGACTTACCTAAAGCATAGCGTGCCATCTTTGGTAAAGTACGTTTATTCGCTACTTCAATCACTGCCACCCCACCTGGCTTTAATACGCGATACAGCTCCGCTATCGCCTTATTCATGTCTTTCAAATGATGCGTTACCCGTACCATCATTAGTCCATCTAGTTCATTATCCTTAAATGGCAATTCATAAATATCCCCCGCCTTCGTTTCAATCTTATCACCATAGATTTCTTTCGCTTGCTTTAATTCCGACTTTGAATAATCAAAAATGTAAACTTTGTGCGCACGTTTCAAATATTCATTAGCAAGCCTACCGTACCCTCCACCAATATCTGCAAATTTATTCATCCGCTTCGGGAGTAGCTTCCGAATCGCCATCCGATCTGCCTGATCTTCATACTCGCGATCAGCATCTTCCCAAAATTTCTTTTTGTAATCATAACCATTATAGTCAGAAATAACTTTTTCACTCATAAGCCCTATTATATCACACGTGATACTTCTTCTAAAGTCGTTTCTCCCCGCAGTGCTGCAAGCACCCCTTTTTGCTCCAATGTCAACATCCCATCGTGTTTTGCTGCTTTTTCAATCTCATTAGTATTAATATCTGCCACGTCCCCTCGGATAAACTTCTGGATATCTTCCGACACGATTAATTGCTCCATAATTACCGTCCTCCCCGCATAGCCGAATGGATCCTTTTCAGTCGCCACAGGATCAAATAACCTGATATCTTCTAAATCCACACCCGCCATTTTTTCTGGAGAAACGTCTGCAAGCGCCTCACGGATATATTTCGCTTCCGCTTCTGTCGCCGATCTTTCTTTTTTCGACGGCGCCAATTTTCGTACCAATCTCTGCGCCATAATTAGTCTAATCGACGAAGCAAAAATCGGATTTACTCCAATGAGGTCAATCATCCTGGAAAACGCCGCCGCAGTCGAATTAGCGTGAAAAGACGATAACACTAAATGCCCCGTAATCGAAGCTTGAATCGCCGTTTTTGCTGTATCTGCATCACGAATCTCGCCTACCATCACCACGTCCGGGTCTAGACGTAACACCGAACGCAACCCCTCAGCAAAGGATCCACCCGCATTAGTATTAATTGGGATCTGCGAAATCCCCGTAATCCCATATTCAATCGGATCCTCCAAAGTGATAATTTTCCGATCTGTCGTATTAAGAGCATTCAACATTGAGTATAAAGTAGTCGACTTACCAGAACCCGTCGGCCCCACCATTAAAACTAATCCTCTAGGATGCGAAATCACTTCATTTATTTCCGCTCGCTCCTCATCCGACAATCCTAGTAAGTCTAAATTCAGAAGCGACTCATCAAAATTAAATAACCTTAGCACTGCGTCTTGTCCATAAAGAGTCGGAATCGTTTCTACACGAATATTCAAAAGATGTGACGCGCCATCTCTTTCAATATCTTTTTGCATATGCCCTGACTGCGGATCGTTCGATGCCATCGATACATTTGCCCGTGATGAAAGTTCCCCCATAAAAATCCGATACCGATCTCTATCAATATCCGCCACTGGGTGCAAAATCCCATCTACCCGCATCCGAATTCGTATTTTATCTCGCATGTTTTCAATGTGAATATCCGAAGCTCCCAGCTTATCTGCTTGATCAATCAAAAAATCAAACACTTTTTCCGTCGAAACCGTCGCGAGAGTCTGCGAAACCGACGCAATCGTCTCCGAGTCTCCTTCACCCGCAATTTTAATATCATCATAATGTACTTCCTTCGGCGGATCATACCTAAGCATAAAAACTTTATAAGCCGAGCCTGAAATCAAAAAGAAATCTACTTTTTCACCCTCATTCGTATAATCCTGGGTCATTTTATCCATCAAGGACCGCGGCGTTTGACTAGTCACCATGAATTGAAAATGCTCTTCTCCACCACCTTTTTGCAAAGGAATCACAAAATCCTGATGCATTTGCTCCACCGAAATCAAATCTGGCACTAGAAGTACTTCATTTTCAAATTCCCTCGTATCGAGATATGGCAAACCCAAAATCCGCGCTCGATCCGCCGTCGCTTTTTCCTCGTTTTCCCGTCGTCTCAATTGAATGTCTTTTTCATCCATACCATTATTATAGCATAAGTGTTATAATAACAATATGGCAATCGCTGATATATTTTTATGGTGGTATGCCGCCGGGTGGCGAACCTTTATTAAGAAAAATCGTAACGCTATTTCCAGCATTACCGATTTCTTTTCCATGAGTTCGCTCGTTCGTACGCTTTTCAAGCCTTACCGCCAAATTTCCGCCGAAACCGCCAGCGCTAATTCCTCACTCGATCTCAGATTCCATATGTTTCTAGATCGACTAGTCTCTCGTTTTATTGGCTTTTGTTCGCGTCTTTTCCTCCTACTCGCTGGTAGCGTCATTATTATCATCGGCGGCATTTTTAGTCTCATTCTCATCCTACTCTGGCCATTCATTCCACTTCTACCTATTGTCGGCATCGTCTTAACTATCATGGGGGTAACTTTCTAATGAATGCTTCTTTCGATCCCAAAAATCCCCGCGTTAAAAAAGCTTTTCAAAAAAAATCGCTCAATTCTCCCGCTATTCTAGTACTTAGTATCATACTTTTTGTCGGACTTCTTGCTGGCGGCATCGTACTACTTATCATGAAAATAGCTCTCGGCTGGCTCTTCATCGGCCTTTCCGCCTGGCCTATTATGCTAGTTTTCTGGATCAAGAACACCTTAAACGAAATTCCAGTCAAGCAATCCGATCAATTTACTGACCTTATTTCTGAAGAACTATTACTCCTTTTAAAACCTCAAATAAAATCAACTGACCTTCTAAACATTTTACCTAAAACTCCTAGCGGCATTTTTATCCTAGCGCGTTTCCAGCTCAATGTAGACTTTCTCAACTTTATCACCCCACTTTTACCAGAAGATACCACACCTATTTACGAAAAAGCTTTGAACATTCGCGAAAAAACTAATTCCGAAGAAATTACCGGTGCCACTCTAGTCGTCGCCGTTATCGAAAACTTGCCTGATTATCAACAAATCCTTAACGGCCTCAAACTCGACCTTAATGATTTATATCAAGGTATCAACTGGTACAACTATCTCCACGGCATCGTCAAAGATGCCAAAAAGCCCGTACGTTCTGGCGGTATCGCTCGTGATCTCGCTTTCGGGTTCACCCCCACACTGCAACATTTTGCTGTCAACCTTTCCGAACGATATACCGGCTCTCGTTACAAAATACAACAAGCTGAAAACTACGAAATCATCGGCAAAATGATTGACGCTTTTTCTCACCCAGGTCACCAAAACGTCGCTCTGATTGGTAGTTACGGCTCCGGCCGCTCCACTATCGTCAATTCCTTCGCTGAAACTCTCATGAATGCCGAAGCCAAAGTTCCAGCAAATCTCAAATTCCGCCAAATCTATGCCCTTGATGCCCCCAGCCTCATTTCTACCGCCAAAGACCAAAGTGAACTAGAATATCTAATGATCAAAATTTTCAACGAAATTTATTCTGCCAAGAATATCATTCTTTGCCTTGACAATGCCCATCTCTTTTTTGAAGAAGGTCCTGGCTCCATTGATATTAGCAATTCACTCACACCAGTTCTAGAAGGTGGCAAAATTCGCATCATCCTCATCATGGATGATCAAAAATTCCTCGAAATTTCTAACAAAAACCCAATGCTTACCAACACTCTCAATAAAATTATGGTCAATCCATCAAATCAAGAAGATACCATCAAAATTCTCATGGATCAGGTACCTTATTTCGAACATCAAAAAAAAGTCATTTATACTTACAAATCTTTACTCGAAGCTTATAAACTTAGCAAACAATACATTCACGACATGGAAATGCCTGGCAAAGCCAAACTCCTACTTGAAGCCTCCGCCAGTTATGCCGAAAATGGCTTAGTCACCGAATCTTCCGTCCAAACTGCTGTTGAAAAATCCTATGGCGTCAAAGTCAAAGTCGCCACCGAATCCGAAGACCGCGAAAAACTTTTGAATCTCGAAGCTTTAATTCATGAACGAATGATCGACCAAAAAGAAGCCGTTGCCACCGTGGCAAATGCCTTGCGCCGAGCTGGTGCTGGCGTCAAAAATCAAAATCGCCCTATTGGCACTTTCCTCTTCCTGGGCCCTACCGGCGTCGGTAAAACCGAATTAGCTAAAACCTTGTCCGAAGTTTACTTCAACGGCGAAGATCACATTATTCGCCTCGACATGAACGAATTCGTTTCTAGCTCCGACGTCAATCGTTTAATTCAAAGTGGCGAAAATGAAGCCGAAAGTCTTACCGCTTCCGTTTCCAAAAAACCATTTTCTGTTATCCTACTAGATGAAATTGAAAAAGCTCATCCATCTGTTCTCACCACCTTACTTCAGGTCCTCGATGAAGGCGTCTTACGCGATGAAAAAAATCGCGAAATCAGTTTTCGTGATTCCATCATTATTGCTACTTCTAACGCCGGCGCCAATGAAATCCGTGATAAAATCGCTAATGGCATAGACATCAATACAGTTAAAGAAGAAATCATCGAAAAATTAATTTCTACCGGCGAATTCAAACCAGAATTTCTAAACCGTTTCGATGAAGTCTGTCTCTTCAAACCTTTGTCTAAAGAGGATCTGCTCGCCATTCTCGACCTCATCATCGCCTCTACTAATAAAACTCTCGAATCACAAAAGATTTCCGTGAAGCTTACTCCCGAAGCTAAACAGCTTCTCATTGAAAAAGGCTACGATCCTAAAATGGGCGCCCGTCCAATGCGTCGCATCGTTCAAAAAACCGTCGAAAACACCGTGGCGTCTGCCATTCTTTCCGGCGCCATCGGCTCTGGCTCCGTCCTCGAAATCACTCCCGAAAATCTCGAAATCTAGTATCATTGAGCTTGTTATATAATTCATCAATATCGAAGGATATAAAGACAAAATCTCTGATTTTGTCGCCGCAAGGGCGAAGCGACGTGATATAATCGTCAGATTATCACGTCGCGAAGCTCCTGAGATATGATGAATTATATAACAAGAAATGTTATAATAATAGCAAAGGAGGTTTTATGAAAAAATGTTTTGATGCCGAAAAATATCTGAAAATTCAAAGGAAAAAAATCGAAAAGCGCATCAAAATGTTTGATAAACTTTATCTCGAATTCGGCGGTAAATTGATTGATGACCAACACGCCGCCCGTACTCTGCCTGGCTTTTTACCCGATCTCAAAATTCGTTTACTCCAAGAATTCAAAGACAAAGCCGAAGTGATTCTTTGTATTAACGCCAATGCTATTGAAAAGTCCAAAATCCGCGCCGATCACATGATTTCTTACGAAACCGAAGTATTGCGTTTAATTGAATTCTTACGCTCCAAAGATCTTTACGTCAGCTCCGTAGTAATCACACTTTTTGACGGACAGAAAAAAGCCAAGGATTTTGCTAATCGCTTAAAAGACTACCATGTCAAAACTTATTTCCACAGTTTTACCAAAGGCTATCCTACAGATGTCGATACTATTGTGTCTGAAGAAGGCTATGGCGCCAATCCCTACATCAAAACCACCAAACCCTTAGTAATAGTTTCCGCTCCCGGTCCTTGCTCCGGCAAACTCGCCACATCTCTTTCTCAGCTTTACCACGAATCTAAGCGTGGCGTCAATGCCGGCTATGCTAAATTTGAAACCTTCCCCGTCTGGTCTTTACCTTTAAAACACCCAGTTAATGTTGCCTACGAAGCCGCTACTGCCGATCTTAACGATAAAAACATGATTGATTTCTTCCACTTAGAAAAATACGGCGTTCCTGCTGTCAATTACAATCGTGATCTCGAAACTTTCCCCGTGCTCAAAGAAATTTTACATCGCATTACCGGCAAAAATGTCTACTATTCTCCCACCGACATGGGTGTCAATGTAATCGGCGAATGTATTACCGATGATAAAGCTGTCAAAAAAGCTGCCGAAAACGAAATCATCCGCCGTTACTACCGCGCACTCACGGATCTCAAAAAAGGCGCTGTTCTGCCCGAAGTCCCAGAGCGCATCAAGCTCCTCATGAACGAGTTAAATATTTCCGAAAATGATCGCCAAGTCGCTTTGAAAGCCGCCGAAAAACGTGAAAAAGCCGGAAATCTCCCTAGCGCCTGCATTCAAGTTGGCAAAAGATACATCGTCGGGCGCAAAACTGGTTATCTTTCCCCCATCTCCTCCACTTTTCTTAATACCCTCAAAGTTCTAAATCGCATTCCCGACGAAGTTGATTTAATCGCTCCCGCCGTTTTAGAACCAATCCTCGAAATCAAAAATCGAACCAGCAATTTCAAAGAATCTTACCTCAAACTCGGAGAAGTTCTAATCGCCCTTTCTATTTGCTCTACCACGAATCCAATCGTTAAAAAGGTCCTAGAAAGTCTAGACAAGCTAAATGGTGCCGAACTTCACTCCACCCATATGATTCCCGACGACGAACTCGTTATTCTATCCAATCTCGGTGTCAACGCCACTTCCGGCACCGAAATCGACATCAACTAAAAAATATGTTATAATATATAAACAAGATAACGCTGCACAGAAATAAAGGCGTTTGCTCATTTATCGACCGATTTCATAGAAAGGGGGAGACATGGAAGTTGAATCATATAAAATTGGAGAAACCTCAATAATTTTAGAAACTGATGATGAGGGAGAAATCCTGGAGACGACGTTTCTGAACAAAAGAAAACGTAACAGGAGCCTAAGAGAGATAGCATTTGATCTCCTAGAAAAATATCATCTATCAGAACAATTATTGATAAGTGAAATCTATAAAGATGATCCTAAAAAGGAAAAAGAAAATAAGAAAATACTCCAAAGAGAAATCGAATCAATCGAAAAAGAGCTAGAAAGAGCTTAAGCACCTTAAGGGCAGAAAATCTGCCCTTTTTCATTTTCAAAAATTAAGGGACAAAAAATCTTATTATTTGATACGTTTCGTTAGAAACGTGGCGGAAGGGACAAGATGATTATCTTAGTCCCTTCCTTCAAATCACTAAATCTAAAGCAAGCTTTAGATTTACTGATTTGGCGGAAGGGACAAGATTCGAACTTGCGGTACTTTCGTACGCTGGTTTTCAAGACCAGTGCCATCAACCACTCGGCCACCCTTCCACCTCTAATTATATCATAAATCGCTAAATTATGTTATAATACCTTTATGGCAAGAACAATCAAACTGCGACCAGTTTCCAAACAAAATCGCAATAATAATCATAAACACAGCGACAAAAGGAAACACCCAATCCTTAAAAACGGTCGCTAAAATAAGCCCTCAAGCGAGGGCTTATTTATTTTACTCAGTTTCTTCAGCTGGAAGGTTGAACTCTGGAATATGCATCCCTTCAAAAATACCCTCTCCGAACGCGCGATCACTAGTTTTCTTCTGAGCAGAACCTACCACCTTTGCCACATCTTCCAAACGGTCCATAGGATTAGAACCATCTTCAGTCATAATGACAGTTTTAAAATAATACAAATCCGCATCAGAAACAGCAAATATCAAATTTGTTCCTTCGATATTTCCAAAATCAAGGCAAATGAATTTTACACCACCAGCTGTTTTTATACTAGAAGTAACCGATACACCCGTCTCATCCCCAAGGCTTTTTGCCAGTACATCTACGTTGTTTTCTAACCTTGCAAAAGTCACATCGTTAAAATACATTGTTGCCGCAGCATAAGAATTATCATTTGAATAGGCCAAAGCTTCCGTCCCCTCAACATCACCTATCTCATATTCATAATCTTTTGGTATTACGAATTCATACCCTGCAAATGCCACCTTTGTGCCAGAAGAAACTACATCGGTCGTGCTCCCACCTTCACCATTATTGTCTACCGCAATTTGCCCACCTCCTTTATCACCGCTATTTGCTACCGCAAGAATAATACCAACTATTCCAATCACCAAACAAACGACACTCACCGCAATTAAGGCAACCATCTTGTTGTTTAATTTCTTCTTCGGCTCTTCCACTGGACCTGCTGTATTAACTCCAATAGCTGATCCCACGGTTGCCGAACTCATAGTCGGAGCGGCAGCTGGAGTCACTACCGGTCTCGATGCCGCCATCGGAGTCACTGGCTGCGACGCTGCACCACTAGTAGGCATCGCTGCCGGCACCGGTGTACCACAATTAGCGCAAAAAGCCGCTCCATCAGCTATTATTTGTCCGCATTTCTCACATTTCATTTTTTCTCCTTTCTTTTATTTATTAATATGAACCAAGTTTAGCCTATGTGAATCCCCCTGCGTATCATGCACAATAAATCCAGCATAATAATCATCCAAACTATCAAATTCTCCGTCATACATATTGCCAAAATCAAAATCTAATCCAACTAGTTTTATTCTATACTTATCATTTTTCTTCAAATTAACGCTCGTCCCATAAAGCGTCCCATGACTTTCCATATTATAGTCTAGTTTACCAGCATCATCAAATAGCTTATACGCGCCAATTGTAAAATCAATGATATTAATCTTTTCTGGGTCAAAACTCATCTTACTTGCAAGCTCATTATCAGACCGTACTCGGATATCCCTCACCTGAGCCTCAGTTTCACCCTTTGGCACTCTAATATGCATTTCATAGCTCTTCGGCTTTATTCCAAGATTACTTCCATCCTCATACCAAAGTACCCCAAGTGTCACATAATCTGCATAGTCTGCTGTTCTCTCTTTTTCATACATTACTGCCCAACCATATTCTGTCCCCTCATCACTAGTCGCTTCAATTACGAATTGTAAATTATAAGTTGTCGCTCTCAGCATATTACCAGAAAGCCCTACTTCAGAACTTCTATATACTGGCATATATTTATTATCGCCAAGTTTTCTGAAAATTATTATTTCGCCACTCTGATAATTATCTCGTAGTTCATCGGGTAACTCAATTTCAATTCCCCCATCTACTTCTTTCTCGTCCAAATTATCATATATCGCTCTTGACACCCTCCGATCACCCGCTACGAAACCTTTATACTTTATTAGAAAATTATAATATTCATCCGAAAGAGCTACATCCTTATAATCAACCAACATCTTCTCAGCCTCTTTCTTATTATAATTTAAGAAATAAACCGATAAACCATTCGCATTGTCCATATTACTCTTGTTATACAACACGATATCATCGAAGTCATTTCTTATCTTATCAACCTTATCTCCATATTCATCTCGTAAACTTTCACATAAATCTACTAAATCAACTAAATCATAAGACCGATTGTCTCTTCCAGCGTAACCATAAACCTTATCCCTAGTCATGAGTCGCGAATACTGCGAGAATGATTGTTCTGTAATCCCATCCTTCACTTCCGAGAATAGTTCATCCATTGAATTAACCAACTGGTCTATTTTTTTCAAATCTATTAAAGCCATAGAAAGATCAACGTCATACGCATAATCTTTATAAGAATCAATATACTGATCAATAATTTCCTGTCCTAATTCTTTAGTATCTTTCACCGGATTTTCTTTTCCCAATGCATTTAAGAACCCATAGCTCCAACCATTACCGGGCTCCACTTCTTCCGAAGCAATCATATAATCACCATATTTACTAAATGCTTTTGCCACTTCCGCGCTTCCCATCAAACAAGCATCAAAACCAATCAAATCAAATTTTTTCCCGCTCGTCACTAATTCCGTTTCTGCAAGAGCTTTCGTCAAAGCTGGAATTTTCATCGCCTTTCCTAAAAGCGAATTTCCATCTTGACCATAACCAAAAATCGGACCACCACCATGATCCCAAAAGATTAAATCATACAAATCCGCTGAATAGTTTTCATAAGCAAAGTTTACAAAATCCACAACATTTTGAGGCTCGGTCATTAAGCTTTTTTCGTAAACCTTGACTTTATTTATTTGTCCGTCAGCTACCTCAAAAATTGCATTCTCGTCCGGACTAATTTCATCCAAGGCCCACTTTTCCGAACCACCAGTATATAATAATATCTTCGTATGTTCCCCATCAAAACTTGAACCTTTCATCTCATTGATATCCAAACTTGCCGCAGCCCCTTCTGACTCTAAATTCGAGCCGATCATGTAAACCATAATCGTACGATCTTTTGCTTTCGTATTCAACATCACTGCGACTGCTACTCCAATAATCAACGCTAGAACCACCGCAGTCCCCACACTAAACCAGATCCAAAACTTCTTCTTCATTTTTTTAACTGGTTGCATAACAGGTACATTTTGTTGCAACATAGGATTACTTGAATTCGTGACAGAATCCGTCAACTTAAAACCACAATTTGCACAAAAATTCTGCCCAGGTTGTAAAGGTTTACCACATTTCACACAAAAATTCTGCTGATTACCCATCCACTATTATTATATCATAAGCATAATAGTTATTCAGCATTCGTATAAACGTTTGTCACGTCGTCTAAGTCATCTACTGCAGATAATAATTTTTCTAACTTTTCCGCATTCTCACCTTCCACTGGCACATACGAGGACGGCACATAGGAAAGCTCCGCCGACGTCACCGTCAGTCCCGCATCGATCAAAGCCTGCCGCACCTTCATAAGATCTGCAGAATCCGTATATATTACCATCCCTTCATCTTCTTCTACTACATCTTCTGCTCCGGCATCTAACACCTTCATCAGAGCATCTTCGCCTTTTTCCGAAACATCAATCACGCCCTTCCGTTTAAACTGGAACATCACGCTCCCACTATCTGCCATCCGGCCACCATTCTTATCCAGCGTATGTCGTACCTCCGGCAAAGTCCGATTTTTATTATCCGTCGCTACTTCTATAATAATTCCCACTCCCCCAGGCCCATAAGCTTCATAAACTTCCTCAATCATCGCCGCCGCTGATTTATCTGCCGCTCTTTGAATTGCTCGCTCAATATTTGCTTTAGGCATATTAGCATGACGCGCCTTTTCTAGTACCATAGCAAGAGAAGGGTTCATCGCCGGGTCAGTTCCTCCACGTGCTGCAATCGCAATTTGATTCCCAATCTTCGTGAACAAAGCTCCACGCTTCGCATCAACTACCGCTTTTTGTCTTTTAGTCGTTTCCCATTTACTATGTCCAGACATTTTCGCTCCAAAAAATTAATATTATTACTTATCTTAATTTTACCATTTTTTACCCAAAAAGTAAAATAAAACTAACCTTGGTTCTGTTCAGGTTGATTCTCTGGCTGAGCCACAGGCTGGCCTTCTGGCTGAGCCACAGGCTGGCCTTCTGGCTGAGCCACAGGCTGGTCTTCTGGCTGAGCCACAGGCTGGCCTTCTGGCTGAGCCACAGGCTGGTCTTCTGGCTGAGCCACTGGCTGACTTTCCGGCTGCGCTTCAGGCTGGCTTTCCGTCTGCACCACAGGCGTTGCATTTTGCGCACCATTATTCGCCTGTGCTTGCAATCTTTGCTGTACTTCTTTTTCAACCATTTCTTGAATTGTCGCCTGCATCTCTTTACTATCCACCACATTCCCACTTTTCTTTTTACCACTCTTCGACACTAGAGATGCTGCAATCGCCATCACGATAAAAGCTAACCCCGCCAGCGCAGCTAATGCATACCACTTGCTATCATACATCGCTCCGATCTGACCTAAAGTCACAACAATTCCATAAATACCACAATATGACTCGCAAACTATTGCAGTAATTTTTAATGGTAACACCGGTTTCAACGTTTCTTCAATCGACCAAACGTTCGAATTCAGAAAACACATTGTTGCTATATTCAACGAAATAAGCATCACTTTTGCTAAAACCGTCATCGTTGAAGAATAATAAAATCCCCTCGGGCTAGTTTCAATAAATGGCACAACTTCCCAAATAAACAAGATAGCTAAAGTTAACCAAACAATATTTGTAATCATACTTGCCAACGCAAAACATTGCACCAAAGCATTCTTTTTCTCCATGCACGAAAAATTATTCACTCCCACAAAAAGTACTATCCCACAAAGTGCAAAGGTGCCCATTAGTTTTCCAATTGTTAGATCAAACTTTGCAGTTAAGATTAAAATCGCGCCAGCTATCAATTCACCTATCAAAATGAAAACTGCCACCCACAAAAAAACTTTTTTTATATTTTTTATCGCCCCCAATACTTTGTCATTTAGTAAACCACTCATGCTTTAATTCTATCACACTTTTGCTTTTCTTTATTTCCCATTTTTCTTCTTTTACTTTTTCTGAAAAATCTTATGCCAAAAGATAAAATGATTATGCCGTAAATCAAAAACGCCCACGGTTGATACGTATCAGTTTGAATTAAAAACTCTTTTCTCTCACCAAAGAAATTAACAACTAATATATGGAAATCTAATAGTTTCGTTGCTAAAAATGAAACTACAATTTCTACACCCGGAATTTCTGCACATGCTCCCGTCAAAAACACCAAACCCATCGCATACGGCAAGGTCGGCAAAATCAAAAGATTTGCCACCACTGATATCAAAGAAATCTGTCCATAATAATACAACGCTATCGGCAGCGTCATCAAAGTCGCCGCCACCGTAGTCAATACCACTCCAGCCAAAAATCCCGGTTTATGATTCCCGTAAAACATCTTCTGAAACACTGGACCTAAAATCATAATCCCAGAAAAACTCGCAAAGGATAAAAGCCAGCCTAGATTAATAATAAACCCAGGATTCACCATTAACGTCCCCGCCGCTACCATAACAATCAGCCGCCACGGTGCAATTTTTCTTCCCACATACCAAGCCAGTAAAGTCAAAATCATCATTATCCCCGCCCTCATGATCGACGGCGTCCATCCCACCATCGCCATAAAAACTATAATCAAAATCGCCGAAAACAAGAGTCCCGCAAACCGAGATATCTTCCCGAAAATTTTTCTTGCAATTTCCACCAAAATCGAAAGATGCGCCCCACTCGCCACCACAATGTGTACTAATCCCACAGTCCTCAAATTCTCATCTAGCTCATCCGAAAGCCCCGTCCGCATACCGAGCAAATATGATAACCCCAAATTTACTTCTGGCTCAGGAATCAACTTCCGAATCCTTTCTGCAAAAATATTTCGTATTTTCAAAACTAAGTCTCCTGGTTCTGGTCTCTGCCATCGCACTATTCTTGGCTGATACATGTATCCAGCATATATACCAAATCCATTCATCATTTTTCCACTTAAAACTACCTCATCCGACCTCGCAATTTCTTCATTTTCTTTTAGAGTTACAAAAATATTCCCGCTTGTTTCCCGTTTTTCCTCACCGAGTTTTAAGTTCCCTATCTTTATTTTAGTCCCCTTTTCATCCGTCTCCGGATCACCATTCACGACACCTGCTATTTCTACCTCCTTATCATAGAACTGCCTAATATAATCTTCTCCCCTCAGCTCATTTGAAGCTCGAAAAAATGCTAAAATCATTCCCGCAATTAAAGCAATTACTAAAAAAGCCAGTCTAGGTTTAAAAAACGCCCATAAAAGCAGCAGAACAGAAAACAAAATCCACACCGGCGATGCAAAATAATTAATTCGAAAAACTAGCGCTAGAATCGTTCCCACGATTATCCCCACCGCTAACGCCACCACAAAATACGATTGGTGTAAATCGCTCCACAGTTTCTTCAGCATTCACAATCTCTAGCACACCTCTGTCAAAAGTTCAACCCCCTCTATAAAAAACTAGCCGATTATGTTATAATATATCTATGCACCCGTAGCTCAGCGGATTAGAGCACTTGTCTTCGGAACAAGGGGTCGTGGGTTCGAATCCCTCCGGGTGTACCAAGACATTAAAATAGAGCCTTTAGGCTCTTTTTTAATGTCTTAATGCGTGGAGGGACGCGAACCCGTAGGGTTCGCCCGCCGTAGGAGCTGAGTATAAATCTAAAACTTGTTTTAGATTTATCGAAGCGACGCCCGGCGCTTTAGCAAAAGTCTAATCCCTCCCAATGCACCAAAAAAGCATAAAAAAGGCTCATTCAGTGAGCCTTTTAAGTTATTCTGTGTCGATAGATTCAAGATATTCTTCAAGAGTAATATCTTTCTTTGCTATTTCTTTTGCCGCGTCCACTCCGACATACCTCAAATGCCAAGGTTCATAATCGTAGCCGGTTGTATCCTCCTTTCCCTTCGGATAGCGCAAGATAAAACCATACTCTGGCATCAATTCATGAACCTTGTCAAATAGCTCCGTTTCTGCAATCATTGCTTCGTTATCGTTGATTGCTTCCCCGTCTTTTACCATACAGACATCCACAGCCAGACCAGTATGATGTTCAGAATATCCCGGCGCAGCCAAATACTTCTCGCAGTAGTCCTCACCATATTCCTCCTCAAAGGATTTCCAGAGCGCAATTTGATCATCCACAGAGCGATATACACTATCAAGACGAATGTCTACACCTTGCTCCAGCAAAGCCGCTTGAAGTTTTTTAAACTGCTCAAGGGTAGTTTTTTCAATCTTCACTTCATCGCCCCAAGGGTCCTGATCTGAAACTAGTTCAATCCTTCCCAACCAATTATCCGGAAGAATGTGGTCTTTATTAACTAGTACCAAATAAACATCCCCCAAAGGAACATCATTTAAGACAGCATCCTTCGCTTCAGAATCACTACTCGTACCACAGGCCGTCAGCAACATAGCTATCACTAGCACAAACAAAATAACTTTTTTCATTAAGGTACACCCCCTTTCACTATAACAATGTCTATTTATAATACAACAAATATTACGTTTAGTCAAACATAAAGTCGCAATTCTATAGCCAAAAGGATTAAACAAATATAGATTTTTCCCTATAAAAGTAGTAAAATACTAAAAAATACTCAGCATTCATCATGACCACCGAAAAATCTAGTCTCAGAATCCACCAAAAAGCTCGCGGCAAAATCGAAATCATTTCCCGCGTTCCCTTAGAAACCAATGAAGATTTGAGCCTAGCTTATACTCCCGGCGTAGCCGCGCCCTGTCTCGAAATCCAGCAAGACATTAATAAATCTTATGATCTAACTAGGCGTTGGAACCTGTGCGCTGTCATTACAGACGGTAGCGCCGTCCTTGGCCTCGGCAACATCGGCCCAGAAGCCGGCATGCCAGTCATGGAAGGAAAATGTATCCTTTTCAAAAAATTCGGCAATGTCGATGCCTTCCCTCTTTGCATCAAAACTCAAAATGTCGACGAGTTCGTAAATACCGTCTATCTCATCTCCGGTAATTTCGGCGGCATCAATCTCGAAGATATTTCTGCTCCGCGTTGTTTCGAAATCGAGCAAAAATTAAAAGCCAAATGTGACATCCCCATTTTTCACGACGATCAGCACGGCACCGCCATTGTTACCTTAGCTGGTCTCATCAATGCCCTCAAACTAGTCGGCAAACCCAAAGAAACCATTCGCGTCGTCATCAGTGGCGCCGGCGCTGCCGCTACCGCTATCACCAAATTACTTTTAAACTACGGTATCAAAAATATCATAGTCTGTGATCGCGAGGGAGCGATTTATGATGGTCGTAAGAATCTCAATCCAGCCAAAAAGGCATTAGCTAGTCTCACCAACTTAGAAAAACATCCAGGCAAACTTGCCGACGTCCTAATTGGAGCTGACGTTTTTATAGGCGTCTCAGCGCCTAATGTTCTCACGACCAAAATGGTCAGGGCGATGGCAAAAGACGCCATTGTTTTTGCCTGCGCCAATCCCACTCCAGAAATTTTCCCCGACGACGCCAAAAAAGGTGGGGCTCGTATCATTGCCACCGGCCGTTCTGATTTCCCCAATCAAATTAACAACGTACTCGCCTTTCCAGGTATTTTTCGTGGCGCCTTTGACGTACGTGCCAGCGAAATCAACGAAGAAATGAAGCTCGCCGCCGCAAGCGCCATCGCAAATCTAATTTCTGGCGACGAATTAAAAGAAAACTACATCATCCCTGCCGCTCTCGATCCACGCGTAGCTAAATCAGTCGCAGAAGCCGTCGAGAGTGCCGCCCACCAAACCGGCATAGCAAGATTGTGACGCTCTAGCTCCAATCGCAATTTTATGGTATAATATGGCAGATCTGCGCCCGTAGCTCAGCTGGATAGAGCGTCAGTTTCCGGAACTGAAGGTCACACGTTCGAATCGTGCCGGGCGTACCAAAATGTTTTAAAAGAAAGCTTGCTTTGTTTTAAAACATTTTAGGCACCGGCCGGCTAGATTTATATCGTGCCGGGCGTACCATCTTTATTTGACAAACCCATAATTATTTGTTACATTACTATTATAAACAGGTCATACAAAAACTATGTCGCAACACAAACATACGAAAATTAGTATTATACCAGCAATTATTTTCACCATGACGGTATTTGCAGGATTATTTTTCTGTGCCAACAATACATCCGCTGCAACTTTTCGTCCCCAAATTAATATCGTCAATAGTCAAGCAGATATAGAAATAGACCCTGAAGCAGACAACACAGGAGAATTCATCTGGCTAGACAACCCAATAATCAATGTCAATGACAATCATGAACTATCTTTTATAATAGACTATAGTTTGCAGCTCTTCGATAAATTATTAATAAATGGGAAAGAATTGACTGTTAATGAAGATTACATTCTAGAGGAAGGAAGTACCATCGTCACTCTAAACAGTAATTACATCAGTCAACTCCCTTCGGGTTCTTATTCTGTCGCTGCATATTACACAGACGACCATGTTTTTTCCAGTTCCTTCGCTGTAGTATCCGAAACAGATGATTCCACTGATCCAACTAATCCCGTTAATCCAATCGATCCCACCGAGCAAAATTCCAGTAATGGCACACCTTCCGATTCCGAAGAATCCTCTCTTAGTGTCCCAAATACCGGCATGAACAATGCCGAAAAATCCAACCACGGCACCGCTTCTTTTCTACCGAAAATAATCTTGATCCTTAGCATTATCTCATTTATTATTCTAGTGACTCGCACAATCATTAATGCTAAAAAGAGCAAGCAATTTAACGACTTTCAAAAAACTGGCCTAAAAATCACATCCATCAATCCTCTTTCCTCTAAACGATTTCTGTATTCCACCACCATGCTATTCATTATCTCTCTAGTTGTTTTCGGTTTGCATCAATTCAAAACTCCAACCAACGATATCAACGCCGTCACTCCGCCTGCAGAACTAGAAGTACTACCCATCACTCTTTCTCCCGCATCCACAGTCGAAGAAGCTGACCTTTCAAATGGCACAGCATTCTTGTATATGAGTCAAGAAGTAACCGTCAATGCTCCTACTACCAACGGCTATCGACTTTATATTTCCATGGATGGAGAAAACTACAATGAGCTTTCATTAAATGGCAGCATATCCGCAAGCGAACGTATTACGGCATCAGATGCTACTATTAATTTACCGCAAAAACTAACACGCAACTCTTGGGGATTTGCCTTAGATAGTGAAGCTTTTGGCACAGAATACACTCCTAGCATAGATAGTTCCTGGGCAGGTGTACCAGTATCAGGAGGAGAAACTCTAATAAAAAACGTCAATACTGCCACCACCGAAGGCGATTCCACCACTATTTATTATGGTTTTTATCTCTCAAATGATCTTCCCAATGGCCAATATTGGGGCACTGACAATAGTAAAGTATCAATCATTGCGGTAGCTAACGCACCACGTACATTCACCATTTCTTATAATTGTTCTGATGGAAATGGCATTATTTATAGAGAAAAAAGAATCGTTAACGAAACGACCACTTTAAACGATGGGTCCATCTGTCACCTAGCAAATCACCGTATCGTCGCCTGGAACACTAACAGTGAAAACACGGGCAACAGATATGAACTATCTAGTCAATACACAGGAGAATCCGATATCACTCTATTTGCCATTTATGAAGAAGAAAGTGAAGGAGGCGAAGGGGGTGAAGGAGGTGAAGGAGGCGAAGGCGGAGAAGAAGGAGGGGGAGAAGGAGGTGGCGAAGAAGGAGGTGGCGAAGAAGAGCCCTCCGAAAAATACACCTACAGTGTAAACTTCAATGCTAATGGTGGCACCAACGCTCCTGAAACCCAAAGTGTCACGTCAAGCAACAAATATTCCTCAATCATTATTACCTCATCTATACCAAATCGTCCAGGTTACACCTTTGTAAATTGGAACACTGCCGCAAACGAATCGGGAACCTCCTATTCACCTGGTTCTACCATTTCCCTATCCTACAGTTCTAATTCAATCACTCTCTACGCTATTTGGACACCTGTTAAAGTCACCAACATTACAATTAGCGGTCAAAACACTCTGAACTTCAATAGTACCAATTCCATAACTAGTTTACCTACTACCAAATTAACTGCATCAGTTTCACCTTCGGATGCTCTCAATAAATCAGTTACTTGGAAAAGTAGCGATGAATCAGTAGTAACTATCGACAGTTCAGGATTAGTTAGCGTAGTCGAAGCTGGCGCAGCCACAATCACCGCCACCGCAAAAGATGGCTCAGGCGCCAAGGCAAGTTTCAAAATCACTGTAAACAAAAAGATTATCATTATCATGGGAGCCTCTTCTATCGATCGCATCAATTCAGTAAATCGTGCAAACATTCAAACTTATTCCACCTGTAGTTCAAGCCTCAACTGCAATTATTATGCCACTCGCAAAGATCTAGAAACTACCGATAAAAGGCGCGTCTATTCAACCCTAAAATTCCTATACGAAAGTGGTACAGGTGCCGATGATTGGAAAACTAGTACCAGTTTTGGTTGGCCAAAAGCCAAAAGTATTATTAACCGCTATTCCGGTAGAAAAAACTATGTAGATTTTTACGTCTATTACCAAATGCCAGGAAACGACGTCGCAAATTACACCTGCGCACAAATTAGAAATTCCTACCTAGCTAGCTTTGGAAAAGACAGCAGTGGCAATTACAAAAGAGCATCAGACATGACTAGTGGCATTCAAAAAGGCCAAACAAATAGCAAATATAAAGACATGAGTTTTAAAAACGTCAGTCTGTTCAACAGTAGCAGTGTCATATCATATTACAACGATGAAGTCGGTAAACTCAAAAAAGATGGCTACAAAATCAATGCCTATCTCAAAGACCTTCACCCTCAAGATCCATATACTGATAGCTCTAAAGTCTTAAACAGTAGCGATCCAAATCGATGCAATATGGGTAAAAAAACTATCTTCAAATCCTATGTTGCTAACCACTTTGCCAAAGTATTTATCTCACAGCACAATCTTAGCAATATCTCTCTCGTTGAAACTCTTCCAGAAATAGTTGAAACTAGCCAATTCGCCAAAGTATACAACAAAGCCGGAAAAAACAACTATTATTCTGTTAGCCTAAACAAAGATACTTTTATAGGCACTTGGAAGAATAACTACAAAACCACCGATGGTGTACACTGGACATATACACCAGACGGCGGCACAGCAAAAAAATTCTTCAATTTCCTACTTGGCCTCAATTCCGATCTCAAACCATAAAAGTCTAAAATATGATATAATAGTACGGATGGTACCGTAGCTCAGCTGGTTAGAGCGTGGGACTCATAAGCCCGAGGTCGGTGGTTCAATCCCACCCGGTACCACCAATTTAATAATTAAAACTATGAAACGTGGCTTTACTATTTTAGAAATTATCATCGTTGGAGTATTCGCTTCTCTACTTTTGATTATCTTCTTTATTCAAAAAGCCAATATTGATGCCTTCGAACGTGATGAAAAACGCAAAACTGCTATCAACGCTATGTATTACGCGCTCGAAGAAAGCTTTTATAAAGAAAACAACTTTTATCCCGAATCTATTTCCGAAAAAAATCTCACTGTCATCGACCCAGCTCTCTGGACTGATCCTGATGGCCACAATCTTGGCGATCCTGCCAGTTCTTATTCTTACGAAGCCGCCAATTGTAAAAACGGCAAATGCAAAGAGTACACCTTAAAAGCCATCCTCGAAAAAGAAGATATTTACATCAAAAATAATCGCAATTAACCCCAAAATCAATAGATAAGTCATCTTAGAAAATCGGCAAACCCGATTTTTTTAAAACCACCAAGTAATCTAATCTTCCTTTTTCTTGGCTTTTTTAGCCTCCGTTATCAGTTTCGATACCGCTTTCAACTGCTCCGACGTAATGTCCGAATATTTAAACGTATAAGTCGTCTCATCACCTACCGTCGAAAGCCTCAAAGTCCCAAAATGGAACATTTGCTGCATTATCCCCTCTTGTTTAAAGCTCACATCTTCAATTGACGGAAGATCAATCATATTCTCTGACACTGAAACCAGTGAATTCATTACTAATTGCACCACGTGCTTATTAGTTACAAACAATTTATTCCCGTTATAAATTCTTAGTGCTACTATACCAATTATCACCGCCGAAAATAGCAGCGCCGCCAATATTATAAACAAGAACTTTTGTCCCATCTCGTCAATTCTTGATTGCTCTAGTAGAAACATTAGGAACACAAATAGCACCAAAATTATACCTAAAGCTGTGCCTCCCATAATCAAAAGCAGGCATATTCTTGCCCGCTTAAACACAAACTCTACGTACTCATCTTCTGCTAACTTTAGACCTGGAAAATCTTTTTTACTTCTCTCATGTCGAATTTTTACTAAAGATTCATCCATAATAACTCCTTTCCGACATTATAGCTTAAAATCAGTCTCTTGTAAATGTTTTCTTCCCTTTTCTGTTACTACTCTTCCCTTCGGCGTTCTCGCGAGAAGCCCCATCTGCAGCAGATACGGCTCATAAAAATCCTCAATTGTACTTGCTTCATCACCCGTTAATGCCGCAATCGTCGTGAGCCCCACTGGTCGATCCCCATAGTTTTCATACATCAACTTCAACATGTTCCGATCTGCCGGGTCCAGGCCCAGATCATCGATTTCCATTAAATTAAGCGATTTCTCAGCTATCTTCCGGTCCACTATTCCATCACCGTTCACATCTGCAAAATCTCTCACTCGCTTAAACAACCGGTTCGCAATTCTTGGTGTCAGTCTAGACCTAGTCGCCAACAGTTCCGTCGCATCCGGCTGGATTTTTGTTTTCAAAATCCCCGCCGTCCGGTTTATAATCTTTTCAATCTCTGGTTCTTTATAATATTCTAAACGGTGAATTATGCCAAATCTATCCCTGAGTGGCCCAGCCAGAGACCCCGTCCGCGTCGTCGCACCAATCACCGTAAAATGTGGTAAATCTAGCCGCACGCTTCGCGCTGCCGGCCCTTTACCAATCACAATATCCAACTTATAATCTTCCATCGCCGAATACAGTACTTCCTCCACTGTTCGCCTTAATCGATGAATTTCATCAATAAACAGTACATCTCCATCTTTTAGATTCGTGAGAATCGAAGCAAGATCTCCTGCCCGTTCAATCGCCGGCCCAGAAGTTACTCTAAGAGATGCCCCTAGTTCATGCGCAATCACCCCCGCCATTGTAGTTTTTCCGAGTCCTGGTGGGCCATATAATAATATATGATCGAGTGTTGAACCATCATTCCGCTTTTTTACTGCCTCGATCGCCAACTTCAAATTGTTCTTCAAATGTTCCTGTCCAATATACTCCTCAAAATTCACCGGCCTGAGACTAATCTCAATCCGTTCCTCTTCCGCATCCTCGTGAGCCGTCGTCGGCTCCACTAACCTCTCAATTGCCATAGCTCCATTATATCACAGAAAATCACGTAAAATCATGAATATTTTTTATCTTACCTCTGTATTAGCACTCTTGACATCACACTGCCAATTTGCTACAATAGAGGTATATTAGCACTCCACGTGGTAGAGTGCTAGAAATTAAAGAAAGTGAGGAAAATAATATGAGCAAAATAATCGGTATTGATCTCGGCACCACTAACAGCGCATTTGCGTACATGGTTGCCGGCAAGCCAGAAGTCATCACGAACGCCGAAGGTGATCGCACTACTCCATCAGTAGTCGCTGTTACCAAGAAAGGCGAGCGCTTGGTAGGTAAAGTTGCCCAGCGTCAACGTGTTACTAACCCGAAAAACACTATTTACGGTATCAAGCGTTTGATCGGCCGTAAATTTGAAGATAAAGAAGTCCAGCATGACCTAGAAATTAGTCCATATAAAATTGTTAAAAAAGGCAACAGCGTAGCCGTTGAGATGGATGGCAAAGATTACACTCCAGAGGAAATCAGCGCCATGGTGCTTTCCAAGATTAAAGCCGACGCCGAAGCTTTCCTCGGTGAACCAGTCACCGAAGCTATCATTACCGTCCCAGCTTATTTCGACGATTCTCAACGTCAGGCTACCAAAGACGCCGGCAAAATCGCTGGTCTCGAAGTCAAGCGTATTATCAACGAGCCGACTGCCGCTGCCCTTGCTTACGGCCTTGAATCCAAGAAAGACGAAAAAATCGCCGTCTTCGACCTTGGTGGTGGTACCTTTGATGTTAGTATCTTGGAGCTCGGTGATGGCGTCTTCGAAGTAATGTCCACCAATGGTGATACGCACCTCGGTGGTGAAGATTTTGACAACATTATCGTCAATTTCCTAGTCGACGAGTTCAAGAAAGAATCCGGCATTGATATCAAAAACGACGCCGCTGCCATGCAACGCGTCAAGGATGAAGCTGAAAAAGCCAAGAAGGAACTATCAAGCTCCACCTCTACCGACATCAATCTTCCATTCCTATCTGCCGATGCCGAAGGTCCTAAGCATTTCGAATACACTTTGACTCGTGCCAAACTCGAAGAGTTAGTTTCTGATCTCCTAGACCGTCTCGAAGAGCCAGTCAAAAAGGCTTTGAAAGATGCTAAACTCGAAACCAAAGATATCAACGAAGTCGTAATGGTTGGTGGTATGACTCGTATGCCAGCTGTCGTCGAAAAAGTCAAGAAAATCTTCGGTAAAGACCCGATGCAAGGTGTGAACCCAGACGAAGTCGTAGCCGTTGGTGCGGCCATTCAAGGCGGCGTACTCCAAGGTGACGTCAAAGACATTCTCCTCCTCGATGTTACTCCACTTACTCTAGGCATCGAGACCATGGGTGGTGTCCGCACTCCTCTGATTGATCGTAACACCACCATTCCAACTTCTAAATCTCAAATCTTCTCTACCGCTTCCGATAATCAACCGCAAGTTGAAGTTCATGTCCTCCAAGGCGAACGCGAATTCGCCAAGGACAATAAGTCTCTCGGCCGTTTCATTCTCGACGGTATCGCTCCTGCTCCGCGCGGTGTGCCTCAAATCGAAGTTACCTTTAACCTCGATGCGAATGGCATTTTAAATGTCACCGCCAAAGATAAAGGCACTGGCAAAGAGCAATCCATTACTATCCAAAACTCAGGCAACATGAGCAAAGATGATATCGAAAAAGCTCGTAAAGAAGCCGAAGCTCACGCCGAGGAAGATAAGGAAAAACGCGACAGCATCGATGCCAAGAACCGTCTCGAAAACACTGTCTATCAAGCCGAAAAAATGCCCGATGAATACAAAGATAAGATTAGTGACGACGACAAAGACACCATTAAAAAGGCTGTCGAAGATGCCAAGAAAGTCTTAAATGACGAAAAAGCTGACAAAGATGCTTACGAATCCGCCATCAAAGACCTAAATGACAAAATTATGCCTATCGGCGCAAAGCTTTATCAATCAGCTACCGATGACAAAAAAGACGATAAATCCGACAAAAAAGATGATAAAAAAGACGATGACGAACCCGTCGAAGGCGAAGTCGTAGACAAATAGTATCCTAGAATAGACAACCACCAAAAACTAAAAATAGCCCAAATGCAAAAGGGCTATTTTTATTTTAAATAAAAGTTTTCCACAACCAATCAAATATTATTCAATAATCATTTAAATTATTCTTGCATTTTCATTTTGCTTATGATAGCATAAAAACAAGAAGAGGTCGTGCATGACGAAAAGGTGTTTTAGGTGTGTTTTCAAAAAGCATTCTTCCACCAAAAGATTTGGTGTACTATATGGTTTTTGCCTCGTTCTACTTACCATTATTCTCTCAAATTGTAATATTAGTCTAGTTTCTGCTTCTGATTATTCTCTATCTCTTACCACTGATACTGATATCGAATTAAATACCCTTGCTGGTGATACAGCTATAAATGAAAGTAGTATTAATGTAGCTACTACTTGTAGAGCTGGTTATAATCTTTTTCTTACTACTTCAGTAAGCAACAATAATCTATATCTAGATGGTAATGTTGATAATAGTGGTGATAATTCTTTTATTGCTCCAGCCGACGGCACTACCGCTCTTACTAATGCTGCTAACACTTGGGGCTATTTGTTATCTTCTAGTGCGCCTACCAGTGATAGTGTTTTCTTACCAGTTTCATCTAGCCTACTAAATCCAGCTATCCTTAAAACTGATCAAGAAACTGCTTCAGAAGAAGATATTAATGACAGCTTCCCGATTTACTATGGCACCAATGTTAGTCCGACTTTAATGAAAGGTGCTTATACGATGATTCCAGAAGATTCATCCACAGAAACTCTCACAAATGGAGGCTTAGTTTACTATCTAACCGCAAGTTTTAACTGTATCGAAACTCTAGATATTAATTTCAATCAAAATCTAGATGGAGCCGGCGGAGAAACTTCCGAAGATCCAGAAGACACCGTCTCTAACTTCCCAGCAGCCAATGAAAGTACCATCAACCAAGTACTTCAAACTCTAACACTCAGCAGTAAAACACCTACTCGCACCAAAGGCTACCTTTTCAAAGAATGGAATACTGAGCCCGATGGAAGCGGTACTAGCTATAATCCCAGAAGCAGCATTAAAATCGGCTCCAATACCTCAGCCGGTGAACTTAGTGGAAACGTCACTTTGTATGCCATTTGGCAGCAAACCATCACCTTTAATTTCGATGGTAATGGTTTTTATTTTGACGAAAATGAAACTGAAGAAACTAATAATATCACTTACGCCGCAACCTGTTCAACACAAACCACCGCGGTTGATTACGCTATTGCTAGAACTCAAAACGTCAATGATGACGGCACAATGAAATATCTTTACGATTCCAACACACCAGAAGAAGAAACTATTACTATTCCTGATGCTAGCTCTCTTAGGGTGGAACTCTTTTATGGTTATGATCAAAATGGCGGCATGGATGTCTATTATGGTGGTAATTCCAACTCTGGCTCACATTACGGTTATTTTTGGCAAAATGCTTGGGAAAACAACAACGAAATCAGCACTGACATTTTTACGGTAAATAGTAATACCGTCAGTTTCCTCACAAAACGCTGGGGTCCGCCAGCCAAAGAATACTACGGTTACTATGCTAAAATCCACCCCCTAAACAGCAGCGGCATTCCGATCCCTTATGAAAACCAAATCACTCAAAAAACCTGTGAATATGAAAAAATATCAGGCGACTATAAAACACCACTTAGCGGCAACTACCCATTCTATAAATGGCAAGCTGACTCATCCAACCATTACTTCTCGCAAGAAGAAGATTTTAACCAAATGCTAGAAAATGGTGTTTTTAACGATTATTTAGGCCAGACCTTCACCTTTGACGCTGTTTACGAAACCGTTACATTCAACTTCCTTGGCGGTGGCCTTTACTTTGACGAGAATAAAACCGAAGACATTAATACTGTCACCTATGCCAATACCTGCACCGAGCATTCAGCCTATATCGGCGACACACCAACTATATCCAAAACCCCCAACATAAATAACGACAGTACTATGCAAGAATACTACAATTCTAACGAACAAGAAACAGATACTGTTTCATTCTCTGGCGCAAATAAACTAAAAGTAGAACTAACTTATGGTTACGACAATAATGGCGGTATGCAACTGTTCACTGGTATACCAGCAGACGATGGCAATTACGAAGATGACGAAACCTATTATAGCTATTTCTGGTCAGGAGACTGGGAAGATGCCGAACAAACTTCTTCAATTACACTTTTCTTAGATTCTGATACGGTAACATTCATTACAACCAGGTGGGGTGAGCCCACCAAGGACTATTACGGCTATCATGCAAAAGTTACCCCAATCTATAACAACGAACATTCCGGAGCAACTTATGGCTCCTATGAAATTTGTGGTTGGCAAACCATTGAAGGCGAATTCAAACTCCCAATTTTAGACAACATTGAGCTAGACAATTGGTACATCTCATCTATAGACGAATATTTTCATAGAGAATCCGAAATCATTTCAGCACTTCAAAACGGCATGGGCTCAGATCTCGTCGGACAGACTTTAAGCATGGATCCAATTTATAATAGTATCGTAAGAATTGACTATAATAGTAACGACCTCTTCTTTGATAACGCTGAAACTAAGAAAACCAATACAGTATTATATAGCAACGTCTGCACCGAGCAAGACGGCGAAGAAGTCTGCAGCTGGCAAAGTGTTGCAGGCGAATATCAATTACCAATCCTAGTCAACATAGAATTCAAAGAATGGCATAGTGATTACCTAGGCAATTCTTTTACAAGTGAGTCAGAAATCCTAGAAATGCTTGAATCAAATGGTGATAATTACTACGGCCAAACTATCACCATTGACGCAAGGTATAACGCCGTCACCATCGTCTATAATGGTAATGGTCTTTACTTTGATGAAAGCAAAACTAAAGAAACTAATACAGTAATATACGCAAATGCCTGCCAACCATTGGAATATGGCTATATTGGTGATACACCAACCGTCTCAAAGACTCCTAATGTAGAAGACGATGGCTCCGCCTCCAGCGGCTATGCTTACGATTTCACTCAAAATGATCCTATAACCATTCCTGGTGCAGATAAACTCAAAATTGAACTAAGCTATGGAATTGAAAGCGGCTACGATCAATTGTATATATTTGAGGGCACCTACAGCGGAGAAATAAATGAGAATCTTTCTGCCGGACAAATAAAACAATTTACTGGCGGAGAAAATTACGATACAAATACAGACCATAGCGGAGAAGCAACATTTATCGTAGATGGCAATACTGTATCTTTTGTATTCTTCGGTAACGATTACGAAGACAACGGTTATTATGGTTATTACGCCAAAGTATATCCTGTATACAATGAAGAACAAGAAAACACAACTTATGACAGCCTCGGTGAAACCTGTGGTTGGCAAGCCGTAAAAGGCGAATATACATTACCAATTCTTGGTTATAGTACATTTAGCGAATGGTACTATGATGATGGCGAAGGGCATCGATCTTTTAGCAACGAAGAAGATATCATTAGCGCACTCCATAATAGTATGGGTGAAGACTATTCTGGCCAAACACTCACGCTAAATGCAGCTCACCAAGACCCCATCACATTCATCTTTAACGGCAACGGTCTTTACTTTGATGAAAATGAAACAGAGGAGACTAATACCGTAATTTATGCTGACACTTGCACCACGAAACAAGGTTATATAGGCAACAATTACGAAGAAGTTATGACATCAAACATCAATACGGGCGGTATCCAGAATGGCGCCTATACCAATGAAGAATACATCCTAGAAACTGTAACCATACCAGAAGCAAACAAGCTAAAAGTAGTAGTTAATTATGGAGTCACCGGAAACTCTTCTCAAGCATATGTGCTAGATGGCGAATGGAACGGCGATTGGGATTATTGGTTTAGTAGATGGGACAGGAATCGTCTTTCTAGTGAAACAGACACTATTGGTACTAAAACCTATATAATAAACGACAATACGACGACCATCTACGCAACAGGCTGGAACACGCCAACATCTGGTTATGACTATGGCTACTATTTTAAAATCTATCCAATCTATGATGAAGAGCAAAATAATACTACTTATAGCCCATATGAAATCTGTGGCTGGCAGGCTGTAGAAGGAACTTATAAATCTCCTATCACATTGGAGAGTGAAAGTACCTTTAATCATTGGTATTCTGATTATATTGAGTCCATCGACAGTAATCTCCAGTATGATGACGATGAATCGCAAATCATAGATAATTTGTCAGACTGGCTTGGACAAAACCTATCTGGCCAAACCATCACTTTCCAAGCCGATTGGAACCAAATAGTTAATATCACTGTCAATTTAGACGAGCATGTTAGAAGTATCGGGATTTATGATTGGAATGACGGAACAACCATAAATATTGTTAACAATAACGGTAATGGTGATGGCACCGAAACAGCTACTATTAGCCTAAAAACCAATGTAAGCTACAATATTTCAGCAAGTTATGATTTGGGATATGAAATAAACACCTGGACCACCACTGAAGGTGGTACGCTAGATGATTCCGTCAGTGAGGTCACTAATTACATATTGACCGGCACAGCTACACTTGGGCTTACTAGTAAATTTAAACAACCGCCAATTTCCTGTAATACACCAATCCCAGCTCAAAACATTACCTATATGCAAGATATTACGCCAGCAAATAAAGCTGCAGTCTTTTCCAGCATGGAAACCAATACCGCTTATTACCTAAGAGACTCTCGCGACTATGAACCATATTGTGTAGCCAAACTTGCCGATGGAAACATCTGGTTCCTAGACAATCTGCGTTTAAATATCACGGATAACGAAGTCATAACCAACATAACAACTGCCAATACTAATGCTTCATCTACTACGCTAAATTATTTCAAAAATGGTGGTGGATCATCATCAGACCAATACGCTATAAATGGCCTAAGCGGCTACGATTGGTCATATAGTCACAGTTATTCTGCCCCATTGGCCAGTACCTATTTCAAAAACCATATAACTACTCCCCGCGGTAATGGTAGTGGCAAAGTAGGTATCTTTTATAACTATTGTGCTGCCTCTGCCGGCTCATATTGTTACGGTAATGGTAGTTCCACCGGCTCTCCATCGGGCGATGCTACGGAAGACATTTGCCCAGTCAATTGGCGCATGCCTACCGGCGGAGCAAACGGTGAATACCAAATTCTCGCTAGAACTATCACTGGCTCTAATGCCACATCTTACAGTGATACTGATGCTAATAACATCAAAAATGCTCTTTCTATCTCAACCTCCGGATATACAAGCAATGGATCTTCAATAGATAGCCTAAATAGCTCTAGCTACTTCTGGTCCTCCACTTATTACGACTCCAATTATATGTATGAATCGTACACAGCATCAAATGCCGTATATCCACAGTATCATTCCACTGGTTCACGCACATTTGGTTTTTCTGTTCGCTGTCTCATGGAATCTCCATCCCATGCCGTCACTGTATCACTAGATTCAGGCACCTCCAGCATCACATTTACCGATCAGTTCAATAGCACTCAAACCGCTACTACTGAAAGCCCAACCGTCAGCCTCAAAGAAGGGAGAGTTTACACAATTATCGCTACTATCGCTACCGGCTATGAATTCTCATCTTGGTCCACCGGCGCAAATGGCACTCTAGCTTCTAATCTAACCAACCCTACTACGTACTCAGTCACAGCTCCCACTACCCTTACTGCTACTTCTGAAGAGATTCCTAGCTATGCAGTAACTGTAAATATGGATTCACATTCTAATAGTGTCAGTTTCTATAATCCAGACTATGGCACGCAAACCGCGACTTCAGATGGGGTCACTGTATCCTTACGTCATGGAGCAGACTATACCATCACAGCCACTACCGACCTCGGCTATGTGTTCGCCAATTGGTCCACCACTTCAAATGGCATATTAGCTAGTGCAAGTATAAATCCTACAACATACACTATCACAGGCGAAGCCACTCTAGAGCTTACTAGCCAAATACCACCAGTGCCAAGTTCATGCAACAGAGAGATTACAGGTATTACATATTTGCAAGACATCACCGAATTAAACAAATCTACGATTCTATCCGGCTTAACCACCAACACAGCCTATTATCTAAGGGACTCTCGCGATAACGAACCATATTGCGTAGCTAAGCTTGCTGATGGAAATCTCTGGTCTCTAGATAACCTAAGACTAGATCTCGCCAACCCAAACGTTATTGCTAATGTTACAGACTCCAACACAAATGCTTCAGCTATTTCTCTTAATTACCTAAAAAATGGTGGTGGGACCACTTCAGATCAATATGCTACAAGCGGCTTATCTGGCTCTAATTGGACTAGCGGCTATAGCTATTCTGATCCATTAATTAATAGTTCCTATAGAAACTACACCGCTACATCTTACGGTAATGGTAGCGGCAAAACCGGCGTCTATTACAACTACTGTGCTGCTTCTGCCGGTTCTTACTGTTATGGCGACGGAACAAGTGCCGGTCCTTCGTCCGGCAACGCCACCGAAGACGTCTGTCCAATTGGTTGGCGTATGCCAACCAGCATCTCGAACACTGGCGATTATCAAAAACTATCTATGGCTATCAATGGGCAAGGATGCAATATCGCTTGTAACGGATATAGTGCTACCATATTTCGCGAAAAACTATCTACTCCACTTTCAAGTTACTTTATAAATGGCTCGAGAATAACTGGCGAAGGAAGGTTCTGGTCATCTTCATACTTCAATGCGCGTTATATGAACCAACTATCTGTCGACACATATAGTTACAATGTCATTACCAACAATCGAGATCGATCTTATGGTTTATCTGTCCGCTGTCTCCTTGGTGATGGCGCCTCAGCTCCACGCTCTACGGTAACTGTAAACTTAGATGAACATGTCCAAAGTGTTAGCTTTTACAACGCAATACTAGGCGCTCAAACAATCACAAACGAAAATAGTAACGGTGATGGCTCTCACACCGAAACTGTCTCCTTAGCTCAAAACGCTACTTATATTATTTCTTCAAGCTTCTCCACTGGCTATACCACAAACGAATGGATTACCACAACAAATGGCATTCTTGGTAATAATATCGCCGCTGCCACTTCCTATATAATAACTGGCGATGCTACTCTCTCCCTCACATCCAAGCAACCCTCCTACATGAGTAACTTTACAACTAATATGTGTAACAATTTATCCACCAATGACATCATAGAACTTAAAGACTATCGTGACGGCGAAATCTACAGAATTGCAAAACTAGCCGATGATAACTGTTGGATGCTAGACAATCTAAGACTAGACCTTACAGATAACACTATTACAACGAATCTTACTAGCTCCAACACTAACGCCAGTAATAATACTTTAAATTACCTCAAAAATGGTGGTGGCACCACTTCAGATCAATATGCTATAAGCGGTTTAACTGGCTCTAATTGGACTAGCGGCTATAGCTATTCTGATCCAAAAGTTAATAACGCATACAAAGACGATACTACTACATCTTATGGTAATGGCAGCGGTAAAAGCGGTGTCTACTACAACTACTGTGCTGCATCTGCCGGTTCTTACTGCTATGGTGACGGTACTAGCTATACTAACAGCCCATCCTCCGATCCTAACACTAATACACTCATGGATACAAACGAAGATATCTGCCCGGCAGGTTGGCGTATGCCTACAGGTGGAGATAACGGTGAATACAAAGGTCTAGCTGTCGCTATCACTAATTCTAGTAGCAACTCATACAGTGGCACTGATGCTACCAATATCCGTAATGCTCTCTCCACCCCGCTTTCTGGATATATTAATAGCGGCTCGCTGTCTAACCAAAATAGCTATGGCTACCTTTGGTCTTCTACCTATAACAGCAATAGAAGTATCTATAACTCATACGCATCATCAACTTCTGTTTATCCGCAAAACAATGCCTATCGCAATATTGGTTATTCTGTCCGTTGCCTTCTTGATGACCATGCCTTCTCCGAAATCACTGTAAATTTAGACTCCAATATCAATAGCATCACCTTTACCAATCCAGTCTATGGAACAACCGTAGTAACTTCGAATAATAGTACTATAGAACTAAGAAAAGGCGTAGAATATGAAATTAAAGCCGAAATTCCTCTAGGTTATGAATTTGTCGGTTGGGCCACCAGCGAAAATGGCACACTCAGCTCTACTTCTACTAATCCTGCCACTTTCACCATTACTAGCACATCCACTCTTTCCGCCACCTCACAAGCTGCCTCCAGTTACACTGTCACAGTCAATCTAGATGAGCACTCATCCAGCGTAGGGTTCTATTACGCGGACTCAGCCGTCCAACAAATTATCAATACCAACAATAATGGTGACGGTACTCACACTGGTACAATCACTCTATATAGCAACACCACATATATGATTGCTCCAAGCTTTGCTGACGATTATAAGTTTAGCGCTTGGTCTACAACGACAAACGGAACTCTAGGCAACTCCGCCTCAACAGCCACAACCTATAATATCACTGGTACCTCTACCCTCTCGCTTACTAGTATATCTAAAACCGGTGCTACTACCTTAATTGCTGGCTTCAAACTCAACAGCAATATTAAATCTGTAGCTGAAAAAACTATAATTAATCATGGTATTGTTTCATCTACAATCAAAGCTCTTCGTATGTCAGATTATCTACCTGCTGATTTTATCCCATCTGACACTAACACCGTCTCTACGCCAGATTCAGAATATCCTGTTTATGTTTTCTTTGACAATACTAATAATGCTGGCATTATATACTTCTACACCGAAGCTAAGGAAATTTATATGAATGCAAACTCTAGCTCTGCCTTTAATGCCTACGCTGCCCTCACTGACATTTCCGCATTATCTAATTGGAATACTAGTAACGTCACAGATATGGATTATATGTTTGCAAGCAACTACTCTCTTACCAACATAGATGCTCTTGCAAACTGGGACACCAGTAATGTCACAGATATGAATGGTATGTTTATTGATGCTATCTCTCTCACTAACATAGATGGTGCAATTAACTGGGATACTAGCAGCGTCACAAACATGAGCGACATGTTCGTGGAAACTCAGTCCCTTACCAACATAGATGGTGCAATTAACTGGGATACTAGCAGCGTCACAAACATGGGCGGCATGTTCAATGCATGTTTCCAAGATAGCTGTGAATCTTCCCTTGCTAACATAGATGGCGCTATTAATTGGGATACTAGCAGTGTCACAGATATGGGTTATATGTTCAATGGCAACTACTATCTTACCAACATAGATGCTCTCGCAAACTGGAATACCAGTAATGTTACGAATATGTCCCGTATGTTTAGTGGCACCAAATCTCTTACTAACATAGATGGAGCAATTAACTGGGATACTAGTAGCGTTACGAGTATGCGCAGTATGTTCGACCAAACCGACGCCCTAGCCAACATAGATGGCGCTATTAATTGGGATACTAGTAGCGTCACAGATATGAGCTATATGTTCTGGAATACTTCTTCACTCACCAATATAGACGGCGCTATTAATTGGGATACTAGCAGTGTCACGGACATGAGCTGTATGTTCCAAAATGCTTCCTCCCTCACCAACATAGACGGCGCTATTAATTGGAATACTAGCAGCGTCATAGATATGAGCGGTATGTTCTCTGATGCTTATTCCCTTACTAATACCAACGGAGCGAACGATTGGGATATTAAAAATGTTAAAGCCACCACAGGAGAAACTGACTGGTCAAATAATAGATTCAATTACATGTTCTATTTCGCAGGAAATAGTGGCACTTCAGAATACCATCCCACCTTCACTAAACGATCTGGTACTTGGGATGATAATGGAACTTTCATCCCTGATGATACTACTACGTCTACTACCACTATTACCGTATACTTTGATTCAAATATCAACAGTATTAGGCTAAGCGGTGAATTTCCAGACTCTGGTTCATATACAACTCAAACTATCTCCACTTCGGGCGACACTATTTCGCTTAATCGTGGTAATTCTTATAGAATCTTCGCCGACACCACCTCTGGTTATGAATTAGCCCTCTGGAACCCAGGAGAAAACGGAATCATTCCATCGAACAAGCTTTCCATCAATTCTAGATCGGGTGATGACAATACTTACTTTACTCCAACTGACGATACCACCCTCACCGCAACTAGCCAGCCAATCCCAAGTAATGTGACTACAACTGTTAATATGGATTCAAATATTAACAAAGTTTCGTTCTGTAATGATAAATATAATATATATAACACAAATACTTTTACTTACGATTGCACATCCACCTCAACAAATGATAACACCGTCACCTTAAAGCAAGGCGTCACCTATCGTGTCACCGCTGCCACCAAACAAGGTTATGAAATCTCTTCTTACACTACCACTGGCGCTACTATAGCTAACACCAGCGGTGCTCACACCAACTTCACTCCGTCTGGCGCTTCAACTCTCACCGTCACTTCTACTACAGCTGCTTCCACTAACACCGTAACTGTTAACATGGATTCCAATATACAATACGCCACCTTCACCAATCCAGACTGGCCAACCAAAGTTGCTATTCGAAATGGCTCCACCGTAAAACTAAGAGAAAATACTAACTATACCGTTACAGCCTATACCAAAACTGGCTACGAACTCGCCACATGGACTACTACAGCTAACGGTACACTGAGCTCTACTTCTTCCAACCCGACCACTTACACAGTTTCCGATGATACTACTCTTACCGTAACAAGTTCTGCCATTCCATCCTATACTGTCACAGTAAATATGGATAGCAACGTCAGTAGCATTAGCTTCTATCATGCAAACTATGGTATTCAAACAGTATCTACTAGTGGTGACACAGTTTCATTAAAGCATGGCACGAACTACACCATCACCGCTACCTACGCAAATGGTTACGAATTTGATACCTGGTCTACTACAGCTAATGGAACCCTCGATTCCGCCTCTTCTGCCACCACCAATTATTCCGTTTCAGGCACAGCTACTTTAAGTCTCACTAGTAAAAACATCAATTATACTTGTACCAAACAGTATCGTCTCCAAAATACCGATGGTACATACCCAGAAACCTATACACAGGACGGACAAGAAACCAATCTCCACTATGGTGATACTTGTACCTATACTAAATCAGAAACCAACTACATCACTCAATCTAATACCGTCACCATAACAGAAGACACCACCATTTCGTTAGACCTTCCACTTGATATTTAAGAGGCTCTCTTCATCCCCCTTTCTCAAATCCAAAATCTGTATTATAATATAGTGTATATGTTAAAAGGAGTGTTATGAGCAAAGCCATTGATATAGTTAATAAAGATACTAAAAAAACGCCAGAGCCAAAGCCTAAAAATGACGAACCAATCTCCATCACGGTCAACCGCATTTCAACTTCCAAAAAAGATGAAGAAAAAACCCGCAGTCGTTTCAAAGGATCTGCCGCTTTGAAAAAAATCAAGAATCCACTTAAAAGTATCAAAAAAATCAAACCTCAAAAAAAATCTCAAAAATCAACCAAGGCCGACGATATCAAAGACACCAAATCCGCCATCGAATCCGAGCAAACTACTAAAAAAACCAGATCCAAAGTTCAGGCCAAAATCGCCAATCTTAATGCTAGGACCCTTCAAATTATTCTCAACATTCTAGGCGTCATTGCTACCGTCTTACTCACCGCCATCATTATTGTCCTTGTTATCCAAAAGCTCCAACCCGAACCGATCAGCGAAGATTATTTCGTCTCCGACGAGACTAAGTCCGTCATTGGCATGAGTACCTCTGGCTCTACCAGCGAACCATCCCACATCCAAACTTTTGTCGTCTATGATTTTGATGGCGATAATGTCGTTGGGCTCAAAACCTATTTCGAATACACCGACTCCGAAGCTGCCGCCGCTGCTCTCGAGCGTCGTAAATCCCAGCCAGAATTTGAAAACGCTGAATTAAACGACAAATATATCATCGTTACTGCAAAGCCAGAAAGTTATCAAGGTCTCACCGCCTCAGACGTCAGACAACAGGAAGAAGCCATCAAACAGTTTCAAGCCAGCACTAAGAAAGACGATAAAAAAGACGATAAAAAAGACGATAAAAAATAATTTTCTCTAATTTTTTCACTAAATCTCTTTACAAAACCTCCTCAAAAAACTCCACCATCCCCCAAATACCTATGCTATAATAATTACATGAAAATAGTTTTTCCGGAGATAAAAAATAGCAAGGTTGCAAAAAACGCCACCGAATACTTCCAAGATCTTACATTTTTACCAGCTGACAATCTCAAAACAGCTACTAATATGATCAAAGGCGGCCTTGCCGATTCCCTAATTTCTGGTCTCGACGATTCCACTCGCGATGTTCTACTCGCTTGCAAAACCACTCTTCCATTAAAATCCGCCTTCTTCTCCAGCTGTTTTATCTGCGAAAAAGAGGGTAAAATCCTCGCTCTCGCTGATGGTGGCGTCATCAAAATTCCTGACGAAAACCAGTTATACACCATCGTCGAAGACACCGCCACCACCTATCAAACCTTTACTAAAGAAACCCCTATCATCGCTATGCTTTCTTACTCTACAAACGGTTCTGGTGGCAAAAATCCCGATCTGCCTAAAATTCATTTTGTAATTGATAAAATCAGAAAATTCCACCCCGATTGGATTATCGATGGCGAAATGCAATTAGACGCCGCTATCGATCCAGCCGTTTCTGCCAAAAAATTCCCTACCTCCACTGTGAAAGGAAAAGCCAACGTTTTCATCACGCCCGATCTCAATTCCGGCAATATTCTCTATAAATCTCTCGAACGTTTTGGTGGATACACTGTTGCTGGCCCAATTATCCAGGGTTTCAAAATACCTCTCGCCGACCTTTCACGCGGTAGCACTGTAGAAGACGTCATTTTAACTATCAAAGTAATCAGGAGTTTATTATGAAATATTTTGGTACCGATGGTATCCGTCAACCAGCCGAGGATTTCACCCCCGAATTTCTCGCCCGCATCATCAATGGCCTCGTCAATTATGCTGGCGACAATATCAAAGTTTTAATTGGCGGCGACACCCGCGAATCCTCTGAATGGATTCTACAAGACCTCGAAATCGCCCTCGAAACCTTCGGTCTCGAATATGGCAATGTCGGCATTCTCCCCACTCCCGCTATCAACTATTATTTTTATAATATGGGCTTCGATTTCGCTATCGATGTCACCGCTTCTCACAATCCTTATACCGATAATGGTATCAAGATTTTCGAGCGAGGAGAGAATTACGGTCAAAAGCTTTGCGAAGAAGGTTGCAAATCAATTGAACAAGCCCTCACTACCAAAGAATTCTCTTTTTCGCCAGTCTCCCCTTCTCTGCGAGAAGATTTACACACCGAAGCTCTCGAGCTTTATAAAGAGCATCTCCTAAATTATGTTGGCAAAGCTAATTTTACTGGCCTCCATCTCGGTATGGACTGCGCCAACGGTGCTACTAGCGTCATCAATAAAGATATCTTCGAATCCCTCGGCGCCAAAGTTGATTTAATTCATGCCGACTCCAGCTATAATACTAAGATCAACCACGCTTGCGGCAGCACTCACCTCGAATCCTTACAAGCTCTTGTCACTAAAAATCATCTCGACTTTGGCATAGCCTTTGATGGCGACGGCGACCGCTGTCTACTCATCGACAGTAAGGGTAATATAATTGACGGCGACCAAACTATCGCCATCCTCGCTAATTTCTTAAATCTCAATTCTATCGCTATTACCGTCATGGCCAATCAAGGTCTACTTAATTGGGCCAAAGAAAACCACATCAAAGCTGAGATTACTCCCGTTGGCGATTCCAATGTCTTTGCTGCTATGAAAGAGAATCAAATCAAAATCGGCGGGGAACAATCTGGTCACACAATTCTGCCAGACGAACCTACCGGCGATGGTATGCTCACTGCTCTTATGGTAACAAAAGCTGTCGTCACCTCAAATCAAACTCTTACTTCCCTTGCCAGTGTTATTACCAAATCCCCTCAAGTTATTTTGAACATGCCCGCCACCAAAGCTCAAAAAGAAGCTCTCAAATCCTCCGACAAGGCCAAAAAACTTCTTCTCGAATACAGTAAAAAACTCGACACTCTTTCCGGCCGCCTCCTCGTCCGTCCTTCCGGCACCGAACCTCTCATTCGCATCACCATGTGGGGAAATGACGAACAAAAAATTACCGATCTCGCTAACAAGCTTAAAAAAGAATTGGAGCAAACACTATGAAAATTGTTAAATTAGAAAAATATGAAAAAGAAACCGCCAACAGGATTAGAGAACTTTTAATTCAATTGTCTCGTTCCGGCAAAGATAAAGGCGAAATCCCAAAAGAATGGTTTGACGACATCATTGCCTCCCCATGGCATGATCTCCTCATGGCTGTTGATGATAATGGCAAAATCATCGGCATCGCTACCATGTCTGTCACCATGGGCGCAGGGATCAGGAAAAACGCCTATCTCGAAGATTTCGTCACTGACGAAAAAGTTCGCGGCCAAGGCGTCGGCACCGCCCTTTGGGAAGCCATGTTAGAATGGGGTAAAGCTCACGATTGTCAAAAACTCGAGTTCACTTCCGGTCACGGCCGCGAAGCTGCCCAAAACTTCTACAAGCATCATGGCGCCGGAATCTACGACACTAATTTCTTCCGCAAAGATCTCACTGCCTAAAATCTAGTGCTTTCGCATCTACTTGCATTCGCTTTTAGAAGTTCTACCTTTTGACACACCATCACCGAACGATGTTTTGAAGGTATAATAATAGCCATCTTTAGTACCACCATCATTGGTCCCGCATCTATCAACATGTGCAAGTATATTCCCATAGGACGACAACTTCTTATAAACATACACGTAATACTTAGTGGTATAGCTAGTATAAGCCTCCTTGCCACCACTTCCAGTTTTATTTTTAGGATAATACCACCCCAAAGTTCCACCGTCCCAATCCCAAACATACGGCTTACTACTTTGTTTGCCTCTCTCCTTATATGTATTTGCATCTTTCATTATGTCATGTTTATTGTCCACACCCTTCTTAACGGAATAACTAGAATTATCAAAGTAAACCGAAACCGCATCATCAGTAGCTTTACTATCAACACTCTTAGACCCAGTGAAATAAACCGTTCCGCCTCTTTGTTCCACATATGCCCATGCCGCCGCTTGCCGATTTGGGTTCCCATATTGAGTTGCCACATTTCTCGAAGTAAGAACCATTGTCTTTGGATTTAATGCTTTTATGAACTCATAGGTATTCGAAGTCTTACCTCCATGGTGACCAGCCTTCAAAATGTCCACCTGACCAATCGATGAACCATATTTATCCTCTACTCCCCACTCCCAATCAGCCGCTAGAAACGCAGTCTTATGATTAACTTTATGCTCTAACTTCATACCGATAGAATTCAAATTCTCACGATATCTATTACCATCTATGTGACCATCCGAATCATCATCATCAATGTTAAACATCGTCATCTTAAAGTTTCCAAAATCTATGCCATTTGCTTTTATACTCGCCCGTTCCGCTTCATGATTATAAAAATCAATTACATTTGCATGCGCTGCATTAAGAGCATTAACCATATCCGTACAGCCAGTTTTTACGCTGCCCGTATAGCTAGTTCCATCATCAGCAATGGTTTGTGTAGCCTCACATCCCCTAATATACACAGTAGTCCGATCGTTGATATAAGCACCTCTCACTAATTCAGGAACCCCGCCCCGATGATCACCATGTATATGTGTAATCAAAACATAATCCACATACTTGATTCCAAGCTTTTTTAGATATGCCGCTACCGTTTCACCCTTAGGCGCACCAGTGCTACTATCCACTCTTCCTGTATCAACTAACCAATATTTTCCTTTGCTCTTTATCAAAATCGCATCACCAATCGAACTAATGCTATCCTTTTCATAATCATTCCTCAGGAAATGCAAACTATCATCCTCCGTACCAATCGTCAAATCTCCAGTCACGGTTACTTTGCTATTATTATTCACTTGACCATTCACAGTTACCGTCTGCAAAATACCAGCTGCATCAGTCGAATTGCTAATGTTTAATTCCTCACCTAAAAGCACTTTCGAATTTGAAGAAATAACACTACCATCAGATTTTGTTATTTTGGCCACATTACCATTCGCGATTGTCAAAACCTTATAAACTGGGTTCGTTTCGGCATCAAGATGCAAAGTCGCCGCATAATCACCTACCGGCAAATCGTTCGCTATTTTAGCAGCAAAATACACTACCGTCGAATTACCACCTGCCGAAGCCCCCTTAGTCTGGCGAACAAGTTTGCCTCTTCCACTTCCCTTTGGCAACTTGCCAAAGCTTGTTCCGTCCGTTGAAAAGCCCCACTTATTATCCGTAAATCCATCCGCAGTCGTGCCGTCATTTACCATCTGAATATGCGCATTGCTGTCGCTTGCATTCGCCAACTCATCTTTTTCTGTGGACATACTGAGAGTATAACCCGTCAAATTATCTGTACTCGTCCGTATTGCAAACGCTGCCCTCGCATACTCACCCTGTCGCACGTAAATATCATAATGCCCATTTTCATCAACCGAAATTGTATAAGGATAGTCAAAACCAGCTGCTGAGGCTTCCTCAGACTCTTCCTTCTTAGAATTAAACACGCATACAGATACAATCACTAAAGTAAACATCAATACAGCACCTGCAATTCTCTGGAAGCTGAAAAATTTCAACCATTTATTCTTTGTTCCGTCAAACCCCATACTAGAATAGATATTCTTTCCACTTCGAACTCTAAAGCTACTTCCACGATTGCTTGAAAAGCCAAAATCAAATTTCCTAACCGCCTGTCTTCGTTTATTCATCAAAACCACAATTCCAACCATCACCAAAATTCCTACAACTGCCAAGACAACTATACCATTTGCATTACCAAATAATTCCGTATTTGTATCTCCACCAGTATCTGGCACAGCAAGACCAGTCTCATCGCTACCAGCATCGCCATCATCACCACTCGTGTTTGGTACTGGCAAATCCTCCTCATCATCATCCGTTTCCCTATCTATGCCATCGCCATCATCTATCTCATCCTCAGGCCCTTCGTCATCACTTGGCCCAACATCAGGCCCAACTGGGGTATCATCAGGTATCACTGGATCATCTTGTCCACTTGGATCAGGGTCACCCTCTGGATCATCTGGCGTATCAGGCTTATCTTCATCAGCCCCAAGTACATGTATAGTTATAGTCGCATCCTCTACGTCAGACACACCAGTCTCAGCAAAAACGTCAGCTGCGCCAAAACCAGCAAATACAAACGCGACCAAAAAACACAGCCACGTCATCTTTTTTGTAAATCTACAAACAGAAATCATTTTACTTTCCTTGTTTATTTTTGACCTTACTACAAATACATAATAACCCTTTAAAAAGCTAATGTCAATAGTTACTAACGTTTTTCCGCAAATATACTCATAAAACAAGGAACTAACAAATAAATCTGCAAAGCATTAGCTAGTCCCGAGAAAAAGCATAGCGAAATCGCATAAGCCAAAATCAAACCATATATCACCAACTTAGCTTGACTTTCTCGCACCTTTTTCACTACTAAAACAAAGCCATATATTAAAAGCATCGTGCCAATTAATCCAGTCTCTAGGAACAAACTCACGTATTCGTTGTTTACAATTTCTTTTGGTGTCGGAAAAACTCCTTTTTCGTACATTATAATTGAGGCGCTCCCGAGCCCCGTTCCAAATAGCGCCGTTTGCCAACTATCAAAGCCAGCCTCAAGCGCAGCCTCAGTTGCACTCATCCTAGCTTCAGTTGAAACTTCCACATAACCATCAAAATTCGCCTGCTTCATCTCACTCTCTTCTTTAGAATTGTCTTCCTTCTGCGCAGCATCTTCTTGTTTTTTTACCTGACTTCCGCCTAAATCGATTTTACCAAGCGTCAATTGATTAATTACCTTCGAAACCCCCGAAACATACGTATCATTAGTCTTTGACACCTCCGCCATTAAACCCTGCAAATTCAAAGTAAACAAGAAAGAGAGAACTACCATCAACCAAACCAAACCAATTCTTTTTAACTGTTTCTTATTCTTCACACCCCACACGACCGACATAATCACCATCGCAATAATAAATGCAAAAATTGCTCCTCGCGACAACGTCAAAAATATCGTCGCGGATGATGTGAAGAAGCAGACTATTAGAAATTTAGGACATAAAGAGCATGAGCCGGTTGTGGTTTTTACAACGGCAACGGACGAGGATCCCGAACTGTAATTTGGGGCCGAGTCCGACTTCGCCGTTGTAAAAACTGCTCCGCGCGAATGCTTCCGTCCTAAACTTCTAATAGTCTGCTTCCTGAATAGCATCCACGCCGCTACTATCGCTGGCGCGAGGAGCAAATTTCCCATAAATTGTGGTTCTGCCGCAAAGCCATTCGGATGTGGGAACCCAAATGTTTCGTATTTACATCCCGGGCACATCAAGCTACACTCTCTCGGCACTCCCGCTAAGTCCAAAATGCATTGCAAGAAACACCACAAACATACGACCATTGCCGACCCGAAGAACCATTTCCAGAAAGATTCTCGGAATTTTCCATCAAACTCCCCTTTCAGTGTCCACATCGCATATCCGGCGAAATAAATCAACCACAATATCCCAACTGTGAGAAGTCCTCTTACCGAATTTCGCGACCATACCACGGTTAGTGTCAGCCACAAAGGGAATAACACCCACTGCCACTTCAAATTTTTAAATAATAATTTCTTTTTTATCATTAAAACAAAAGCTACCACATCAAAAATCAAAAGCCAAATCAAAGGCAGGGAAAGCTCAAAATTCATTGTTTCATTCGTGCCAAAGGAAATAACTGGGAAGTACGAAAAAAACAAAATTGCCGGTAGTATCTTAACCAAAAATTTAAAAACCTTACTTAGTTTTTTCATTCACAAATTCCTTAATTTCTCTATCAAATCTTTCTGTCTCAAACCCTTCCGCTGTTTTCGAAATTTTTTCTCGATCGAAATTCAGCTTCTCAAACCTTTCTATCGCGTTGACAAGCGATTTCACCGTCTGTTTTTCAAACAAAACTCCATTCTTGCCTTCCGAGACGTAATCTAAAGCTCCACCCTCACCATACGCAATTACCGGACACCCCGCTGCCAATGCCTCTACTGGCGCAATCCCAAAAGGCTCTTTACTAGGGAACAAATATCCCTTCGCCCCAGCTAATAATCCTGCCAACTCAGACTTTTCCACAAGTGGCACAAATTCAATCAAATCTGAATTCCCTGCCATTTTTACAAGTTTCTTATGCTCCGGTCCTTCCCCCACCACTAGAAGTTTCCGCCCAAGTTTCAAACACGCCTTAATCGCAAGATCAATTCTCTTCCAATTCACCTGCCGACTGGTAATAATATAATAATCCGAAGGCAGCTGAGCAATTATATCGAGGGGCTTCCGGAGGTCACGACCGATCGCTGAAGGAGCTGAGAATACGAAAAACTTGTTTTTCGTATTGAAGCGACGCCCAGCGGACGACCCGATAGGGTCGAGGTATGAGGGGCGCTCCGCCCGTGACGACGGGCCGGAGCGACCCCGTCCCCGAGATATATTGCTCAACTGCCTTCGAAACTCTGCAATTTCCACCGGCGGATGAATTACAGTAGCCTCGCGATCATAGTATTTTTGAATCTGTTCCTTCGCGTATTCCGAAATCGTAATATAATAGTCCGGCCTTTTCGCCGCTTTCAAATCCGCTTTTCTTAGCGGCTTCACTAAAGCTTTAAAACACACTCTCACTACCGGATTCAAAATTCCAAATCCTGGATTCTTCACATAAGTATCATACATTTCCCAATAATACTGTGTCGGCACATGACAAAAAGAAATGTGAAGCCCATTCGGACACTTCACGTTTTTTACTCCCTTTTCGTGAAGCCACTTTCCCGACTTCACGGCCTTCGCTTCCGCCCCTGTTACCGAAATGATTAAGTCGTAATCCGAAAGGTCAAGATGCGAAAAATAGCTTTGCCGAAGAGGCCCCAAAATCCGCCGCATAAACACCGGAAAGATTTGCAACCACCCCGTTTTTACCTCCGCATCTTTAAACCAATCAATTCCCTTCGGGCTATATTTTGAAGTATAAATCGGCGCCTTCGGGAATAGTTTATGCATTTCTAGGAGCACTTTTTCCGCTCCTCCCACATTTGTCAGCCAATCACAAACCAGCGCAACTTTCATTTTTTACTCCAAATCACTTCGCACCTTCGCCCTTTAAAACCACCGCAATCGTCTTAAAGAAAATCGAAAGGTCCAGTGCCAAAGACCAATTTCTCACGTAATAAATATCCAGCGCTCTTCTTTCTTCAAACGAAATATCCCGTCTGCCAGACACCTGTGCAAAACCAGTCAAACCCGATTTTACCGTCAAAATTAACGATCGATCACCATAATCTCTCAGCTCCCCCGGTAATAGCGCTCGTGGCCCAATCAACGAAATATCTCCCTTCAAAATATTAAATAGCTGCGGCAACTCATCTAGTGAAGTCTTTCGGATAAACCGCCCAATTTTCGTAATCCGCGGGTCATTCTTCATATAATCACCATTTTTACGATATTTCTTAATTAATTCCGGCTTCCCCATTTTCGCAAATGCCTCGTCTGCCGTCATGCCACTATATTCCGCCTTCATCGACCGGAATTTATAGCATTTAAATTTTCGATTGTATTGCGTCAATCTTTCGTCCACATAGAGCGGTGAATGTTCAATATCCGATAGTTTCAAAACCAGCCAAATAACCGCCATCGGAATAGCTGTAATTATAATTGAGATCAGAGAAAACAAGAAATCAAACGTCCGCTTGATCATTGCATTCATACCGATAAGCGGTGTCGTCACCACCATCACCGCCGGCGTATTACCAATTAACTCCAACTCGCCAAAATGCGATGAAAGCGCCGTTTCCGAAGGCACAAAATAATATTCCATGTGATTTAATATTGTTTGACGATATACATATTCAGTCTGTTTTTCGTCCGTTTGAAAAATCGCATCCGTTCGCGTTTTTTTCAAAGCCTCCTTCAGCGAAGAAAACTGCTTTTTTCGTAAATCCTCCGGAATAAACCGTTTCGCCGCCACAATCCCAGCCAACCTATAACCACATTCCGGCGTCGAAGCAATAAAGTCCGCTAGATATCCCGTATTTTTATGATTCCCAATAATAATCACCCGTTTGACACCATAATCATTTCTAAAAATCAACCTGATCACGAATCTTACAATCACCCTTTCCAGCAGCAAAAAAACAAACGATAATATGACTGCCGTGAGCGCCATTATCCTCACTGGGAAAACATCTTGCTCTGTGAAAAACCCATACACAATCAATGCTGCTACCGACAGTATTGCCGCTAGCATCAATCTCCCCCGTTCTGGCAATCTCGAACGATTAATCACAATCGATTTTTTATAAAGTCCAAGTGCCGCAATTACCACTAACATAATCGGCACCAAAAACACCACCGACAATGTAAAATTAGCCAATTGTGATTCAAAAACAAAAGGTCTCGGATCCACATATACTCTAATAAAATAAGCAAAAGCGAACGACAATATTAGCGCTACCGCGTCTCCGATTATCAGGCATAATCTCAAAATAAAATCGGATCTTTTCCTCATATGTCTATTATATCATAGTAGACTACTCTACAGTAACAGACTTGGCCAAATTCCTCGGTTGATCTACGTTGTATCCTTTTGCTACCGTTACATAATATGCAAATAATTGCGATATGAGATTCATGAGAATCGGCACGAATATCTCAAGCTGCGTATCGATTTTTATTGTATCGTCTACTTTTAAATCAAACTTAGCATTATTCGTCACTGCTATCACATGCCCACCTCGCGCCAAAACTTCCTGTACATTTGAAATTGCTTTTTCGTACAACATTCCCTTTGGCAAAAATGCCGTTTCAAAGAATCTATCATCCACTAGTGCCAACGGTCCATGTTTCAATTCTCCAAACGCATAGGCATTGGCATCCGTATATGAAACCTCCTTTAGTTTCAACGCTCCTTCCATCGCCGTCGGATAAGCTGTGTCTCTACCTAAATATATCGCATGGTCATACTTTTTATACTTACCAGCAATTTCTTTCACTTTTTCACGATTACCAGCCAAAACATTCTTAATCTCATCCGGCAATTTAGCAATTTCATCCACATATGGTTTCAGAATCGTATTCCTTACTCCCTTTGCTTGTGCAATCGTCATTCCAAACATCACCATGGCAATCACCTGTGAAGTAAAGGCTTTTGTTGAAGCCACCGATATCTCCGGCCCAGCATGTACATAAGTTCCACCATCTACTTCTCGTGCGATTGTCGAACCAATCACATTCACAATCCCAATTGTCTTAACACCCTGCTTCTTAATCTCCCGAAGACACGCTAAAGTGTCTGCCGTTTCACCCGACTGCGACACAATTAGAGCCACCGAATTTTTCGGGATATATGCTTGCCGATATCGATACTCCGAAGCAATCACCGTTTCAATCGTAATCTCTGGCGTGAACTGCTCGATATAATATGCCGCCAGCATCCCTGCATGATATGCCGTTCCGCAACCTACAATTATTAAATGTTGAATACCACGTAATTCTTTTTCTGACAAACCTGGACCACCTAAATGCACTAAACCGTTATCTACGTCCACTCTTCCTCGCAAAGTTTCCACCAAGGAATCCGGCTGCTCCATAATTTCTTTCAAAAGAAAATGATCATACCCACCTTTTTGAATCGCCGAAAGATTCGTTTCAATTTCTTCCACTTTTGCTGATACCGGCTCTGCATTCAAAGTCTTAATTTCGATACTGTTCTTCTTGATGACTGCCACTTCCCCATCGTTCAGATAAATCGCTCTTTTAGTGTGCCCTACCAGTGCCGAAGCATCTGAAGCGATCAAAGTTTCATCTTGCCCTACTCCAATTACGAGCGGAGAACCACTCCTTGCCACCACAATTTCATCCGGATTTTTAGTCGAAACCACCGCAATACCATAAGTCCCCTGTACTAATTTGAGAGCTTGTACCACCGCATCTACTAGCAAATATTCTCCATCCTTATAAAACGAATCAATCAGTGCCACCAAAACCTCTGAATCTGTATCTGATTTGAATTGATGACCTTTCAAGGTCTTTTTCAACTCTTTGCAATTTTCAATGATTCCGTTATGCACCATATATAAACTGCCCGCTTGGTGCGGATGCGCATTCGCTTCTGAAGGCTCGCCATGCGTCGCCCATCTAGTATGGCCAATTCCAATCTTATCATCCCGTCTATTATCAATTAGCTTTCGCTCCAAATCCGAAATCTTACCCTTCGCTCGAATCAAAGTCGCCTCATTCTTTTCGGATACTGTCACAATTCCCGCCGAATCATAGCCCCGATACTCCAGTCGCTTCAACCCCGACACCAAAAAATCTTGTGCGCGTTTTTCACCTACATACCCCACGATTCCACACATCTTTTTTCCTCCATTATTTACCCAATTATATCACAAACTCAAACTCATATTTTACTCCTCAAATTCTTCAGTTTCATTTCAACTTCAAATTTAATAATAGTAATATGTTTCATAATTCATCAACATCGAAGGATATAAAGGCAAAATCTATGATTTTGCCGCCGCAAGGACGGAGCAATGTGGTAAAATTTCTTTACCACATTGCGAAGCTCCTGAGATGTGATGAATTATGAAACATAAAGTATTATAATCATTAGGAGAAACTATGCGAATATTATATGTAGAAGACGAAAAATTCTTAGCTGATGCCGTCAAACACAATTTGGAAAAATCCGGCTTCACCGTAGATTTAGCAGCCGACGGTGAAGAGGGTCTCGAACAAGCCGTCAAAGACATTTACGATTGTGTCGTTCTAGATATCATGCTGCCTAAACTTTCTGGCACCGACATCCTCATTCGTATGCGCGAAAAAAACGTCCCCACCCCCGTCATTATGCTTTCCGCCTTGTCGGAAGTTGAGACCAAAATCCACCACCTTGATCGTGGCGCCGATGATTATCTCGCTAAACCTTTCAAAACCGCCGAGCTCGCCGCTAGGATCAAAGCCTTAACTCGCCGTCCTAAACCCATCAATTCTTCTACCATCAACTACGGCGATCTTTCGCTCGATCAAAAGAATGCCCGCTTAAACGGCGAACAACTCACCGCCAAAGAAGCCGAAATCATTGCCACCTTAATGGAATCTCCCGATAAACTCGTAAGTAAAGACTATCTCCTTGCGAAAATTTGGGGCGAAGAAAACCTCGGTGAAGATAATTATGTCGAAGCTTATATGTCCAGAATCCGCAAACTCCTAAAAAATATAAAGAGCGAAACCAAAATTACCACCATCCGTGGTCTAGGTTATAAACTAACTGGAGCATAAAATGTTCAACCACCTTCGTCACAAAATCATCTTCATCACCATGGCTACTACCACTGCCGTCTTGATTTTGGCAGGCATTTTTATTATGCTTTTTTCTTCCGGCATGCGGCCAGAGCCCAAACCACTTCCAGAATCCACCATTACCACCATTGAAATCGACACACAGAATTCCACTAGAAAATTCAGTAGCCTAGAATTAAACGATTATATCGAAACCGACCGCAAAGAAGGTGACACCAGACTTCTCATCACTTTACTTGGCGTCAGCGTCATCATCGAAATCATTGTTTTTATTATCACCTACTACCTTTCCGAAAAAATCGTCGCACCCGTCAAAAGCTCCTACGATAAGCAAAAACTCTTTATCGCAAACGCCTCACATGAATTAAAAACTCCGCTAGCCGTCATCGAAGCAAATATGGAAGCTTTGGACGTCAAAAAAGACGACGAAAAATGGAAAAACAACATCGAAACTGAAATCACTCACGCTAATAAACTAGTTTTAAGTCTTCTTAAACTCGCCAAAATGGATGCCGGCGATCTCAAAAAAACTCCACCTGAAAAGTTCGATTTAAATTCTGAAATCAAAAAGCATATCGCAATTTTTAGTCCCAAGTTTTCTGGCAAAATCACCTTCAAACCTAGCGCTAAAAAATCCTATACTATGCCAAAACAAGACATCCTCCAGGTCTTAGATATTTTACTAGACAACGCTACTAAATATGGTGACCAAAAAATCGAAATCACCTTAAGCCAAAACACCCTTTCCATTTCAAACGACGGCACCGAAATCAAGAAAAGCGATTTAAACAAAATTTTCGATCGTTTTTACCAAACCGACAAGACTAAAGAAGGCTCCGGCCTTGGCCTTGCCATCGCGAAAGCCATTTGTGAGCAAAATGGTTGGGACATTTCTTGTAATAGTTCCAACCATCTTACAGCTTTTACAATCACTTTCTAAATCGAAAGTTCTGTTCCGTTCACGTATAATTTGTAGCCATTCAAATTGATATTGCTATTCGTTGTATCAGCATTGTTTAATGACTTTATGTAAGTATCGCCCGTGAGCGTCAATGTACTAGTTTTATCAAGCGTCAGTTCCACCTCACCGGCATTTTCACTATTAATCGTTCCCTCAAAAGGAGAACCATTAGTCAGATTCATTGTCAGTTTAGATATTTCATCTACTACGATTTTTCCTTTTGCTTTTTGATTCGTCAAATTCAGTGTTACTGTCCCACCATTACTACCAGAACTTCCCCACGCATCCTTTTGAATCCTTAAGAAATTACCCGACTCATCATTGTTAATAATCTTATTATTTTCCAAATTAATCGTTGCCGTAGTATTCGTCACATAAAAACTATCGCCTTTATTCGTAGTAATTGTCGAATCTTTAGCCGTAAATACCGCTTCGCCCGATGCTGCATCACCACTCATCGACTGATACAAAAACACGTTCTTATAAGTTGTCGACTGCCCGTTTAGTTCACTATTAGTGTCAGTTAATTCTACGTTTTCCAAAGTAATACTATTTTTACCTTCAATAATCGCCCCCTCACTAGACGTCGCAATTAACTTGGTATTTTTTACCGTAATATCTGCTGTGGAATAAATCGCTGGCGAACCTTTTCCGGTAGTCTTATAAGTGCCTTTATTTACCGTCACGGTGCCTCCCCCGCGATCCGACCGAATCGCCGCACTCGAAGTTCCCGCCGTATTAATCGTTAGATTCTCGGCATTCATAATTCCCCCGCCTGTTGTCATAATGCCGCCAGAATTATCTTTGTAAGTCGTAATTTTCGAATCTGAAATATTAATCGTTGTACCATCCGAATTCGAATTTTCCGTAGTGGCTGACCCACCATAAGAAAAAACTCCATTTGCACCAGTTGCGTTAGTCTCAATAGTTGCATTTTTAATAGTCAAATTGGCTCCTCCCTTAGCCAGAATTGCTGAATTTGTCCCATAAAAACTCGTATTATCACCCCCATCCGAATCACCGGTTTTACTCACCATGATATTCGAAAGCGTCGCATTAATATTACCAGATGCTAAAATTGCATTCTCATCACTATTAGTCGAAGTAAATTCTTCGCCATCAATTTCCTCATCTGACGTAATCTCTTTCACCGCCGAATACGACGCTGCTGTCTGACTACCCCCTCCCATCTCCGGCGCTTCGCTGTTTTCGCCATTCAATGCTTGAATGATGAAAAACCACATCACACCGAGAATTATCACTAAAACTACAATTATTGCTATTTCAATAATTGTTTTCTTATTTTTCACTATTTGCCTCCTTATTCATCACTTTTGCTATCATTGTCGTCACTCGGCTTTTCTGGTGGCTGACCATTCTGCCCGTTTTGACTACTTTGCCCATTTTGGCCATTCTGGTCGCTCGACCCGTTTGGCCCACCTTGACCATTCATCCCACCTTGACCACTTGGCCCACCTTGGCTATTTTGTCCGTTCGACATTTCTGGAGGTGTTCCACCAGTCATCTGACCTCTATTTCCACCCAGCGTGTTCACAGAAATTAAAAATGCTCCTGCCGAAATCACTGCCCCGACCAGCACACCAATCACGAATAGAATTATTTTATCCTTCGCCGTGTCTTTTTTTACTTCAGTTTGATTTTCCATTATGGTTCTCCTGTTTAAGTTTACCCCTTTATTATACGTATCCATCTTAAAACAACCTTAAACCATTAGAAAACCCACCCCATCTCAGAGTTATTTCTCGTCTTTGTCTTTGATATTCACGCCCCCAAACGCCCCCGCCGCATCTACATAAATCGTATATTTACCTTTCGCTTTATCCGATTTTCTTTCGTCTTCAATCCCGCCAAAAATAAACCCCGACCGGATTACAATTCGCACATCTTCCGGCACTTTCACGTCAATTCCACCAAACAAACAAAACGCTTTTATCACCGTATCTTTATTAAATTTCGCCTTTCTTAAATCTAAATCCACCCCACCAAATATCGCTAAGAGATTTGAACCACTAAATACTTCATCCTTATAAACCCTATCATTACCCGAAAAAACTGCCGATTGCGAATCCATTTTTTTCTCATCCTTTAAATCATTAATCTTCTTTTCAATCTCCTTCGCCGCATCGCCGTGAAACATACTTTTCACAATAATTGTCAGTCCAATCATCACCAGAAAGATTGCTAGAATTACCTTCCACGCCACATCATATGAAAACACATTCTGTGCCGCAAGTAATAAAATCACGCCCGCCGCCAAAAAGCCTAAACTAGACAATTTATCTTTTTCCGTAATCAAACTAATTGCGCTTGGCACAATAATGAATAAGGTCCACCATCCTTCAAAAAACAAATCAATATTAAACCAATTAAACGCGTTGCCGGCTAATATTATACCCAGTGCGATAATTGCAATCCCCCAAATAATTGGACTGACTTTTTTCATTTCTCTCCTTGTTTATAGGCTTATTATATCACAACAAAACCTCATTCATCATTCCACTAGTGCTATAATATATCATATGGATGGCGAAATTTTAACTTTTATTCTCGAACAAACCTTCGGTATTCTTGCACTCATTTGCACTGTTGTTAGCATGCAGCTTAAGAAAAAGCGCCATCTCATGCTCCTTCAAACTGCCTCCGAAGCCTTCATCGTTGCGCAATATTTAGTCAAAAATGCCATCACTGGTTCCTTCATGGCTATGGTCAGTTTTGTTCGCGACGTCATTTTTACCAAATACGAAAAACATCGCGCCCCCTTTTGGATTCTAATTGTTATTTACATCATCATGACTATTCTAACAGCCATCAGCTGGGCTGGCCCCATCTCGCTTTTGCCTTACGTCGGCTCTCTCATTTACGCTTGGACCCTGTGGTACGGCAAAACCAAATGGATTCGCCTCGGCAATGCTATTGGCAATTCCCCGTATCTCATTTACACCATTCTCACCGGCAATTATGCTTTGTTTATCATGACTTTTCTCGAAGTCGCTTCTTCCGCTATCGGCTTTTTCCGTCTCGAAGTCTTCGGCCAGAAAAAATCTCCGCGTAAAAAATCTACCGCTAAAAAATCTAAAACGAAAAAACGCTAAATCTTATATAACTTTCTTCTGCCAAGTTTTCTTATGGCACTTCGAACAATTCAAATACCTTGTTCGTCCAAAATGCATTGACCAAAGCACGCTACTATAAGATGGTTTTTGTTTATTATGACATTTTGTGCATTCATAGTAGCCCACTATCTGCTCCATCTTGGTAAGTCCCAAACAAATAATAATATATGACACTATTGAAACCACAATTAAAGCCACACTTACCGTAGTCTGAATGTTCATAAGTAAAGCTGCTGCAAAAACCACAAACAGCATCAAGATCGTCGCTGCCACGCCGATCACCGCTTCGACTATAAATAGTTCCTTATTGTATTCTTTCTCGTTTTTCATAGAGCTCCTTTGTATATATTATATACTATCCAAAAAATTTATTAACAAAAATCGTATCCGACACAGTAAATGTCATATTGCATTTTTCATAAAACTTATGTACAATTATCTCAAGGAGATTATTAAAATATGAAAAAAATATCAAATTTTTTCGTTGCCATAGTTACGCTATTAGCATCATTTGCAATATTAACTAACGCAACATCGGCAGCCAACAAGAATATACAAATCAATACTAATGCAAGCGCACGCGTTGTTTTTGGCAACCACATCGAAGGTGAAGACGAAGTGGTTGGCACCGAATTCATGACTGATGCTCCTGGAACTAGTGGCAACGTCGATGAAAGCGAATTAGTGTATGTAAGCGTAGAAGGCGACATCCTTGCCAACGTAAGGCTCACTTCTGTAAAAATCAATGATGAAGCACAAACTATTACTGCGCCTACCGGTAGAAATGTTTACAATTTACCTGCAGCAAATAGCTATACGATTGATATTACCGGTACCGTCACAGAGGCCTACAATATCAACTGGAGCAATCCCGGATATACCGATCCCGGCACTCCGCAAGATGTCAAAATCATCGACGGTGCGGCAAAAGTAGTTAAAATCTACGATAATGCTACAAACATGAATGATATTTCCGCTTCTATTCCTTGCGTAGCCTACGGTTGTGTTGATAACACCACAAAAGAAGGCTTTATCCACTTCGAAAAAGGCAACGTAATCGTCTTCGAATTTGTCCCACAATACGGTTATCAATTAACTAGTGTCAAGATGAACGGTTTGCCACTTGACCCACAAAACAATACTAACCAGTATGTCTTAGATACTTCTGCCGCTACAGGACACGGACATTTTAGTGCAAAATTCACAAAGACCAGTGATGTAGTCAAGACCAATTCAAGTATAGTCACTAGTGGCGTTCTAGATCTTTCAAATGGCGCAATTGACGCCGGTACTGGCCGCCTCTCAGTAGATGATTTTACCCCTTCCGCCGAGCAAGTGACTAAGTTTGCAGAAACCGCCTCGGGATATCAAATCGCTGATTACCTCGATCTCAACATGCAACAAATCTTCTATAAAGGCGCAAATAATGACACCGATGTTTGGAGTAATGATCTTACACAATTAAACGCCGATGCAAATATCAGCTTAGTATTAGCCGAAGGCGTAAATGGTAATGACGTAGCCATTGTTCACGAGAAACACGACGGTACATGCGAACTAATCTCTGGCTCTTACGATGCAGATACCCACACTGTTAGCTTTGCTACTGATGGATTCTCTAACTATGCAATTGCCTATCGTACTATCAAAGCTCCTGATTCCGGTGCTTCTACTTCCGAAACCAACGGCGCAATCGATAATCTCATTAGTGCAGCCATCATTACACTTGGCTCCATCATTGCATTATATGTAGTTTCGAAAAAAGTCAAAAAAGAACAATAAGCTTAAAAACCATAGCTTAGCTGCTGACAAAAGTCAGCAGCTTTTTTTAACTAATTCTTTTAATTATCTCAGCACATTTTTTATAAAGTAATTCTTTATCAATTTCTCTAACTCCACCATCACCAGCTTTACCGCTCCGCATCATCACCTTACCATCCCGCATCACCACCTTGCCATTAATCATCGTCATGCAAACATTACTACCCTTGGCGTTGTAAACTAAATCCGAAAAAACATTTCCAGTCGGCTGGCAACAAACAGAATCAAGATCCACCATAATCATATCGGCAGCTTTTCCCTCCTCAATCGAGCCAATTTCATCCGCTACTCCCAGTGCCTTTGCGCCATTTATCGTTGCCATTTTTAGTACATCATAGCTCTCCATGTAGCCAGCATTTTCAAACTCGCCCTTCTGAAGTAACGCCGCAAATTTCATCTGCTCAAACAAATCCATACTTGAACCGCTACCCTGCCCATCCGTACCCAGCGCCACATTTATACCCTTGTCCATCATAGATTGAACCTTCGCCACACCACAAGCCAGCCGCAAATTACTCACTGGGTTATGTGCCACAGCAACGTCTAACTTGGCCAGCCGTTCTATCTCAGCCTCGCTAAGTTTTACCGCATGCGCCAAAATCGTATGCACATCGCCACAGTATTTTTCTAGCACCTCCACCGGACTTTCTACTTTGTAATTGTTTTTAATATCCACGACTTCCTGCGTATTTTCGCAAAAATGCACATGCACCGGCACGTCATATTTTTTCGCAAGCGCCACACATTTTTGCACTGTCTCGGATCCAGTCGTATAAAAACCATGAATCCCCACATTCGGATAAATCGTTTCATACTTATCTTTGTATTTTTTAATTAATTCTTCCAGTTCCGCCAGCATTTCATCTGCATTTTTTGTCACATCAAAAACCGTCCGCGTCATCATTAGACGCGCGCCCACGTCAAGCGCCGCCTTGATAGTGTTTTCCGATAGAAAATACTGATCGTTCGCCATCACGGTACCCGTACTTACCATCTCCACAAACGAAAGTAGCGACGCTAAGTATATATCGTCCGCCGTCAATCGGTCTTCCATCGGCCAAATCTTTTTATTAAGCCAATCCTGCAAAGTATATCCATCAAGCGTCTCACGAAAAATACTCATCGGAATGTGCGCATGAGTATTAATTAGCCCCGGCATCACAATTTTACCGTCTGCGTTTATTACCTCGGCACCCTTCGGCGTTTTTAAATTCTTGCCAATCTGCGAAATTTTACCATTTTCAATCAAAATATCTACGTCAGACTCATATTTTTCCCTCCCTTCCGCCATCGAAATCAGATTACAATTTTTAATCAGCATTTATCCTCCTTCTATATTGCTATTATACCCCAAAAAACAAAAATCCGCCCTTCAAGCGCATCCAACCTTGATCTTTTGGATTACGAACTTTATATCACAGGAGAACCTTGCCCGATGTGTCTTGCGACAATTTTATAAGCTAATATTAAAAAAGTACATTATGGATGACTCCCCGCAATACTATGCATCTAACCTCTATTCTCGCTTAGCTTTCTTTCTCATTATAATAGCAATCATCACAACGATTCCAATAATTACAGCAAAAATGGCCAAAAAACCATTCGCCATTTCCACACCGCCACCTTCGCTAGTAAACATACCGGTATCTGGGGTCGGAGTGTCTTCATCGCCACCAGCATCAGGAACCGGAATATCTTCGTCGTCATCAGTTTCGGGTTCTGGAATGAGTCTTTTTAATATTGGCATGATGCTTTCAGGGATGTGGCCAATGACAAGATTCTCGGCATTATATACTCAGCGCTACAAAAAAGCGTTGTTTTTTGATGATATAATAATTATATGGATAAAAAGACGCTTGCTTTTATCTTAATCGCCGTCGGTCTCCTCGCAATAACTGCAGGAGTCATTTTGTTTTTAAAGGGAAGCTCTAAAGACGACAATCAAGACCGAATAAATCAATCAACTAAAATGGAGGAAACAGCTATGGATAAAAACACTAAATCAATCGTCGTTTACTTTTCGGCGCAAAATCATACTAAAAATGTTGCAACCAAGATTGCTACCGATTTAAATGCAGACATCTTCGAGATTGAACCAGCCGAGGCCTATACGGAAGATGATTTGAGCTGGACCGATTCCGAATCTCGAGTTTCACGCGAGCATAATGACGCTTCACTTCAAGATGTTGCACTCAAATCAATTTCTGTACCTGACTGGGACGAATACGAAACCGTATTTATCGGCTATCCAATCTGGTGGGGCGGCTCAGCCTGGCCAGTAGATTCATTTGTTAAACAAGTAGACTTTGGCAATAAAACCGTCATTCCGTTTTGCACTTCACATTCTTCTGAGCTCGGCACGAGCGACACAGACCTCAAAGCCAAAGCCACCGGAGGAAACTGGCAGCCCGGTCATCGTTTCTCACAAGATGCCACTGACTCGGAAATCAAAGATTGGATTGAAAGTCTATGAGTCTCGTCATGAATATCTACTACACTGGCAAAGACGGTTCAGCTAAACAATTTGCCGAAGAGATGGTAAGAAGCGGCATCGTCGACCGAGTTCGCGCCGAAGAAGGCAACGAACGCTACGAATACTTCTTCCCTATGGACGACGCAGAAACCGTCATGCTAATCGACAAATGGCGTGACCAAGCTGCACTCGATGCCCATCATAAAACCCCAATGATGCAAGAAATCGCCACGCTACGCGAAAAATATAATCTACACATGCGTGTAGAAAAATTCACAAAAATAGATTAACTAAGTATAAATAAAAAACACCGCCTTACGACGGGTTTAATAGTTTCTTCATGTGGTGAGTGGCGAGAAGACTATCTTATTCGGCTTTGCATGGTTGTGGACTGGTGTATTAACCACCCCGAATACACAGCGAAGATCAAGGTCATACCTAAGAAAGACTACCCGGTACTGATGCCATGCGAGTTCTGAGGTATACTTTTGCAGGCAAAGAGATTCGAACTTTTAAGGATGTATGACTTAACTGGAGCCGCAGAGACCTAAAACAATGACAATGAAGAAAATAAAAGAAAAACAATGTCAATGGCAGACTTGCACCCAATGATATAATTAAAGTAGTAAACAAGGATTTATTTATGCCAAGACCACGCAACAAACAGGACTTATTAAAAGCCGGCGAAGAGTACTACGCTAAGCTAATCGAAATGGCTGATTCAATGAGCGAGAAAGAAATGAACACCGAATTCGATTTCTCCGGCGATCCATCGAAGAAAGAACGCCACTGGGGGCGCGACAAGAACCTACGCGATATTTGGGTACATTTATACGAATGGCACCGAATGCTACTTGAATTTGTAGATACGAATCTGAATAAAGGCGGTAATGCGCCATTCTTGCCAGAACCATACACTTGGAAGACTTACGGCGATATGAACGTCGAATACTGGAAGAAACATCAAAAGACTTCGCTCGAAGACGCAAGAAAAATGTTTGA
>JAFWLE010000012.1 GCA_017511205.1 Candidatus Saccharimonadota bacterium
GCAAAATGGTTACCAGTCTCTTCACACCACCGTAATTACAAAAGATAAAAGGATCGTCGAATTCCAGATTCGTACTAAAGAAATGCATGAGTATGCCGAACATGGTTTGGCTGCCAGCTTCTATTACAACGAGCAAAAAGTCACCGAAAACTATAAAAAAGGCAAAATCGAGCACCTGCCAACCAACCTTCTGTGGATTAAAGAGCTTCAGACCACCGCCGCTAGATTACGTGAAGGCAAAAAAGTGGATCTTAAGAAGCTCAAACTGAATTTGTTTGCCGATCAAATCTTTGTATACACTCCTAAGGGTGACATCTTGGATTTGCCCGCTGGTTCAATGCCACTTGATTTTGCCTACAAACTTCATTCTGAAATTGGCGACCATGTGGTAGGGGTCAAGATCAATGGTAAAATGAGTAATCTGAATAAAAAACTAGAACAAGGTGATATTGTCGAAATTCTCACCTCTAAGAACCAGACTCCTAAAACGTCCTGGCTTGGTAAGATATTTACTGCGCACGCTAGACAAAAACTTATTCATCAGCTTAATGCGGCTGCTCGCGATGCTGAACCTACCAAAAAGAAGAAGTAATATGATATAATACAGTAAGAGGCGCCGATGTAGCTCAGTTGGTAGAGCAGCTCATTCGTAACGAGCAGGTCACAGGTTCGAACCCTGCCATCGGCTCCATTTTTTAAAGAAAGGATTAATGATGAAAAAACTAATCATAGACCAAGACTTTTGGAACTTATTCCCAAAAGCCGCAGTTGGAATATTAGTCTTAAAAGGCGTTAAAGAGAATAAGAAGTTAAGCGCTAAAGAATCTGACGAAATCGAAGCACTTCTAAAAGGCGCCAATGAATCGGCCAAAAAGCATCTTACCAGCGATGTCATATCCGAAAACCAGGTAGTGAAAATTTGGCGAGAAGCCTATCAAAAGTTTCCCACCAAAAAAGGGGCAAGATCCTCTGTTGAAAATCTCCTAAAACGTGTACTCCATGATAATCCAGTCGGCTCGATTCTTCCATCGGTGGATATTACAAATTCTATATCGTTGCAATACGCTCTGCCTATTGGTGCGGAAGATTTATCTAAGATAGAGGGCGATTTACATCTTGGTGCAATGAACGGCGATGAAGACTTCTTGCCTCACGGCGCAGAAAAACCAGAGCCACCACTTAAAGGCGAAATTGCTTACTACGATGATGCGGGGGTGGTCTGTAGATGTCTTAACTGGCGAGATGGACAGCGCACCGAAATCACCGACGATACCACAAGAGAATTCATTGCTATGGAATGCGTTGAGCCAGAAAGGGTAGACGAACTCAAGGCTGCCCTGAAAGAACTAGCTGATTTAATGGCTAAATACCTCGAAGCAGAAGTCGTGACGCAAGATATATTAAGCATGGATCATCCCGAGACTAATTTAGAATAACCAAAAACAAGATTATATGCTATACTAAGGTAAAAGGAGAATCTTATGCCAAAGGCGGAAATCATTAAGCGCCCCATCGAGCAAATTGGTGGTGACATCAAAAAATCTGCATGGTCTGCAGCAATAGAATCGCTAGCCATTCTAATTCTGGGCATACTGTTTATTGCCTGGCCAGACACTATGGTGAGAGTAGTGTCATATGTAGTGGGCACAATTTTTATTGTGAAAGGCTCTTTTCAGGTTATCACCTATTTCATGGAAAAAGGGCAGAATGATTTTTTCAATAATAATTTATTGTTTGGCGTTATTTCCATTCTAATTGGTATTACTGCTCTAGTAATCGGAGAGGATATCGCAAATGTTTTCCGTATTATCGTGGGTATATGGATGATCTATGAATCACTTATTAGGGTCAACACTGCCATCAAGCTTTCTTCCGCTGGTATTTCAATTTGGAAATATGTCATGCTTCTTGCCTTAGTCGTTATGGTGCTTGGTATTTTTGTCACCTTTAATGATGTAACTACGGTTATTGGCTGGATGATGATTATTGCTGGTCTAGTTGGCATACTTGGCGACATTATGTTTATTCAGCAGATTAATTCATTAGTAGAAAAAATTACCCAAAAACTATCATGAAAGAGTACAAAGAAGACATTATAAAAATCTATCAAAACGAACGTGGTCTTTTGGCGATTTTGATTATTAATCTACTGCTTTCTATTGCGCTCTCTGTAGTGGCGATTATCCATCTAAATCCAAATAGCGCTGTCGTGAAAATCGGCTATGGTGATATTGGTGGCTATCGAGACGGTACTTGGGATAGCATGCTTGCTTTTCCGCTTCTAGCTTTGATCTTTGGCGTATTTCATGGTTTTCTCGCAATCAGGATTTTTCATAAACGCGGTAGTGGCATGTCCAAGTTTTTTTTGCTTACAACTACAGTGTTGATACTTGGCACCTTCCTCGTACTTATCCGCCTATCTGGAGAAGCCTAATGCGTAAAAATCTAGAAATCCCCCAGGGCAAGCGCACGCCCATTTATCGTTTTTTTGAAATTCTGCCTGGTGTCATTTCGTACGGAGCTATTATTCTTCTGTTCATTCTATCTTGGGTTGATCCAATTATTGGCTCAATCTATCTATTCATTATTATTGCCTCAACTTTAGTAAAAGCAGTTAGTGTAGCCTATCGCAC
>JAFWLE010000002.1 GCA_017511205.1 Candidatus Saccharimonadota bacterium
AGGAAGAAGACGAGGAAGAAGAAGAGTCTGATGAAGAAGAGTCCGATGAGGAAGAATCCGAGGAAGAGGACGCTGAAGATGAGGAATCTGATGAGGAAGAATCAGAAGACGAGGAATCTGAGGAAGAGGAAGAAGACGAGGAAGAAGAAGAGTCTGATGAAGAAGAGTCCGATGAGGAAGAATCTGAAGAAGAGGACGCTGAAGATGAGGAATCTGATGAGGAAGAATCAGAAGACGAGGAATCTGAGGAAGAGGAAGAAGACGAGGAAGAAGAATCCGAAGATAATGAGACAGAAATTGATGCCGAGAAAAAAAATGAGATTCTTGGTGGAGTATACGATATTTGTCAACAAATAGTTGAGTCTGGCCACGCTGATCCCAAATTACTTGAAGGAGTATATAATGTTTGTAAAGGGCTAGTTGATATTGGTTACATGACTCCTAAAGAACTTGAGTTTATCACGTCATCCCTAGGTAGTATTAATAAACATAACAATGAACCGACAAATAACCCAGAGAATAAGCCATCGAATAGTTCGGAGGCTCCATCAGTACCTCTACCCGAGCAAAAAGAACGCGTTCCCGAAGAAGCTGCAATAATGCAACAAAGAGGTAAAAAGACACTTAGCCCCTTACAAAGAGCTGGTCTAAGAAGAGCCTATCACGCCAGAGTTGAAACCTTTATGGACTCAAACGACTCAACTGCCGAGTCTACACCTAGCACAGAAGAGCAATCCCATTCCCCTGCAAATCCCGATGGCGCGACAGGGCCAAATAGACAATCTGGGGAAGCTAACTCAGGCGGTGGTGAACGCTCCAATCAAACTAGCGCAGAGGCCGATAAATCGAGTAAAGCAGAAGAGATAAAGCAAAAATTAGATCGCTTCGACAAAGTACATGCAGACATCCAAAAAACCCTTGAAAATTATGAAAAAGGCGATCCACGTGAGTTATACAGACGTTACGCACTTCTGCAAGACGAAATTAGAAAATCCATAGATAGACGTGAAGCTGAAGCTGCCGGCTCTGAAGTGGCAAACGCCTATGAAGATACTGTCGATAAGGTCAGAAGAGCAACAAGAGAGGCTCAGGCTAAAGCCGATAACGAAAATCTGGAAAATCTTATTAAGAAAAACGCACAAAACGCTAATTCCGCCGAGTCCAATCCGGAATCAGCTGCCTAAAAAAACAATCATAAAAAGCAGGCTGTGACACCTTTTCTAAAGCCAAAAGTTATGCTATACTTATCATAAGGAGTTTTTGTGAAAAAGAGTAAAGAGTTAAAAAATAGCCCTTGGCTAAAGTATTATGAAGAGGAAAAAATCCCTTCTCATATTGATTATCCAGATTGCTCAATGGTAGACATGATCATGCAATCTGCTGAAAAGTGGCCTGATCATACCGCTTACGTTTATTATGGTCATAAGGTTACCTACAAGAATTTTGTTAAAAAGATCGAAAAGACCGCTCGTGCCCTTAAGAATTACGGTGTCAAAGAAGGCGACCGCGTCACAATCTGCATGCCTAACACCCCAGAGGGAATCACTATGGTCTATGCTGTTAACATGGTCGGTGCCGTTTGTAATATGGTTCATCCCTTATCATCAGAGAAGGAATTGGAATATTACATCAAAGTCGCCGATTCCAAATACGTACTTGTGATTGACGCGGTTTTCGATAAAGTCTATCGCCTACGCGACACCGCCGGCCTAGAGCGTATTATTGTAGTCCGTCCATCTGACGGCCTCGGCTTTCTTAAGAAAAAGTTATATAATACTTTGCATGTCAAAAAAGTACGTTTGCCATCTAATGATAACCGTGTTGTTCTATGGGAAGACTTCATTGCCAACTCTTATTTCTATCAAGGGAATTATCACGAAGAAACCAGCGGTTCTGATCCAGCTGTAATTATGTATTCCGGCGGTACTACCGGTGCGCCAAAGGCGGTTTTACTTTCTAACCTCAATATTAATGCCGAATCCATCTGTGACGGTACAGTAATTCGCCAAGTTGTTCCAGGGGCTACAGTGCTTTCTATTTTGCCACTTTTCCATTGTTTTGGTCTTGGTGTTTGCATTCATACACCTCTCTGTCGTGGTATGGGCTGCATCTTAGTTCCAGCCTTTTCGCATAAACAATTTGCCGATATCATCAAGAAAAACAACCCTAATTTCATTGTCGGTGTCCCTACGCTTTTTGAGGCTTTGATTAATACTAAGCTAAGAAAAGACGATCTTTCTTCTGTCACAGCAGTGATTTGCGGTGGCGATGCTTTGAATCAAACTTTACGTGACAAAGTCAACGAATTCCTCAAAAACCACGGTTCTTCCGCCAAAATTCGCGTCGGTTATGGTCTCACCGAAGGTTCTGGTGCAGTTTGTCTTTCACCAGAAAATGCTTTCTCCGATGGCATCATCGGCGCACCACTTCCAGATACTTCTCTTAAAATCGTTAAAAATGATACCTTTAAAGAATTACCAGCCGGTGAAGATGGTGAAATCTGTCTTTCTGGTCCGCTTATCATGATGGGTTACCTCGGTGATGATGCTGAGACCGCTCAAGCTCTCCGCCTGCACGATGATGGTAAAATTTGGCTCCACACTGGTGATATTGGCCATCTTGGCGATGATGGTTTCATTTACTTTGCCCAGCGACTCAAACGTATTATCATTTCGTCAGGTTACAATATTTATCCAACTCACCTGGAATCCATCATTAATTCTCATGAAGCAGTGCTAACTTCAACCGTAATTGGCATCGATCACCACTATAAAGGTCAGGTACCAAAAGCCTTCATCGTTCTAAAACCAGGCTACAAAGCCAATAAGCGCCTAGAACGCGAAATCAAAGAGCTTCTAGAGCGCAATGTGCCAATTTATGCTCTTCCTGCCGCCTATGAATTCCGCGACAAACTACCTCAGACTAAAATCGGAAAAGTTGCCTTTAAAGAACTCGAAAAAGAAGAAAAGGCTAAACACTAATGTTTTGGAAAATCCTCGTAGTTCTACTGATCTCGATGGTCCCTCTAGTGGAACTCCGTGGTGCTATCCCAGTAGCTGTAGGTATGGACCTCGGCCTGCCAGAGTGGCTAGTCCTCATTGTAGCGATTATTGGTAATCTCATCCCCGTGCCAATCATCTACTACTTTGCTCGTAAATTCCTTGAATGGGGCGTTAAGCAGAAATGGAAGCCGCTCAAAGAGTTTTGTGGTTTTTGTCTCAAAAAAGGCGAAAAAGCTGGTGATAAGTTGCTCAAAAAAGCAGGGAATTACGGTACTTATTTCGCGCTTTTTCTTTTCGTAGCAATTCCACTTCCAGGCACTGGTGCTTGGACTGGAACCTTAGCCGCTAGTATCTTAAAGCTAGATTTTAAAAAGACTATCATCTCCATTATGGCCGGTGTTCTCACTGCTGGCCTCATCATGTTAGCTGTCTCGCTTGGTTTTTTCAAGGTGCTATTCGGCGGATAATATATGATAAAATAAACATATGAAGTTATATGTTGCTCGTCATGGCCAAACTGATTGGAACCTCGAAAACAGAATGCAAGGTCAGACTGACGTTCCCTTAAATGAGACCGGTATCAATCAGGCAAAGAAACTAAAAAGAAAATTAGAGTCCTATGACTTTGATATTTGTTACTGTTCGCCGATGAAAAGAGCCGTCCAAACTGCGGACATTGCTGTTGATGGACGTGCCCCAATTCTCTACGATGACAACTTAAAAGAGAGAAGCTATGGCAGTTACGAGGGTGTAGATTGTGCCACTTGGAATGTAGACGAAAACGATAGACGGTTAAACACAAATGAGGGTGGCATGGAACCCATTAAAACTGTTTTAGCTCGTTCGAAAAAGGTGCTTGAACGCATCAAAAAAGAGAACCCTGACGATGCCAGAGTTCTCGTTGTTGCGCATGGAGCTTTGCTCCAGGCTTTACATTTCACTATTGTAGGCTACGACGATGATACAGATTTTGACTCTTTTGAGCTCGAAAACGCCGCTCTCGCCGAATATGATATATGAATGTTGTTTATTGCCTCGCTTAGAGATATAATAACGAAATGGGAAAGATAAGAAAAGCTGGCACTAAAGACGCATCTAGAATCGCAGAAATACTAGTATTTTCAAAACGAAAAAATTATCGCAACATTTTTAATGACGACATTGGCTCGTTTGTAAACCTCCAGGTTTATCCTTTAGTGAAAGAATTTATTGATAAACCAGAATTACTGGAAAGTTACTATCTTTACGACGATAAAATCATCAAAGGTCTAATTAATATGGAGGGAACAGAAATCAAAGAATTATACGTAGATCCTTTCTTTGAAGGGGTTGGTATAGGTAGTGAGCTAATTGATTTTGCCACTAAAAAGCAGGGTTGCAACGAATTATGGGCAATCGATCAAAATGACAGAGCCAAAGAGTTTTACAAACGACATGGATTTGAATTAACGAATGAAACTAGAAACGTTCCCGGCACAGATGTTCCAGAAGTAAAAATAAAAATAAAATGATATGATACTACTATGAATCTTAGAAAAATCGAAAAGTTTATCGCTCAGCAAAAAGTCAGCCTAATCGGCTCAATTGATGATAAGAATTATCCCAACATCAAAGCTATGTTAAAACCTAGAAAAATGGTAGGGCTGAAAGAATTTTACTTTTCTACCAATACTTCATCCATGCGCGTCCAGCAATTTAGAAAGAATCCGAATGCCTGCATCTACTTTTACCATAAAGGTCTCATCAAATACGTGGGCGTAATGCTAAAAGGGAAAATGGAAGTTCTGATCGACCAAAAGACCAAAGATATGATTTGGAAAAGGGGAGATACGCTATTTTATAAGAAGGGTGTTACCGACCCGGACTATTGCGTTCTCAAGTTTACCGCCACTAGCGGCAGATATTATTGCGACCTCAAAACCGAAGATTTTGATATAAGCTAAAATGAACCATCAATATCAGAAAGTTGCTTTTTAAACTCATCCTCACTTTCTGATTCTTTATGATCTGACCCGTTGGCTAAATTATTAAATTCTTCTACAACGCTTTTATTTTCATCTAAGCCATCATTACTATTATTCCCGCCAAACTTGCTTATATCCTTCATTTCATCTAGTAGTTGTTGTTTTCTTTTTTCATAATATGGATCAGAGGCTGTTTCGTCGTCTGTTTTGTTGGACAGACCGTCAACCGCATCATTTAGCCTTCTCAATGTATCGTTCAGATCTTCTTGGGACCCTTTAAACGGCACCTTTTTTAAATCATCCCAAGTTGTTTCTGTCGTTACGCGATCAAGGTGCTCAGGATCTACTTGATCTAAATCTGCACTTCTATGTCTTTTTTCTAACGAATACATGTTTCAAGTATAGCATGCATCCATAAAAATCACAAAGCAACAGCTCTCGGGACTGGGCTAGACTTTTGCTAGCGCAAAAGTCTTCCGCCAGGCGTCGGCTCAAAAAATCCCAGATCAAAATCTGGGATTTTTGTTCACCTCCTACGGCGGGCGAACCAGCTTCGCTGGTTCTCACCCAGTCCCCAGAACAGTAATTAATAAAAATATGACCCTTCGGGTCATCTTTTTATTAATGGCTCCCGGGACTGGGCTCGAACCAGCAACCTCGAAGTTAACAGCTTCTTGCTCCACCATTGAGCTACCCGGGAATACCTCTCTATTATAGCATATTTTTAGAAAATGTGATAAAATTAGATAAACGATATTTTTTTGTGTATTTAATACACTAAGAATAAACAGAAAGGAGCACTATGGAACAAAAAACCATCCAAATTGCCGGTTCTATCACTGTAGATGAGCTATCAAAAGCGCTCGGCCTTTCTGTTACCGAACTTATTGGTACGCTTTTCAAAAATGGCATTGTTGCAACTATCAACCAACGTCTAGATTTTGAGACCGCCAGTATCATTATTGATGAACTTGGACTCAAAAACGTTAAACTCGAAAAAAAGAACACTTCTACTAAAACTTCAGACTATCGTAGGGAACTATCCGATAAAGCCACGGTGCGTCCACCAGTAGTTGCGGTGATGGGCCACGTAGATCATGGTAAAACTACACTTCTAGATACTTTACTCCATAAAAAGACCGTCGAAAAAGAAGCTGGTGGCATTACTCAACATATTTCCGCCTATCAGTTGAAGCATAATGACAGATTAATTACTTTCCTTGATACCCCAGGGCACGAAGCTTTTGCGGCAATTCGTCAGCACGGCGCAATGCTCACTGATATTGTCGTAATCGTAGTAGCTGCCGATGACGGTGTAAAGCCACAAACCGTAGAGGCTATCAATTTTGCCAAATCCGCAAATGCCAAGATTATCGTCGCTATCAATAAAATTGATCGCGAGGGTGCCGACATTCAGCGTACCATGGCTGATCTTTCCCAGCATGGTTTGCAACCTGAAGAGTGGGGCGGCGACATTGTAATGGTGCCAATTTCCGCTAAACAGAATCAAAATCTTGATAAACTTCTCGATATGATTCTTTTGACTGCCGACATTGAGGAGCTTAAAGCCGACATCGACATTCCAGCCGAAGGTCTAGTTATTGAATCTCATATGGAAGTAGGCAAAGGCTCGGTTGTAAACCTCTTGGTGACTGGCGGGGAATTAAAAACTGGTGAATTTGTAGTAGCTGGTTCTACCTATGGTAAAGTCCGCACCATGCTAGATTGGAAGGGAAAACCAAAGGGCAAAGCTACTCCATCTACTCCAGTTACTATCACTGGTTTTAAGGATTTGCCAAACTTCGGTGATCGCTTCATTGAGGCTAAAGACGAAAAAACAGCTCGCAAAATGGCGCTTCTCAATGCTCAAGCCGCCGCTGATGAGTCTGCCGATGCTAATGTTACGAGTAGCGACCTCCTTCGCATGATGAACGTAGCCGATAATACAAAAACCTTTAATGTAATCGTTAAGGGCGACGTACTTGGTTCTGTTACATCAGTAGTAGACAGTCTCCGTCTGATTGATACTAAAGGTGAAATCACCCTCAACATTGTTTCTACTGGTGTTGGCGATATCAACGAGAATGATGTCTACATGGCTGCCGACGAAAATACTATCATTTACGGTTTCAACATCTCTGTGCCAATCAACATTTCCAAAATGGCTGCCAGAGATGGTGTTAAAATCCGTACCTTCCGCGTGATTTATGAACTTCTAGATGACGCTAAACATGAAATGGAGAATCTCCTCGACGCCGAGATTGTCGAAGAGGACAAGGGTGAGCTCAAAGTTCTCGGCGTCTTTCGTACTGAAAAAACTAGCATCATCGCCGGTGGTGAAGTCTTGAAAGGCGATGTTAAACCGACTTATCTTGCTCGTGTAATTCGTGATAAAAAGTACCTTGGTGAAGCCGAAGTCACTTCTGTTCAAAAAGAGAAAATGGATGTCGATAACTTAGTTGCCGGTGAAACTGGCGGCTTGGCGCTTTCTACTAAGTCTAAAATCGAACTCCAAATTGGTGATCGTCTCCAGTTCTTTACCCGCGAAGCCAAAAAACGCACATTGTAAACATAAGTGTGTTATAATGAAGTCATGGAATTTAACGAACAATTTTTGCAAGAGATGGGCCTTTCGGCGATGCCGGAAGAGCAAAAACAAAAGTTCTTAGATTATATTCAAGAAGAACTTGAGATTCGCATTGGTGAGCGGATTTCTAGGGGCTTGACCGAAGAACAACTTAACGAATTCGATATGATAGAGGATCCTGCCGAAGCTGCTAAATGGCTTGAAAAAAATCGCCCAGATTATCGCGAAATCGTTTCTCGCACCATCGAAGAAATGAAGGCCGAAATCCGTGCCAACCGCGCCAAGCTCGTCGGAGCTTAGCGCCTATACCCGTTGATAAAACTTTTGGCATCCATCGGTTTTCGTCCTTCGGGTTGTAATCTGCCCACTGCCACCAGAGCCCCGTCAGCACAGGGAATCGTAAGGAGCGCTGTCTCACCTTGCTTTAATATATGCGCCTCTAAAATGATGCAAGGCGTGCCATAGAACGTATATTTCGGTTTGGGATAGCCTTGAAAGGCCACAATTTTACGAAAAGTCTGCTCTGCTGTATCTGTTTTAGGTGTGAGGAGTGACATAGATTTATCCATTTTCCCGCAAAAAGTCGCCTTTGAATCGTCTTGTAAAACCGGTTTTGGCAAATTTTTCAAATTCTGCGCCACCCATTCCGCCCCTGTTTCTGCTAATGCTTTGTAAATTTCATTTTTACTAATCGGCAGATTCACGAGTGTTTTTTGCCAGTAAATCGGTCCTGCATCCATTGCTTTAGCGAGTTTCATTACCGATACTGAGAAGTCATTATCTCCGGCTAGAATTGCCGATTCAATTGGAGAGGCCCCCCTGTATTTTGGCAGTAGTGACGGATGGATATTCAAAATCCCTTCTGGCTCAAACAACTCCAAAAGTTCAGCAGGGATCAGAACTCCAAAAGAGGCTAACACGGCGTGTGTCTCGGGACATTCACGTTTTAACCGAGCTACTTCTTTTAGATCCTCCTTGGTTTTTGCGTGAAAAATGATTTGGCACTCTTTATCTAGAACTGCTAATGCATATTCTGCCAGAGGTCCATTTCCAAGAAAAATTACTTTTTCCATCTAAAATTACTCCTCGCCCCAAAGCTCTTCATTATCAGCTATTTCAGAATCGTAATCTACTGGCTCTAAATCACCCTTGTCGTTCATCTTGTAAAAGGCATCTTTAACCCCCTTAATATGGTCGATAAACAAAATCCCGTTTAGATGATCAATTTCGTGAAGCAAAGTCCGCGCAAGCTCATCTGTTGCTTTTATTCGTACCTCTGTACCGTCTTCAAGTTTTGCTTTAACTCGTACCTTAGTCTCCCGTGGCACCATACCGTAAACTGTCGGTACGGACAAACATCCTTCATAGTCTTTTTTTACTTTACCCTCAGCCTTAATCACCTCTGGATTAATTAAAGCTGTAAAAGAAGCATTTTTCTTATCATTCATATCATCGCGCACAATGATGATACGTTTATTCACTCCAATCTGAGGCGCTGCCATCGCTGCCGAAAGCTCGTAAGGATGCTTTTTCTCCCAGTCTAGCGATAGTTTTCGCATATCAGCAATAATCCCTAAAATCTCATCATCGATTCTATGGACTTTCTCTGATTTCTCCCTTAAACGCTTATCTGGCGTGGTGATTATTTCCATAAGCCTATTATAGCATATTTAAGGGGTGAAGTAAATAATAGTTTAAAGCTTAACAATCAATTCGCTAGAATCAAGCTTTTGGTCCTTAAGCGACACACTCTTAATTGCTGGATTTTCATAAGTGTTATAGTAGTAAGTCTGTGTCGCCGTGGAGTAGCCACCGGTATAAATTGTTTTTTCGAATGTGCCATCTGCCATTGCTGCCGCTCCGTCAATCATTGCTACCCCAGTTAGAGTATGGAATAATCGAGACACATTTGACGTTTCATCCTCTTGCACGGGGTAATGCGTATTCAGATAAGCTACTCTGATGAATCTTGAAGGGGCATAGTAGTCACCAGGTAGACCCCTCATTAATGATCCGCTGCCAAATGGTTTCATTACGGCTTTATCCCATTTTATTCCTGCGGGCATCAGTGGGAACAGATTCATATAATTGCGTAAATTCTCTTTGTGCCATGCGTAACCAGGTTGATTAGTTAGAATATCTACTTCGTTCTCAAAAATTTCCATACCTTTATCAGTATATTCTACTACAATTGACCTCTTACTATCACCAATTAGCCAATGCAATTCAGAAACTGGGTATTTTGCATTAATTGCTTTTGCTACTATTGCAACGCTAGGCAAAGTTTTTTCTATTTCATCCACAGTTTTGAAATTTAAAGCTACCCAAAGCGGGAATTCGTATGCCGCTACATTGATTTTGCCCTCTACTGGTGTATTCTCATATTTGGCATAACCAGGGAAGTTTAACCCTGCAATCGCTAAACCATGCTCGTTTGCACAATCAAAATATAGAGGTGTATTTTCTTCTACAATCGCCATTCCGATGATTGCTGGAGAGTTTGCCATCTCTCCCAAAAATGCTGATTTATACTTATACCCGCGCGGCGTAATTACTACTTTCTCGCCGTATCCAGTATTCCAATCTAGATTTCGCCCAAAAAACATGTTCCCGTCTTTATCGCTAAATCTCACCCCAGTACACATGTCACCTCCTTATTAATGCTTATTTTTATTATATCGTAAAAAAGTTGTTTCTACAAGAGTCCTGGCGGATCAAGGGTTATTTTAAAGCTCTTATCTAGCCCCGAGCATGCCTCTAAAAGCGCCTTCCTTGACCTACTTCTCACTACAATTTGCCAAGTATATCCCTTTAAAGTCCGTTCGTGAAACGCCGGTTGCGGTGGGGAAACTACTAAACGGCTATCATTTTTGAGTTTATTTATCAGCTCTCGCACTTTTTTTAGTACTATCGCCTCCGTTTTCATAGTGATTTCCAGTCTCATCACAAATTTAAACGGCGGGAAACCGGCTCGCTGTCGCTTTGAGATCAAATACTTATAAAACCCCAGATAATCCTCGTCTGCCGCGAATTTCAGCACGGGGTGTTCTGGCCGAAAAGTTTGGATGAACACCTCTGCAGCCGAAAGATGCCCTCTGCCCACTCTCCCAATTACCTGGGTAAGCAGTTGGAAGGTCCGTTCTTCCGCCATATAATCTGGGAGTGATAGCCCAGCGTCCGCCTGCACTACCCCTATTGTTGCAAGTTTCGGTAAATCTAGCCCCTTGGCCAAAATCTGCGTCCCCACCAGAATGTCCACTTCGCCGTTATGTACTTCTGGATACATCGCATCTAGTCCTTCGCCTTTTTTGTTATCGGCGTCAAACCGTCGCACTCTAGCTTTAGGGAATAGTTTACAAAGTTCCGTCTCTAATAGTTTTGTTCCAAATCCCTTATGCACTAACCCTGGCGCGCCGCATTTCGGACAAACTGTTGGCACTGGTCTAGAAAAACCGCAAGTATGACATTGTAATACATACGTATCAGCGTGTAGCGTAAGTGGTAGAAAACAATGCGGGCAAAGTAACTCCTCGCCACAGTTCTCACAGATCGTCAGCGGGGAAGAACCTCTACGATTATGGAATATCAGCGTTTGTCGCCTCTGTTCCAAATTCTCAGAAATCGCTTTTAAAAGCGAACTAGAAAAATACCGATTTTTATTGAATTCATCTCTGTCTTTAAAATCGATAATCCTAATTTGTGGCTTCGTGGCAGCAGTTTTTGCTTTCTCTGTTAAAGTCACCACCGCATCTTGTCGCGAAGCTAGATAAAAGTCTTCTACCGTCGGAGTAGCCGAACCAAGTATTAGAGGGCAACCTAGTCTGGAAGCCATAAAACTCGCTACCCTAATTGCCGAGTAGCGTGGCGGATTTTCTTGATAGTAGCTATTTTCGTGTTCCTCATCGATAATAATTAGCCCCAAATTATTAAGTGGCGCAAATAGCGCCGATCTCGCCCCAATTACAATCAAAGGGTCCTCGTTTTCTAGAAGAGAATTAAAAATCAAATGCCTTTCTGCCTCTGTTTGACCAGAATGCATTACTACCACTTTATCACCAAACACTTCACGGAACACTTGTACTAGTTGTCCAGTCAGGGCGATTTCGGGCACCAGTAGGATAACTGAATTTTGCCCAGAAAGGGCCTTATCAGCCATTTTAAGGTAGATATTGGTTTTACCACTACCAGTAACGCCAAACAGCAGTTTCGTCGCTCCTGGGGCCTTTGACAGCCCTTCTAGGGCCATTTTTTGCGCAGGGTTAAGCTGAATAGACGACTTTTTAGCCCTGTCGCCAATCCCGAACATTTGTTCGGTTTTTCTGCGTTTCTTCTCGACCCCTTTAGGTATTACCAATGACACCGCTGCCCCTAGCGGCGCTTTATAATAATCATGTACAAACTGCACTGTGTCCAAAAGATGACCCGGTAATGACTTTGAATACAAAACTTTAGAAATTGATTTGGTCTGAAAATCCGGTTGCGCAACTTTTTTAACGACCAAGCCCGGCATGACCCGCCTTGAAATCGGCACCATTACAATCTGTCCCGGTACCAGGGAATCATCAAAATCATACGTTAGCGCCTCTGTTCTTCCTTCCGGTATCACCTCATAATACATATTTTGATTATACCACGAAGGCCACCATCTCTATTCTGGCTTTTCATCAAATTTTTGTTGTATTTTTTACATTTTTTGTTATAATAGGGAGAGTTAAAGCGAGGTAATATGTTAGAAATATTCGTTACATCTAGAGTGCGCCGTAAAATTTTAGTGGTATTTGCCAAATACCCTGATTTTAAGACTCACGTTCGCGGTCTCGCCAAGCTGATTAAGGAGGATCCTGGTAATATTCAGAGGGAATTAGAGCGTATGGCGGAAGGTGGTTTTCTTTTAGTAACTAAAAAAGGCAAGACTAAGATTTATCAGACCAACAAGAGTTTCCCGATTCTCAAAGAATTACAATCTATCGTGATTAAAAGCCAAAAAGGGAACAAACCTTCTAAAACTATCGGCTAACGGGGGCATAAATTGAATAAAATTTTTGCACAATTAATAGAAAAACGGCATTTAGACGATGGTTTTTTGCATCCTAAATACGAAAATCTCGCCGATCCCTATAAACTTCCAGATTGCAAAAAAGCTATCACTCGTATCAAAAAAGCTCTTAAAAGCCAAGAAAACATCCTTATTTACGGCGATTATGATGTCGATGGCGTAACGGCTAGCACCGTGATGGAGGAAGCTCTCATCTTATCCGGTGCTAAACCGGAAAATATTAGAATTATGTTACCAGATCGTTTTGCTGACGGTTACGGCATGAGCCCCAAAATCATTAATGAAGTCAAAAGACATCACATTACTCTAGTAATTACGGTAGACTGCGGCTCCTCGAATCACGAAATTATTGACGAATTAAACCATCTAAAAATTGACACTATCGTCACTGACCATCACGAAACCAAAGAGACTTTACCAGAAGCTGTAGCTATCGTCAACCCTAAACGCCGTGACTACCAGGATCAAGACAGTCTCCGAGACCTCGCCGGTGTTGGTGTGGCATTTAAAATAGCCGAAGCTTTAAAAAAGGAAGGTCTCATCAAGAACGACCAAGAAAAGTGGCTACTCGACCTCGTACTTCTCGGCACTATCTGTGACAATATGTTACTCACCCACGAGAATCGCATTTTGAGTTTTTATGGCCTCAAAGTTTTGGCTAAAACTCGTCGCCCTGGGCTTAAAGCTTTGATACAAAAAGCCGGAGTAAAAAACTTGAACGCCGATGCGATTGGTTTTCAAATTGGCCCGCGTTTGAACGCCGCTGGTCGCCTTGATACTGCTGAGCTCTCTTTGAATCTACTACGCAGCAAGGATGCCATCACCGCCGCTCCACTCGTTGAAAAGCTCGAAACTTTGAACAAAAAACGTAAAAATGAACAACTTTTGGCTACCAAAGAAATCGAAAAACGTGGCGTCAAGGACGATCCTGTCATTATCGAAACCGGTCATTGGCACGAAGGTATTCTCGGCATCGTAGCGGGGCATTTGGTAGAAGATTATCATAAACCCGCCTTCGTTCTTACTGAGTTAGACAATAATATCTTCAAAGGCTCTGGTCGCAGTTTTGGTGATTTTAGTCTCGCCAAGGCCTTGGATTACACCAAAGATACCATTATTAACGGAGGCGGTCACGCTGGCGCCGCTGGGGTGAAACTGGATGGCAAGAACCTCTATCAATTTCGCGAAAAAATCAACGATTACTACCGCTCTCTTAATCTCAAAAATCAAGCCGACTACTTCGGTTTCCATGCTGACCTCGAACTCAATGATTTTTCAGACCTAAATCTAGATCTTTTAGATGATTTAAAGCTTCTAGAACCTTTCGGGCCAGGGAACGAAGAGCCGATTTTCCGCCTAAAAGACGTACAAATTACGAATCTCGTTCGCATGGGCGCCGAAAAAAACCATCTTCGTCTAGACCTAAAAGACAAAAACGGTAAATTCCTCAAACTTGTCGCCTTTTACGCCCCAGAGAAATGGTTTACCGTCGACCCAGATTACGACCAGATTGAGCCTCTTATTAAACTTACCGAAAATGAATATAACGGTGTCAAATCCCTCGAGGCTCGCATTATAGACATAAATATGTTATAATTAGTCTATGAGAAGAGCAATTGTTAAGTGTAAGCTTAAAAACCGTGACGAGTTTGAGAAAAAGCTCGCCGATATCGATTTAGATTTTTCTACTGTTTATTGGCAGCATGATCGTATTTACGTGCCACGAAACTATAAGCCACACGCTAATTTCCCCCGTCTCATCATGCGCACCGAAATGCGCGCCGTGGATAAACCAGCTAAATATAGCTTTATTTTGAAACGCCACATTGAAGATTCCGGTATCGACATCGTCGAAGAAACTGTAATCAAAGATTACGAAACTATGGTCAACGTAATTTTGCAACTCGGTTTCAAACCGACCGCCGAAGTTTCTCGTCGCCGTCAAGACCTCAAAATGGGGGAGGGAACCGTCATCTATCTTGATAAGCTTGAGAAAAAACCCGGTTACTTTGCCAAAATTGAATCTGATTTAACCGAGAACGATTCTATTACTGCCGCCAAGAAAGATCTTAGAGAAACCTTTGAAACTCTCGGCGAATCTAACTTTGTAGAAAACACTTATTTCGAGCTAAACTGATTGATTCCAACGGAATTTATCAGACATAATCAAAAAATGAATTGGAATTCACTTCCAATTCATTTTTTCTAACTGGCCTTTTTTACTGAACTTTTTTCCTCCGGAAAAAAATCAAAGCGAAGCGTCAGTTATCCTCTTGGTGGTTCGCCATCTGGCTCGCCGAGCAGCTTCTTGCTCTTGATTTCGTATCTCTTACCATTCACCGGTGAAATATAATAATCCTCGTTAAGCAAATTCACGAACATCGTGAGGTCCTTATCGTCCATGATAATAATTGATCCGTCGTCATCCGTCATCAGCTCTAACTGCATTTCATCTGCGTAATCAAGCAGTTTATCCTGCGGCATCTCTTCAGCAATGTCCATTGCCTGCACTTTTTTCAGAATTGGCTTCTTGTCCGCGAGCAAGGCATCAAGCGTCAATCCTTCTGCAAACGACAGTTTGTATTTTTCGGCCAGTTCCTTAGCTTTTGCCTCCGCAATCACCTGGGATTTATAATCATATTGGAACAAATTCTCAAATTTCGCCTGGTTAAATACGATAATATTATCATCTACAATTGCTACCTGGTTATCTTCTGGCATCTTAAGAGCGATTTCCGCCGAAAACGGCTCAAACGATTCGCCATTGATTTCCCACGATGCCGCTCCTTTTAAAGCCGACGAAGCTGGAAGCAGTTTCGCGACATAAAACGTCTTCATTCCATCCTCGCCCGGATAGGTAAACTTCGCGATAATCCCTTTAACTTTCTTAAAATCATATTCGTTTTCAGAGAAGTAATCGATATCCTTGTATTCATTCTCAATCAAATGGATCAAGGTCTCCGCTCGTCCGACTTTAGATAGCTTGGTACGATAAATCACCTTTTCTTCACCGTCCGAGCGCTCGTATTCCCGGCACTCCAAACCCTTATCTGCCTCTTCCAAGATGTAATGAATGGCCTCTTGCATAAACATCGATTTTACCGCACCAGTCAGTTTATCCGAGTATTTTATCTTATATGGTGTATAGTTTTTGTTAAACAAAAACAGCTCCGCCGAAACGTTGTTTTTTACTTCGTCAATTTCGTTTGCCCACAGAAACACGTCAAACGGCTCACCACTTTCTTCCTTTTCTGTCATAAATTACCTCACTTTGTTAATTTCTTTCATTATACCACGGGAAGCAAAAAGCATCAAAAATCTTGAGGATAGAAAAAGCCGGCAACTAAAGTTGCCGGCAGGGAAGGGTAATGGCTTATCTAGTAGAAATTGAGGCTTGGAACCTGTAGGAGAAATTTGCTTCCTCCCTTAAGTCCTCGATTTTCCGAATCATGCACCTGTACTCAGCCATGGTTTCATCAAGGAATTCCAAAGCATCTCTGTGAAGACAGTCAAGCCTGTCAATCACATCACAGAGTTCACTGGGATCTACATTCTGTTCGGGAACATAGCCCTTTTTAGTGCGGCTCTTCAGCTCCACTAAGTTATCCTCTACGTCCTGCAGCTCAGTCATTAACCGGTTGAATTCTTCTTTTTCACAGAATCCAGTTCTTCTTTCCATGTACTCCCACCTCCTATACTAACAGCGTATCTTCTAATTATATCACAAAACATAACAAAAATCAAGAGGGAACTGTTCGGTTTTTACGACCCCATATGTTCGGTTTTTTTCGCATAAGTGTTCGGTAAATTAACAGAGAAGTTTTCCACAATTGCGAAAAACTAATATTAAAAAAAGTCCAAAAAAGCTCTTGCATTTTTTTTGAAAACATACTAAACTTAAATCAAGCGAATAACAAACAAAAACGCTAAACAAAATCGCACATTAAAAAAGTTTGAGACCGATCATCTAGGAGCTTCGCGCGCATTAAATATTAAGCGAGATGCGAAAAAACAATCGTGCGCTCTTTCCTTAAACACACCTCCCAATAAAACTCTATATGGTCTAAAAACGCAATAAGTCTCTCAACGGCTATGATTATGTGATCTGACTTTAAGTTAGGTCGGACAATCGTAGTGGATTATATTGTGGGAAAACAAAAATCAAAGCAGAAACAAACCCGCTGAAGTTTCTAGTTGAACGGCCTCAAACGATGTATAATTAATATATGGAGAAACTACATATCCCTGTATTACTGTCGAGAGTCCTAGCAGGGCTAAATCCTAAACCAGGCGAGTTTTATTTAGATTTGACCGCTGGCTTTGGAGGGCATGCTAGAAGTATTTTGGATGTGACACAGCAATTTAAGGGTTCGGTTCTAATTGATCGTGATGAATTCGCTACAGAGTACTTAAAACGCGAGTTCCCCTCAACGCTTCAGATTATGAACACGGATTTTTACAGTGCGGTGCTGCAGCTTTTACAGTGTGGAATGACTTTTGATATGATACTGGCCGATTTTGGAGTTTCTTCTCCGCAACTAGATAGAACTGAGCGGGGTTTTTCGTATCAATCGGATGGCCCACTGGATATGCGGATGGATACTAGGCAGAAATTAACTGCGGACGATATCGTTAACCATTACGGCGAAAGGGAATTAGCGGACATTTTAGTCACCTTTGGTGAAGAGCCGAAGGGTCGCGCCAAAATGCTAGCTAGAGAAATCGTGCATCATCGTCCGGTCAAAAGTACCAAAGAGCTTGCTGATATTATTATTAGTAAATCACGTTATTCTAGAACTCACCCAGCCGCCAGAGTGTTTCAAGCTATTCGTATTGTCGTGAACGGTGAATTAGACGAAATAGAAAAGACTCTCCCGCTTTTACCAGATCTCTTAAACAAGGATGGCCGTCTAGCTATCATTACATTTCATAGCCTAGAGGATCGCCTGGTCAAGGATTATCTCAAAGAAGCCAGCAGCTTCGGTGAAGAATCCAAACTAGAGGTCATCAATAAGAAGCCAATTGTTGCGGATAACGAGGAGTTGATTATCAACCCGCGGGCTAGAAGCGCCAAACTGCGATTAGCCAAAAAGCGGAATTGATAAAACAAAAACGTAAAAATAAAGGAGGCAAAATATGCCAAAACAAATTATCGTTGCGAATAAGTCTCGCAAAAAGACCGTCAAGGTAAATTTCCGTTAACTTCTCCGTCGCTAGCATTGCGTCCGTGAGCGTTCGCTTTGCGGTGAAGCGAAAGCACCTAAGTGGTACAAGAGTGTGGAGCCACCCGCAATGCTTTAGCGGCGAATTAAACCCGCATCGAGGGGATCTCGATCGACATGGGCCTTAGGGTCCGCCAATTTAGAGTTCACACGGAGAGTGTGGAGTGTATGACCTTCCCGGGCAAGCTTACAGTTTACTTATTGCTCTGGCTGTAAAAACTACCCGGTCTATGACAGGAAAAATCAAAAAATCAACATTAATAGCAAAAATAAAAATAAAAAGCGAGGAAAATAATCAAAAATGCAAAATCAAACTTTCGTCACTAGGAGAATGAACACCAGTAGTTTTGTCGTCAACCGAAATACTGTGCGTCACACCAAGAAGAGTCTTGGCTCTATTTCACAAATTGTTATCGTCAGCATGCTGACCTTGGTCTTTGGTTTGATTTACGTAGCAGAGGGCACTAAAGCTACCAGTTTTGATTATGAAATATCTGAAGTTGAATCCGAAATATCCGAAATGAATGCGAAAAAAGAAGACCTCGCTGTTGAAAAAGCACGCCTCAATTCCGTTGCAGCAGCTAAGAGTAGCGCCGTTGCAGCCACGATGGAAGATGCTACGGTGGCCGGCTATGCCACGGAATAGTATTCCTAAACCAGAAACAAATGTAGTCTCTAAAAAGAGTCGTCTCACCATACTTAAATTTTTTGTTTTAGTCACTTTAGCTATTATCACGCTAAGGCTATTTTTTATCCAAATTATCGAGCATGATTATTGGATTGCCAAAGCCGACAAAGAGCATACTCTACTCGAAACTATTACTGCCAGGCGTGGTGAAATCTACATGATGGATCATAAAGAACCCGTCGCGGCGGTTTTAAATCAAACGTCGTACCAGATTGTAATTGACCCAACTGTAACTAAAAAAGAGGATATTCAACACGTTATTGATACCTACGCCAAAGACTATGCAGTAGCTAATCTAGAAGAAGTCTATAATACTGAAGGTCTACGCTATTCCATTGTCGCCAAAAATGTCCCTAGAAATGTAATTGAAGAAATTGCCAAAGAAGAACCGTCCGCCATTTGGTTCAAAAAGACCAACCAAAGGGTTTATCCCGAGGGTAGCCTCGGCTCCTCGCTCTTAGGCTTTATCAACGCCGATGGGGTTGGTCAGTATGGAGTTGAAAGGTCATTAGACGAAGTTTTGTCTGGTAAAGACGGATTATTAAAAACTACTGCTGATATTAATAACGTTGCTCTTTCGATTGGCAACGACAACGTCAAAATACCGGCCGAAGACGGCAAAGATCTCGTTCTCTCAGTCGATCGCGGTCTCGAAAGAGGCGCCGAGGAAATTGCCGCAAAACATATTGAAAAAACCCCTGCTACCAACGCTGCGGTACTTATCATGGACCCAAATACCAGCGAAGTTCTAGCGATGTCTAGTATTCCAAACTATGACCCTAATCATTACAGCGAAGTAGAAGATGCTTCAGCCTATCTCAATCAAGTTACCGAAGTGCCTTACGAACCAGCTTCAGTTTGTAAAAGTTTTGCTTTTTCTGCCGCTATTAATGAAGGGGTAATGACTGCTGACACTACTTATTTCAACCAAGGTTACGAAGTGGTAGATGGATGGGAAATTAAAAACGCCGAGCAGCGCTCTAGCCTCTATGGTACCATCAATATGCGCACAGCGCTTTACTGGTCTCTTAATACAGGCTCGATTTATGCACTTAAATTACTCGGTGGCAATCCTGCTGCCATCAACCAAACTGGTCGCGAAAAGCTCTATGATTACTATTACAACAAATTCCGTCTAGGTAGAGCCACCGGTATTGAGCTAAACGAAGCCGAAGGTTTCATTCCAGATCCTAACGACGGTTGGGGTCGTGATTCGGTCTATGCCAACATGACTTTCGGTCAGAACCTTGGTATCACCATGATTCAGACCGCTACTGCTTATTCTGCTATTATCAACGGCGGGACTTATCACACTCCCACGATTTTGAAAGGGGAATTGAAAAATGACGAAATCATACCTCTAGAAAAATCCTCTGATAAAGTCAGTGAAAAAATCTTATCTGACGATACTTCTGCTTCTATGCGCGAGATGTTTATCAATAACCGCAGTTACAAAAAGCAGAACAAAATTGATCGCAATGGCTATCAAATCGGTGGTAAATCCGGTACTGCCCAGGTGATTAAAAACGGGGCTTATGATGATACTATGAGCGAAACTATCGGTACTTATATCGGTTTTATCGGCACGGAAGGAGAGTTGCCAAAATATGTTATAATGGTTAAAATGTGGGGAGAGGGGCATTACATAGACGGTCAAATTGCTAGTTATTTATTCGATGACCTCTCTAATTACGTAATAGATTATTTAAAAATTAAACCAAAGGTATAAAATGACTATCAACGATGAAGTATTTTACGGATTATTATTAGCTCTAGGCGGATTCCTCTTTTCGATGGCTTTAACGCCTTTTTATACTCATTTTGCCTACAAGTATAAATTCTGGAAAAAACAGAAAAAAACCACTGTAGACGGCAAGGAGCTGCCTATCATGACCAAGCTTCATGCTCACAAATTCAAACATGTTTTCCCAACCATGGCAGGGCTGGTTGGTGTGATTTCTGTCACGGCGGTCACTTGGATTTTTAATCTCGACCGTGGGCAAACTTGGCTGCCACTCGCCGGTTTCCTCGGTGGAGCCTTTGTAGGGGCAATTGATGACGTCATTAATATTTTTGGTTCTGGTCGCGGCGCCGCTGGTCTGCGTGGACCGGTCAAATTTTTCATGATTTCGGTAGTTGGTCTAATCCTGGGTTGGTTCTTCGCCTTTAAACTGGGTTGGACTTCAATTATGGTGCCATTTTGTGGCGATTTTGAAGTTGGTGCCGTCGTTATGATTCTAATTTTTGCCTTTGCTGTAGTAGCTACCTCAAATGCTGTCAATATTTCGGATGGACTTGATGGTCTTTCTGGTGGGCTCTCTATGCTTGCTTATAGCGCTTTTGGTATCATTGCACTTTTTCAAGAAAACATTATGCTCTTTGGCTTTTGTCTGACCGTAGTAGGCTGGCTTTTAAGCTATATTTGGTTCAATGTTCCACCTGCCCGGTTCATGATGGGCGATACCGGTTCCTTTGCGCTAGGCTCCGGGCTTGGCGTAGTAGCCATGATGACTAATTCATTCCTACTTTTACCGATTATCGGTCTACCTTTCGTAGTAGAAGCTGGTTCCAGCTTGATCCAACTTGCCTCTAAAAAATTCTTGCATCGTAAAGTCTTTATCTCTGCACCTTTACATCATCACTTAGAAGCTTTAGGATGGGGTGAAGCCAAAATCGTCATGCGCTTCTGGATTATTGCCGGTGTCTGTGCTATCCTAGGAATCTTTCTGGCCGCCACCGGAGGGGCGATATGATTAAAAATCGCAAACACAAATCAGATTTAGTCATACTATTTGCGACATTAGGCCTGATGGCACTCGGTCTAATCGTGATCTACGCCATCGGTCCGAGACGTGCCGACGTTCTTAATAATACTTATGGCACAGATTACGATTCAAATTACTTTTTCTTTGGTCAACTCCGGGCTGTAGTTTTATCAGTTTTAGCTTTTTTTGCAGCTTTTAAATGGATCCCATATAAATACGTCAAAAAATACGCTAAAGTATTACTAATCATCTCCTTAGCCCTCTGTATTGCATTATGGGTATTAGCCGAATTAGGTTCCGGTCTTGCCAAATGTGAACTAGGCGAGTGTCGTTGGTTCCAGCTTGGCCCCGTTAGTTTTCAGCCCGCTGAATTCCTAAAGCTAGCCATGGTGATTTACCTGGCGGATTTTCTGGCTAGAAAAAAGGAAGAAGGGAACATTGGCAAACTACGCGAATTCTGGCTGCCCCTCTCCATAGTCTGTGGTTTGGCGCTGTTTCTAGTGGTGATTGCCGAAGGTGACCTCGGTACTGGCGTAGCATTGATCTCCATTATCTTTGGCATGCTCTTAGTCTCTGGTATCCCAGCAAGGCAGTATTTAATCCTTTCAGCGCTAGTTTTAGCGGTTGCTGTTGGCGCCGTAGCGACTTCCTCTCACCGTATGGAACGGGTCGACGCTTGGCTTGCTACTATGTCTGGTAGTGAAAGTTCCGATTCCACCTATCATATTGAAAATGCCATCTTGGCTATCGGCACGGGTGGGTTCTTCGGTGTTGGTATTGGCAATTCGGTTCAAGCTACCGGCTATCTGCCAGAATCCATTAACGACTCTATTTTTGCCATTCTTGGTGAAACCTTTGGCTTCGTTGGGCTATTCTTAGTCATTGTTGTTTTTGCTGTGATTCTACTTCGTATGCTAAAAGTTGCCGGCGGTACCGCCGCCTTTGATGAACACCTGTATATCGTCGGTGTCTTTTCGTGGATGTTTGCGCAAGTGGTGGTAAACATTATGGCTATGACCGGGCTAGTGCCAGTTACCGGTATCACATTACCACTTCTATCTTATGGTGGTACTAGTATGATATTTTTAGCTTATGCTTTAGGCCTCGTTTTACAACTTTCGTGTTATACTAGTAGAGAGGTAATTACAAATGAAGATATTAGTAGTAGGGGGCGGCTCGGGGGGTCACATCACTCCAGCCGTCGCCGTAGTTCGTGAAATCCTAGAAAAGAAGCCACGGGCTTCCATCGAATTCTGGACCGATTTCAAATATTATAAAAACGTCACCAAACTCACTACCGAAATCGGAGTAGCTTGGGGTGAAGAAGCTCGTCGCAAAAAATCTCCTTACATCAGAGTGCGAAGAATCTTAGCTGGCAAGTTCCATCGCTATGCCAATTGGCATCTCAAAGATTATTTCATCCATTTTGATATCACTTTCAAAGATCTCATCATCGGCAATCTTTTGGGCTTTTTTGGTTTTCTCGGCGGGCTCATTACGGCCTTTTGCCGGCTTTTTCGTAAGGCCAATCGCCCTGATATTATCTTTCTAAAGGGCGGATATGTTTGTCTACCAGTAGGTCTGATCGCTAAACTATTCAAAATCCCGTACATCATTCATGAGTCAGATGCTGTGGCTGGTCTAGCTAATAGACTACTCATGAAAAAAGCTAAAAAAGTCGCTTTTGGCATGCCAATACCCGAAGAATTACAGGAAAAACACCCAAATTTTGTCTGGACTGGCATACCAGTTGGCCAGGAGTTTAAGCCAGTCAGTCCCACTAAGCAGCTGTCTCTCAAAAAAGCCTTTTCATTTAATTCTGACAAACCTTTAGTTGTAGTTACTGGCGGCTCACAGGGTTCCGAGAATATCAACGAAGCTATCCGCCAAATTTTGCCGGAACTCCTCGAATTCACTTCTGTTGGTTTAGTGGCTGGCCGCAAGCATTACGAAAACATGGTAGATCTCAAAAAATATGAGAACTGGGACAAAGCCTCGCTCGAATCCAACTTCCGGATGTGGGAGTTCTGTACCACTATGGACGAGCTAATGGGAGCAGCCGATGTCGTGGTCTCACGGGCTGGCGCCACTACCATTGCCGAACTAGCTGCTCTCAAAAAAGCCGTGATCCTAATTCCGTTTGCCCGTCTCCCAGGCGCGCATCAGAGTAAAAATGCCAAAAGGCTAGAAGATTCTGGTGCTACCTCTGTTATAGATGATGCCAAAATGTTAGAAAACCCTAAAGTATTGTTAGAAGAAATCCGTCATTTAGTTAAATCTCCTCGTCTACGCGCCGATATGGCTGATCAGCTTGCCGAAGAAGCTCGTTCCGATGCCGCTAAGCGTCTCGCCGACCTAATTTTAGAGGAGGCCTTAATTGGGCAAACACAATAAACCTGAACCAGAGGAAGATAACACTCCTGAATTAGTTCGTCGTCGGGCTAATCGTAAGTCTGTAATTCGTTCTGGTCGTACCATCGGCGAGGCCAGGGAACAGCTAGAGACCAAAAACGAACGCAATGCTGCCAGAAAAAAGGACAAAAAGAAAAAATCGCTTCGCATCCTCTTCACTATTTTCGGTTTCATCGTCATAGCCGTAGCTATTTTCTGCATCGTTTCAAACTTAGTCAGAAACCGTGATAATCTTTTGCCCAGCGAAGATACTGTAGAAAACCTCACTCCTACTGTTAAAATCATCGACGAGGATGCCACAGGTACTTCCAAAATTACTAGCCGCATGAACACATACATTGCAGAGGCCGAATCTGACTTTCGCTCCTTTCATTTTACCCCTACAAAAGCCGTAGTTCCATCTGGCTCTATCCGTGTCATACATTTTTATCTCGAAGGTTACAACGGTTACATTAAAATGACCATCGACCGGAATGCTGCCGAATCAGTAGAAGATGCCGAACGCCTGATCCGCTATCTGAAAGAACAGGGGATCAATGATTTTGAATATCTCGATGTGCGCATCCCTAATAAAGCCTACTGGAAGTAGGCTACAAAAGGGAAAAATTAACAGAGGTGTACCTCTGTTAATATAATTCTGATAATACCCTCTTTTTGTTCGGTTTTTGTTCTAGTTTTTTAGGGTCGAAAAACCGCCAGTCACACCAAAATATGCGAAAAAACAGAGAAAAACGAAAAATAGGGAAATAAAACGGGGAAATGTCAAATTTACAAATTTGACCCCCAAAACCGCCTAAAAAACACCTTAAACAGGGGTCGGACAAGCTAGTACAAATCACTCCATTCCAAAAGAATAAAAATCTTCAAATGTGTGAGAAGAATTAGCCAAAATCTAAAATATTTTTCGAAGGACTTTTATTAGATTTGTTACGTTGTAATTTCCATCAAAATCTCAGTGTACGAGCGACCCTGAGTGACTCTATAACGCCGATGTAATTTAGGGTGGCAAGAATCAATTAGCTTATGTAGGGTAATTGCAGCTCGGACTAAGTTGCGAATACCTGACAGATTTTGTGGAAATTATCAACGGAACAAGTCATTGTCCTGAGAAAAATTTTAGATTTTGGCATAATTCCCGCCATCCTGGAAATACTTATGCTAAATAGACAATTACTTTATCGTCTTATTTTTATAACCGTAATGTCTTAAAATCTATATTGTACGACATTAAAACCATCACGAAAAGTCGGTTGATGTTATGTTCTGAATTCACCAACTTTTGCCTACGCTGAAGCTTTTTTACGTTTTTTCTTTTTATTTAGTGCTCTCCTGCTGCTTTTATCATATAATTCTACGATATTTATTTATCGTGTTTTATTGCTAAGAATCCGTCTACGGAGTTATCTTTAGAGGCGTAGTTTTCAGCCTTTTTAACAGGGGTAGATAAGGGGAGAGAATCATGTGATGGTGAAATTGTCACAGTTGACTTTTCACGGTATTCCACCTCTGGTTTAACAGGGGTGGACGGTTTTGTGACTAACTGAGGTTGTGGTCGAAGTCGGGAATTAAACTGGGGCTTTGGCTGGTTCTTTGGCCTAGGTGTGTTTTCAGGTCTTCTAGTCTGATTAACAGAGGGAACTACTGGGCTAGCCGTATTTTTTTGAGGGCGTCTCTTCCCCTTTCCTCCCTGGTTTCTATTCGGGTTTTTCCCTGTTTCTGGTTTTTTAAATTCTACTTTCCCCTGCTCCATAGCCAGTCGCGCCAAATCCTTTAGACCAGGTCGGACTTTACCTTCAGCTTTATTGGGACTCAGTCCAGAGCGTCTCAGATCCGCTTGAGGAGTAATGTTCGGTTTTTGTTCGGATTTAACAGAAGTGCTTCTCTCTGGTTTTGGCTTCGGAGCCAATTTAAAAACTGGTTTCTTGTCTTGGTGCAAATCGCCAATCACCAGTGCCGGCTCTGTCTGGCGACCAGAATCCGCTAATTCCCTTTTGTATTTCTCTGATTGTTCAATTGTCTCACGAATTTCTTTTTCCACTTCTAAGCGCGGTCTAGCAAAATATTCCCGTGAATGCGCTACGATGGCGTCGAAATTATCCTTTGGTGTATCTGGTATCGACAGAGTAGAAGCAGAGAAGGCTGGCACTTTCTCGCCGTTAATAATCATCGAAATTACGAAATTGCGGTTGTTTAGTTGCAAAATATCTGATTCTTCGAAGGTAGGTTCGAATTGTTTTACTAGAATTGGAGCATCATCAGCTGATACTCGGAAAGAAATAGTGGTACCGACGTTACCAAACACTGCATCACGTACATCATCGGTCATCTGGGCGACATACTGATTTGCCACGGTAAGATTCAGACCATATTTACGCGCCTCAGAGAGAATTATGGCAAATGATTCAGTAGCGAAGTTCTGGAACTCATCCACATAGAGGTAAAACGGCCGTCGATCTTCTATCCGTTCGATGTCTGAACGCGACATAGCTGCTAGCTGCACCTTAGTAACTAGGAATGAGCCTAAAATCGCGGCGTTATCCTCGCCAATCAGGCCTTTAGACAAGTTTACGATCAAAATTTTGCCCTCGTCCATGATTTTACGGATATCAAACGATGATTTTGGTTGCCCCACGATATTTCTAATAATTGGGTTAGCTGTAAAGGCTCCAACCTTATTCAGAACTGGTGCGATTGACTCGTTGACCTGTTTTTCGTTCCATTGACCAAATTCGTGTTTCCAGAACTGCAAAACCGTGACATCCTTACAATAATCCAACGTCTCCTTACGGAAATCTTTATCGGTGAGTAATCTAGAAATATCTAGCAGCGTCGTCTCTGGTCGGTCTAAAAGAGCGAGCAGAGTGTAGCGGAGAATATGCTCGAGCCTCGGCCCCCAAGAATCACCAAACATCCGCTTCAAAACCCCAATTACTTCAGAACAAATATTTGGTTTTCTAGCCGGATCCGTTACCTCTAATGGATTGAAGGCAACAGGGAACGCCGTGTCTGCCGGGTTGAAATAAACCACGTCTTTAATTCTAGATTCTGGTATAAACTTGAGATTGTCAATCGCAAAATCACCGTGCGGGTCAATAATGCAATATCCCTGGTTATAAAATACGTCCGAAAGCGCCAAAAGCTCCAGCATTCCGCTCTTCCCTGCCCCCGTTTGACCGATAATATACATATGTCTAGAGCGGTCTTTACGATACAAGCCAAACTGGTGATTAATTCCCCGGAAATTGGTTAGCCCAAAGGCCGAAATATTCTCGTCATTAGCTAGCTCTCCAGTGAGCACAGGTAGGCCAGCTGGCGGCTCAGCAGTCTTAGAAGTTGCCCAGACAATATTTGGTGTTTCCACAGAGGTGTGTGGCAAATGATATACCGAGGCTAACTCTGAAATATTTAGGATAAACCCTCGATTCGAAAATTGTCGAATTTTATAAGCGTCAAGATCCTCTTTGTTAAAGCTTGCTCCAATTTGTTTAAAACCGTTTAAATTAGTTGAATTATACTGTTTAAATGTCCCAACTAGGGCTTGCATATTTAGTTTAGCATCGGTTTCATTCTGCCCGAGGTAGGCTAAGCGAATTTTTACTTCGTAACCAAGTTTAGTGGCTTTTTCTTCAGCCTTTTCAATTCTAACCCTGTCGCGCTCAGAGAGTTCCACTGCTACCTCTGAGGTAGTACCACCAGCTGGTGGTCGAAATAAGGCCGCTACCGCTTCTACTAGCCAAGTCCAATCTATACCAGTTCCACCGAGGAATAGTTTTTTACCACTTTTTACTCTTGTAATCCATCTATCCGTAGTCTTCTTATGCCAGTCATCTGGGATTGGTCTAGCCAAAATTTGAATCCAAAGCTCTTCGGATTTTTCAGAGCTTAGTTTCGCCAAGGTGCCAGTAATCCCCGCTAGAGGATCCACCTCGAAATTATCAAAAGTTTTAATTGGCAAAGCTTCATCCTCAGTTAATCCTAGTTCTGCAGAATAGCAAACTGGGTAATCCTTGCGTGAATCCACATAATCCTCATTCATCTTATAGATTTGCACGGTCGGATATTGTGAATAAATCTGCCCTTCTACAAAACTTTGTAAAACCTTTGGCACCCATACGTAAAAACGGATTTGACCGCCAGTTGACACAATTTCAAACGACAAATGCTCCTGTACGCCACCAGAATTTTTTAACTCTTGTTTGTCTCTTAAAATTCCGTGTAAAGATGCAAACAACTGCTCTGCCGCTAGCTCTTTTTTGTCGTTCGTACGAGGAATTTCTAGCATCAAGAGTACCGAATCCACGTTTAGAACCTTCAGTTTATTAAGCTTTTTGTAATTCCTATAAGTCAAAAAAGCCAAGATAGCCACTACCGGTATCCAAAATATCGGCATCAGAATAAAATGTATAACCGTTTCCATAATCATTATTATAACATATTAAGCTAAAGTATAGGAATTTTTATCGACTTTTTTGAAGAGTTTTTTGTTCTGCAAATTAAGTAGGATAGTCGTCTCTTTAACCTTGCGTGCGCGCAAGACTTGTTTAACAATCTCTTCCCTGGTCAAAGGTTTATCAGATTTTTCTAGAATCGAGGTAATAGTATCAGAAATAGTTCCCTTCTTGTAGCCCCAACTAGACAAGGCGTAAATCCCCCGGCCAATCAAAACAAAACGTGGATCTTTGATTAGCTCATTGTGGATCGCTTGGACAGTGACATTTTTACGCTTAAAATCCGAAGCCTCAATTTCTTTAGCAATTTCTGAGAAATGCATCGGTTGCTTTTTGGCTTCCAAAATCACAAAAATCTTATCACGAATGTTTTTGGGATTCACGGCCGGCCATTTGGCTAGTCCCCACAAACCATTTAGCGTGGCTAACAGTTTAGAAATTGACGCTACGGCTTTTATATGGTCAGGATGCTCATAATTTAGCTGGCTGTCAAGCTCTTCAATAGTCATCGGTTTCTTATTATTCTTGATAATCTGTACAATTTCGTCAACGCGCTCCTTAATAACTCTACTATTACCGTATTCGGCGATTCCCACAGCAGCATGATATTTATCATTCTCTTCTACCACAGTTAAACCTTTAGCAAAGGTCGCAATGAAATAAATACCAGTTCTTTCTGACGCAGTAGTTTTACGGCCGTAGACCTTGTCGGCTAAATCAGACAACTTAGCAACTCTGCCCATTTCAGTTAGATTACGGATTAAGAGTTTTTCAGCGGGAGCAATTGCCGGGATTTGATTCTCTTCTGCGGAAATTTGGAGATGAATCAAAATAGCTTTTTCTAGCTGCCTCACCCTTTCTCGCGTGATAGACAACATTTCACCAATTTGTTCAAGTGTTTCTTTTCTGCCATTCAACCCGAATCGACGTGAGACAATCTCCTTTTCACGGTCCTGTTCGATTACTTCTAGACTGCCGGAGATTGCATTTTTGAGGATTTCCGCATTTTGATCCATTAAAATTATTCCTTGCCCCGCCCCCGTTAATGTTGCTAATTTGTACTATAATATCATAAGTTTGTACAATTGTCAACTATGAAATTATCCATTTTCTATATATATTGTAACACACTTTTTACAAAAAATGAAAAAAGTTTTAAAAACATAAACTTTTTGCCAAGAGTCTTTTATTATTTGCGGCTTTTAGCAGCTGTTTTACGAGTAGTTTTCTTGGCTGTAGCCTTCTTTTTGGTGGTAGTTTTTCGCCCCCCACGCACACCACGCCGAGTAGATTTAGGCTTATTTTCTAGCATTTCGCGAGCTTCGCTTTCGGAAATTTTCTTAGGATCTTGATCCTTTGGTATTTTAGCGTTGTTACGTCGTCCTGGGCCTTTTACATATGGTCCATAGGCACCATTAATAATCAAAACATCGCCCCAGTCTGCAATAATCGAATCGATTTTTGCCTGATACAAAGGCAAAGCCTCTTTCAGAGTCACAGTATAAGGGTCCAAATCTTTCATTGGAATGTTATATTTGCCCCCTTTAAGATATGGTCCGAACGGTCCATTTGCCGCAACTAGTTCTGCTCCATCTGGCGCCTTGCCAAGCGAGCGCGGCAGAGCCGGTAGGTCTAGCTGTTTCAAAGCCTGTTCCAAAGTCACTGTCTTGACAGATTTTCGCTTAGGAAGGGGCGCAAATTGAGGTTTTTCACCAGCCTCTTTTTCATTATCGCCCATCTGGATAAACCCACCAGTCTTTCCTACTTTAGCATAAATCGGCTTGCCAGTCTCTGGATGATGCCCTAGTAATCTAGCATTATTATACCGTTCTACACCGTTTGCTGTGAGCACCGTATTTTGAAATGGCCCGTAAAAATCCCGAAGCATTTTGACGCGCTCTAATTTGGCATCTGCTACGAGGTCAAGATCTTTTTCAATATTGGCGGTAAACTTATAATCCACGATGTTTTTGAAATTATCAGTCAAAAAGCCAGAAACCAGCTCGCCAATTGGAGTCGGGATTAATTTGCCTTTATTAGCACCATATTTCTCTGTAACTGTTTTCTCAGATAATTTGCCGTTGATGGCGTGTAGCTCTAATACTTCCCTTTCTTTGCCTTCCGACTCGCCCTTTTCTACGTAATTACGTGCTTGAATCGCCGTCATAATCGAGGCGTAAGTCGATGGCCTACCAATTCCGAGCTCTTCCAATTTTTTCACCAGTGAACCTTCGGTGTATCTAGCTGGGGGATTGCCAAAAGATTGTCTAGCAATCAGTTCCAAGCAGTCTACAGGGCTTCCCTTTTCGACTTTTGGCAGCTCCAAATCCTTGTTTTTACCATAAACCTTGAGAAAACCGTCAAAAATCACCACCTCGCCTTTTGCTATGAAATCGGGTTTCAAATGAATAGTAGTCTTTGCCACCTTGGCGTTTGCCATCTGGGTGGCCAATGTTCTCGCCCAAATTAGCTGATAAAGTCGTTTTTCGTAATTATTACTACCGGCTTCCCTTCGGTTGATATCAGTCGGACGAATGGCCTCATGCGCCTCTTGAGCCGAAGCATCTTTAGTTTTAAAATGCCTGGTTTTCAGATAATTTTTTCCGAAATTACTTTCAATATATCCTGCCATCGCTTGAATCGCTTGATTTGAAAGGTTTAAAGAATCCGTACGATGATAAGTAATCAAACCGGATTGATACAGCCCTTGGGCTGCCGCCATCGTGGTACGAGACGAGAACCCCAGTTTCGCATTAGCCTCTATTTGGAGCGCCGCAGTGGTAAATGGCACCGGATTAGCCTTAGAGCCTTCAGTTTTTTCAATATCTTTCACTGAAAACTGCTCTTTAGATAGTTTCTCCAATAATTCCCTAGCAGATTCTGTTTTCACTGGCTGCACACCTTCGTAGGATGCTATGAACGTGGCATCTTTACCCCTAGAATTATTTGCAGAAAAATTCCCCGTTATTTTAAATGAAGATTTTGAATCATACTTTTCAATTTCCTTTTCCCGCTCCACCACTAACCTCAGTGCTGGTGACTGAACTCGCCCCGCCGAAATCGCCCCTGGCACCTTTTTCCGCACGATATCAGACAAATCAAACCCCACTAGCATATCTAATGTCTGCCTTGCTTGTTGCGATGAAACCATATCCATATCCACGGTACGAGGATTCTTGATGGCCTCTTCTAGCGCGGGTTTTGTAATCTCATGAAAAGTAATCCGAGCGGTGTTCTTCGGCAAACTCAACACTTCGCATAGATGCCAAGAAATCGACTCTCCTTCGCGGTCTTCATCGGTTGCGAGCCAGATTTTGTCCGCTGCTTTTGCCGCCTTTTTTAGCTCAGCGATAATAGCTTTGTGTCCCGGATCGATTTCGTAAGTCACGTCAAAAGTAGTCTTATCTACTTTGGTGTCTTTTCTGATATGCCCTACCGAAGCCAACACTTTAAAATCCGATCCAAGGTATTTCTCGATCGTATGTGCTTTGGCCGGGCTCTCTACTATCACTAAATTTTTTGCCATATATATTATGATATCATATCATGCAAGCATAACCGCCAAAAACTTAGTCTTCTCTTGACAAAATCGCTAAAATTTGCTATAATAAAAAAATATAAAAGGGGGCAGTATTTTTTGGGAGAGAGATTGTGAGCAAAGCGTAGGCTTTGCATTTGAAAAAGGTGCATGAAAAATCATGCTATACATAGCCAATACCTTTCTCCAGCCCCGGCACTTTAAGCCGGGGCTTTTCCATTCCCTTTTAAATCTTGTTTAGTTTTCTTGACAGTTTATTAAACATAAGCTATTATACATTCAAAAGGTTATAACGAAAAAGGAAAGAAAATGGAAAAAATCAACAATAGCCTCAGCAGTTTCGCCAGTGGTGAAGAGAAAGATGAGAAGCTTACAAAGGATGACAAATACGACATCCCAGTACGATTCAGCGACGAAAATCTTCCAGATGATTGGGAAGAAGTAGGTATAAGAATGTCGAATGTTTCAGAAAAAAAAGCCGAAAAAGCATCAAATGATTTGGAAGAACCAAACACAAAATTACCAGACAATTCGGAAAACCTAAGTCAAAGAAGAATGCCTAATATGCAGTTGCCAAAACGACAAAAAACCTCGCGCGAAAGGTGGGAAGAAATGAGAGGCGGTTACATTTCAGATTTTAAGAACCGTGCCAACTTCTTTGATAAAGACTTACCAGGTGACGTCTTGAAAGATCCTTACGAAAAACCTGTCGAAGAAACGCAAAAGGAGCCAGTCGTAGAAGTTCCAGATTTGACGCCAGACCAATATGAGAAAAAAGATCTCCCTTCAGAAATCTGGGATGAATATCATAAATACGATAAAGACCTCCGTGGAAAAGAAACTGATCCCGAAGCGAAAAAGGAGATTTTTGCTAAAATTGGCCAAAGAGCTTACGAGACCATGAAAGAATTTGAAGATAGAAAGAAAACAGAGGAAACGTTAAAGAAGAAAATCGAAGACGGAGGGATTGATTCCCTTTCAGCCAGAGAAATAGCCGACAACTATGATTTCCTTCAATCTAAGTATAGTTTTTCAATCACCCTGAAAGAGCTTCTCGACAAATACGATAAAGAAAAAGAAGGCAAAAAGAAATATCAGAGTCTTCCACCGGTTTTCGAATAAGTTAGCCCATCGAGAGCAATCAAAAATCCCCCCTCCACTTTCGTGGAGAGGGGGGACTTAATCAGCAGATAACTTCGAGATATCTTGCATTAATCCAGACAATCCCGTCTGGGTCTTTTTCGATCCCCTTTGGGAACCATTTTTTTCCTTCCGTCGTCGCCAGGATATCTTCGACTTCGACCCAAAGTAGGAGCCATTATTGTCAAGGTGTTTATCAGTTGTATACAACCGTGATACCTCGATAGTGAAACCCTTCTCTTTTGTTGTACCAAAAGAGTTAGTTTCATCTTTCGCGAACCTGTCCGCTACCGGTTCTGACCGGACATTCGGGCAACTCGTGACGATTTTTATCACACTCGCCTCTTCGGTACTCAGTTAATACGGCGTTTTCCGTACAGAAGATTATTTTGATGTATCAAGAGGTAAGCCGTTTGGCATCAAAACCTCAGTCAAGAGCAGACATCACCTGAAGAAAAAAATGGTACAATAAGTTTATGGATAATAAGTCTAATATAGAATTAGCAAAAGATCGTGCCAAAAAATCTTCTAAAGAATCAAACGGGGCACTTATTGTTAGCTTCATCAATCTCTTAATAGCGGTAGTCGTAGTCAAATCATTAATAAGTATCGAACAAGATTGTGGTGGTGTAATCAGTACAGGCTGTAACGCCGACGATGCAGTGATAATGGCTCTTCTGGCCCCAATTGCTTTGATAAATGAGATTGTCATTATTTGCTCAACTGTGAGCGCATTTAAAGGTATTAAAAACATTCCTGCCTACTCTGCTGTTAGAACGACACGCAGTAGTGTAAGAATTACTGGGTGGTTAGCTATTTGTTTTGGAGCCACACCTTTACTAGCGTGGATTATCGGCGTTATTGTCTAAAGTGGTTTTTGCCACACCACTCATTTAGTCTTCATTCTCTCCTCTTGTGCATTATTGTTGCAAATTTAAACATCAAAAAAGCCTCAGGTAAGGGTGGGCATCACCTGAGGCTATTTTGCCCTCTAACGCTTCACTAACTATCCCGGGTGAACCCCGGAGCGTAACCCACCTCACACAATTTGGGGCCCGCCGGTTAGAGGGATTGCTAAGCCTTCGAAATGGTCCTTTCAAAGTGGAGGTAATACTTATAAGCAATTAAACCATGAAGAAATTTAATGCCCGAAAGGGTTTCAAAAGCTCGCAATTTCTGCTATACTGGAAGTAGTATAGCTGAAATTATAACTTATTTAGGTGCGGTGTGGCACGCTTTTTGCGTACCAACTGCTTTTATTATATCACAGGAGAAATAAAATGTCAACACCTTTTATCAACTTTTTTACAAAAATCAATCAAATATCGCCTCTGGAGCATAATTTTACAGAGGTGTTAGATGCTATTGCGCTTAAGCCTAAAACATTGTATTTTTATGGCAAATTACCAGAAAATGTGTCAAAAAATGGTAAACAGATACGGCAAAGAACGGTCGCCATTGTGGGTAGCCGCCATAATACCAAATATGGCGAAGAAATCGCTTACCATCTAGCCTATGAGCTTGCAAAAAAGGGCGTGATCATAGTGTCTGGTCTGGCTTACGGGATAGATAGCATTGGCCATCAGGGGTGCTTAGACGCTGGTGGCATTACCGTAGCGGTGCTCGGTACACGAATTGATGATATTTACCCCAGAGAGCACCTCTCTATTGCGAAGGAAATAGTTACCAAAAACGGCGCTATTCTTAGCGAATACGCGCCAAGTAAGGCTATAGAGGCTTCCCTTGCTCCCGGTGAGGCAGGTTGGGATGGTAAAAAGTGGGTGATATATGACGAAAACGCTAGTTCTTTATCTAAACCGTATCGGCGTCGTCGTATCGACCCAAAGATTTCCTTTCTCTACCGCAATCGCCTAATTGCTGGGCTCGCCGATGTGGTAGTAGTAGTCGAAGCTGCAGAGAAATCTGGCTCTCTCAATACTGCTACTCATGCTCTCGAACAAGGTAAAAATGTTTTTGCTGTCCCTGGTAATATTACAAATCCCTATTCACAGGGGTGTAACAAGCTAATTAAACAAGGCGCTATTCCTTATACCGCTCCGAAAGACGTTCTAGAGCTACTATTCCCAGAGGACTACGTCAAAAACTACCGAAAAAAACGTCAGCAAAAGCTTATCGGCGACACCGATGTAGAAACACTGATTCTAGGCGCCATTTCAAAAGGCCTCCGTTCTGGTGAAGAAATCATGGACAAAACCCACCTCCCACCAGAGGTGTTCAACGAAACGATTACCCTTCTCGAAATCAAATCTCGCGTCCGTTCTCTCAGTGCCAACCACTGGGGGCTGGCATGACAGATAAAAAACGTTTTGACGAGTGGAATGAGCTTAAGAAAAAGCTTCACACCAAAGAAGTATTCCCGATCTACCACGAACGAGAAATCTAGTGGATATCAATTGGCGAAAACATAGCCTCGGAAATTAATGGCAAGGGAAAAGACTTCCTTCGTCCGGTCCTAGTAATAAGGAAATATGGTGATTTGTTCTTTGGTGTTCCGCTCAGCTCACAACTACATTGTGGTAGGTGGTACAAATCTGCGAATCTCTAGCTAAATTGTTTTTTTAAACAATAAATATTCCCCAATCATTTCTGACTGGGGAGAGCAGGTATTTCACTGACGTTATGGGGCAATTATACCCTTCCAACTGTTACTTGTCGACTTCACTAGTTACTTCGTTAATCTTCCCCATCACCTCGCTCAGTATACCAGGTAGTTGCTCTTTTTCCTCCGGAGTAAATTTCGACAGCACAAACTCAATATCTCCCATTTTGCGTCTCAATTCATCGTTCCCTGTTCCCACTCTGATACGCGGATAATCCGCCGTCCCTAGCATTTGGTCAATCGATTTAAGCCCGTTATTCCCTGCTGCTTGCCCAGAGGAACGAAATCTCACTTTGCCAAATTCCAGATCAAAATTGTCGCAAATCACCAAAATATCAGAGGTTGGTATCTTGTAATAATGCATGTAAGCGGCAACCGCTAAGCCAGAATCGTTGTAAAACTCCTGCGGTTTGATGAAAATCGTGTCGCCCTCTCTTCCCCACAGCGCCCCCATCCGTGGTTTTTCACTCCATTCCAGCCCTTTTACTTTAAAAAGAAAATCTAGCGCCAAAAAGCCTGTATTATGTCGCGTAAAATTATATCTATTTCCAGGATTCCCCAGTCCAACCACTAATTTCATATGACGATTATACCACGAAAAAGCCCTGCTAAAAGCAGGGCTTAAATTAGGTGGGAGAAATCTTTATAAACTAGATTTAGTTTTTTGTCTCATTGCAACCATTTTCACTAGTGGGTGTCTGATCACTTCGTCTTCGGTAAAGCAAACTTGCGCTACCATTGGGCTGTCCATCAGCTGCCTAGACGCATATGCTAGGCCACTGCTAGACGGATCAATGTATGGTGCATGAATCTGCTCGATATCACCGATAATCACAATCTTACCGTCCGTACCGAGTCTTTTGATCAAGGTGTCGGCTTGGCTGACATTCTGGTCTTGGAATTCGTCGTAAAGCGCTAGTTCGTACGAAAAATCCCTTCCTCTCGCGTGTTCAATCGGGATATTTGAGAACCAGTTGTCCCAAATCAAATTGGCACGGTCGTTGAGTTTGGCTTTCAGGGATCTTTTCTCTGGAACGTCTTCGCAGTCGTCTTGTGCGCTATTCTTTTTCTTCGCATCAGTACCAAACTTTTGTAGAGTTTCTAGCTCTTTCTTGAGCTTTTTATCCTCGTTTAAAAGATAGTTCCGAAGGGCGTTTTTGAGTGGCTGCACCTCTGGGTCCATTTTTTCATCTAAGTCGCCTGGGAGAGCGCCTAGTTGGTCCTTTGAATCGCATGGTACCACCGTCACGCCAATGAATTCGCCTTTTTTGCAGGCTAAATAGCCGTAAACCGTTGCCATATAGGTTTTGCCTGATCCGGCTGGACCGGTGCAAACCACGGCGGCAATTTCTGGATCCATCAGGGCTTCAGCGTAAATTGCTTGACCAGCATTATGGAGACAGACTGGAAAACAGCTAGCGTATCTTAGACCAGTGATAGTGTCATTCTCAGAGTCGTAGCGTCCAATGTTGCTGAAATATGGGTTATTCTCGGGGTCGAAATCTGGCGGATAATCCTCCTCGTTTTCGACTTTCATCACAATAAACTCATTTGCAATCAGCTTCGGTTCGTCTGGCATATACTGCTCAAAGAGCTCGCGTGAGATGCCCCCATTACCGGAATTATAGAATTCTTTGAATAATTCTGCCGGTACAACTAAGTCGCGCCTGCCAGTATAAGGTTTCGGATACTTGTAGCCATAACGGCTTGTCTTCAACCCTCTTTCTCTGGCACGTATCGCCAAACCGTTGTCATTGGTTACCAGCACTACGTCATCGAATAACGTACCTTCTACTTTCGCTTCTTTGGTCGAACCATCGATAGGCATTTTGTGCTGAATCATTCCTACCGCGAGTGCAGTTAGGATGATTTGGCCATCCATATCGCCATCGTCCGGATAATACGGCAAAGAATCACGAAAATTCTTGTGTACCGGTAAAACCGAGATAATTTGTTTGCTGTTTTGAATCTCTAATGGATCCTCGATTTTTGACAAATCGTCAGCAAAACAATCTTTCACCACAATAGGGGCGTCTAAATTATAGACTTCATGCATCGTCGAGTGATTGTTTTCAATCAGACGTCTCAATCTCCTCAGCACCGTCCTGGCTGATTTCCCGCGGTCGGTTTTTTCGGTTTTAAACTTTTCCAACTCGCGTATCACTGCAGTCGGTATGACGATGTGAGCTTGATCTAGTGCAATCGTCGGCTCCACAGGGCGTTTACCATCCTCCGTCGGTATAATATCGGCGTAGTCCACTAGCACGTTAGTGTCAAGTACATAAATCGGTTGGTTTTTTGACATAACCCCTCCCTCCTTTTTAAGGTGCAATTTATGCTCTAAAAAAGAGCATCTCTGTGCTCCCACCTACCTTTATTTTACCACATCTTGCTAAATAATTCTAATCTTTCTTGTCGTCACGGTAGGAAAATTTAATAGGCGTACCAACTAGAGGAAACTTTTCTCGGAGTTTACGTTCTAGAAAGCGTTTCCATGACCAGTGCAGGAGTTTTAGATCGTGTCCATGTACTACGAACCAAGGCGGGCAAATATCGGTCTGTACAATGTATTTTGGCTTCGGACGTGTATTTTTTAGCCCGGCCGGTGGATGGCTGATAATTGCTTCGTTCAAAATCGCATTTAAATCTGAGGTTTTGACCTTTTGGTGGCGATTTTCGTTAATTTCTAGCGCCAGTTCAAAGAGTTTGGTCACATTTTGTCCAGTTTCTGAACTAGTTAGAACTACCGGCGCGTAAGGCAAAAAGTCAAAATCCCGCTCGAGGTCATCAAGTAGCTCATTAGTGTCCATTTCTAGAATATCTGTCTTCGTTACAATCACCATGATTCCCTTGCCAGCTTCTACAATCTGCCCCGCCAGAGCCTGATCTAGCTTGCTATGTGGTTCTGTGGAGTCAACAAGCAGTGCGCAAACATCTGCCTCCTCAATTGCGGCTAGTGAGCGAATCGCGCTGAATTTCTCAATTCCCACCTCACGCTTCCCTGGACGCCTTAAACCAGCAGTATCCAAAATCTCTAGTTCTCTTCCCTTGTACTTCACTGTTACTCGATTCACGTCTCTGGTGGTTCCCTGTCTTGAGCTCACAATTGCCTGCTGTTTTTTACCTAGCGCATTAAAAAGACTAGACTTCCCCACATTCGGCCGTCCAATCAAAGCCAATTTTAGAGGAGTTTGGGAACTGTCCTCTTGAGGGCTTCCGGAGGTTACGACCGAGGTATGAGGGGCGCTCCGCCCGTGACGACGGGCCGGAGCGACCCCGTCCCTCAAGAGGATCGTTCCCAAGCTCTTCTTTAACTCGCTTAGACCTTGCCCGGTCGTAGCTGAAGTATAATAGATATTTTCAGGCGCTATGCCGAGAGCTCGGAACTCTGTAACGGGCAGAGACTCGCCCAGGTCACATTTGTTGAGTACCAAAAACACTGGTTTTTTCGATTTCAATGCATCCTTCGCAATTTTCGCGTCTTTTTGGTCAAAATATTTCGTAGAATCTAGAGTTACCAGTATCACGTCTGCCGCATCAATCGCATCATTGATTTGATCTTGAATCGAAGCTTCAAAATCATCCGTAGGGTCTTTCAGCCCAGCTGTATCAATCAAAATGAAGGCATCGTCAATCGTCGCTACCACGTTATCACGCGTAGTCCCCTCTTCCCTAGCCACAATTGCAATGTTTTTTCTTGCCATTCGGTTCAGAATGCTAGATTTTCCAGCATTGGTCTGTCCTATTAGTGCTACAATCGGCAAATTACTCATAGTTTTATTATACCACATCTGTTACAAGTTGACAAAATAAGAGTTCTGTGCTATAATTAAGAAATAAGCTGTAAAGCTTTGCAAATTGACAGTTAGTCAGTTTCTCCGAATTCTACGATTCGTCTTGCTTATCTATAGGGTAGGCAGAAAGGATCGTAGAAGATAAAAAAAGGAGGAAAGTGATGAGGCTCGAAGATTGGTACTTCACGAAGTACGATGGCAAAACTATCACTATGGACACAAACGACGAAGTTCGTTTAGTAGGAAGAGTTTACGACTCTCCAGAATATCCAGATGATGCGGTTATCGTAACTAGCACCGTCGCAAAGTTCGAAAACGGGACTGCCGTTACCTGCTCAGGGCATAGATACGAGCTCGGTAAAAAGAGCGATGTACAGGATGCCATGAAAAAGGGTATTCCAGTGATTCAGCTTGCTAAGATGATCAGAAGGGAGTTGATGGAAGATCCACCAATGGATCTTCAGAGCCCAGACTTCGTTGAGCAGATACTGGAGGCTAAAGTAAAAATCGGTATCGTTCTGTGGGGCGAGGACAATGAAGGCAATAAGGTAGTAGGTGAAGTACTGAGGTCGAATGGCCATATTTTCACTTTGAAGGTCTTCAACGAATTTGCCACAGAGTTCAACGAAACAGACGTTTATGTCTGCCATGTCATCTGACTAACAAAGCCCAGGTTTTATTCCCTTAAAACCTGGGCGATTTTTTATCGGCAAAAAATAATTTGGAGCTTGACGAAAAATTCACCCGTTGTATAATGGTTATAGTTAAATAAGGTTATACATATGACAAATACAAATAAATATATTATTATACCAGCTAGTCTAGTAGGCTTGACTACTACAGCTGGTTTCGCTCTCGCTTCTACTTATGTTTCCGCAGACGACGTAGTAGATAACGTAGCTATCACAGTACCAATATCTTGTACTATGAGCGGTACTGGTATGAATACTCATACCAAAGAAGTAGTAAATGGTACTTATGAAGAAAATATCGGTACTACTACTATGAAAGTACTATGTAATGATAACTCTGGCTTTTCTATTTATGCTACAGGCTTTACTAATGAAGAGATTGGAGAAACTAATAGTAATAAACTAGTAGGAACAAATGCATCAGGAAACGCTACTATAGATACTGGTATAGCTAAGTCAGGTAATACTTCTAACTGGGCTATAAAACTAGCTACTAACTCTCAAGCTACTTATCCAATTACTATTACAAGTGATACTGAAGGACCATTCTCTAGCTACCATACAGTTCCAAGTACTTGGACTAAAGTAGCCACTAGACTAGCTGGTACTGATATAGGAGCAGTAGCAGAAGGATCTACTATCACTTCTACTTATGCTGCTTATATCAGTTCTACTCAACCTGCTGATACTTATACTGGTAAAGTTAAATATACTTTAGTTCATCCGAATGATGCTCCAGCTCCTACTCCACCATCACCAGTTACTCCTCCTACTTCCTGTACTACTCCAGTACCAAACTTCACTTATATGCAAGATCTAACATCAGCCAATAAAGCTTCAGTTCTAGCTTCTATGACGGAAGATGCTCAGTACTATTTAGCCGATAAACGTGATGATAAAACCTACTGTGTCGCTAAATTACGTGACGGTAATATTTGGATGACACAGAACTTAGACTTAGATATTGATTCTGAAACCACCTATACCAGCGCTGATACAGATATTTCTTCTGACTGGAGTCCAGCAGCTTCTACTCACGCCACTGGTGATACGGAATGGGAAAGTTATGATGAAGTAGATAATCCAGATGGTGGAGACTACTACCACCCAGAATCCTATGATCCAGGTGACTTATACTGGAACGGTACTGCAGCATATTATGATAACGAAACAGACTGTGTAGCAGGTGGTGGCACCTGGGATAGCGATAATAGTATGTGTAATCTTATTGCCTCTAGCGGAGATTCTCACTATCATTTAGGTAATTATTACAACTGGTCTGCCGCAGTAGCTACAAATGACACTAGCTCCTACACCACACAGTACCAAGACCTAGATCGTTCCATCTGCCCAGCCAACTGGACCTTACCAAAGAGCGGTAATAATACGTCAAACGGTTCTTTCCAGTACCTAGTTACTCAATATGGTTGGGATAGTGATGAACATAAGATGACTAATCCAAACATCTGGAATACTCCTATTAAAAGTGCTCTTGCCGGCTCCTGGAGCGGTTCGCTGGGTGGCGTTGGCAGCAACGGCTACTTCTGGTCGCCAGTTGTGTTCGATAGCTACAGCGCGCACAACCTCGACGCGGACGGCGATGGCTACGTCGCCCCTGTCGGCACCTACGGTCGCTACGCCGGGATTTCGGTGCGCTGTATATCGCGTTAGCGTTTTTGTTACATTGATGATAACAATTATCATAAGGAGGCTTCTGGGATAAACGTTTAAATCTATTCTGGATCTAATCATGGCTTTTATGCTTTAGTCTGTTTTTGGAAGCGTCATTATAACGCAAATCTCATTGCTAGTTTTGCCCCTGTCTTATCGCTGGTACTTTGTATACATTTTTCGCACTCTAAAAGTACACTCTGATATTTTCCGATAAATGAGACGAGGCGAAAAAGTTATTCTGAGACATAGCTTAGCATAATAAACTAAAAACTTCCCTATAAATAGGGAAGTTTCTGGTCTGGAGTGACTCTCCAGTTGTAACATTTTAATGGTAGTCTCGGCGGGAACTTGTTTTCGCTAGCGCGAAAACAATTCGTGGGGCGTCGTCTCGGAATATCTAAAACAAGTTTTAGATATTCGCTCGACTCCTACCACGAACGAACCCTACGGGTTCGTTCCCGCCTCGAGCCATTAGAGAAATAAAATAAGGCCCTTCGGGTCTTCTTTTATTTCTCTGGTAGTCTCGGCGGGATTCGAACCCGCGATTGCCTGGATGAGAACCAGGAGTCCTAGACCGCTAGACGACGAGGCCAACTGGTACCAAATAAGAATACCTGATACCAATTGCGGACCCAAGGGGGGTTAGGTCCGCAAAACCATTATAGCACAATAGAAATTAATATTCAACACCACCATAATTCGGTACGGCCGAAATGAAGGTTTGGCCTGGTGCAAGTTTAATTTCAGAGCCAGATTCGTCTAAGAATTTGATTTGGTCAGATTTGGAAGTTTTACTCCAAGTACCGACTGTTGCTGTGCCGTTTTGGAAGACATAAGCCTTACCAGAACCGATGGTAGTAATTGCCTCATGATAACCGTCTGCTGCTCTGCCCTCTTGGACTATCATCGCTATTACTACGGAAGGCGCCATTTGCTTCAGTTCGCAGACGTCTTCTGGATCCTTTTCGCCTAAATCTTCGTCTGGGCAACTATACACTTCGTGAGCCAGCCCGCTTGCATAACTCCTTTTGTAGGTATTATTATCCGGATCATATTTATAGTTCACGTTGAAGGTGGCTGAGCTCCCGAACCTAATATTGATGTCCGTAGCTTCTGCTACTATTTCCGAAGTATCATCATCACTCGGTTCGGTAATATCTAATACTTTCTCTACCACTTTTTCCATTCGCGCTTGGTTTGACTCTGCTGGCGTCAATCGCGAAAAACCTTTCAAATCTGAATTGCTAAAACCTTTGTTTTTGGCAAACTCACCTAGTTTCTCAGAAGTTGTGAACAAATTATTCCAACGTCTTTCGCCACGGGTTCCACGGTAAAAATACGCTGGTGTCTCAGTCAAATCGCGGTATCCGCCTGCCGCTACAGCATTCAAGGCATCCTCTGCTCCGCCTGCATGTACAATTGCACAGTCAAACGGCGTATCCCACTCTAGATAATAAATTCTTAATGATCTTACTGGACCAATGATAGCTGAAGTCGGCGCCTGATAAATTGCAGCAAACCTTGTAATCCCCGCCTCAGCAATTGCTTCAAAAATTACTCCAGCTTGCTGTAAGCCTACCTGTGGCCGTCCGCCATCTGTGCCATTAGGCGTTTGAATACAATAAACCGGTGCGGTTTTTGATGCGCCCTCAGCTAGTTTTTCGCCAGTCAATAAACTATATTCTCCATCATCAGATTTCGAAGATGGAATTTCTGGGTATTCTAGAGCTCCACTGCTCGCACTCGGCAAGCAAAGCGAGACGATAATCATGATAATCCCCACTACCATTCCGACTATTCCGCTAATAAGAAAAGTTAACTCTTTCCTCGAAAATCCGCCTGACTTCTTCTCTTTTTTGCCCTTCGAAGGTTTTCTGCTTTTCCCTTCGAAAGCTTCCTTTAAATCATCTTCACTAATTGTCATTTTATTTTTTTCGTCCATTTTTACTCCACTTTTATGAACTATCTACCAGAATTATAACAAAAAACCATAACTTTTTCAAAAAATTTCCAAAAAATCCAAAATTTTTCCAAAAAAGTCAAAAAAAGTCTTTACATATCATTTTTCTTATGCTAATATAGAAGTAGTAAAAAGTCATACATTTAAAATGAAAAGATATTATATAGGAAAAAAGTGTTTATTCAAAAAAGTTCTTGGACGCAGTATTAAATACGGTTTACCTGCCGTAGCAATTTTGGCACTTCCATTCGTCAGCTTGCCAAAAGCCGAAGCAGAAACCTGTACTACTAACCCCTGCAATACAACTTTCGAAGTTAACGTTAGAGAAACCTTAGCAGTTCAGATTACCACTCCAGCTGAAGGCGCTACTGGGGATGTCAACGACTTTTTGCGCAATAAAGTAAGCGTAGATGTTTCGACCAATAATGCTAATGGCTTTACTGCGTCAATGTATTCTACTACAAAATACGCAAGCGCTGGTAGCAATGCTACAGATTTAACTAATAATGCTGTTAATACAGCGACCATTCCTACTCTCTCAAGTTATTCCACGCGTAGCGACTTCCCGACCAATAGATGGGGTTATTCTCTAGGTTCAGCTTCGCTTGATGGAAACACTTATGGCGAAACCGATGCCGGTAGCGGCTCGAGTAGATATTATCCTTTGACTGCTAGCACTTCTACTCCAATCAAGATTCTCGAAGGTGCCACTGGCGTTACTACTGGTTCACAAAATGTTTACTTTGGTGCTAAAGCTGATACTACCAAACCGGCTGGTACTTACGAAAATACCGTGATTATTAGCGTAGTAACCGGTGCAATCGATAGCAATACCAATCCAATTACCCCAGTTAATCCGGCTACGCCGAATCAAACTGAAAACACTGCAACTTACACCGCCGCTCCAACTGGGCACGCTACCAATGGTTCTACTACTTATACCTATAGGAGAGCCAATACTTCTGGTGGTGTGACCGTCAGTAATACTACTACCACGGAAGTTAGCGAAGGCAACAATGTCAGTGCTTACGCTGGCTATACTCCACCACAGGGCGTAGTCCAAAACACTGAATCAAACGTTTCGGGTGGTAATTCTCCTCTCGCAGCAGCTCTTGCTACTACCGCTTCTGTCGCAGCGACTTCCGGATTATTCTTCTTCGTCGCGGCTAAACGCCGTAAAGATGACGACGATGACGAACAGCAAGCTTAACTAAAATCTCGAACCACGCCCTAGGGCGTGGTTTTTTGATGTAGTAGATGTGATATAATATAGATTATGAAAGCAGTTACTAGATTTGCGCCTAGCCCTACTGGCTATATTCATATTGGCAACGTTCGTTCCGCAATTTATCCGTATCTTTTGGCGCGCCAGACCGAAGGTAAAATGATCCTTAGAATCGAAGACACCGACCGTGAGCGCTTTGTAGAGGGGGCTACTGATTTGATTGAAGATACTCTAAAATGGTTAGGTCTTGATTGGGATGAAGGACCTATCATTGGCGGCCCAAATGGCCCGTATTTTCAAAGCGAGCGTAAGGATATCTATTTAGCTTGGGCTAAAAAGCTCGTTAATTCTGGTCGGGCTTATGCTGACCCCACACCGAAAGAGCAAATCGATGCTTACCGCGAGGAATGTAACCAAAAAAAGATTCCGTTTCTCTATCGTAATTTCCGCCCAGAGAATCCACCTGAATGGAAGCCAGGAATTCCACTACGTTTTAAAGCCGAGCCAAAGGATTACGATTGGCATGACGAGGTAATGGGCGATTTGCATGCTGGCCCCGAAGCTCTAGATGATATTATTATTATCAAAAAAGACGGCTTTCCTACCTATAATTTCGCACATATTGTAGATGATTCCGAAATGGGCGTTACTCACGTAATGCGCGGCGTAGAATATCTTTCTAGCACGCCCAACTATTTAGCTCTCTACGAAGCGTTTAACCTAAAAAGACCATATTTCGTTTCTCTGCCGCATATTTTGGGGCCAAGTGGTAACAAGAAACTAGGCAAGCGTGACGGCGCCAAATCCGTCACCGAATACCGTGAAGATGGTATTTTGCCAGAAGCCATGTTGAATTACCTAGCTTGCCTTGGTTGGAACGATGGCTCCGAAAAAGAAATCTACACCAAAGCCGAGTTAATTAAAAATTTCTCCTTAGACCGCATTCAAAAATCGGGCGCTCGCTACGACGAAACCAAGTTGCTATGGCTTAACGGTGAGTGGATCCGTAAAATTTTCGTTGAAGAAGGCGTGGATGAGCTATTTAAAAAGACTACCGACTTTTGGCCTGCAGCTGCTAAAACTGCCAACGAAAAATATCAAAAAAAGGTGCTTTCCATTATTTACGATCGGCTTAAAACCCTATCGGACCTCAAGACAATGACCGATTATTTCTTCCGCGATCCAGAGGTCAATGTTGATTTAATAGTCAATAACAAGTTTCTAAAAAAGCTTTCCGAAGCTGACTTAGAGAATATGTTGAAAGTTACTGTGAAGGAATTGAGTGTCCTAGAAAACTGGAATGCTGATTCTCTGCAAGAAGTCTTTAATCGACTATTAGAAGAAACTGGTAAAAAGCCCGCCGAGCTGTTTAGTTTGATTCGTTTAGCGGTAAGTTTTGCTCCATTTAGTCCAGCTCTTAATCTCACTTTAGAAACTCTCGGTCAAAAAACCACTCTTTCTCGCCTTAACGCCGTGGCACGCGCAATCTAGCTAGTTCGACACTTTTATAAACTTATAGCGAAACTGCGATGGAACGAATCTGTTTGTGTGTAAGAGATCCACTTGTGGTGTTTAATTTATAAACGATCCCCCCATTGACCCAGGCCGCATTACTATCACTGATATAAAGAGTTAAGCCTTGTTCTCTCACAATGGCGTAGTTGTCTTTAAAGGTCGGCTGTACATAATTAGTCATTAAAGCATTTGAATCCCAAGAAGACGACTCCTCTATCAGCGAGAATTCGTCGCCAGTCTTAGAATTTCTAAAAACGATTGTGATTTTACCATCCTCGGATGTAATACCAGAAACTCCAAAATCTCGTGGTACGTAGCTTGGATACGAAGCATTAATTCCAGTTTGCATCGCTGCCACTTTTAGTGAAATATCTGGCATATTCAAATTGACGAAATAAACGATACCGAAAACGACAATTATTGTACAAGCCAAAGCTAGAGCTAACCGTCCAAAACCAAATTGCATCTTTGCTTTAGAATTTGACATCTCGGAGCCATCTTCCGGCATAGCACTAGCATTGGCTAGAGCTTTTCTGATGGCCTGGTCTTTAAGCTCCTTAGCACTAGCCATCCTGATTTGCTCTTCTTGACGCTGATTACGCTGGCGTAACTCATCGTTAGCTCGTTTCTGCATTGGATGAACCGTGACCTTTTCACGAATAATGTTAGCTTGCCTCTCGGTATGGGTATTGAAATGCGAAACTTTAGGACTCCTTTTCACTGTCGCGGTTACATTCGTCTTATCACTCTGACGTACCAAGATTTTGCGCTCCGAAGCCATAGAAACCTTCGGCTGACGACGCGCTGTCACGACATTAGTGTCTTCTTCTGTCTTTTGCATTTAATACCTCGCTTATTCTATATCTATCATACACGTTTCATTCCAAAAACGCAAGAGCTAAATTTAATAAAAATTATGGTATAATATGCAATATATGGATGCAGAAAAAAAACAGCGTCGCCAAAGCCTCAAAGTAATTTTTTCTGAGGCCATTATGGTGCTTGCCGTGGTTGTTTCGGTCGTAGTGCTAGCTCTTATAGTCTCTGGCTACTGGATCAATTCCGATTTCAAAGTTGAACGCCAAGGCATGCTACAAATTTCCTCTATGCCAGCTGGGGCAGACGTCAGCATCGATGGTGATACTGCTTGGCTTCAAAGGACTAATACTTCCAAGGTTTTGTCGAGTGGCGAGCACACCGTAGTGCTTACCAAGGAAGGCTATGATTCTTGGACCAAAACTATCAATATCCAAGAAGGGTTGCTTTACAGATTGCACTACCCTAGATTATTTTTAAATCAGCGCACCGCGCAAAAGATGCTAAATTTAGATGGCATTACTACTACTTCAATTTCTCCAGACGATAGCATTATTCTTCTAACCAATAATACTACCAAGTGGCAACTTCTTAATCTCACAGAAGATAAGCCTTCTAGCACTAAGTTAGACATTTCCAAAGTCTTTTCTAGTATCAGCCTGGCAGACGACGCTAAGGAAGGTTTATTCACTGGTGAGATAGTCACTGCAGACTGGGATTTAGACGCTTCTCATATTCTTTTTGAAGTTAAAACTGCCGATAAAAAACTCGAATGGGTACTTCTTGACGTCAAAAATCCTGAGAAGAGTTTGAATCTCACTAAAGAATTTGGCGTGGACTTTAGTACTGTGCAAATTCTTGATAATTCCTCAAGCAATCTCATGGGTATCGAAAAAGGTAATTTACGTAGAGTTGATGTCTCAGGGCGTTCAATGTCGGCCGTACTAGCCAAAAACGTCCAAAGTTTCGATCACTATCACAATGAAATAGTCTTTGCCGCTGAGTCCACTGAATCTGATAATCTCATTGAAGCTATGGAATCTCAAAAAGCTGAAGGATCTGGAGAGTCTGATAAATCGGATGAAGAATTGCCTTATTTCGTAGGTAATTTCAAATTAAATGATGATAAATATACTATCTTGTTTAAAACTGCTTCTCCGACCAAAGCGGTCCTCAGTCAATTTTATGACCAGAAGTATTATACAGTTTTAGAGGAAAGCCAGGTGAGAGTATACACCCACGACGATCTGGAAGAATATGCTAAATATGATCTAAACTTTACGCCAGAAAAAATCAAAGTCGGTCATGATGGTGAGTTTATTCTAATGTATAGCGGCGCACATATTGCTTCGCTTGATATGGAAGCAAATTCTGTGCGTGAGTGGCAAGCTGAGGGCGAATCCTTCAGCTGGCTCGACTTTGATATGCTTTATAGCGTCAAAGACGGTGAGCTATTTGTTTACGATTTCGATGGCCTCAATAAACGTTCCCTTGCCAAAAATGTTTCCGATCATTTTTCAGTTGGTATTACTGATAATAAATGGTTATATTATTTCAGCGATAATCATTTAATGCGCGAATGGATTGTTGAGCATTAATTCCCTGTTAAGAAGTTCCAAATTCCTTCAAAGAAGGATGGTTCATTAGATGGCAAACTCTCAGTGTTTTCTGTTGGTGTATATTGTTCGGCCTGCTCGGCTTCGTCGGTACTCGGAGAGATTTGTTCGCCTGTCACCAGTAGACGATACCTAGACGTACCAAGTGGTGTGCAAGTAACCAAAGTGATTAAAGGTTTATTAGTCTCTACTACTAAAGCCGCTACGTTTGATGGTTCCACTACCTCTTTTTTGACTACACGGTAAGTGTATCTGACCGAATTATAATTCACGTAAATCAAATCACCGTCTTCCAAACGTTCAAGCCCAGAAAAAATGTATTTATATGGATTAGAACTATAAATATCACCCGCTGAGTGCCCAGTAATTACCAAATTACCAATTTCACCAGGAAAGGCACTAGCTCCTGCAATACGATAATGTGCCACGCCGTTATTCATAGCCGACATCACCTCTGAAAGTGGGATGTCAAAATGGATTGGTACATCGATATTTAGTTTTGGAATAATCAACCGTGGCTCAGGCGAAACCGTCTGCGTAATTGTCGGATCTATCGCCTCGATTTCCGAAGCCGGTGCATTCCCCGGTGAAACATAGGCCATAATTGGCGCAAAAATTAAACGGTTGTACTGCAAGAACAGAATCAAAAGCATTACTGCGACCCCAGCAAAAATCGGTATCAAATGCCTCTTGCGATGAGTTTTTTTAGCGCTCTCCGTCGCTTTTTTACGGATTTTTAGTCTTAATTTACTCTTAATGTCATCATCTTGATCACCATAAGGGACTGCCCCATCGGTACCAAGCGACAGCCCAGATTTGTTATCAATCTTGGCGCTAGAACGTGTCAGGGAGCTCAGGATTTCCTCTTCCTCAGCTTTTTCCCTGGCGTCTTTTAAGCGCTCCTTAGCGATATAGTCTTTCGCAGCTTTAGAATAATAGTCACTATAGTATTTTTGATAATAGTTTTGCCAAGCCGAATGATACTTTTTCCAAGATTCCGAATTGATTTTAGAAGTCACGGGAGCATCCTTCAGGCGAGCACTATCCCGACTGGTATATTCCTTAGCGCTTGCTTCCCTAGCGGCTTTCTGGGCCGCCTCAGCATAGGCCGCTAAGACTTTACGTCTAGCGATTGCTGCAGCCGCCTGCCTTTGCAGGTCAGAAGAAACTTGCCCACCGTCTTTGGAATCCATAGATTGATTATAGCATATTTCGCCCTTTTATGGTAAAATAGGCTTATTCGGGCGAATGGCGGAATTGGTAGACGCGGCAGACTCAAAATCTACTAGTAGCAATACTGTGAGGGTTCAAGTCCCTCTTCGCCCACCAGATTTTATAAAACCTGGATGAAATCATTGGACTAGGTCATTATTGAGCCAGGATCGAATTTCTTGGAATGTTTTAATAATCTATGATACGCTGTCCTCAACCGCTTTGAGTCAGCTTCTTTGCCGCCAAATGAAAAATTTTTACCATTGTCAATCGATGCCATATCGGCTTCTATATCTTCACGTTTGCGACGATCTCCGTTAGAATCGTATTCTAATAATAAAACTGGATACTTAGCCAAAAAACCCGGGTACGCTTGCACCAAATCATCGCATAAATCAGAAATGATTTCTTCAGCTTTACCACTATATGTCTTTCTTTTAATTTTTAATGTTGTTTCATCAACCGTTAAGGTATATCCTTTGTCTACTCCAATCCGACCTTCTTTAGCGCGTCGCTCTAAGACATCCCCGACCTTATGTAATCGTTTTTGGGGGTCATTTGTATCTATGAACTCAGATTCGTAATGCGTACCACCTATCGGTAAGACTTTCGATAGAAAATCGTCTGCACTATCATTTGCTTCTCTCTCTATGAAGAAATCGTCGTGTGCATTAACATAGAAATAATTTCCGTTTTTAATCATTGGCAGGCAAGCTAACACTACATGATCGCGAGCCGTTCTTAGTGCATAGTAAGAGATTTCTCCAGAATCCAAGCGTTGTTGTTGTACATCGTGCTGTAATTCATGCTCTACCGTATATGCAAAATTGATTATTTCGTCTACTTTCTCGTAACCGCCTAAAACCGTTTCTTGTTTCTCTCGAGATTTTTGTGTTTCGCTTCTAGGAGTTGCCGCAAAATCTATGAAGGTTCCATTTTTAGGGCTATGGTATGCTCTCGTGCCGAACCCCCATTCCTTGCCCCTGTAATGATTGCCAGTCTGCGGATCATACCGATCATAAATAATTCCAGAAGAATGGTCGTTGATTTTTCCCCACGATTCATAACGTAGGTATATATTTATCGGGGTTTTTACGCCGTGTCTTTCTCCTCGTTTTTGCGCATATTGTACCAGTTCATCATATTCCTCGCTCGGATTTAATGTCTCTTTGCCTAGTAAATTCCTGATAGTCTGTGCGCATTCTTGATCAAGTTTTTCACCCTTAACAAGCTCTGTCGCCCTTTCTCTATCAAAGGCAGGAATACCCTTTTGATATTTTTCACCCCACGGTTTCTCATCTGATATATTAGCACTAGATTTTCTGTTAATGTCCTTTATTATTTCTGTCACTTAGTCGCCTCCATCGTTTTATACTCTTATTATAGCATATTCGTTATCTAGTTTCATTCGCAATATTTTCTATACAGTGTTAAGTCCCATTTTGCCCCGCTCATCAATACAGAGCGGGGCTTTCCTTTTATATGCGATATTTTATTTTTGGCACAAATCTTTTTGACTTTTATTATTTTCCGTTCATAAAACGATTCTAAAATCTTCATATTTCTCGACAAAAGCATCTTCAATTCTCTTATCTGTTTTTTCAAGATACTTTTTAACTAAGCGATATCCGAGTGAATAACCTGCCCAACGTGGGAGCTCATCGTTACCATTGAAAAATATAGTATCGTAATCGTAATGTCTGGGATCTAATTGGTCGCAGAGCTCTCCGAGAATCTTTTCGTTTTCGTCGTCTGTTCGTTCTAGAATTGTTTTGATAAAATACGTTTTTTCTTCCATGTTTTTTACAAATTCAGCTTCTAAATATGTCGCAATTCCCTCGCAGATCAAGTCATCGAATAAGGAGTTAATCCACTCGTCATTTTTGCCCCATCTTGCGGCATGGCATAATTCGTGTACCAGCATTTCAGAAATTGAGCTTTCGCGCGTTTTTTTCTCATCGATAGCAAATTCAATAAAATCTGAAGTTCTAGTACGTCCACCCACTCCGTCCTCGGGAATAATCATATCGGACAGATGATTAGTCACTAGTAGATCAATATCCCAGTCAACTTTAAGTTTCGGAAAAACATAATCCTCGGCCTTTTTGACAGCAGTTTTAATTAATTCTCTACTGTTAGAGAGATTGCCATTTGCTTCAGTAAGTAATATATTTATTTTGCTCATATAATCATCATATCACAGTAATATCTATTCATTTTTCCACAATATTGGTTTATTCATCCTCTAGTCTTTTCTTTATATCCTTGCAACGGCTATTGTCTGCCGATTTGTATAGTTCTAGGCAGTCATTATACGCCTCTGTAAGTCGTTCTTTCTCTCGGCTCTTTGTGAGATACTGTATACCAAAGTAAATACCAAAACCTGTAGCAATAAGCAGTGCAACGATGATGACAAAAGCAATAATGCCACCAACAACTTGGCTATTCTCCTCGGCCTTTTTCTTATCACGCTTCTCTAGTAAGCGTTCTAATTGCCTGGCTGTTAATGTCTGATCCCTTTTTGTTTGCTTGTCTTTTTTCGCACCTGTCGGCATTTTCCTCCTTACAATTTAAAATTGGTTCTTGATTTATGGATGATTATATCACAAAACAGTAACGTTAAAATGTCTTAGCTATACATCAAAAAGCCCTGGCTGGCTGCCAGGGACATTTTGTAAGGTACTAGACCTTAAAAGAATAGCTTACTCGACCGGATAATAGGTCACATAGAAGATTCCATCTTCTTCTAGCTCACTTTTTACCCAGTTACCTTCGTCATCGAGGGTGTAGAAATCCAGTTCTTCACCGTTAAATGCCGGCAGTGCCTCTTCGATGCCTGCGGCATCCAGAATGCTCAGAACGCTCGGAATTTCTTTTTCGTTTAGGACGTTGCCGTCTCTGATAGTGAGATGGTAACTCTCTCCCGCATTGACTGAAGTGTGTTCCTTGCAGTGTGGATCCCACTCGGTAGCATGCACGAAAATGCCAAATTCCACCCAGAACCATCCATCTCGTCTAAAGCAATTCAGAAACTCATCCAGCCGACCATCGAAGGGCTGAACATTGTTTTTCGGTATTGGATATTTGCGAACTATGGATTTTTCGTCACGGAACAGTTCAGCGGCCGTTTTAGGCCAAGAACCATTCCTTTGGACATTTTTGTTGATGCGCCTAAGCAGCGGATCGCGATTGCCATAATGCACTAGAGCATTAGAAAAGACGACCGCGAAATGCGAGCCAGGAATGATGTATCCTACATCTGTAGCTTCCTGGATGTCGAATTTGACCAAGTCGACATCTCCGCGCTTAATGAGTTCGGCAAGTGCAAGCACTGCCATAGGCTCGTCATTGGTTCTCAGGGCATTACGGAAAAACTCATCGACGTCTCCCGTAGTCAAATTGAGTGATAACCAGTCTTTTAAGGTAAAATTTGAATACAAACTCATCGTTTGTCTCCTACGTTTTAGGCCCGCCGGCACTAAATTTAGGGGGCAGCAAAAAGCGACAACCCTATCTTTACATTATAGCATAAATATTATAAAAAGTCAATAATAGCGACACAAAAACACTAATAAATAAACATACCAGATGGTTATAAATCTATAACTGTCTACAAGTTGTTCCGGATGATTGTTCGGCGTTCTTCTTGATTGTGTCGGCAATTTCCTGGGCGCTCTTCCCCTCTAGGCTCGAAGTTGATGCGATCTCCTTAATCCCTTCGCTATCATAGGTTAATGTCATCTTCAAATAGTCACCTTCAGCGTAATCGTGGGTAAAGCTGCAATGATCCTTGCAGCGGTTTTCGTATTCTTCTACGACAGTATCTACAATCTCTTTTTCGTAGTTTTTATAAGTGCTACTTAACGTCTTCAAGTCTACGCTTGCAGTTATATCGCCTCCTGAAATCCCGCCATCTACCACATGAATATTGCTTTCACCCTTCATGTCAATTCCCATTACGCTGTTGTCCATCGTACAAGAAATCGTAATGCCTCCACCTGATAAGAAGACTACCAGAAGGACAATGACTAAAACAATCACGGCACCGCCTATAGCGCAACCAACAATTATTTTATTCTTATTAGGATTCGGTTTTTTGGCAGCAGAATTAGCATCAGCAGCTGGGGTACTAGCAACCGCCTGTCCAGCGGCCAGTTGAGTTGGAGCCGCAGCGGTGGATTCAGCTGGTTTTGGAGCTGACTCAGCTTTTGCCGGTTCGGCTGCCGCTGGTTCTGCTGGCGCTGTCTGTGTTGCTGGTTCGGCTGTCGCTGGTTCTGATTTCGCTGGCTCGGCCTGCTCTGGTGCAGTCTTCTCTGGCTCTGTCTGAGCTGGCTGATTTGGAGTTTCAGTTTCTTTATTATCCATTTAATTTCCTTCCTTTATCACCAAAATTGTTAGTTACTTTCAAGCAGGCTACCAAAAGTGGTGAAGTTATTAACATGACCTTATTATACCGCATTTTCTAAAAAACATAAAAATCCCTAACCTTGATTTTTCCAATTTTTGTGCTATAATTTTAAGAGGTGTTTTTTATTTTGCTCTTTAAAAAATAGAGCTTGTCGATGTGATTTTGAGGAGGTATGGTGATGGATAAAGAGAAAGCGGCTTATTGTGATGGTTTAAGGCGTTATTACGCTTTGCAACGACAGAAATACAATGTGATTTCCGCCAAAGAGTTAAATCAGCAAATCGGAGAATTTTTAGACATGAAGTCGATTAAAACCGATTCATGCCTGAGAAAGTGGCTACTTGAGGACATTTTTGTTGATCATCCTAATGATTGGCAAGAGCTTGGGCTGAACGCTTCGAATTTCGTTCTAGATTATATCTATAACGATGAAGAAAACAGTGATTTTTTATGCATGTATCTGACCGATTTCAGCAAACTCCCCGAAGGAGTTTCTGCAAATCAGTTGATTGAGGCTCTGCCACTAGATTATATCTTCGAAGAGCTGGAAGGCCTAGACTTCTGGCAGCAAAACGGTTATGACGAATACCAAGAGTTCCCAAATTGCAAATCTTTGATGGGTATCTTCTTGGAAGAATTTGAAAAAGCCGGTGGAGATATGAATTTATTCATTAAGAAGTTTGTCGACGCGGGAGGTCATTTCAACACACGTGGCTACAGATCGCACTATTATGTGGCTGCGGCCTTAGACTTACATAATGCCGGAGTCCCAGTTGATCTAACCGAAGTAGCGAGAAATGTCGATGACATGGTCTACTTTTATAAAGGTGGATATCGCACACTTTGGCCTTACGTCTTCAACATGCTTGATTTATACAAAGCAGGGGCAGAAGTTGATCTCAAGAAACTTGAATCACGGGTTAAAAGGTACAAATCTAAGATGACCTACGATGGTTATTTGATTCTCATGGAGCAGCTTATCGAAGCTGGCCTGAAAATTGATTGTACTAAATTTGCCAAGTCGGTTTTGGCTGATTTGGATAAAGCCAAAGATTTCAAGTATCAGAATTACATTAAACATAGCCATCCTAGTTTGACTAAGCTTTTAGCTAGACATGGCGTCAAGGATGAGTTAATCGACCAGCTCGATTCAAGACTAGAGTAAAAACACCCACAGCACCTTTAATCCCCCAGATTTATCTGGGGATTTTTCATACCAACATTTTTTATGATTCGTCTAAGAATGCTCCGCTTTGCTTAGACCAAAGTCTCGCATATTCCCCGTTTGATTTGAGTAGTTCATGGTGCGGACCACGTTCGACAATCTTGCCGTTTTTCATCACTACTATTTCGTCTAAACCGGCCACCGTCGATAAACGATGTGCTACTACAATTGACGTCCTATCACGCATCAAATTGGCCAGTGCTCCTTGAATCAAACCTTCCGATTCTGAATCCAATGCCGAAGTAGCTTCATCTAGTACTAGAATTGGAGCATTCTTTAGAATCGCTCGTGCAATGGCTATGCGTTGCCTTTGACCGCCCGAAAGTTTGACGCCCCGTTCGCCAACTAACGTATTATAACCATCTGGCAACTCTTGGATAAACTCATCTGCATTGGCTAGCTTTGCGGCCTTCACTACTTCTTCCCGCGTGGCTCCATTTTTACCATAGGCAATATTTTCAAAAATTGAACGATGAAACAAAGAAGAATCCTGTGGCACGTAGGCGATTGCCTCACGCAAGCTTTTCTGTGTTACGTCACGAATGTCTTGTCCATCAACATAAATCGCTCCGGCCGCTATATCATCAAACCTAAGTAGTAGTTTAGTCAAAGTGGTCTTTCCAGAACCAGATACCCCAACTAACCCGATGCTTTTCCCTGCTGGCACTTTCAAATCAAAATCTTTAAACAAAGCTTCTTTTTGGCCTCGATGACAAAAAGCAACATGCGAAAAATCAATTTCTGCTTTTGAGACTTTCAAAGGTTTATCGGTCTTGTCGTCAATGATGAGCGGTAAATCTAGTATTTCTACCATTTCCTTAGCATCCCCGAATGTGCGGTTCATGGTCCTAAGGATGTAATTAACCGACCAGACGCTCGAAAGCAGTGAATTGGATAGCGAATACAAAAAGACCATATTAGCGATCGTGGTGCCAAATAAATCATGGCTCATTATTATCAGCACTAAAAGGCCTACAAAAGTAATTAGATTCACTGCGTTCATTGATAGATTTCGCCATAAAGATACTTTTGCAGTTTTAAAAGTCGCCTCCTTAGTTTTTTGTGTGGCCTTAGTAAATCTCATTTTTTCTATATTTTCATGCGCATAGGATTTTACCGACATTTCATTAGTAATGGCATCCGCTAGTTGTCCTGTTTGTTTGTTTTCTGCGTCGGCCAGTAACTCGTCTACATCTCTAGTCTTGTAATAAGTGACTACCGCTATGGCCATATACGTGATAGTATAAACACCTAAAATTGCAGCAAACGGTGGGCAAATCATGGCTGCTACGCCAATCGAATATAAAAGCGTCAAAATTAATGGGTAGATGCTCCAAACGAAGCTTGATTTTAGACCGATAAAAGCTCTCGGAAATTTATTCGCGGCGCTAGTCAGCGAACCAGAGAACCTGTCATTATGAAAAGTCATCGATTGATTAATCACCGCCGTAAACGCGAGTTTCGACAAAAACTCTCCACCTATCGCATCAACCGACCAATCCAACCAATCCACTGCCCTAGTTATCAATATATTATCAGTCGCCACTGCTAGTACCGTCAAAAGTAGTATTTCAGTGTAATTTGCAATTTCAAAATCTCCACCTGATAACTGGCCAATAATCTGCGAAGTGCAGTAAGGTATCGCTACGCTTGACAAAAAAATCAAAATTGGCACTAAAATCAAAAGTAAACCAGTTCTAACCTTACATTGCATTAAAGCTAACCAAAAATAATGCAAAGTCCGTCTGATGTTGTTTTTCTTTTTTGCCATATCCTTATTATGGCACGATTATTTATCCCAGTCAAACCCTTCGCCGAAGTGTCCATACTCGGCAGTTTTTTCATAAATCGGGCGCTTCAAATCTAGGTATTTAATAATGCCATTCGGTGTGAGATCGTAACCTTCGATTTCCTCCGGTTTGCCGTCGATAATTACAGTTTTTTCTAGTGGCTCAGCATAGCCAATTGCGTAAGCGAGCCGTACCAAAACGTCGTGAGCTTTGCGTTTTCTTAAATAATCTACCGCGATGCGTCGTGCCATATAAGCAGCGGAGCGGTCAACCTTTGATGGATCTTTGCCAGAAAAACAGCCACCGCCAATTGCAATTCTCGGACCATAATTATCTACAATTAATTTGCGACCAGTCAGTCCGGTATCGGCATCAAACCCGCCCTGATTCCAGTCGCCCGCTGGGTTGATGTGGAGCTCTAGTTTGCCGGTCAAATTATTCTTTTCTATAAATTCACGTACAGTTTTTTCTAGCTCAGCAAGAGGAACGTTCTGGAAACTTGCCACAATTGAATCAATTGAATCATCCGGTGCAATCGTGACCTGCGTCTTACCGTCATACGGATACTTGTCATAAATATATTGATTCAGACGTCGTGCTAGGACTACCTCACGTGGCAGCATTTCGGGAGTCTCGTCCGTGGCGTAACCAATCATAATTCCCTGGTCGCCTGCGCCGCCGGTGTCTACACCTTGGGCAATTTCTGGTGATTGTTTTACGATTTTAGTGTGAATCTCTAAGTTGTCGCCGGCAATCCTTTTGACAATAGCTGGGATATCTACGTCTTTTGCTGTGGAAGTCACTTCACCGGTCACGAAAACTACGCCGTGTCCGCCACAAGTTTCTACTGCCACACGCGCATTGGGGTCTTCTTTAAAATAAGCATCTAACACCGCGTCACTGATGCGGTCACAAAGTTTATCTGGGTGTTTCGGAGAAACACTCTCCGCAGTTCTTCTGAACATATCTTTCCTTTCTGGTCGGAATTACCACCTTGGCCATTGCTAGGTTGGCAGGAGGTCATCGGGCCGCTCCCTCGCTCCTTCTTGATATTAGTATTAGTATTATTATTATATCATATCTCGTGATAAAATATAAAGCATGAAGATCGCGATTTTTTCAGACTGCTATTTAGATCTTACGGGAGGCATCGTTTCATCCATTAACGCCCAGAAGGCAGCGTTAGAAAAAGATGGCCACATAGTCTACATTTTTAGTACCAGCTTCCCGAAAAGCGATGAAGAGTTACAAAAATTAGCTCAGAAAAATGTCTTTGTAGTGCCCAGTTGCAAATATCTATTTAAGCACGTTACGCCAGTTTCTCGCCGTCCGAAAGTTGTCGAAGATTGGCTGCTTAAAAACCATCCAGAACTAAAAAATTTTGATGTTTTCTATATTCATTACGAAGCAGGCTGTTCTATCGTCGGACTAAGGCTTGCGAAAAAGCTCAAAATCCCTTCCGTGCAAGTAATGCATGGCCGCGAAGACATGGGCGAAAGCTTGCTGGTTCCCTTTGGCCTCAAGACCTTCGTGGCAGTTTTTCTAAATCGCACACATGCCCTTTTTATTCCACATAAAAAATCCGTCAAAAAGGACGATTATTTAGCTGATTCTTTGGCTCGAGCCAATATGTGGAGCCTAATGGTGAATCACGCTAACTACGCTGATGTTCTTATCACGCCTTCCGAGCATTTCGCACGCAAACTCGGCCACTACGGCGTCAAGAAAAAGATTTGGCTTTTGCCCAATGGCTATCCAGACGAAAAATTCCTCAAAAATCCTAAAAAACGCGAGTTTAAATCCGGCGAAACTCTGAAGATGATTTGGCATTCCCGCGTGTCAAAAGAAAAACGTATCCTGCCGTTTCTAGAAGCTCTTGAAAGTTTACACGGTAAATATCATTTGGACGTTTACGGCGATGGACCGGATTTAAAAAAGGCCAAAGAGTTTGCCAAAAAACATCAATTAAACGTGACCTTTCATGGCAATGCCAGCTTTGAAACTGTACAGAAAGCCATTCAAAAAGCGTCATTGGATATTTTAGTCTCGTATAATTACGATGATTATCCTTCTACTTTGGTCGAAGACGAAGCGGTAGGCTTGCCGGTATTCATTTGCGATCCAGACATGGAAGAAGTCGTGCCGCCCAAGAGCTTTTTGATCTCCAAAAACGAATCACCCGAAAAAATGGCTGATACTCTCAATTCGCTCTTTGACTATCCAGAGAAAATTGCCAAAATGTCCGAAGCCATGTTAAAAAACCATGATGAGGTTTTGATTAGTAAGCGCATTAAACTACTCGAAAAAATATTTAATGGTATAATTAAACCATGAGGTATTTAGCGGACTTACTGACTTCATCGAGACTGATTCTGGCCGTCATTTTGATTGTCATTTCCTTCACTGGTGCTCCCACTGAAGCCGCTTTTATCATTTTTTTAACTGCTGAATTTACTGATGCCTTTGATGGCACTTGCGCGCGTAAGTGGCCTTTCCCAAAAAATAAAACACCCAAATATCGCAAGTACGCCGCTCAATTTGATATGGTTTCGGATATTTTACTAACCTTCGCCCAAGTACTCTTCATGACGTTAAGAATCAACTGGGTGCTGGGCGTGATCATTATTTGTTACTATGTGCTTTCATCCGTAGGTGGTGATTTATTAGTTTATGGCAAATTGCTTGGGCACCCGGATGATTGCACCAAAGATTCCTTGGCGCATCGCAATTTCCCACTGGCTAAAAAGATTATTCTCACTCGCCGCTATATCTACACGATTTGTCTTGGAATCGTGAATGCTGTGATTCTCTTCGCTACCAATTGGCCAGATCCAGTTAAATATGGATTGTTTGTTTTTGGCTGTTCAATTTTTGTATTCATCTGGTTCTTTTTACGCCAGCGCCGCCAGAACATTTCGCGCGATGCGGTAGACATCGAGAAAAAACTCAGCAAAGCTTCTAAGCATTGACATTTAGTCTAGATAGCTTATAATGGTGTTATCTAGATAAGCATAACCCTAAATGGCGGTGTTTCGTCGTTAGGAAAGGAAAAAATGAAAAAAGGTCATCAAATTATCAGAAAAAAATCATTTTTCAGAATTGTTTCTGGTGTTTTTCTTACAGCATTTTGTCTCGCTGCTTTTAACTTAGTTCCCGTCTCCGCTGTAACCTACCAGAGTTCTGTAGATGTTTCCTTCACCTTCAACCCTACTATCTCTATCAACCTCTCTTCTGATACAGCGAGTTCTGACCTTATTATTAATAATCTCACACCAAGCTCTACTGCAGACAGTAATACACTTACCGTCAGTGTCACTACTAACGCTACCTATGGCTACTATCTCACCGCTACAGCTGGCACGTCTTCTACTAATACGGATTTAGTAAATACAGAAAACAGTAACTATAAATTTTCTAGTATTGCTACTAATGCTAGTCTAGCTAGTCTCTCCACAGACAATACTTGGGGCTATCGTACTTCCGATGATAATGGTTCTACTCGGTCTAATTATTCAGGACTTCCTAAAGATAATGATGATGAAGGTGCTACTGGTAAAGCCTTAATAGAAACAACTAGTCCAGTAGATAATCAATCTATCAAATTTAAAATAGGTGCTAAGGCTTCTACGAGTCAGGCTGCCGGAACTTATACCAATATCATTACCTTCTATGCGGTGACTAGTCCGGAACCATAATCCTCAATTGGACGAGACCCGCTAACTACTTATATTTTAGAAACTATCGTAATGATAAATCAAGTGTTTTGAGCTAAAACACGGCTATTCCTGGTCTTCTACTCGGCCCAATGGTCACGATATATACAACTTCGACGTAAACTCAACAACCGTTGTCGTTCCAAATAAATATGACAGTCGCGGCATTCAATCAATGAAGTGCTTACCCAAGTGGTCTGGACAAATTATTGAAAAATCGCCGTCACGGTTGCACCAATAAAGTTATTTGGATTATATAGATTCATCCCCACGGTTTTAGCGGCGAGTTCTCCGTTCCAAATCGTTATAGTCGAGTAACCAGATTTTTCAATTCCTATAGCTTTCACTACACCATTTTCCGCAATCAAAATTTGTCCGTTATTTAGCGTCACAATCGCTACCGGATAGCTCAAAGTAAACTTATGTAACACTTCCGCCACCTGCATCAAAGGTTCAGACATCAAGAGCATTTTCGGATAATACACTGCTTTCAAGATTTTTTGTAGCTGCGGCACTGTCGCGAAGAGAATCAGATTTTCATTCATCAGTAGTCTTTCGATATTATTATCAGCTAGAAGATCCACGGCATCGCGTGTGATTAGTGTCATTTTTTCGGTTTTTTCACAGGCGCTCGTAATCGCTTTTCCGGTGATATTATTTCGCGATAAATCCCCTAGCACTAAATTAAAATCAGCCGCATTAAAACTATCCTGCAGCATTTGGCTATCCGCTATTGAGCCAGAATCCGTAGCAGGCACGAATACGAAATTCGGAAGAGGTGGCAATTTATTTTTCAAAACTTCCGGCAAAATCAATCTCACGTTTTCTAATGGATATTTTTCGTTTAAAGACTCTGCCGTTTTTATCTCAGTGCGGAAGTTTTGTAAACTCCCACCGATAATATTCACACTTCCTTGTTTTTGCTCCGGGATATTCCAAGTCAAATCTTCGTCCGGAGCTTTTTCAATCTTCTCGAGGTATTCCATTAGAACTCCAAATCAACCGCAATCGGGCAGTGGTCCGACCCGACCATTTCGTCATAAACTTCCGCCGACTTCAAATTCGGTAGTAAACTTTCCGATAAAAAGAAATAATCAATCCGCCATCCCACGTTATTAGCGCGCGCGTGACCCCAATGGCTCCACCAAGTATAGCGCACTTCGTCTGGGTGTAGCGTACGGAAGCTATCGACAATCCCAGCATTTATTATGTTTGTAATTCCCTGCCTTTCTTCGTCGGTAAAACCAGCCGAATGATGGTTGGCGTCAGGTCTCGCAATATCAATCTCCTCGTGCGCCGCGTTAAAGTCACCACATACTACCACCGGTTTAGTCTTTTCTAACTCTTTTAGGTATCTTAAAAATTCAGGATCCCACATTTTTTCACGTAGACTCAGCCGCTCTAGCTCGTTTTTAGAATTTGGCGTATATACAGTTACCAAGAAAAACTTTTCAAATTCCGCCGTCAGCACGCGGCCTTCCGCCAATGGGTCACCGAATTGGTCTTTGAAATTTAGCTCAGTCGGCAAATTATTCCGCACCGACAAAGGCTTGATCTTGGTAAAAATCGCCGTACCAGAATATCCAGCCCGCTCCGCCGAATTCCAAAGTTCCTCGTATTCCGGCAAATCTATCTCGGCTTGACCTTGTTTGGCCTTCGTTTCTTGCATACACAGGATATCCGGATCGTATTTATCAATAAAATCTTGCAGTGCTCCCTTCCGAATTACCGCTCGGAGTCCATTTACATTCCACGAACAAATCCTAATCATATTTACCCCTTTCAATATCGCGTTTTTTAATAGTTTCACGTTTGTCGTATTTTTTCTTACCTTTGCCAATAGCAATGGTCAATTTAATATGGCGTGAACCGCCCAGAAGTCTTACCGGCACAATGGTAGAGCCAGCCACTTTTGCTCGTTCCAGAGCTGCGATTTGCTTTTTCGTAGCCAAGAGTTTGATGTTTCTCGCCGTGTCAGCACCCAGAGTTAGATTGTTTAGCCAGAGTTCCGCATTCCGAATTGTTACAAAAGAGCCTTTCAGCTGCACGTGATGATCGCGAATCAAACGCACTTCTGGTCCAACCAGTGCCATACCCACAGTCAGCTCATCGCCTAGCACATAATCGTATCTAGCCCTGCGATTTACCGTTACATTGTCCGAAACTCTTTTTTTCTTCATAAGATTATTATACCACTTGACAGACAATCTAATTACTATGTTGCAACTATAGTTGCGACAATACTACTTGAAACAGGCGTGCTGATCCGTTATCTTATATATTAGATTAATGTTTTTACTTAGAGCATCTTTCGCGATTTTCTTACTTGACAATTTTTTCTATTCATCGTAAAATGGTCATGACTATTCTTAATAGGTCACACACAAATGAAAAAAATAAACACAAAAACAATAGCTTTATCTGGATTAGTCGGACTAACGTGTGTTAGCGGTTTTTGGCTGTCTTCTAGCACTGTCTCCGCGGATGATGTCGTGGATAATATCACGATTAAGGTTCCAATTGCTTGTACTATGGCTGGTAGCGGAATGAATTCTCACATTACTTCTATCACGAATGGCTCTTATCGACCGAATATTGGTTCTACTACCATCAAAGTGATGTGCAATGATGCAAGTGGTTTTTCGATATACGCTACTGGTTATACTAATGGAACTGTTGGTGCGGATATCAGCAATAAGCTCCAAGGTACAGCAGCTTCAGACAATGACACGATTGTCACTGGTCTCGCAACTAGCGCCGGAGACCCAGACGTTTCCAACTGGGCCATGAAACTGACGGCTGCGAGTGGTGCTAATGTTAATTTCCCACTTACCATCATTAGTGATGCGGAAGGAAGCTTTTCGAATTATCATACTGTACCAAGCGATTACGCCAAAGTTGCCACTAGACTAGCTGGCACTGACGTCGGCACAAATGCCGAAGGTTCTACTTTAACTACCACTTACGCTGCCTACATTAGTCAAGCCCAAATAGCCGATACTTATAGTGGTACCGTTAAATATGTACTCGTTCATCCAAACGACAGAAATGTCCCAGGAAAAACACAAATAACACCTGCCGGAAAAATCGGTTATTATCCCAATGCATTTGGCGTAGAAGATACAATGGCAGATCAAGAGCTAACCAATCTAGATAAAAAGGACTGGAGTTCTTGCGCTTATTCTACTGATTATGAAACCAGTTGCGTTCTATATCCTTCTCCAGATGGCGAAAAAGGCATTGATTACATCAACAACTTACCAGAGTTAGACCATTACGAAACGACTTTATGGGCCTCCAATTTTCGCCGTGAAGGGTATGGTTTTGCTGGCTGGAATACCGAGCCAGATTATAGTGGTACTAGCTATGGGCCTAACGAGCGTATTTCCTTGCCAGAAAGCGTGGCCACGGAACAAGGCTTATCTCTTTATGCTATGTGGGTAGAATCTTCTGGCTCGATGCAGGATTTTACTCAAGCACAGTGCAGTAATATGCCAGTCAATCAAGTTGTCGCCTTGACCGACAACCGAGACAATAATACCTATGCCATAGCCAAACTGCCTGATAATAAATGCTGGATGATTGAAAACTTAAGGCTAGCTAACGAAAGTACCATTAGCGGAACTACAAGCCCAGTAACACTAAGTACTACAAACACCAATAATCCTTCATTACCACTAGAGAACTTCGGTGGTACTACTTCTAATTCCCTTTCAGCTTCAGCCACTCCATCCGCTTGGTGCGATAGTAATAGCTTTGATTGTGTCGACCAATCCATGCTAAATACGGAGAATATCACTAACGACGACATTATGACAACACCAAAAAGTAAAGTTTATTCCTATGGTAATTATTATAATTGGTATTCCGCTACAGCCGGAAACGGAGTTTATAATACTTCCTCCAACACTAGTGTAGACGGCAGTATTTGCCCGAAAAACTGGCGGATGTCTTCTGGCCCGAACGGTGGCGACTACGATGAATTACGTATCGCACTTGGCATCAATCAAGATCCTACATTTTATATTTATAAGTCAGATAAGTTTTGGCAATACCCTATCAACTACGTTAATTCTGGCACCATTTCAAGCGGCCAATTTAATTACAAGGATTCGTTCTATTGGACGGAAACTTCAGGTACAGTTTATATGGAGTACCGTCTCGCATCTGTTTTGTCACTCTCTAGTTCTGTTCTCTCGACTGGATCTCAAACTACAAAATACGTTGGTGCCACGGTTAGATGTATTGCCGCCCCGTCGAATTAATAACAAATTTAAGCTTGAACGAATCCAAAATCTAACACACCTTGACGTTTTCTTCCCCGACCAGCTCTTTCAACTTCGCTAGGAGCTCCTCTGACGCATCTACTTTAAACGGCATCTTCAAAGGTTTTTTCACGCCATCTTCCATTACCACCAATACTACGTCTTGCATCCCCAGGTTCAAATCCGCCAATCGCCGTATAGCTGTGAGTGTCTCGGTATCTGACGAATCTTTCACTAAGATATATAGTCTTTCCTTCCGTGGGTCCTTAGGTGGATTTTTTATCACGCGAGGCTCACTAGAATCAGAATCATAGGCCTTTCTCTCTGCCGCATCAAAACTTGTATACACTCTCTTGGCGGATGATTTGCCTCGTTTAGTTGGCGCAGCAACTGGTTCTGATAGTTTACCTCCCGTAGAAACGTAGGATTCTAGCACTTCGTCTGAAATTAATTCTACTGTTTCAGCTAGTAGTTTCACGTCCGAAGTCACATTACCGTCTTTATCACGCGCATTTACCCTCCCAGAAACTTTCACTACATTATCTACTTCGAGTTTACCTCCGTATTCAGCAAAAACTGATGGGAAAACGATGAATTCAGCTTCATCAGTTTTATTTTCAATTTTGACAAACGCCATTTTATCACCTTTTTTCGTCAAAATTGTGCGAACATTAGTAATAATTCCCCCAATTGTAACCATTTTGCCATCGTTTTCTTCTGAAACGTATGTCATTGGATGGGTCTGCTCTTCAAAATAAGTATCATATTTATCTAATGGGTGTGCTGACAAATACAGCCCCATTAGATCACGTTCCCACAAAAGTTGTTCTTTCTCAGGAAATTGCGTAGGCGCAGTTTTAATCTCTACCTCCGGGACGGCCCCAGCCTCACCCATCATGCCGAACAAATCAGTTTGTCCAGAACCTACATCCTTTTGAATTTTGGCTCCATAGGCTTGCACTGCCTCAAGATTAAACAGTAAATCTGACCGCGTAGCACCGAACCGATCAAAGGCACCAGTCTTGATGGCGGCTTCCCAAGATTTTTTATTAAACTTGGTCGAATCTACCCGCTTGGCAAAATCACAGATTGATTTAAATGGCCCGTTTTTATCTCGTTCCGGAATCACGATGTCTTCGACTAGTGACTTCCCCATGTTTTTGATGCCAGAAAGTCCGAACCGGATAGTTTTTTCACCGCCAACAATACCAAAATCACCGTACGACTCATTGATATCTGGTCCGAGGACTTTTAGCCCCATTTTTTTGCATTCAGAAATCTCAATCGCCAGGCGGTCAGTCCAACGCATATCAGCCGTCATTAGCGCCGCCATAAAAGCATCCGGATAGTGTGCCTTTAGATAAGCAGTCCAATACGCAATCAAGGCATAACACGCAGCATGCGATTTATTAAAGCAGTAATTTGCAAAGTCCAAAAGTTGCGACCAGAATTTTTCGGCAATTTCCTCCGTGGCACCGCCAATTTCCACGGCGCCTTTAATAAATTCTGGTTTCACTTTTTTCATCAAATCAATTTTCTTCTTCCCTACTGCTTTACGCAGCGTATCTGCCTGCCCACCAGTAAACCCGCACCATTCCTTAGAAATCTGCATGAACTGTTCCTGATAAATCAAAATTCCGTAAGTGTTTTTGAGTGAGTTTTCTAGTCCAGGATGAAGGTACGTAATCGGTTCTTCGCCGTGTTTACGCCGAATAAAGGAATCAATAAACTGCATTGGCCCCGGACGATACAAGGCCACCATCGCGATAATATCTTCAAAGGTTGAAGCTTTCAAATCCTTCAAATAACGTTTCATGCCAGCAGATTCTAGCTGGAATACACCAGTAGTTTCTGCTCGTTGTAATAATTCGTAGGTCTTTTTATCATCCAGAGGCAAAGTCGAAAGATTGATATCATCGTGATAAACTTTACGAATCATCCGAAGAGCGTTATTAATGACAGATAAGTTAGATAGCCCCAGAAAGTCCATTTTGAGAAGACCGAGCTCTTCTACTTGTCCCATTGGGAATTGTGCTGCAATTGGCCCCTTCGCTGATACTTCTAGTGGTAAGAACTTTACCAAATCATCTGGTGCAATAATTACACCGCAAGCATGCACGCCGTGATTTCTGATCGTCCCTTCAAGCCGAGATGCGAAGTCTATCACTTCCTTCGACGTTGGGTTGGTTTCATATTCTTGTTTTAGTTCTGGTACTTCTTTTATGGCGTCAGAAAGTTTGACGTGGTGGCCTTGTACGGGGTCGGGTACCATTTTAGCTAATCGGTCTGCCTCAGCATACGGCACTTCTAGCACTCTCGCCACGTCTCGCACTGCGTTCTTTGCCATCATCTTGCCAAATGTTGCAATATTCGACACCCTACCTTTGCCATATTTCTCAGTACAGTATTCAATTACTTCGTCGCGCCTAGTATCTTGAATATCGGTATCAATATCCGGCATACTAATCCTATCTGGATTCAAGAATCTTTCAAAGAGTAGATCGTATTTTAAGGGGTCTAGTTCGGTAATACGTAGCGCATAAGCCAGAATCGAACCAGCCGCTGAACCACGCCCCGGACCGTACACTATTCTTTTTGATTTGCCCCAATTAATAAAGTCCTGCACAATCAAAAAATACCCATTGTATCCCATTTTATCTACAACAGATAGCTCATAATCGATACGTGGTAAAACCTTGTGTAGTTCATCTCTTTTTTTATCTACTTCAGTGATGATCTTGCGGCATTCTTCTACAGATAAATTGATGGTATCTTCGAGCTTTTTGCCACCATAGCGGTATACCAGACCTTGAAAAACTAGTTTATCTAGGTAGGTTTTTTCATCTTCACCTGTAGGAATCGGAAATTTTGGGATTAAAATTCGTCCGAGTTGCAAGTCCACATTGCATCGATCTGCAATTTTTTTAGTATTTAAAACCGCCTCCGGACAAGTCTTTTCCCAGTGGGCGATGATTTCCCGTGATGGGATTACATGTAGATCGTAATCTTTCAGTGTCATTCGATTTTTGTCAGACAAATTGGCTGCCGTACCAACACAGAGCAGAACTTCGTGTGCGTCCTGATCTTCTTTATTTAAGTAGTGTGCATCACAGGTCACTACCAGCGGCAGTCCCAGCTCCTTGGCATGCTTCATATGCCAGTCATTGACTTTTTTCTGCTCCAAAGAGTGTGTAGTAGAATCCGGGTGACCGTGATCCTGCATTTCTAGATAAAATCGATCTTTAAAAACATTCCGATACCAATCAATCAGTTCAAATGCTCGTTTGTCATCTCCAGCTCGAATAGCTTCAGATATTTCTGAACCCATGCAGCCTGACAAACAAATAATGCCTTCGTTATATTTTTCTAGTTCATCATGATCAGTTCGTGGTTTATAGTATTTGCCGTAAACTTCAGCATTACTCATGATTCGACAGAGATTTTCGAATCCCTGGTTATTCATTGCAAGTAGTGTAATATGAAATCTCTGCTTATCGTGCGCCGGATCCCTATCTTTCATTTTGCGCGCTGCAACGTATGCTTCAAGCCCCAGAATTGGCTTGATTCCAGCGGCATTACATTCCTTATATAGCTCAACTAAACCCGACATCGTGCCGTGATCAGTTACTGCCACTGCTTCCATCCCATCATTTTTGACAAAATTCACCAACTCCGGGACTTTAGTCAGCCCGTCTAAAAGCGAGTAATGCGTGTGATTATGTAGATGTACAAAATCACTAGGCTTCAGGCTCATTTCTTCTCGCTAGCTTCAGTTGCCTTTTTAGGAGTTTCAGTTTTCTTTTCGGTAGATTTTTCTGCTTTTTTAGTCTCTTTTTCTTTACCACATTCACACTTTTCACCACATTCGCATTCTTCGCCACATTCACATTCCTCAGCAGGTTCACATTCGTCTTCGTCGTAATCTTTGTCACCTTTGTCCATTTTGTCTTTGATGAATTTACCTGCAATTGCACCAGCAGCCGCACCCAAAATAGCTCCTAAGAAAAACTTTCCAGCTCCACTTTTGCCGCTTTTTTCTTCTTTATTTTTTTCCATCGTTCTTTTCTCCTTTCTCTTTCATTTTTTCCTTTAATTTTGGATTAATGTATTTGTCTACAAACATTTCCACGGTGCCGCCGATAGAAGTCATACCTTTGACATTCGAAACGATGCCATTGGCATTTTTGACGACGTCTTTGCCCTCAATTGCCACATCATCGAGCTCCTTACAAAGGTTGATTAGCTTAATAATAAGAACAATCCCGACCACCAAAAACACAAACAGTGTCACGCTCAAGATTGATACTAATATCCATTCTGCTACATTCATTTTTTTACTCCTTTTCTTTATTATAGCACGCCTGGAAAAGCTTACTCGGATTTCTCATTATGTTTTTCAATAAATTCTTTGACATCCTTTGCGTAATCCGTGTGGTCCATCACGTATTGCAAATGTGCCATGAAATAATTCTTTGGGTCACCAGTAGTAATCCATTTACCGCGACTATGTGCCACCACTACGTCTCCATGTTCGGCTAGTTTGGTAATTGCATCCACCGTCCAGAGTTCATCGTCAAGTCCAGTATTAGATGGAATCAAATAATCAAACACTTCCGGTGTTAAAAGATAGCGACCGTAGCTAGTTAGATTACTTGGTGCGAGATCTGGTGTCTTTGGTTTTTCTACAATATGTGAAAGCGTACCATTCTCCTTAAGGGCAATCATGCCATATTTATGCCAAACTTCTTCTGGCATTTCTTGTGCAGCAATCACGGCCTTGGCTTCTGGATGCTTCTGATATTCATCAATTAAGGTCTTAACATCACCTTGGCCTAAGATTAAATCGTCGCTATATAAAACTACAAATGCTGGGTCATCTTTGACAAATTCCTTGGCCGAAACGATTGGCGAACCATTACCATAAGGAAGCGTTGGATCTTGTTCAATTACTGTAATCTTTGGAAAATGCATGATTTTCTCAACTTCTTCAAAACGCTCGGATTTACCCTGTCGGTCTAAGAGAGCCTTGACGTTTTCGGCAGGATTGTGAAAATAGTCATCATATATTTCTCTAGATTTAGTGTTTGGAGTAGCCACGATAATAATTTCTTCGATCCCAGCGTCAGCGCACTCCTCCACGCAGAGCTGCATTACCGGCTTTGCCCCAATTGGTATCATAGCTTTTGGAATAGTTTTAGTGATTGGTAGATAGCGGCTAGCGAAGCCAGCATCTGTAATTATTGCTTTCATTTATAAAAAGCCTCCTTTAGTCAATTATAACATATAAGCAGATTTTTTGACTCTTATTTACGAGCACGTTTTTTTGTCGAAGCCTTCTTTGCTGTCGGTCTTTTTGCGGCTGCACTTCGTGCAGTTTTGTCTTCCAATTCTTGAGCATGATTATGCACACCGTAAATCATACTAGTCACGCCCACAATTATCATATAGGTCCCAAAGAAGCGAATAAAGGTAGTGATATCGTAGTCGCCAGTATTTAGTATAACAAACCCAAAGACGCAACCACAGGCTCCAGTTACAATTCTGATAAAGCGGTCGGTAGGATCAACTGTAGAAACAAAGCCATGGAAGATATCAATCAGTCCTGATGCGATTGTATAGATAGAAATAATCACTAGGCTAGTAACCAAATCTTCTTTTGCGTAGAAAAGTAGCATCAGAGCCGCTACAATATCAATTAATGCATCAATTACCGAATTAATCCAGCCGTGACTTTTAGTTGAAGCATATAAAGCCCCCACTGTGTCAGTGACACCCATTGCTAGAAGAAACAGACTAATTACTGCAATCGCCCCACCCACGTTTTCCATTCCGCCAAACAATGCTAAGCAACCAAATATTACTGCTAGTACTCCGCGTACTACGAACATTAACCAATGTCTATCAATAAATTTTCGATTTAGTTTTGCCATAATTTTCCTTATTTTACTTATGTTTATTATAGCACCGGCTTTCGAATAATGCAAAGCCAAAACCTAACTTAAAAGTTTAAACTTGACGATTTTTAAACGTGACGAATTTTCTTCCGTACAGTTTCTACAAGCTTAGTTTTTTGATAGATTAGTGGTTTCAAAATCAAATCATGCGCTGGAGTGTATTTTAATTCTTCACAGCCAAACGAACGTTTAAACTCTGAAACACCATAGAATCGATGCGATTTTTCGTCTAAACCCACAATTCCCCATAAGTTATAACGTTTGCAACCGCGCTTTCTGGCCTCTGCCATCGCTGCGAGATGTAGTAGAGGCGCTGCCGAGTATTTCGTACCGAGCTCCGACGAAACACCATAATGATAGCTGGCTTCCGGTCCATAAAAAATCATGAAATTCTGCGCTAAAATCTCTCCATCTTTTTTGGCTGTGTAGATTAAAATCTCATCACCTTCACGGAAAGCCTCAAACTGTTTTTTTAGAAAATCGGTCGAAAATGCTACGTATTTTTGTCTTTCGGCGTGCAGTTTTTCCAGTTTACAAAAATCATTAATCGCTTCGTCGCTCGTTTTGGCAGATATTTCAATTTCATTTTTTTCGGCTTTACGTAGTTTACGTCGAAATCCTTGCGAAGCGCCGGCCAGAATTTCTTCTTCAGTTTTATTTAAATCTAAAATCCCAGCGTACTCCACGGAAAGATACATTGGCGCTTTCTTTAGTCCCAAGTCTCGCATTAATTTCAAAGATTGATTCGAGAGCTCTAGCTGCGGTCGTACTCTCACAAACACACAGTTTTCTTGCTCCCCCATTCTCTTAATATCGGAAAACACGGCTTTTACTAGAGTTTTATCCTTGTAATCCAAGAGTGGACCACCAGCGATAGCCATGTAGCGCCCCCGCTTGGCAGTTTCTACGACACCAGCATAGGCACCGACGATCTTTTCATCTTTACAAAACAGTCTTCTTACCACTCTTTTACCACGTGCCAGATGAAATTCGTAAAAATCCCAGCTTTGCAAAAAATTTGCCTCTGGTCTTTTCGCTACAAATCCGTCCCAAGTTTTTTTCGACGTAGCGTCTTTTATTTCAATCACCGCAAGCCTCGCTTTCTTCTCCAGGTAATTTCTTCTCTCTCTTTAAAGCTTCTTCCAGAATCTCCAGATCTTTATTCATAAATGCCTCCTTTTTTTGCGAGCCTTTTCTACCACTAAATCTTTAAGATAGCCCATTTTCGAAATCACTAGATCATGCGCTGGGACAAATTCTACCACTTCACCACCAAAACCGGTTTTGAAAGTCGTCACGCCAGCATAACGGTGATTAGGTTGCCCCGGTGGCGCAATGCCCCACAGATTAAATCTCTCATAGCCCTCATTTTTCAAATCTTTCATTACCTGCCAGAGTAAAGCATAGGCTCCTGGCAGTTTGCGGTTTAAATCAGTCGAAGCTGCTTCATAATAATCCCCCTCCTTGCCGCTTTTAATGATTAGGCCATAGGCAATCTTTTCATCCGTCGCGGTTTCTGCCACATAAATCTTGGCGTTATCTTTAAAAACTTCCCGCTCTGCCAAGAGAGTTTTTAGGTTTGGCGGAACAAAATTCTGGCGCCGAGCCGTTTCGGCTTGGACCTCGCGAAATTCCTTAAAAATAGCTTCATCATTACTGCTCGTTACTTTGATGCCCTGTTTTATAGCCTGCCGCACTTCATAGCGTGTTTGCCGGCGCATATTCGCGAGCAACTCGTCTTCAGTTTTGTCTAAGTTTATTATTACGGTATGTTCGGCAGCTAGATGCATCGGTGATTTCTTCAATCCCAAGCCTTCCAACATTGTCAAATTCTCTGGTGTGGCCAAAAGTTGTGGTCTTATTCTTACAAAAACGCATTTTTCTTGCCTCGCGACCGCGGCGATTCTTTCTAGCGCTAGTTTCACGATTTTCTTATCATTCCAATCTATCAGTGGTCCACACGGTATTTCCAGATAACGCCCACGCTTGGCATCGCGCACTGTCATGATAGCCCATCCATTACCATCAAAATCTTCTGCATAGACTTTTTGCCCCAAAATTTCATTCATTTTTTGATATTCCGGAGATTGTAAAAAGTTTGCTTCCGGAAATCTTTTTACGACCTCTCCCCAGCTAACCTCGCTCATTTTTCCTCCTTCAAAAGAAATGGTTTAATGATTTCTCGCGCGGGCTCCAAGTCCTTTTTGCTATAATAAGTTGGCAAATTAATAATGTGTTCTGCTACGAATACGGCATTTTTACAAGTTTCTTCCGGAAAATGTACTTTTTTATAATATCTTTCCGGTGAAACTGGTTTTTCATACCAAAAACCAGCAAAATAGTAACCATTTTTCATAAGTTTTTTCAACACTACCTCGCGGTCCTCTATCAAATAATATTCACGCAGTGGCGTTTCCCCAGATTTTTTCAAGCTCTTTAACTGTCTCAAAGCCAGTTTTGCTTCAAACTTGCTTGGGCGTCTGTTCAAATCTAATTTATTGTCGGCCGATCTTTCCACCCAGTGGATTTTCACTAACAGACGCATCAAAGCTCCGCCCAGATGGATATAGGTAAGTCCACGGCAAATTGCTCCCAGTAACGGATAAAATCTTGCTCTCAAATGATCGGACAGTTTCGGTAAATCGGTAGGCGCTTTAATCTCGTGTTTCTGAGGCGTTCTTAAAATCATTGCTCCACCCGAAATCGTATCAATTGATTTATCCTTGCCAAAAGAAAGTACCGCAGCTGCTCCTATCATACCACATTCTCGCCCATCGGGATACTTCACACCAGCACAATGCGCCAGATCTTCGATAATGGTTAGATTATGTGCCTTTGCGAACTTCTCGATCGCTTTAATGTCTACCGGATTCCCCAAAGTGTTTTGAATGATAATTCCCTTAGCTGCTGAAATCGCCTCTAACGTTTCATTATTATAATTCAAATCCTTCGTTGAAATATCGGCAAATACTGGCACAAGCCCGGCGACTTTAACTGCTTCGAAGACCGCATAGCAGGTGAATCCGTTGATGATAATTCCGTCGCCTGGTTCGAAATACGCTTTGAGCGCCAGCGCTAGCGCTGAGCGTCCATTTTTACACAAAATCGCTTCGCCCTCGTATTTTTTTGCTAAAAAGTCCGTTAATTCTTCATAGTCTTTTTTTCGTCCCCACGAAAAAGTATGAGACAGACATTCTCCCCCAGAATAATTAGCTGCCATTCCGAGGAAATACTTCACTATTTTAGCCTTTCCACCAGTGTCTTAAGTACTCTCGCTAGTTCATCTGGATTAGAAATATAAGGCGCATGTGTCCAATTAGCGTAAAACTTCAGCTCCGCATTAGGTAGTTTTTCGTACATCTCAGTGGCTTGACGTGGCGGGGTAGTGGTATCTTTTTTGCCCCACAGAATAAAGGTTTTAGTATCAACCTTAGTAAGATCAAGCTCCTTATCTGATTCAATCATATTGGCCAAGGTCTTTTTCATGTTTTCAGGCGCGTGCGAATAATCCGTCGAGCCAGTGATTTTGTGGAAGGCCTTATCAATGATTTTGACCTTTTTTAGTGGTTTCCCAATCTTAGCGAGTCCAGCGACAATTTTTTTCTTCGTAGTTGGCTCATAAATGCCAGCCGCGTCTAACAAAATCAAATACTTCAGTTTATCCGGGTTTTTAGCACAAAGATTTAATAGAATCCTGCCGCCATTAGAGTGTCCCAGCGCTATCGCTCCATCCGGGATCTCATCATCGACCCAATCCACATAATCATCGATGGTGTATTCTTTATCAGAGGGTTCAGTTAAACCCGGCACACGTAACATCTTGACACTGATATCGGCATCACGCAGTAGCTCTACAGTGCGTTTCCACGGGCTTACTGTGTAGGTCCAGCCATGTACTATATATAAATCTGCCATTTTATACTCCTTTCCGCACCTAGATTTCTCACGAGTCTAGCCCCCAGTTTTTACGGCGTCTCACGGCGGCCTTTTCACGTCGGCAAAGCTTTTTTGCGTCTTTCGGATCAGCAAGCAGCTTTTCGATAATCCATTCTAGATATTGGCTACCCTTGAAGATGAGGGTTTCTCGTCCACGGATGCGCTTCTCAATGTATTCCAGTGCCTTGTGAGGATCTAGAGTCGCTACTGCCGATACACCTAATTCTTTCAGCTTCGGTGCAGTGTATTCTTTAGTTCTTCTACCCACTAAAATCACTTTTTCTGGCTTCACATCTGCAATTAATTTTGCTAGTTTTTCATGCTCTTTCTCAGTCATCGCACCCTGATCCACGATGTCGCCAATCACCAGCCACTTATGGTCAGCGTGCATTCGTTTTACCATATCGAGTACCGAAGTCATCGAAATCATGTGGGCATTGTAGCTACTGTCTACGATATCAATTCCCTTTTTGCCTTTGAAATACGAACATCTGCCAGGTGCAACCTTAAGTCCTGAAAAATCAGGATTAAATTTGAGCTTCAAATATTTCATCAAATCTTTTGCCACAAATAGATTAAAAGCGATGTCCCTCGGCTCTGGATGGTCAAAATGGAAAGTCGTATCGCCATAAGTAAAATCGGTCGAATCCGGGTAAACCACGTATTTTTTCATCTCTGTTTTCTTAATTGGAACAACTTTGGCCTTGATGTCCTTTGTAGCTTCTACCATGATTTTTGAATCGGCATCAATATAGACTCGTTTCGAGGTGTTTTTAGGTAAATTCGCAAACTCCGCTGCAATTGCTTCACCCACATCCTTGAAATTACCGGCTTCCACTTCTTTCTCAAACTGCACAGCGTGCGACAAACCGATGGATACCCAGATCGTAACTTCGGGTTTTAGCCATTCGGCTAAGAATTCCGCTTCGTGCGGTCGCTCACCGTCAATCTCTACTACATAAAACTCTTTTTTACGGTGTAAGAATAAAGCCTTGAAAGGTGTAATCAGAATTAGCCAAAACCACCGCAGTTTCGAGCCTCTAATTCCCTTGAGTCCCAGAATGTCAAACGGCACACCGAAGGCCGAATTAGCATCGTGTGAAAAGTGGGCTTTCTTGCCAATCTCATGCTCAAGCATCATCATCATGGTGGTTTTGCCAGCTGAACCAGTCACCGCTATAATTCGAGGGTGCCACCTCTTTAAGACTTTGCTAGCAAAAAACCGAAAATAATTCGCCACCGCGAAATAGAATCGTTTCTTAAAACTAGCGTAACTCATGCATCAATTATAGCACATCTTGCATTTTTGGCGAAAATATGCTGTAGTATAGTAAATTCTTAGCAAAAACCCGCCAGATTAGCATTTTCTCCGAGCGAAGCGAGTCTATTGGACGAGCGAACGAGGAAAAATGCCAAAATGGCGGGTTTTAGCAAGAATTTTACATCTTGATTTCAGCATCCACACCAGCCGGGAGTGAGAGATTTTGCAAACTCTCGATAGTTTTTGGCGTAGCATTTGAGATATCGATTAGTCTCTTATGCACTTTCATTTCGAAAGCTTCGCCACCAGTCTTATAGACATGTGGTGATTTCACTACTGTGAATGAACTTCTTTTGGTAGGTAGTGGAATTGGCCCACTAATGGTCGCACCAGTCCGAATCGCGGTATCCACGATTTGGCGAGCGCTCTGGTCAATTACTCGGTGGTCATAGGCCTTTAATCTGATGCGGATCTTGAGACCTTCTTCTTTTTTGGCTTTGGCTTCTGTCATTTTTTCCTTTCCTACCCGATAACCTCTAAGACATGAGTTTTTCGGGCTTGATATTGATTAATTGATGACCCAATTATAGCATATTATTACATATTTGAAAAGCTGAATAATTCATTAGTGTCGAAGGATATAAAGGCAAAATCTCTGATTTTGCCGCCGCAAGGGCGGAGCAATGTGGTAAAATTTCTTTACCACATTGCGGAGCTCCTAAGACACTAATGAATTATTCAACGACACTAAACCATGCTATAATAGTTATGATAGGAGGAATATGAAAAAATATGGCGGTGCCCATCGTGTCAAAAATGTCTCTGGCTTATCTCAGATTAGTATAGATTTAAAGCCCCATCGCAGCGTTAGCGATGTTTATATCAATCAAAAAATGGATCTTACTAATCTTGTCAAATATGTCGACGAGCAGAAAAAAGCCAATACTGGTGTTACTCTCTTTCACTCTTTTCTTGCAGCGATAGCGAAGACGGTCTACACCCGTCCAAAATTGAATTACTTCGTGGCCAATCATCACCTTTATGAGCACGAAAAAGTCGTATTGGCGTTCATCGCAAAAGTTAGTTTCGATGACCACGCTGAGGAAATGATGGTAATGATACCAATTGGAAAAAACGATGATGTCTTCACTATCGGCGATAAAATCGAGAAAAAGGTGGCTAGTTTCCGCGAGAAGAAACCTTCAAATATTGAGAAAAAAGGCGCTAATTCCGCTATCGATGTCTTAGGAAAAATGCCAAATATTATTCGAGTACCCTTAATTGGTTGTCTCAAATGGACCGATAAAAAAGGTTTTCTCCCCAGTTCCCTCGCCAAAGATAATTTATACTACAGTACTATGATTGTTTCCAACCTAGGCTCCATTGGCTGCGGTGCTATTTTCCACAACATCAATGATTTTGGCAACTCCTCTTCCCTTCTTACCATGGGCGAAATCAAAGACGAAGAAGTCATCGAAAACGGCAAGAAATCCGTCCGTAAAATCTGTGAATGGGGTATGAATTTCGACGAGCGCATCGCCGATGGCTATTATTTCGCCAAATCCGCCGATGTGTTGGAATATATACTTAATAATCCAAAACTGCTCGAAGAGCCAGTTGGCCAAAAAGTCGAACTTCCTGAACCCCGTAAATGAAGTTCTATATATTGACAAAAAACCACCATGGTGATGATCCATGGTGGTTTTCGAATTAGTTATTTATTTGATAACCTTGGTGATGACACCAGAACCAACCGTCTTACCACCTTCACGGATAGCGAAACGATCTTGCTCATTCATAGCGACAGGCGCCAAGAGTTTCACCTTGAAGGTTACTTGGTCACCAGGCATCACGATTTCCTTGTCAGCTGGCAGTTCAACTTCACCAGTCACATCAGTGGTACGGAAGTAGAACTGTGGCTTGTAGCCCTTTGAGAATGGAGTGTGACGACCACCTTCCTCTTTCTTGAGGATGTAAACCTGAGCTTCAAATTCGGTATGTGGGGTAATAGTGCCTGGTTTGGCAATTACCTGACCACGCTCAATTTGATCACGCTCAATGCCACGAAGTAGGAGCCCAGCATTATCGCCGGCTTGACCTTGATCCAAAGTCTTATGGAAAGCTTCGATACCAGTCACCACGGACTTTTGAGTTTCACGAAGACCGACAATTTCAACTTCGTCATTCATCTTGACGACACCCTGCTCGATACGACCAGTGGCCACAGTACCACGACCTTTAATCGAGAAGACATCCTCAATTGGCATTAGGAATGGTTTGTCTAAATCGTGCTTTGGAATATCAAAGTATTCATCCATCGCATGGACAAGTTCCATGATAGCGTCTTCGTTTTCCTTATCACCTTCGAGAGCTTTAGTAGCAGAACCCTTGATGATAGGAGCGTTATCGCCATCAAAACCATATTTGTTAAGAAGTTCGCGTACATCCATCTCGACGAGTTCGACGAGTTCTGGATCAGCGAGATCCATCTTGTTTAAGAAGACGATGATTTTTGGTACGTTCACCTGGTGGGCAAGCAGTACGTGCTCACGAGTCTGTGGCAACGGACCATCGTTCGCTGCGACTACGAGGATAGCACCATCTACCTGAGCTGCACCGGTAATCATGTTTTTAATGTAGTCTGCGTGGCCTGGCATATCTACGTGTGCGTAGTGGCGTTTCTCAGACTCATACTCCTGGTGGGAAGTAGCGATGGTGATACCACGCGCCTTTTCCTCTGGAGCGTTATCAATTTGATCATAAGCGACAGGTTTATTAATTTCCGAAGGCAAGCGCTCTGCGAGTACCTTGGTAATTGCCGCAGTTAAAGTAGTTTTTCCATGGTCGACGTGACCCATGGTGCCAACATTGATATGTGGCTTGGAACGGTCAAAATTTGCCATTCTTTCTCCTTTTATTTATTATTACGGTTGGAGCGCTAATAAAAAACCAGCTCCAAAACTCTACTCCTATTTTAGACTATTTTCCAACATTTGTAAAGAGGTTATTTTTTCGAGAAAACAGCAAGAAAAAGCGGCCCTTAAAGAGCCGCATAGATGAAGAAGATTAAGCGTAGTAAATTGAGGTGCCCATATAATAATCTATAATGGGCTCCATTGTTTTTATCTGGCTCAAAGTGTCGAGAGTCATTAGTCTTTTCCTTAGAGCCACCAGCCTTGCAACTCCCATGAGCTGCTTCTGCCAAGGATACTCCATGAACATTTCGCTTGCATTTTCCACCTTCAAACGAGGCGAAAGCTGGGAGCTATATATACCCCTAGCTGCTAGCGCAAAATCATAGCGGAGTTTACGCTCCCTTTGATACAAGACATTTGCAACTGCTCCAGCCATATTGGGGCGATAAAACCCCTGGCCAGACTGGCTCAAAAGTTCAGATTTTATCAGAGTCGCCTGAGATGAGTCGAGCTCATCCTTGGTAAACTTGAACTTCACTTTGCCCCTCTTAGCTTCTTTGTCAAAAGCCGCATCATGTAGAATATACTTTACTATCACTTCTACACTATTATCAAGGTGAACCCTTGTGCGATACCACATATTTAATGGCATTGCCATCTCTGCTTTCTTTTCTTTTGCCATACTCTTCCTCCTAAGGTTCTTTGTTTATGCAACAACTAATACCTTAATTATAGCACAGAATACCAAAAAAGTCAAGCTTAAAACCATAAAATCGATTCATGAAAAAGCCCCCAGTTCTCTGGAGGCTATCTAGAATGATTCATTCTAGAGCATCAGCAGTAAAATCAGATTGCTTGGCGTTTTTAGTCACCTGGATAACCTTTGGTTGAGCAAAGGAAGTATTGCCTATCCCATAACCTGATGCGTCAGCCGGAACAATGGTAGCACCCTCTGCTATAGTAAAATACATTCTCCCCTCAGAGAGATAGTCCCATTTTCCGTCGTTTTCGACATCGCAAACCGAAACAGTGCGCTTCTCATCTAGCCCTGGAGTAGACCACTTCAATATTACGCTCTCCACAGTGAGATGAACGAAAGATGATTCGGCCTTAATTACTTCATCTGAGGTAACTAATGCATAAAGGATTTGATTAACGACTAACATTTTCCAGACGTCATCCGAGTCCACCATGCGAAAGCTGTAAATATCCTCTAGGATAATAGTTTCACCTTCATCAGTTTTGAGCTTAAAGCTGACCGAGGTCAGCTTGCATTCGTCAATAGTATCCTCGATCAAATCTGCTGCCCGGTAAACCGAATCCCAGAAGTCTTCATCTCTGATTCTATCTTGTATAATCTTGACTTCGCCTTCTGTCTCAAAAGCTACTCTCGCCAGATTAACCGAAGTGAGATCCTTATCTTCCCTTATGATACAGCCAGTTAGCACCATACTTAGAACTATCGCCATGATTACTGCTATTTTCTTCATTCCCCCCTCCTTTCTAAAATACCTTGGGAAAACCAACTAAAGAGGCATTATACTCCATAATTCCCTATTAATCAAGGGTAGATTGTGAAAAAAAATGAAAATCAGCCTGTGGAAAACTTTCTCTAAAAAAGCTTGACATAGAAAAGAAAGATGCTAAAATGATAAGCATAATAGGTTATACAAAAATAAACAAGGAAAACAAACAAATGAGAAAACAATATCACAAGCTACTATATGCGCTAGTCCCGCTACTATCCATATGTGCTATTGCTATGGGTAATATTTTTGCCGCAAGCGAGCCATATAACATTGCCTACAGTGGCGGGAGCGAACTAAAAAATGTTGTAATTGAAAACGAAAGTTTAATCAATTCTTTTACTCCATTGGTAGCAAGGAGCGAAGGGGTTACTATAACGCCAACTGGTAACAAATGGATTGGAACTTCAAGTAGTAATAAGAGGTGGAAAAAACCTAACAGTACTGTTGGATGCGAATCTACCTATGCCCTAGAGTTTAGTTATAATGATATAACTAATGTAATTAATCAAGGGTATAAAGTATCAGGTACTTATTACGATATGTATGTAACGTTTAAAGACGTTAAGTTCAGTGGTTTTAGTAGTGCCGCCGACAAGAGCAAAAATTTTACAATTACTATTGTGCCTGGCAGTGCCACTCTTGGTGTAGGGTACCAATTATATAACGATGCAGCATGTACTAATAAAGTAGGTGATTATACTCATCTAGACACTGAAGACACCTATAAGATATTTATTGAAACAGAGATTGTACTTAAAAAACGTAATCAAGCTACTAATTTTAGTGCAGAAGGAATCTACTTTAGGCTTTCGGATATAGATGCCGCACAATCTTACAAGATATTAAACTCCGGTAATGAATTAACCGCAAAAGATGGTAGTGGCAACGGTAAAATGTACGCAAAAAGTCTTTCAGCACTAAGCCCGAGCAGTGGCAGCCTAAAAAATATGTTTAACGATGGGTATGTCTATTCTCAGTATAGCGGTGCAAATTACGTGAATTGCCAAGCAGATGAAACGAACGGGTGTACAGATGCTAATATCTATGTCCCTCTCACTACTACTACTCAATCTAATGGCCTACAATTTGTCTTTGGTTTTGCTAACGCAGCTGGTAGCGGTATCGAATTTTTCGCCAAACAATTGAAGGTGAATTATGCCTCTGATACTAATGGCAGAATTACCGGTATAGTTTCAGAAGATGTTATTTCTGGTAGTCATCCAACTGGCTCCACCCAAGAACCAAGCACTGGCTACGAGTTTAAATGCTGGACTGCAGATGTTGACGTCACTTTGTCTAGTAATAACGCAGTGATTCCAAGTGGAAATTGTATGACTGATGCACAAGTAGAAGATGTAAAGATTTTGGAAGATACCACATTTACCGCCATACATCAAGCTATTCCAGCTCCAACTCAATTGACTGTAAATTATGCTTCAGATGGATATGGTAGGATTACCGGTAAAACCACTGAAAGTGTTCAAGAAAATGGCAATCCAACTGGCTCCACTCAGGAACCAAATGACGGCTACAGATTTACCTGTTGGAAAGCTAACGTCGCTGTGACTTTAACAAGCGGTGAAAGCAAAGCTGCCAATACTTGCCTTACTGATGCAGAAGTGAAGAAGGTCATCGTTACTCAGGCTATTACCTTCACTGCATATCACGAGGCTATTCCAGTTCCAACTCAATTGACTGTAAATTATGCTTCAGATGGATATGGTAGGATTACCGGTAAAACCACTGAAAGTGTTCAAGAAAATGGTCAACCAACTGGTTCCACTCAGACTCCAAACGACGGCTACAGATTTACCTGTTGGAAAGCTAACGTCGCTGTGACTTTAACAAGCGGTGAAAGCAAAGCTGCCAATACTTGCCTTACTGATGCAGAAGTGAAGAAGGTCATCGTTACTCAGGCTATCACCTTCACTGCGTATCACGAAGCTATCCCAACCCCTACTCCAACTCAATATAATGTAACCTATATATCTGATGAAAATGGCGAAATTACCGGTATTAATTCAGAAACTGTGGAAGAAAACAACAATCCATCTGGTTCTACTCAAAAACCAAATGATGGCTACGAATTTGTCTGTTGGGTAGCAAACGTTGCAGTTACTTTAACTGATGGCGAAACGAAAAAGGTTGATGATTGTCTTACCGATGCAGAAGTGAAGAAGGTTGTAGTAACCCAAGATATCGAGTTTACCGCACTTCACTTGGCTATTCCAGCTGATGAAGAGCCAGAAGAAGAGTCTTATCCTATGGCTACACCAGAAACTGGTGCTAGCACCGGAGAAATCAACGCCGTAGTTCTGCCTGTTTCTGTCCTTAGTATTATAAGCGTAGTCATCATCTCAATTTTGCCACGCTTATTCCATAAAAAAGTAAGCTTCAAAAAATAGCCCGGTATAACCCAAAATGAACTGGTCGAAAACACCAGTTCATTTTTTTCTCAAATAAAAAGCTCCCGACTGATTGTCGGGAGCTGACAAAGGTTATAATTTATCTTAGCCCTCTTCGAGAGCCAATTCGGCTAGCTTGCTAAAGGTCAAATCCTCCTCTATTTCAACAAGCTTTGTTCTCCGTATTTCTATTTGATCAATACCGAGTGGGTTACCTTTCTCGTCCTTCATCCCAATGGCTGGGCCTTCAGCGAAAAAGATTTTACCCTCAGTGACATAATCCCACTGGCCATCACCAGAGAGATCGCAAACGCTGAAAATCCTCCTTTCCCTGTCTACGATATTTTGCCACTTTATTATTACTCCGGTAACCTCTAAAGATTTACCGTTTTTATGGGCTTCAACTACGGGCTTTGAGGATGCCAACACTAAAATAGCGTCCCCTGAAATCATTTTACGCCATACATCATTGATGTAAAAAAGCTCGTTACCATAGGAGTCCTCCAAGAGAATTGTTTCCCCATTAGGGGTTTCCAATCTAAAACCTATGCTGAAAGGTGTTCGCCTTTCTAGGGTTTTTTCTATCAGGATCCTAGCGGTATCCGTAGAGTTCCAGAAGAGTTCATCCGAGCTTTCTGCTCTAATCTCCTCCAGTTCACTCTCGACCTCATATGCGGTGTCGGAAAGGTCATTAGTGACCCTTGACTCCGTTGTTCCGTTGTTACATCCAGTAAGAATAACCATTACGGCTAACATAGTGATAACTAAAAAAACCATTCCTTTTCTCATTTTCCTTCTCCTTTGATTCCTCTACATTTTTACGTTCATTTATCTACAATCCTGCCATGTTAGGATAAAAGTGAATTCAGGGCATATTACAGCCAGCCAGTTTTAACCTTCGATCTATGTAAAACACAGATATACTCTATATTATAGCATACTTTTGACAAAAAGTAAAGTATAAGCCTTAAATCTTTAAGTTTCATAAATAATTAGAAATAAAAAACCCGCTTATAGCGGGTTTATACATAGCGCTGATTAATATTCACATGGAGGAATGACCTCGATTCGAGCTGATTTCATATATCCGAATTCTCCGTCATCCATCCTTACTCCGTAGTAATGATCGATATCTCGCCGAATTTCGACGATTTCTCCCCTGCCAGGGCTTACTACTCCAGGGCAAATATAACCGATGATGTCTCCCTTGACCTCTACTCTATCTCCAAGGAGATAATATTTATTCACGCCAAGAGGACCTTCCTCAATCACGCCGACCGGAGTGGCTTTATCGTCATTAGTAACGATCAGCTTGTGATTTGATATCTTGCAAGGCTCAATCTTGAAGCCAGCTTCTCTTAAATCACCTTTTTCAATTAAAGTACGACTTAATTCTTTCATTGCAACTCCTTTCCCTCCATAGAGCCAACACCTATAAAATGTTCCTATTGAACAAATTAAGTATACCTATATTATACACCAAAACTTGCAAAATGTCAAGTTGGAGGAGCCATTTTTATAAAAAAAGCCCTGAATAAAATTCAGGGGGTTATTGGTTACCGTCCCTTATGGTTTTAATGCCCGTAAGTACATTACTTCGGCCGAGGCCGAAGGGTTATAGGTCACCGCCCCCTGCAAAATGCAGGCGATCCTCAATGGAGGCTGTATTCAATTGTTATGGCCGAGGGCCGGCGGCTACAGGAGGTCTCCCGTCCTGTAGTCGGCACTGTGTGACACCGCGACTACATAGTGTCCGAGCTTAGGGTCAAAGACCGCTACAGCTGGGCATATATGCAGCAACGCATGTGCCAGAACAAATGCCACCGGCAGGGAGGCCGGTCCGTTGAGCAGGCAGGTTTTACCCATTACCTGCTGCGAGACAGCTTCGATCGCCTTCTCGGCGTCTTTGACTATCTCGTCGTTTCCTGCAGGCTCGCCAAAGCCTATCTTGAGAGTTACAGTTGATTCTGTGGTTTCTGCTACGCTGACATTGTACTTTGCCATATCTCTTCCTCCTCCTCTTGATTCTTCTGCTAAGGTTCATTATTTCTAACTGTCCTAAGTATACAATATTCTTGACAAAAAGTAAATATAATATCAACACTATATATAATAACAGGGGTAAAAACACTAAATAAATGTAAATACTGCTTTTACAAAACGCCTCGGGAGCTAAAAAAACGCCCCAGCAGGCTGCTGAGGCATTCGTTTCCTTAAAAACACTCATTAGTGCCTCCTTATATCCTTATATTCCATTACATTCCCAAAACGCATCTATTGATCCGTATTCGTCGCAACATTCCTCTATCATCATATTGGTAAGTTCTATATCGCTAAACTCATATTCCCCTTCTTCTCCTATCTCTTCATACCAATCCTCTGGCCAAAACCAAGGATGTCCATATATCTCTCTAGCAACTCTCTTTCTTCTTAAATACTCGCGGCATCCATCTGGTGAAATATGTGTCAATTTGCGCTTCGGCTCAACTACAAATTTCCTCTCTAATTCCGCTTCGAGCGCATTTTCTATATCCTTTATATCATCCTCCGTTAGATCCTGCGGCTTAAAACAACGAAATCTAGTGTAAAGCCTCTGTCTCATATGTCCGATAATATACTTATGAAATAACTTCTCTGTTTTCTGATTCTTAAAACTATACTCTTTGTTCACTACACATCACCTCCTGAGTGTTTCAAATTATAAATGTACTTTCTGCACTTTGCCTTTTTAGGTCGGCAAATCAGCTTAGCAGTAGCTCCTATAGTCTTAATGTCTATAGGTACATTCTCTCCGAGAAGGGGGTAATTACCCAGTATTCAATTGTGATCTAGTAATCGCAAAGATGAGCCTTAGACCATCTCCCGCTGTACTCCAAATGATATTCAGAGTCAAGTGGGGTAATCGTGTCCTTGAAATTGTTAGGACGGATAGATCCCATGCCGTCGGCTTCATATATTGCTACTTCTGTAGTTTCGCCTCGAATCAATTCCCGATCTTTCTCAAGATCATAGAAGTATTCATCATCTTGATGTCTCAGGAATCTTCTCCTAGACTCGAATTCGACAAATCCACAAGTCTTTGTCAAATAATCAGCAAAAGCATCGATATCCCGATCGGATATCGTCCCTACAAAACTAGTGTAAGGAAATTCGCCATCAGTATATGCTCCTATACGTACTTCGTAAATCAAAAAGTTAATACCTCCTTTAAAAACCTCTCAAAACAAACAAAATATAATATATAATAAACACCAGATAAATCTGATGGGGACTAGAATTAAGGCTTCCTCCTTTCGGATTATTAATCTGCATGAGCATTCTGTATGCAAACTTATGTATTATATCATATTACGATAAATAAGTCAATAATAATAACATGAAAAGATATATTATTAAAAATCTTTCAGAATAAAAAAGATTGACAGGTACGAAAAAATAATATAATATAAAGATAAGCGTGATATTATTTTTACAAGAAAGGTAAAATCAAATGAAAGAAGGCAACAATAACTGGGGATATACCATCGACGAAGATGATCCAATCAATGGAGCAGTCGATCCAGATCGAGGGAAAGGTGGCGACAATAATCCCGGGTTTTCTATTGATGAAGATGATCCAATTAACGGAACGGTCGAAGATCCAGAAGAAAGAAAAGAAGCTATAGACCAATTGTTTGAAGTATATGCTGGCGAAAATGCTAAAAAGAAACATTTAGCAGAAACGGCTCTAAAATCAAATCAAGACGAAGCCACGCCTATAGTATACAGGGATGTAGAAGATCCAGATTATAGCCCAGAAGCCAAACAAGCTGCTGCCGATAAACCGGATATATCCAACCCCAAAGTGGAAAAAGCAGAAAACCCAGTTAATAGAGATTTCCGAGAAAAAGCGGAAAGATTGAGGTCACGCCCAAATTATGATTTGACTGACAAAGGTAAAAGAGCAAAAGAAACGTTCTTGGAGGCCTTAGAAGATCGCGAAGAAGCTAAACACCCAACTGATAAACCAAGCTATCGGCTGCTCAGTGTAGCAGCAGTGGAGCTAGAGCGTATTGAACAACCTGACAATCCAGAAGAGAGGGTCAAAAAGAACAACGCAGAAATTGAAAAAGCAGTCAAAGAAGCTTATGGTGATGACAAATTAGATGATTACGCCAATACGACCATGGCCGCCGCTCAACTATACATCTCAGAAGGTTTAATTGGGAAAGATGCCAAATCGGTCTCGATTGGCACTGCTGAACCAATTGTTAACGCAGAGGGACAAGTAGGTGAAGATCCAGAAACCTATAATCATATGGTCGTCATAAGATGGACTAAAGATGATATGAATCACGTCGTGGCCTTCTCACCTCGAGAAAATTCCAGGATTTATTCCCTAGTAGACGATAGTATGGGTGATTCATGGCGAGAAACCTTCCGCAAAGCCGGTGCGGTAGGTGGAAAAGATAGAGAAAAAATCATCGTTACCGGACACGAACATAAAGCTCATAAAGACAACAGAGAAAACTTTTATTACCAAGAGAAAACTTTTGAAACCCTTGCATATAGGATTCTAGAGGAAGAATCGACGGCAGTCATTAAATCAGCCAATCTTTCACCGAAAGAAAAAACTAATCTCATGAGCAAGATAGTGCAAGAACAAAAAGCTATTGAAGATGCGCATTCTTATGAGCGTGATCAAGACAAAAAACCAAGTCAAACAAAAGAATCTTCCGTAGAAAGTGACACTATGAAGTTAAGCGATGTTGCTAAAGAGAACGTCGCTAACCGCCAGATGCACCAAAGTGATTTTTCGGATGAAGACAGTAGCGTTGGCAAAGAAGTCGGTAATAAAACTGTTGGCCAAACGGCTGATTACGAAGGATATGGCTCCAATCCAGATGATGAAGGCAATGACTTAGACGAAGATGATTTAAACTCAAACGAATTATATGACGAGGGCGAAGATAAATACTATGATCGAAATGGCGCATTGTCAGGCAGAAGGAGACCTAACGAATATGAACAGCCAAGACCGGGTGCCAATGTTGATGCAGCAATTGATGACATTGAAGAAGAAGAAAGACTAAAACAGTTGTACGAGAAAAGTCATAAAGCCTAGTTAAAAAAGTGCCCTCAAACACGAGGGCACACCTTTTAATTATAGTAACTTAAACGTTCCTGAAGCCGTAATCCAGCGTCGAGCATTTCGTTGATAGCATTCGGCGCAGTTTTCTTCACCTCATCGAAATTTGTGATGAGATTATACTGCATTAGAGGCTTCTTCAGCCAGTCTCTTCTCATCAAGGCGTCGCCAGATTCTGGGTCATAAAAGATTGTAGCTAATACCCTTTTTCTGTCATAGTCCTCTCCTTCATCCCAGCATAAAGTCACTGGAGAAGGGATGATACCCCTATTCTTGCTATCGGAGAGTGCCCAATCGTAGGCCTCCTTATAACGCTTATTCATTACATCTTCTAAATAAATTACCTTTGCCATATTCCTCCCCTCCTCTCTAGGCTGGCAAACTATACTGTAATTATAGCACAAATAAGCATAAAAGTCAAGGTAAACACTTAACTTAAGTCTCTAGAAATGGCATTAACGCTGCGCGTTATCTTCGGCGATTCGTCCTATCTTGATTTCGTTTCGCCATTCTTTAGTGGTCCCCATGATGTTTTCGTATACGGCATCATATTGTTTCATTTCAGCTATTTTTTCTTGATATTTTTTAAATAAAGCATTTTGGCGTTCTGTACTGTCTGGGTATTCCTTAGCATTAAAACTTAGTACGCGTCTTATGCCCATATTAACTGCTGGAATCAGGCGTTTCAACTTCTCGACTCTTTTAAGCGAGTTTTCTCCTTTCTTACCCTCCAACATGTCCAGGCACATAAAGATTTCTTCATGGATTTCAGATAAGATTATAAAATCAGCATCGAAATCCTCTTCGCGTCCTATGAGCTGATCATTATTTATTAAAATATGGCCAAAAGCGTTATTTTCACTAGCTGGCGACATCCCTAGAACGAAGTGAGGAGCTTGTCGATCGCGCCACCGTCTATCATCGTGCAAACAATACTTAATATAAGAAGTTCCGTCGTGCCAAGAAAAACTATTATCAAACTTTTTCGAGATGTTATCAATGTCTGTCCCAGTTGCTGCGTCTGCGCCAAACGTTACAAAAAAATCCTTCTTACTGTCCTGGACCCCAAATACGACATCTGTTCCGTTCAATTTATCGTCGTATACACTTGCCAAAAAAGAGAAACTGTCTCTAGTCGGCAATAATCTCTCGTCGTTTAAAATATAAGTAAGAAGCGGTTCCATATTTTTGGCGAACTCATCATTCGACTTCGCATTTCCTTTCTCTCTATCTTCGGCAAGTCTCTTTTTAAGTCTCTCTTTGTCATCTTTCAACATCCCATCTGGGAAACCCCGATAACCGTAAAAGTCATCAAAATCAGGCCGAGCACTAAGCATCGCTCGACGTAATACCCCTTTCTTTTCCTCTAAAAGCACCTCGTTACCACCGTTAACTTCAGAATTAGGATCTTTCATTTTTACCTCTCTTAGTGTTATTCCAACGATTACAATTATATCACATTGGGCATGAAAAAAGGCCTCAAATCAAGAGGCCTACCAAAATAATTTGCAGTTATTCTTCTTCTTTTAATGAAAGTCTAAAAGAGCGAAGTACCTTTATCAATTTGCTCACATCTCGTCGTGCGTCAGCTACATTATGATAAGTTGGATTCAGATAAACCCGGATTTCACCGTTGACCAACCTGTCAACATTGTAGCCAGTGCAATTGCCGTTAAAAACTAGCCCATTCAAACAAGTCTTAATTACTGATTCGCTTGGATGGTACTTTTTTGGCCAAAAATAAACTTGAATTTCGTTTAAGTTTTTTTCGGCAAAAACTTTTATATCGGTGCCGTCTAGCATCAAACCAGGTGGTGCTTTCTCTTGCATCTCATTATTCATTTTCATATTCATTTTCCCCTCCATGATATGATCAACTCCTAGCCGCAAAATATTATTATAAAAGTTCAAGTTTACCCCCCATATGGGTAAACAATATAACTTACATTATAGCATAAACTTCATAAAAAGTCAATCGTTAAAAAATACCCCCAACAAATGTTGAGGGTATGGGGTAGGCACCGTCAGAGACGGACTAGCTTCCGCTAGTAATGCCTACCTATATTTAGCAGGGGGATACAGTCCTACTTTTTTAATGTGCAGTAGTTTTTCCCAATTGAGGCTGGGAAAAAACTATAAAATCCACCCTTCCTTGACAGCTTTACGCCATAAAGTATTCATCACAAGAACAGACAACGTCATGTTCTGTGAGCCAGCCTTTTTCAAGACTATCATACAATAGGCTAAAGACGTTAATGTCAAGGCTGTAGTTTCCATCTATGAAGGGGGTAATCTCCCATAGATCATCTTCCCAACCTTTGGTGGAAAGACTCTTGTCTATGTAGATCACCACTCCATTTGGATAGAAAACTGCATAATGGAACCCAACATCACTGGAGTGCCTCTCTTCCCAAGAAACAGCTGCACGAGTGATATGAGCCCAAGCTTTTTCTGATAGTGGAGAAAAGTTCATCATATTGATGACCCTTCTAACCGTGGCCTTCACGCTTAAGCGTTTATAACCATGAAAGCGGCACCCAGCTTCGTTTGGAAGTGGGCGGAACCTCGCGGGCCCTTCTCATCTCTATTCATCCTCCATTTCTTAAATAACTAGTTTGCGTCCCCCGCAAACTTGATACAATTATATAATAATATTGACAAAAAGTAAATATAATATCAATAACCCAAAAAAATAACAGGGACAAAAACAAAATAAAAATGTAAAATTCATCTTTACATTTATGCCATTGTCCCAAATCCTCCTGACTATCTGACACTTTCTCTATCCTTTTTTATTACTCCACTCAACGTCTTTATGATAAAATTAAAACATGGAAGAAACGGATATTCTTAAAAAAGCAGGGCTAAACGAAGCTCAAGCGGCTATTTATTACAGTTTGCTCAAAAATGGTGCCATGTCGCCAGCGGAGCTAGCAACCGAAACTGGCCAGTCAAGAGAAAATTGTTACGCCGTGGCCAAAAAACTAGTAGAGCTAGGTTTAATCGAACAAACAGATAGCAAAAAAGCTAGATACCGAGTTTTGAATCCTAGTAGCCTAGAGGTTTTAGCCGAAAAACGCCGTAAAGTCATGGCCAAAAATGAAAAACTCGTCAAAGATAATATTTCGGCGCTTCTTGATATTTTTTATGCTAATAACGAGATGCCCGGAGCTAGAACTCTGGAAGGTATAGAGGGTCTAGAAGAAGTTTATAAAGACATGTTGAGAGTCAAAAAAGATGTTTATTATTTGCGTACTGATGCAGACGAAGGCTTTTGGCATGATACTGAAGAACACTATGATTTTTTGGAGAAATATCGTGAACAAAGGTCTATTCTTGGCATACGCACTTATGCTTTGACGCCAGCTACAAAGAGAGCGGTAAAACATGCTCGTGCAGGTAGCGATAACGCCTGGAATTTTGATCGAACTTGGATGCCGGTCGGAGATTACACCGCTCCAGCAGAAATGTGGGCTTACGGTGACAAAGCTGCCTTTTGCACTTACGGTGAAACTCAAATTTCTACTCTCATTACTAGCCCCGCCATCGCCGAGGCCATTCGCCAAGTCATAAAACTTCTAAAGAACTTTTATCAGAAGAATTTCCCCCAGGAACAGAAATAATCATACGAAAAAGACGGACTGATCTGTCCGCCTTTCAAGATTAAACGTGCTAGGAAGATTTTGGCTTGGGGCCATACTTCCAATGCTCTTCGTCCGTTCCTTATCGTATCCCTACGGTTTGGCAACGGAGACGTTTTGTTGCTGTTGAGCCATGAGCACTCTAAGCTAAGTCTCGCATTTTCAAACGGCTGGCCGGCCGCCCTACTCATACTCCTTCAACCAGAGTTTTGCTACGCCCACGCGTACTTTTGTGGAAACCCCTAAGGGTGCCGTACGCGAACCGAGTTAAATATGACCAGCGGAAGCTCCGCCGACTGACCCGAAGGCCAGAGATAGAAATCTTTCGATAACTATTACTCCATATTTATCAAACGAGGTTTCCTCGTCGCCACCCGGTACCACTCACCTCTTGCCCATTGGCAAGCCTCTGAGGCACCTTTTATCACTTCAGTGATAAAAGCCAGAGTCAAACTTTGAGAAGCTTCTCTTTACCTTTGGAGCAAAGAGAGCGCGACGCCATGCAACAGTGTTGAGGTGGATTGCGGTCCAGCTCAGCTTATTACCTTATCTCCTTCTATAAAACGCCAAAGGCGTCACCCACTTGGGTGTAGAAAGCCGTCACCGTGTCTCGTTCTTAGATTTGTGTGCTGTACAACATAAACGATCCTTTTTCTGAATCGTTACAAAACGTTCATACTACGCAGATCTTACGATTCCCTTTCGGGATTCGCATGAATAGCTATTACTAGCCATTCTCAATACTTACTATCTTACACGGAGGCAATTCTGCTCTTGATAGCTTTCTTGTTTCTAGTTGCATTTGCAACCATCTGCGCATCCAGCCAAGGCGAGGGTCATATCTCACCTTTACAACTGGTTTAGCATGTTCAAAATCGCCACCAAAAGCAAGCTTAAGGCGGCGCATCAACGAAATACTGCTTCATAATTTCGTTGATATGCCGTCTCAAACTCCTGCCCGCAGATAATTAATTAATTCTGCGAAGTGTTTTAGATTTTTTAATTTACCGTTGCTCGGTCTCAACTTTCGCAACTGTCCTAAGTATATAATATTCTTGACAAAAAGTAAATATAACATTACCGATTATACATATTAACAGAGGTAAATTTTGAATAAAAATGTAAAAACACATTTTACAATTCACTAGATAATGGTGTTATGCTATACTTATGCCATGGGTATTACGATTCGTATTGCCACTATGGCAGATTTAAAAACTATACAAAAACTTGGCTTTGATTTGCTAGACTATGAACGCCAGAATTGGGATCCCACTCTTGACGTTGACTGGCCGTTTAGTGAAGAAGGCAAAGCTGGTTACGAAAAGGCCATTAAGGAAAAATACACCATTATTGCCGAAGAAGAAGGCGAACCAGTTGGCTATCTAATTGGCTCTGTTAAAAAACCAATCAAAGGCGCAGCTCGCCAGATTACTACCGCTCAGTTGGAAAATATTTTTGTACTTCGAGACTACCGCAGAAAAAACATCGGTAAAAAGCTGTTCGATAAGTTTTTGGATTATTGCGAGCAGAATCATGTGGATGCTCTAAATGTTACGGTTAATGCCAAGAATAAAACCGCCATTTCCTTTTACGAAAAACTTGGTTTCTCCTCTTCTCGCTTGTTCTTATCGAAAGAACTTTGAGCTCTAGTTTTCTTAATGAAAAAGCCCCAGTCTTAACTGGGGTTAAATCTCATTTGTGCTCCACCAGGGGGAGTGTTGGCACAAATCAGCTTAAAATATTAGTGTATCTTGTAATCAGTATATATAAATTAGGTTTAATCGTATTCAATGGGGATCATTAGCCCCACTTTTTCTAGCTTCCTTTTCCAAATATACTTTGCAAGTACTAGTATTGCAGTTAATATGATTCCGATTGTCATCATTACGCCTGCAACTTCCGAAATTAGCATACAGACAGTCTCATGCTCTCTCGTCATTGTATACACCACTATTGGTAGTATTGTAATGACAGACAAGAAGAGTGTGACAAGAAACGCTATATTTATCGCTAAGCGATATAATTTAGCCTTAGGGATTACCGTTGGTTCTAGCCTATCATGCTCGGTTATCCATCTATCTATTTCCCACATCAAAGGTGAATTGCAATTTTTTGCATCCGAAACTTCAACCTTTTCTCCTGTTACCATGTTAACTAATTTTACCATTTCCACCTCCATAATAACTCTAAATTCTGTTATAACCCAACTAAAGACCCTAGAACTGATTAGTACCCGAGATTCTAAAGGACTCCCCCCAGCGTTTATGATACCATATTCAGAATGAATTGTCAATTTAAATCAAAAACCGCCCCTATGGAGAGCGGTTTTGTTTTAGAAGAATCTATTTAGCGTTTCTCTTCTCGATAATCTCCGCCGCTACATTCGGTGGTACTTCCTCGTAATCAAAGAGTTCCATCGAAGAGGCGGCACGACCTTGTGACATACCACGCAGGTCGCTAGTGTAACCAAAGAGGTTAGCTAGTGGGCAGAAAGCCTTAATTAACTTAGCGCCACCATTCAAATCTTCCATTTCATCTACACGACCCCGGCGAGCGTTAATGTCACCAATCACATCACCCATGAATTCTTCTGGGGTAGTGATCTCAAGGCGCATAATTGGCTCGAGCAAAACTGGGTTAGCTTTCTTAATACCTTCGCGAGTGGCAAGAGAACCAGCGAGTTTAAAGGCGAGTTCGGACGAATCTACGTCATGGTAAGAACCATCGTAGAGCGTAGCTTTCACGTCTACCACTGGATAGCCCGCAATCACGCCTCCGGCTAGAGTTTCCTCTACCCCTTGTTGCACTGGCTTGCGGTATTCTTGTGGAACAACACCGCCCTTAATCTGGTCGATGAATTCAAAGCCTTTCCCTGCTTCATTTGGCTCAAACTTAATCCAAACGTCGCCATACTGACCGCGACCACCAGATTGCTTGATGTGTTTACCTTGAGCTTCTGCCGTACCTCGAATGGTCTCACGGTAAGCTACCTGTGGCGCACCGGTGTTAGCGTCTACATTGTGTTCACGTTTCAAACGATCGATAATGATCTCGAGGTGAAGCTCACCCATACCAGAAATAATGGTTTGACCAGTCTCTTCATCGGTGTGTACGCGGAAGGTTGGATCCTCTTCAGCCATCTTAGAGAGACCGATACCCATTTTCTCTTGGTCAGCTTTAGTCTTGGGCTCTACCGCAATCGAAACTGGAGGATCTGGGAAGTTAATTGACTCTAGATGAATCGGATGAGCTGGATCACAAAGTGTAGTTCCAGTAGTACATTCCTTGAGTCCTACGACTGCGGCGATATCACCAGTAGTAATCTCGGTAATATCTTCCCGCTTATCGGCAAACATACGAACCACACGGCCGACACGCTCCTTATTGCCAGTAGTAGCATTCAAAATATAAGAACCAGATTTCAAGACGCCAGCGTATACTCTCACGAAAATCAATTTGCCCACAAACGGATCAGTCGCAATCTTAAAGGCGAGCGCGGTGAGAGGCTCAGAATCGTCAGCCTTTCGCACGATTTGGTCGCCAGTCTTTGGGTCAGTACCGACAGTCTGGCCTTGGTCACGATCGAGCGGTGAAGGTAGATAATCTGCCACGAGGTCTAGCACTTTTTCGACAATCACACCACGACCATCCCCACCAGTCACTAGGAAGAAATCACCCTCTAGCACGCGTTTTCTGAGAGCCGTCTTTAATTCAGCCTCCGTAATTGAATCTTCGCCTTCGCTGAAGTATTTGTCCATCAGAGCTTCATCCGCCTGTACAGCCTCTTCTACTAGCATCGAACGGGCATTTTTGGCCTTTTCTACCATGTCGGCTGGGATCTCACCTACTTTAAGCTCGTGATCAGCATAATCCTTGTAGGTATAAGCTTTCATGTCAATCAAATCTACTACACCACAGACATCTTTTTCGAAGCCGATTGGCAAATGGATCGCTACGGCATTTTTGGAGAGACGCTTGTGAATGGAATCAAGCGATTTGTAGAAATCACCACCGGTCTGATTGATTTTGTTCACAAAACAGATCCGAGGAATACCGTATTTGGTCGCTTGGCGCCAAACTGTCTCAGACTGAGCTTCTACACCCATCTTACCATCAAATACCACTACGGCGCCGTCTAGCACACGAAGCGAACGTTCTACTTCGGCAGTAAAATCGATATGCCCTGGGGTATCAATAATATTGATTTTATGACCCTTCCAGTAGGTCGTCACCGCAGCTGAGGTAATCGTGATACCACGTTCCTTTTCCTGCTCCATCCAGTCAGTGGTAGCACCACCAGTGTCACCCTTAACTAGGTCAATTTTGTGTTTCAACCCCGTGCGATAAAGAATCGCTTCCGAGGTGGTAGTTTTGCCTGCGTCAATATGAGCGATAATCCCGATATTGCGCAAGTTTTTGAGATCCTTAACTTCAGCAGTCATATGCTCCTTTACAATTATTGATTTCTTGATCTTTATTGTTTACATTCAAAAAGATACAACTTCTCATCTAGTTTAACATATTTCTAGAAAAAATAAAAGCCCTAGCGAAACACGCTAGGGCCTATGTAAAAAGAGGAGAACGAACGATTTTAGTTTCTTGAAGGATATGAAAAGTGCAAAGCACTTTCTGGTGTGCTAGTAGTCCGGGATAAGCACGCCATAACCTATTTTAATCAACCACCTATATATTAGCTTTCTTTCCTGCTTTCGCAGGCGAGGTAACTGGTTGCAGCACTGTCCACCAAACGGATCACTTATGTGCACAATGATAAGTATTTATTCGTTTGTAGTTATATTTAAAGGAACATCGGATGTAGTTTGCTTAGGTTCTCCTCTTTTCGACAAATAAAAGTACCTGCCGACTTCTTATTAAACCGGTAAAGTCAGTACAAAAAACCGTTCTCTAGAGATTATTCTATCATAGGCTGATTATTTTGTCAACGTTTTTCTGAGAATTTCCTGAACGGCGGCTGGATTAGCCTTACCGTGCGATTCTTTCATTACTTGCCCTACTAGGAAGCCAATCACCTTTTCCTGCCCGTTTCGGAAATCTTCTTGCGCTTTCTGAGTCTCTGGCTTGGCTAGCACCGTATCGACGATTTTCTGCAAAGCGCCCAAATCATTCTCTTGTACTAGCCCCAACTCCTTTGCAATATTCTTCGCTCCGCGGCCCTTCATTTGCGGATCAAATAATTTCAAAAATACTTCTTTTGTCGCCGTAGATGACAATTCTTTCTTCTCATTCATCTCGGCTAGCTCATTCAAATCTTTAGAAGGTGGCAAATCATTCAAGTATTCTGCCGACTTTTCCTCCGCTAGAAGCACTGAGGCAAATAGATTTGAAAGGCTTTTTACATTTTTCTCGTCAATTTCGTTTAGCTTCTTCATTAGCGATGGATAATCTAATAAAATTTCTAAAATATCTTCCGAAATTTTTTGATTAAACTTTTCACGATAATCGTCTGGCATTAATGGTAGCTTAGCTGACTCTGCATCAATAAATTCTTTAGAGAGGTTAATTGGTGGTAGATCTGGTTCTGGCATATAACGATAATCTTTCGCTTCTTCCTTAGACCTTTGGCCAGTAGTTTTGCCGGAAGCATCGTCCCAGCCTCTAGTTTCTTGCACCACTTTTTCACCCGCATCAAGTAGCCTTGATTGACGCTTAATTTCGTATTCCGCTGCTCGTTCCACTGACTTGAATGAATTCAAATTTTTTATTTCCGCCCGTGTACCTAGCTCTTTTGCATCCTCTTCCGCCAGTGAAATATTGACATCGAATCGCATATTACCGTTATAGAGATCACCGTAAGTTACCTCGGCGTAGCACATCAAACGCCAGAGTTCCTTGCAATAATCGTGCGCATCCTTCGGTGAATGAATGTCCGGCATTGAAACAATCTCAATTAGTGGAGTATCTACACGGTTCAAATCTACAAGAGAATAATCCGAAAAATGTGTTAGTTTCCCTGCATCACCTTCTAGATGCGCATGTTCGATGCGAATTTTGGTGCCACTGGGTAGTTCCACAAACCCTGACCCAATAATTGGCTGATAAAACTGAGTAATTTGATATCCTTTTGGCGAATCCGGGTAAAAATAATGTTTGCGATCGAACCTAGAGAACGCATTAATATTGCAATGCATTGCTCGTCCTGCTCGAATCGCATATTTAATTGCTTCACCGTTTAATCGCGGTAACATACCTGGAAGTGCATAATCCACCGGTGAAACACAGGAATTTGGCTCTTTACCACGCGCATCGTTATCTACTTCCGAAAAAAGTTTAGTTTTGGTTGAAAGTTGTACATGGCATTCGATACCAATCGTCGGGACATATTTCATTAGATGGCTCCTAAATCTTTTAAGGCTTGTTTATAAATCGCCAGTGCATTAAAGGCCTGCTTGTATGTAATCTCTAAATCTGATTCGTGTGCAATAGCGTTGCGCAGTTTATGCGCTCGCCACACTGCATTCAAATTAGTAAACCGCCCGTCGCACTTTTTCAGTCTATCACCCATAGTCTTACCGGCTATGCCCATTTCCATCATTGCTTTATCCAGTAATTTATCACAATTTATGATGGTGGTCACGAAACTAGCTGGGTTTTCTTTTTTGAGACTATTTTCAATCTCAAGAAACCTAGTCTGATAAGCTTCCTTATTAAAGACATAGCCATGCTTACTGGTCACTACTATAGCTATAAAAATCAGCACCGCTACAATCAAAACTGCCAAGAAAAATGTCACTACGCCACCATCCATTATGCCAGCTCCTTTGCAAATTCTATCAAGCTTTTATCGCTTCGCCTCGGTCCAATTAATTGTAAGCCAATTGCTAGACCCTCCTTGGACTTCCCTACCGGTATAGTTAAACCTGGTATGCCAGCTAGATTTAGGGGCACACTCATCACATCCTCTAGATACATAGAAACTGGATCATTTACCTTTTCACCTAGTTTAAATGCCAAATTTGGTGACACCGGTGTGAGAATAAAATCGCACTTAGAAAAAGCCTTTTTGTACTCTTCAATAATTAGTGTACGGGCTTTGGCAGCCTTCAAAAAGTATGCATCATAGAATCCCGACGAAAGCACAAAATTGCCAATCATAATACGGCGTTTATTCTCCGGCATAAAACCTTCATCCCGTGTATTAGCATACAAAGCTTCTAGATCCTTAGAATTTTCAGAACGAAAACCATAGCGCACCCCATCGTAGCGTGACAAATTCGAAGCAATTTCTGCTGGCACAATAATATAATAGGCAGCCAAAGCATATTTCAGATTCGGCATTGAAAGCTCCACAATTTCATGTCCATTTTTCTTAAGCTCATCACATTTTTTCTTTAGCGCCTGTCGAATTTCCGGATCGACTGACTCATTGTCAAAATCCTTTATAATCCCTATGCGAGCCGAGCGCAAGTTCACTTGGGGATCTCCGCAGGTCACGACCGAGGTAGAAGCGGCGCGCCCCCCGTGACGACGGGCGGGCGCGACCGCGTGCCCCAAGGGGACTTGCGCCGGCTCGCCAGCGTTATTATAGTAATCTGGCAATGTCGTCAGATCTTTAGGATCTTGCCCGGAGGCGATAGACATTAGAAGATCCATGTCTTCCGGTGTTTTTGTGAAAAACCCAATACAATCAGTGGAGGAGGCCATCGCTACCACGCCATAGCGTGAAATCGTCCCAAAGGTCGGTTTAAAACCATATACGCCATTGAACGAAGCTGGCTGTCTGATTGAACCGCCTGTGTCTGTGCCAGTTGCAAACTCTACAATATCTAGCGCTACGGCCACCGCTGAACCACCAGACGAACCGCCCGCAACACGTTCTTTGTCGCAAGCGTTCGATGTTGGGCCAAAATATGAATTTTCCGTCGAAGAACCATGCGCAAAAGCATCCATATTAGTGCGCCCAATCATAATAGCACCTTCATCTTCTAGTTTCTTTACTGCCGTAGCTGTCACTGGCGAATTAAAACCTTGTAAAATATGTGCCGAAGCAGTAGTTTCACCCTCTGGGCTTAAGAAATTATCCTTTAATACATACGGTACGCCAGCTAGACGCCCTACTTTTTCACCTTTTTTAATCTTTGCGTCAATTTCACGCGCTTTTTTTAAAGCACCCTCCTCGTTTAGATAAGTAAAAATATGATAATCGGCAAAGAATTTAGCTTTTTCTAAAGCATCTTTTACTAGTCTTTCAGCAGAAACAGTTTTATTCGCAGTTTTCATTTTATAGTACCTTTGGAACTTTAATTTGATGATTTTCAGTCTTCTTAGCTAGCGCGAGCAAATCTTCACGATCAGCCTGTTGTGGCAATATCTCGTCGTCACGCCACACATTTTCCATCTCGAATACTTGATAAGTCGGCTCTACGTTTTTAGTATCCATCTCATCGAGTTGTGAAATATACTTAATAATGCTCTGTAAATCGTCTTTCAAAGCATCTGCTTGTTTTTTTGACAAAGAAAAATCCGACAAATCCGCCAAATGATTTACATCCTCGCATTTTATATCCATACCTCTATTATATCATATAAACAAGTTGCTCGATGCTATTTTACGTTTTTGAAGAGCTTTCGTTTGATATAATCAAACACAGGTTTAGCCTCCTTGAGATCTAAGAAGTAGCTAGCCACAAAATACGCAATTACTGAAATAATCGAAATAACTAAGAATTTCGGAATGGTAATTACCAGTGAAGTATCGGTAGCCATTAGTGGCACAAATTTAGTCATTGAAAAAGCGACACAAGCAGTCACAATGGTTGCGAAAATCATTCGAAGAATCGCTCGCCAGAATGCTTTATCTAGCAGTTCTCCACTCGATCGCTTTTGCAAAATATATAATAGAATTACAATTTCTACGAAAGCTCCGATTGACTGTGCTAAACCAAGCCCATCTACGCCCCAATTCAAAGAATAAAACCAGACTGATAGAAGAATCGTTAATCCAATTGCAAAAATCGAAACCACGAACGGCGTCTTAGTGTCCTGATAAGCATAAAACCCACGTGAGGCGATATGAAAAACTGAACGTGCAAAGATTGCCAGACATAAAGTACCAAGCACTGACGCAATTGTTCCGTTACTATCATTGTTACCGATATTTGAAATGAAGCTCGTTACATATCCTCGACCAAAGAAAGCAATCACTGAAACTGGCAGCGCAATCCAGATAATTGTCCTCAAGGCTTGCCTAAATGTTTCGTTAAATTCTCGTCTGTCACCATTGCCAAGCTCTTCCGTTAATTTCGGGAAGAAAGCCGTAGAAATTGCCACGCCAATCAAATTCACCGGCATTTGATGCAAAGCCGAGGCTTGGTTAAATGAACGCACCGCTCCAGCTCCCATACGCGAAGACAGGTTTGTGTTCACAATACCATTGACGTAGTCGATACCCTGATCTAGAGATCTCGCTGGTAAAAGTTTCAAGATCGAACGGAAACCTTGATTTTTCCAGTAAATTTTGAAGTCATAATCCATACCCAGACCGAATAAACCAATTAGGGACACGATTAATTGCATCACGGCACCTAGAATCACGCCGATAGCCACGCCCATGATTCCCCCTTCAAAAATCTGTACACCAAATAGATTGATTCCACCCGTAAACCATGTAATCCCGATAATAATGCCTATATTATATATAGCCGGTGCAAAAGCGTAAAACACAAATCTTCCCACCGCCTGCTGAATCGAGGTTACCACTGTAGCAATACTAAACAGAAACGGATTAATGGCAATCACTCTAGTCATATTGATCGCGAGTACCATCCCGGATTCGTCTAGGCCAGGGCTAACTACATACCTAATCAATGGATCTGCAAATACCATTATTAATATACTGGCAATTAAAGTAAGTACCGCTAGTAAATTGATTGCGCTGGAAGAAAGCTCCCATGCAGATTTTTTGTTACCAGAAGCTAGCCTTTGATTAAAAACCGGAATAAATGAAACGGCCAGTGCGCCAGATGTCAAAATAAAGAACATGAAATCTGGGATCGTAAAAGCTGCCGTATAAGCATCAATACCAGTCGGGTAAGTACCGAGATAATAAGAATTTAGTAGCCGATCACGAAAAAGACCTAGAAGCGCTGAAATTAAAGTTGAAGATGCCAAAACAATCGCAGCCGATTTGACTGACAATCTCATATTTGCAAGTGCTACAACTGATCTAAACCGAAATCTCCGCATATATATAATAATAACACATAAATAAATATTATGGTTTTTTTAGAATTTAGTGTATAATAAAATACATGGTTAAGAAAAAATCTGAGGTGATTTTGCCATCGAAGCTTTTTAAAAAAGACCAGACCAAGAAATCACCTAAAAAAACTGCGAAGAAAAATATGAATCTTTATTCTAGCTTGAGTTATAAACATCACGTTAGAAAAGAAGCTGATGCTAGGCGTCATGCCGAAGATTTGGCTAAACTCCCAAAGGAGCCAGTTAAACGCTTTTTTGCACGTCTTCACCCGAAACGTGTTTTCAAGTGGTGGTTTTCCTGGCGTGGCCAAAAAGCCATTTTAAAGTTTTTTGCTGCTAGCTTCCTAATATTAGTTATCTTTATCGGCGGGTTATTCCTTTATTATAAAAAGGATCTTGATGAGATTCGCCTTGACGAAATGTCAATCTCCGAAACAGTCAATACTTATTTAGACCGCAATGGTGAAATCTTATGGAAAGATACCGGTAATGAAGATTATCGTCTAGTAGTAGACGCCGAAGATATCTCCGATTATATGTACAAAGCTACCGTAGCAATTGAGGATAGAAACTTCTATAATCACGCCGGTGTAGATTTTGGTGCGCTTATTCGTGCGACGTTCTCTACCTTAGGCGGTCAAGGCGTGCAAGGTGGCTCCACTTTAACTCAACAGCTCATTAAACAAGTTTATTTCTCTGATGAAGCTGCTAGTGCTAACCGTGGTGGTCTAACACGTAAAATTAAGGAGCTTATTCTAGCGATTGAGCTAGAAAAAATGTATAATAAGGATCAAATTCTCACCATGTACCTTAACCAGTCGCCTTATGGTGGCCGACGAAATGGCGTAGAATCTGCTGCTCAGACTTACTTTGGTAAGACGGCTAAAGACTTGAACTTGGCTGAATCATCATTACTTGCAGCTATTCCAAATAACCCTGGCGTCTTGAATCCATATAATACCTATGGCAATGAGATGTTGATCGAACGCCAGCACAAAGTTTTGGACGACATGGTTACCATGGGCTATATTTCGGAAGCAGAAGCCGAAGAAGCTAAGCAGGTTGATATCTTGGCCACTATTCAGCCAGAATCAAATCAATACGCTGATATGCTGGCGCCACATTTCGTACTCGAAGTGAAAAAACATCTTGAGGAAAAATATGGTATCCAAACTATGCGTGCAGGCGGTTGGACCATTAAGACTACTCTCGATCAAAGAGCTCAAAAAATTGCCGAAGACGCTGTCAAAACCGGAACAACCCATATGTATAAAAACCGTAGTGATAATTTAGCTTTGGTTTCAGTTGATGTAGAAACCTCACAAGTAATTGCTATGGTCGGCTCGATTGATTTCTTCAACGGTTCATACGGCGAGGTTAACGCTACGACTGACTCCTTGATTGAACCAGGCTCTTCCATCAAGCCTATCCTAGATTATTCACCGCTATTCATGCAACGTGAAGGCGTCAACTACGGACCAGGTTCAATCTTGAAGGATGAGAATATTAATCGTTTGTACTGTGCTGGTGCTACTAGCAAATGTGCGCTTACTAACGCTACTGGCTCGTTTTATGGTAACGTAACTATTCGTTTTTCACTTGGTCACTCTCTAAATATTGCGGCCGTAAAAGCGTTGTATATTAATGGTATCGATAATTCTCTTGAGATCGCGCATGAATTAGGCGACAAGTCTTATTGTGAAGGTCGTGATAATTATGGTCTGTCCATCGCTATCGGTTCTGGTTGTGGTGTTAGGATGGTTGAACATGCTAATGCCTATGCTACGTTAGCTCGCGGTGGTGCATATAGAGACATTGCTTATGTACTTGAAATGAAAAATTCTTCCGGTGAAGTTGTCGAATCTTGGTCGGATCCGGAGCCAAAACAAATCGTAGATGAACAAGTGGCTTACATGATTTCTGATATTTTAGCTGACGGTAGTGCACGTTATGGTATTTATGCGCCCGGCGGTTCACAAAGTGCTGGTTATGTTATTCCAGGTGTTTGGACTGCTACTAAGACTGGTACTACCACCACTGCTAATCCAAACGAAACTAAGGATTCTGTGATGGAAAGCTATTCTACCGCCGTTTCAACCTTCGTTTGGAACGGCAATCATGATGGCCGTGGCGTTTCTTCCAATACTCACGACATTGCACGCTACACTATTGCGGAATATATGAGCCGGATTCATAAAGAAGTCTATGAACCAGATGGCCGTTGGCATTCTGGCGACAAACCAGTGAGACCAGAAGGCATCAAAAACCTCACTATCAATGGCAAAAACGATATTTGGCCGAGCTGGTTTAATGCCACCAAGAATTCTGGCGTAGTAAAAGAGAAACTCACCTTTAATCGTTATAATCATCTATTGGCCTCAGATTGTACTCCAGAAAATTATAAGATTGAAGTTGAAGTAACTAAAACTGTTGATCCAATGACTGGTAACAGTGTTTATAGTGTGCCAGAGCCGTATAATCGTGACAAAAACGATACTTGTGATTATACTCCGCCACAGCTATCACTTTCTACTTCTGGATGTAAGATTTATGCCAGTATTAGTAAAGGTTCTTATGATTTGACTGGTGCAACTATCTATATCAATGGCGTAGAAAAAGGTGGTGTGTCACTAGGCGGCGGTCCAATCTATACGTTGACTGGTGATGAAACTTCAGCCCGACTCGACGTTTCAGATTCGGCAGGATTTATCGCTTCTGGCGAAATCAAACTTGAATCATCTAGCTGTAAACAATCAGATTCATCTCCAGCCGTAGACGATAACAGCAAAAAGAATAATTAACCACGTACAATTTTGGCAAAGATCATTTTACCAGCAGAAGTTTCATGAAATCTGACAAACTCTACGGTAATATCTTTGCCAATTTTGTTAGAAGCGCGGTCTACTACTACCATGGTCCCGTCCGGTAAATGCCCAATTCCTTGCCCACGATTAGAGCCTTTTTCAGCTATTCTTAGTTTAATTTTGGCGCCAGGCAAGTATTCTGTCCTCACCGCGAGAGCTAAATCATTAATATTTAGAATTTCGGTTTTTTCGGCTTCCGCCACTTTAATCAAATTATAATCTAAAGTTAGAATTGCGCCTTTATTTTCCTTGGCATATTTCAAAAGCTCTTCGTCAACTTTTTTATTCCCCTCGCCATCGTCTACGATTTCAGTATTCACTTCTATTACTCGTTCCAATTCTGCTACATTGTTTAAACCAGTCCGAGCTCGACTCCGTTTTTCATTATCTTTACCATCCGCTAGTAGCTGTAACTCCCTTAGCACGCTTTTTAGGACGATTAAATCACCGTCAATAAATCCTGTACGGGCAATATTGAGAATTCTCCCGTCGATTAAAACCGAAGTATCAACGTAAATTTTTCGCGCTCCGCTCCGCATTGGCTTATATTTTTTAACCGTGATAAAAGTTGTTTCCGCTAAAATAGTTAAACATATGATTAATATAAACAAATCCATAATATGGCTATTATATCACACGATAAGGTCGGTGCCATATTCTACAGCGTGTATGTGATTTTGGGCTAGAGCCGATTCGTATTTTGTCACAAGATCATCGCGTTTTAGTAACCTTGCTACATCAAGTGCTAAATCGTATCTTGATGCCGCGTTTCTTCTTAGCATTTCAAATGGTGTCGTAGTAGATCCCTCCTCACAGAAACCATGCACCCTTAGCCTTGACCTGCTAGTATAATTTTCTAAAATATTTTCTAGGGTCTCCGGATAACCATGAAAATTAGCAATGATCGGTTTTTCTTTAGTAAACAAGTTTTCAAACTCTGTTTTTGATAATTTTTTATCAACCGTTCCGATCCCACGATAAGTTAAAGCGTTTATCCCGACGAAGCGTATTTTCAGTTCGGGCAAATCCTGCTTCAAAATTTTAATTGCTTCAATTGTTTCATGCGAGACTATATCACCAGCCGCCGTGAAAACCAAATCTGGCTTTTCGTCTGAAATGAACTGAAAAATCGAAGCTCCGCCGTTGTCAAATTGGAATTTTGCGTGATGCGAATCGATATAGCGAGGCCGCTCGTTTTTATCAAATGTTGTAAGATTTACAACATTTTCAGAGTTAATCATGAAATGGTAGGCTTCTTCTGCTGCTACATCGTCAATCGGGAAAATGCAATTTACTAGACCTGATGGAATGCTGAGAAGTTGTGAAATTAAAGCCGGTGATTGGTGCGTGAAACCATTGTGGTCTTGTCGCCAGCAAACCGACGTAGAAAGTAAGTTTACCGCAGGCGAAGGCTTTCTCCATTCCACTGCCAGAGATTGTTTAATAAATTTGATTTGTTGTAAAAGCTGCGACGTAATTATCGGCAAGAAAGCTTCGTAACTGCCTAGCATCGCTCTTTCACCATTCATAAGATGTCCCGTCATTACACTGAATAGCACATTTTCAGACAACATTTCTACGATACGACCATCCGCCGCTTCTGGCAAATCCCATTCCTCTTGACGTAAAACTCCCCAGGCCCTTTTTTCTACGTCAAATATCTGGTCAAACTTATTAGAAGTGGTTTCATCTGGTGAAAAGAAATAAAAATGTGGATCTTTTTCGAGTTCTGCCGTCAAAAGTTCGCCAATTTTTTTGGCTGCAGAAAATATTTCTTCACCAGGATTATCGACGCGATCTATCATTGAATCACCTCCTGGAACAATTTTTGCGGTGCATAACTTGTTAACCACTCAGCCAGAGCCTTTAATTCGCTTTCATCGGTTTTTGCATTTTTTAGTGGAATTTGATGCGATTCGTGATGGCTGTTAGGTCCACCTTTGCCTTTTTCAGTCTTCATAATGAAAAATGGCGAATTGCTTTCACTTTTCAAGACTTTCTGAAAAACGTCTATGTCGTCACCATTAAAGCTAAGCGGAGTAAAGCCAAAGCCCCTAATCATTTCATTTAATTCTCTTTCGGATTTCCTAGCATAAATTGAAGGTGCCGAGATTTTGTAACCGTTTAAGTGTAAAATTGGCAAAATTTTTCCGTTGTTTGAAGCATCAAATAAATCACGCAGATTCAATGAATCAAGCGCGGTGGCTGTTTCCAATTCTCCATCGCCAATCAAAACAGCAATTGTCTTTTCTGGATGCCCTAAAGCTAACCCATAAGCATTTGCTAGCGCATAGCCCAGTTCCCCACCTTCCGTGATGATTCCTGGAGTCATCGGACTAGCGTGACTTGGAAAACCATCTGGCCAAGAAAAAGTTTTGCAGAGATATTCTAAACCAGCTCGGTCTAGCGTTGCTTTTTCGTCAATTTTTTCAAGTTCCTTATCCAACCAAAGATTAGCATTTAAAGCTGGAAAACCATGCCCTGGTCCAAGTACAAACAAAAAGTTTTCATCTTCAGCATAGATACTTTTTAAATTAGCGTAAGCTAAGTTAATACCATGGCAAGTCCCCCAGTGACCAAGAAGTCTTGGCTTGACATCATTAAATGAGAGCTCCCTGTCTAGCAGAAAATTATCCTGCAAAAAAAGCTGTGCCACACAAAGATAATCACAAAATCTGACACGTCTTTCGATTTTCTCAATTTCTATAGTCCCCACCGCGCTCATGTATAAATTATACTGCAAGAATTTTTGAAAAACAAGCTTGACATCGTAAAACATAAGCGTATAATGAAAGAAAAAGGCATACACCAATGAAGACAAAAATTCTAACACTAATCGTATCTATATTCATTGCAGCGTTATTTGGCTCTTCTGTTTCTGCTTCCTCTGGCACTCTTATAGTTTCTATTCCAGATAACATTTCACTAAACATCCTCCCTACAGGTTCCGGTTCTTTTGCCTCTACTTCAGCCACAGTCAGTGTCAAGACTACTTATGCTGCAGGATATACTCTAGGTATTAAAGCAAGTAACAATAATAGTAATGCTCTAATTAATGATAACGATTCTTCTAAGACAATTCCATCCATCACTAGTAACGTTTCTGAAGCTACTTTCTCATCGTCTAGCGCCTACAACAATAAATGGGGTTTTAAACCATCTAAACTAAACTCAGCCGCTAATTCTGATTATCTTCCAGCTCCTAGTTCAGATTCAGTCGTCACAGTGTTAGATCAAACCGCCACTTCAAATCCCTCTTCTTTCAACGACTACACTTTAACTATGGGAGTAAGGACAGATAGTACTTTAACTCCAGGCTCTTATAGAAACGTATTTGTTTTAACAGCAGTAGCTAATCCTACACCATATGATATTAACTATTTAGAAAACACCACTGATACTGTTACTAATATGCCTAGTGACACATCTTCTTCTACTTATGATGCTTCCGTGAATATCTCTTCAACTGTTCCAGCAAGAGATGGCTACAACTTTAAAGGGTGGTGCACGGCACAAGTTGCTGATGATGCCACTTGTTCTGGTACCACTTATAATCCAAATGGTGGAGGCACAGATCTTACTTGGACGATTGATCAAACTGCAGCTTCTAATTCTTTGACGCTTTATGCAATGTGGGAGAGCGACGTAATTATTATGCAAACTATGAGCGAGTCAGATTGCATTACGTCACAACCTACATCTGTGGTAGATATTCGTGACAACGAAACATATTTAGTTCAGCGTCTTGCTGACGGAAATTGCTGGCTACTAGATAATTTAAGGCTTGATCCTACTGCTGTTTCTTTGACTGACCTTCAAGGCAATACTAATGCTTCAAACCAAACTCTTACTTACTTCAAGAATGGTGGTGGCTCTAGTCCATACACTAACGTAGGAGTTAATACTACTTGGGCTAGTACTTCTGATAATAAATATGATGAGCCAAAAGTAGTGACTACTTATAAAGACACTACTACTACAAGTTATGGTGCTGGTTCTAGCAAGATTGGTGTCTACTATAACTATTGCGCTGCTTCTGCTGGTTCATATTGTTATTCATCAGATAGTGGTACTGGAAATGCTACAGAAGACCTTTGTCCTGCTGGTTGGAGAATGCCTACTGGTGGGGCTAGTGGTGAATATCAGGCTCTATATACAGCCTATTCTTCTGATGTTACTAACTTTAAAAATGCTCTTTCTACTCCTCTGTCGGGCATCTTCGGCGGTGGCTCGGCGAACGGTCAGGGCACGTACGGCTTCTTCTGGTCTTCTACCAGGGGCGGTGACGACTTCATGTATGGCCTCTACGTGACTTCTAGCACTGTCGACCCCACGAACGGCAGCAATCGCAACCTCGGAGACTCGGTGAGATGCGTGAAGAAAACCCCATATATGCAAGATGTGACTGATATGGATCTAGAGGAGATGATTCCAGATCCTGGAGATACTGTCACTCTTGCTGACAAACGTGACAATACCAAATATTTAGTTGGTAGGCTTGCCGATGGAAATGTCTGGATGTTAGACAATCTAGCTTTAGATCCAACTTCTGTTTCGCTCGCTACTCTTCAAGGTAATACTAATGCGTCTAATCAAACTCTCACTTACTTAAAGAATGGTGGTGGCTCTAGCCCATATCCAGCTAATGGAGTTAATACTACTTGGGCTAGTTCATCTGACAATAAACACAATGAGCCAAAAGTAGTAACTACCTATAAAGACACTACTACTACAAGCTATGGTGCTGGTTCTGGCAAGATTGGTGTCTATTATAACTATTGTGCCGCATCGGCAGGATCATATTGCTATGCATCAAGTAGCAGTACTGGAAATGCCACAGAAGACCTTTGCCCGGCTGGCTGGAGAATGCCTACTGGCGGTTCTAGTGGAGAATACGAGGCTCTATATACAGCCTATAATTCTGATGTTGCTGCCTTTGAGCAAGCTCTTTCTACTCCTCTGTCGGGCTACTTCGTCGGTGGCTCGGCGTACGGTCAGGGCACGTACTACGGCTACTTCTGGTCTTCTACTAGGCGCAATAACGGCAGTATGTATAACCTCTACGTGGATTCGAGCAGTGTCGACCCCGCGAGCAACAGCAGTCGCGTCTTCGGCGTCTCTATGAGATGCCTACTAGATTCCTAGTTTTGCCTTTTAAGTTCCTTGTCTGCCGTAAAAATTGGAAAGTTTAAGCGACTACGTTCTATCAATAAGGTGTGTGCTTAAGTAGTCTCTAAGTTTCCTCGTTCTCCAATTCAGGAAAAAGCAGAAAAGTATAGAAAGATATATAATATATAGTGAATTTGATACGCCATATCTGGTGTATCGTATCTAGCATACTACGCTAGAACTAGCGTTTTTAGAACAAAAACCGAACAAAAACTATCTTTTCTTTCCTTCCATAAAATCTTTGATTCGCGTAATTTCATCTCGCAGCATTGCGGCCTTTTCGAATTCCAAATTCGCAGCGGCGAGTTGCATTTCGGAAGAGAGTTGTTTAATAAGCGCTGGTAGTTCATCTTTTGGTACGCGTTTGATATCAAATTTATTCTCTTTCTCTTTCTCCGGGATAATCGCTCTAAGCCCTGCCGAGACCTCCTTTTTGATAGAGTGTGGCGTGATATGGTGCTTGGCATTATATTCTTTCTGAATTTCACGTCGTCGGTTGGTCTCAGAAATTGCTTTTTCCATACTCTCGGTAATAAAATCGGCATACATAATAACTTTGCCTTCTTCGTGACGCGCTGCCCGGCCAATCGTTTGGATTAAGGCTGATTCTGAACGCAAAAACCCTTCTTTATCGGCATCAAGAATCGCAACTAAAGATACCTCCGGCAGGTCCAACCCCTCGCGCAGTAAATTAATACCGACTAAAACGTCATAAACTCCAGCCCGTAGATCACGAATAATGTCGCCTCGTTCCAAAGTATCCACATCTGAATGGATATAGGCAGTCTTTACGCCTCTCTCCTTCAAATGATCGGTCAAATCTTCCGCCATACGTTTAGTAAGCGTCGTGATAAGCGTTCGCTGCCCTTTAGCGATGCGTTTGTCGATTTCTTCCATTAGATCGTCAATCTGCCCTTCTGAACCACGTACTTCAATTTCCGGGTCGAGCAAACCCGTTGGACGAATCACTTGCTCAGCTGGTTCCGGTGAAACTTCCAGCTCGTAGTCCCCCGGCGTAGCCGATACATAAATCGCCTGATTGATGTGTTTTTGGAATTCACCATAGGTTAGCGGTCGGTTATCAAGCGCACTCGGTAGCCTAAAACCATAGTCTACCAGGGCCAATTTCCTCGCATGGTCACCATTATACATGCCTCTTACCTGCGGTAAAGTCATGTGTGATTCATCTACGATCAAAAGAAAATCTTTCGGGAAGAAATCTAAAAGCGTATATGGTGGCTCACCGGGTTTTCTACCCTCTAGATGCCTGGAATAGTTTTCAATTCCTTTAACAAATCCAGTTTCCTTCAACATTTCTAAATCATACTTAGTGCGCTGTGATAATCTTTGCGCCTCCAGGAACTTGTCATGTTTCTCAAAATATTTTAGCCGATCTTCATATTCCGCTCGAATGGTAATCAAGGCTTTTTCCAGCTGATCCATCGGTGTAGCATAATGAGTATTTGGAAAGATGTGTACATGATCTGGTTTTTCACGTACGTCTAGTGTAATTGGGTCAACAATCTTTACATCTTCTAACGTATCGAACCCAAATTCGAACCGATAAGCGTACTCGCCATTAGCTGGGAATAAATCGATCGTGTCACCCATCACGCGGAAATTACCACGCTCAAAGGCGATGTCATTCCTATGATACTGCATATCAACTAACCGCCGGATAAACTCAAGCTGAGAAATTGGCGTTAGGGAGCTTGAGGGATCTCCGGAGGTTACGACCGAGGTAGAAGACGCGCCGCCCCCGTGACGACGGGCGGCGGCGACGTCGTGCCCGAAAGCCCCTAACGCCAATTTCCAGCTACCTTCGGTTTTCCAAATCGGTAGTGACATTTCGGTATAATGCTCTGGCGAGCCAATGCCATAAATACACGATACTGATGCCACAACGATGCAATCTCGCCGAGTTAAGAGCGCCTCGGTAGCACCGTGCCTTAGGCGATCGATTTCGTCGTTGATTGCTGAGTCCTTTTCGATATAAGTATCTGTAGAAGCAATGTAGGCTTCTGGCTGGTAGTAATCAAAGTAGGAGACAAAATAATGCACCTCGTTTTCGGGAAAGAACTCACGAAATTCCGAATATAGCTGAGCAGCTAGAGTTTTGTTATGCGCTAGAATTAAAGTTGGTCTTTGGGTTTTTTCGATAATATTGGCCATAGTAAAAGTTTTACCGGAGCCTGTGACACCTAGCAGAGTTTGTTCATGCACTCCACGATTAATCCCGTCTACGAGTTTGTTGATCGCAGCGGGCTGGTCACCAGTCGGTTTGTACTTAGACACCAGTTTAAACTTAGCCATATCTACTATTATAACATTTTGCCAAAATAACGCGTAATACTCTTCCTCAGGCACGGTCAAGGGCGCTCGCCCAAGCTTACGGACCTCGAAAGAATACTTTGTGCTATAATTATTAGCAATATGAAATACCAAGTCACCGTAAAACCTGGCTCCAGCCAGGAAAAAATTGTCGCGTTGAGTCCAAACGAGCTAACCGTCTATTTGCGTGCCAAACCTCATGACGGCGAAGCTAATGACGCGTTAATAAAACTTTTATCTGAATATTTCGACGTCCCTAAAACCACCATCAAAATCATAAGTGGAGCTAAATCACACAAAAAAGTGATCGAATTTTAATCCTCTTTAGACTTCATGGTTGGGAATGGTACCGCTTCCCTGCCTGGCACACCCTCAAGTAGCCAGAAATTGCGTTCTGAATTGCCCCAACCACAAGCTGGCGGCATACCGTATTCTAGCATTTCTACGAAATCCATATCGAGCATTTGAGCTTCTTCGTCACCCGCATCCCTCGCGGCCTGTTGTTCTTTGAATCTAGCTAGCTGATCTAAAGGATCATTTAGCTCCGAAAACCCATTACCCATTTCGGTCCCCGCAATAATCGGGTGGAATCTCTCAGTCACTAAAGGATTTTCACTAGATTTTTTCGCCAGTGGCGAGAGGCTAAGCGGTTCTTCAATTAGCCAATAAGGTCCAGCAGAAGTCTTACGGATTAGCTTCCAAACATCGTCGATTAAATGTGGAGTGGAAGTGTTTTCGAGCTTCTTCTTGAAATCGTCTTGTTTCAAATCTTTTGCATCCCAATTTTTAAGGAGTATTTGAATCAGCTGTTCTCGATTTGGGTTAAACACATCCACATTGAACTTTTCGCGTAACAAATCTGCATATTTAACATGTGGCCACTTACAGTCAAGATCTACGTCAAATCCTCCGACGTGGAACTTCAAAGTGCCCCAAGTCTCCTTTGCTACATATTTAATCATTTCCTCATAAAGCTTCATGCCATCTTCATAATTCTCGTAAGCCGCATAAGACTCAAAAGCGATATGCTCTGGCAAATGCTCATCATCTACGCCTTCGTTTCTAAATCTCGGTCCAATATCATAAACTTTTTCAAAGCCACCACCTAGAAGCCGCTTTAAAGGTAGCTCGTGTGAAATCCGCAAATAAAAATCTTCATTTAGAGCATTCATATGCGTAACAAATGGCGTCGCATCGGCTCCGCCGGTGGTATGCTCTAGAACTGGAATATTAATCTCGATAAACCCGTGCTGATTCATGAAATCACGCGTTGCTTGCCAAAACTTCGAGCGTCGCACTAACCTTTCGCGTACTTCTGGGTTAACATTCATGTCTACATATCGTCTGCGGTAACGCTCCTCCTTGTTCTCGAATTTTTCTGGCAGTGGGCGTAAAGATTTGGTTAGAAGTCTCACCGCATCAGAAAAGACTGAAATCTCACCAGTTTGAGTTTTATCAACTTTGCCTGTAGCTTCGATAAAATCACCTACATCAAGCAATCTGATATCTCGTGCGCCAATTAATTTTTCCGGCACATCGTCAGTTGCCCTCATAAAGATCTGCACTTCGCCTGAAAGATCCTTTACTTTCAAAAAAACTAGTTTGCCAAAAGAACGAATTGCTACAATTCGTCCTGCAATCGTCACCTCTTGGCCTTTCTTTTCATCAAAATGATCAACAATCTCAATGATTTTACAATTTCGTTCAGACTTAGACGGGTAGGAATCAATTCCACGCTTTTTTAGTTCATCTAGTTTTTTTAATCTTTCGTTGCGATAATCTTCAAGTAACATATTGTTATTATAACATAAAATAAAAACTTTTCACGCTTGCTGAGGTGAAAATCTGAAAAAATAATCAGGTGGAAGCCTTCCGGTATTTCAGTACCGGCTTTCCACTACTATTTTTTCAGATTTTCAGCCTGGAAATAGCAAGCTTAGTAAAATATTATTTTATATCTAGAATCTTTATCTTTTTGTCATTGAACTCAAAAGATTCACCAGCTTTGTGGCCTAAAAGTGCTTTGCCGATCGGGGACTCGTTCGAAATCTTACCTTCTAATGGATTTGCTTCGGTTGGGCCCACCACAGTGTATTCTACTTTACGCCCGCTCATGTTCAGGGTAACCGTTGCACCCAGCTCTACTTTACTCTTGCTGCCACCGCGAATTATTTTGACATTCTTTAATATTTCCTGAATTTCAAGAATTCGCCCCTCGGTGACCTTTTGTTCGTTTCTAGCTGAACTGTACTCCTCATTTTCTGACAAATCACCAAAAGACCTAGCCGTAGCAATCCGTTCAGCAATCGCTGGTCGACTTTTAATTAATTCATCCAATTCTTTTTCCAGCTCTTTCTTACCTTCTAATGTAAGGCTCACACTTTTTTTAATCATTTTTCACTCCAAAATTTAACTATGTCTAGTTTACATGAAAATGCTTTTTTAGTCAATGGTTTTAACTAATTCCCATGAAGAATAGCAAATAAAACGCCACACCATTTTTCAGCATATGCAATAAAATATCAGCGTAAATTGTGCCTGTAATCTCGCGAAGCGCACAAAGTACTATGGACATAGCAAAAACATTCACGCCTACATTCCATTGCATGTGTACAATGCCAAATAAAAGCGATACAAAGAAAGTCGAAAAAAAGATTGACCACCCGTCTGAAACACTCCTTAAAAACTTAGCGCGTAATTTTCCATAAAGCCAGCCTCGGAAGATTGTTTCTTCAGCAATTGGCGCAACGATCACCAACGTTAAAAAGGCTATTAGCCTATCTATTCCACTTAAATACAAGCTAAAGCCAATTTCCTGGGTCTCACCAGCGTCAAACCACGGGAACAACACCGAGAAAACGAAAGTCAAAGCAGATGCTAGCAAAAAATAAGCTGCGAAGCCTACTGGTGCCAAACCAATGTCTGTCCAGGTTGGTAAACCTCGGAACCCTAATTCAACACGGTTAAAACATTTTCTAGAAAAAGATTTTTTTTGATATTTAGCTTTAATAATTGGCGGTGTCAGGATAATCATTAACATAGCTAACGCATATGAAAGAGCGGAAAAACAAGCCATCGGCACTGGATCATTTAACCTATCACCTAGAAACATCGCCATCACGATTCCTACCGCAAACTGTGCCGCAAAGATTGAAACAAAAACCCAAACTAACATTAATAGGACTTCTCCTAGCACTCGGTAAGAGTCTGGTCTTTTGCAAGTCTTGCTAACACTTTTTTTTGTTGTATTTGCTTTCTTGGTTGCAGTAGCCTTTGTTTTAACTTCTTTTACCTCTTTAGTGGAGTCTTTCACTTGGCAATCCTTACGATATCGAGTATTGTTACTATAGCAATTAAGGCTAGAAGCATTACCATCGCTCGCGAAACGATTTTTTCCTCGACTTCTTTAGTTAGTTTTTTCTTACGTAGTTTATAGATTGTAATTAAAAGCCATCTACCACCATCGAGAGCTGGAATCGGTAGGACGTTCATGCAGGCAAGTGACACAGATATTAACGCTGCCAGAAAAGCTAGATTAGCTGGTCCTGCAGAAGTAAAGGCTGGGAACAAGACCCCAATGATACCAACTGGGCCAGAAACCGAATCTCCCACTGCCGAAATCGCTTCTTGGCCATTTTGTCGTATCTCAGCATCAGGGCTAAATAGTGACCCCACTCCCGAAACTAAATTCCAAAGCATTACGCCAAGACCTTTGAAAGTCTCGCCGGTTAATTGTAAAGTTAATCCTGCTCCCACAATCGGCGCCGACCAAGTAGAGTAAGAAATTGCTTGAGAACTTGCCATAGTTACGCCCAGTAGGTATTCCGAATCAGCTGGGTTCAAAGTCACTTCCATTTCTCGTTCAACCGCTAAATCAGCCTGTTCCAAAGTATGCATTCCGCACTCTTTATAACTAGACCAATCTACTATATTGCAATCCACAATACGTCTTATGCTATACTTTACTGTTTTGCCAGCATGATTCTTATTAATCTCCGTAATCTCATCCACATCCCAAACTTCCGTTCCGTCGACTGTTAGAATATAATCATTTTTTTCTAATCCTGCCTTCTCCGCCGGCGAATTATCTGCCACTGTAGTAATTAATACTGGAGTACGTTCTGTCCTGGTGTCCGACTCAACTGTGAACTGATTATCAAGAAATTCCGGCATACCAGTCCAAGCCAAAACCGTAAAAATAATAAACGCTACTAGCCAGTTCATCATCACGCCACCAAACAATATTTTAGTTTTAGACCAATAGCTAGACTTGCCAAAGGTTCCCTCTCTAGTATCAGCGGCCGATTCTCCGTCCATTTGGCAAAACCCGCCAATCGGCAGCCAATTGATGCTAAAAATCAATCCCCCCTGAGCTAAATCCTTAGTTTTGTCTCCGTCGCTGATCGCTATCTTCGAAATTTTATCTTTACTCCACTCAGAACGAGGTAGTCTACGCCATTTACCAGTTTTAGGATCTTTAATCCAAGCGATTGCTCGTGGCGGGAAGCAAATACCAAATTCTAATACTCTAACGCCATTTTTTCGTGCCATTAGGAAGTGCCCGAATTCATGTGCTGTAACTAAGAACATTAGAACTAAAAGACCGATAATGATTCCAGCAAAAATTTCCATAAATAAATTATAGCATAAACAACTAATTATCGAAAACTGAATTAGAATTACTCTTAATGGGTTTTAAATAGTTAAATCTTATTTGCCAAATCTACGCGAGCGAGAATCATATTCTTTAATGATTCCCTCGAGATCTTTACCGGTCATTTCTGGGAAATACTTTTTCAAAAACATAAATTCTGCATAACTAGCTCGCCACAGCATAAACCCAGAAATTCTTTCCTCGCCAGAAGTCCTTACTACCATGTCAATATCTGGTATTTCTGGATGATACAAATGCTTGCGGATTGATTCGCTGGTGATTTCGCCTTCATTAGCTGAAATTTTTGCAGCATCCACGATTTCTTGTTCTCCACCATAATTGAAACAAAAACCAACTGTAATGCCTGTACAATTCTCAGTAATTCTTTCAGCTTTTTCGATTGCACTAACCAGCTTTGGTGAGACCTTTTCCTTAGAGCCTAGAATTACCATCTTGCCGTTTCTAGCTTGCATTTTTTCAGCATAACTTATGATTTTGCTCTCAGCTAGTTTCATGATATATGCTACTTCAGCCGCGCTTCTTCCCCAGTTCTCAGTACTAAAAACATAAAAAGTAATATATTTAATACCAGCTTTTTCAGCTGCATCCACTAACTCTTCGATGGCGTCTAAGCCTTTTTTATGTCCTTCAATTGACGGTAAACCATGCTCTTTCGCCCAGCGTCTATTACCGTCAGCAATAATTCCTAAGTGTGTAATCATAATTTCATTATTTCTTCCGATTTAGCCTTAAAATTCTGGTCAATTTTATCGCTAAACTCTTTAGTTAAATCGTCAATTTCCTTTTCGGCGCGTTTTTTGACGTCCTCACTCATTTCCGTTGCATTTTTGATAGCTTTTCTTGCATCTTCACGCACATTTCTAATTGCCACCTTTGCTTCCTCGACTTTTGCCGAAGCATTCTTGACGATTTCTTTGCGCCTTTCTTCAGTCAGCTGCGGGATCGGTACACGTACTACTCTACCGTCATCAGCTGGATTCAAGCCTAAAGACTGATCGGCTCTAATAGCCGCTACAATGGCCTGAATCCCAGATGGATCAAATGGTGTAATCACAAGTAATGTCGCATCCGCAGCCGTGACATTTGCCACTTGATTTAAAGGCATAAACTGCCCATACATCTCAACTTTTATACCAGAAAGCATATCTGGATGTGCCCTTCCAGTACGTACCTTTTTCATTTCGCCTTCAAATCGCTCTAAAGCCCCCTCCATTTTTTTGCGATCTTCTTTAGTGTCAAACATTCTAGCTCCTTTTGTTACCTTTTTATTATAACATACAAAAAGTTCGGCCCTCCCGCCGAACTTTCGAACTATTCTTCAACTTTCGCTTCGATTTTATCTTTAGCCTTGGCTTTTTTCTCAGCTTCTTTTGCAGCCTTTTTAGCCTTGTTCTCAAGAGCCTCACGCATTTTCTTAGCTTTTTCGGCACGCGCCTTAAAGCGATCTACCCGACCTTCGGTATCGATAATCTTTTCTTCACCGGTAAAGAACGGATGACTGGCTGAAGAAATTTGCACCTTAACTAGTGGATATTCCTTGCCGTCTTGCCATTTGATAGTTTCTTTACTCTTCGCCGTAGATTTAGTCAAAAACGAAAAGCCAGCCGCTTCATCTAGAAAAACGACTTCACGATAATCTTTAGGATGTAACTCTTTTTTACTCATAACTTTCCCTATTATATCAGAGAAATAAAAAAAAGTAAAGTAGGAAAAAGACGGGCTTACTTGCCCGCCTTTAACATTACAAGATGGCGTCGATATCATTAACAATTTCGTCGATGAAACCTTTCTCTAAAGCATCTTCTGGCAGCATATAATACTCTACTCGCGTTAAAGCATCGTAATCCGTTGCGCTCATATTGCCATGAGACAAGACATGAGGCTTAATAATCTGAGTTTCGAGACGCTCATCAAACTTTACACGATCTTGCACTTTATTGGTAGCTCCCCCGGCAAAGGAAGTACCTTCGTGCAGTAAAAAGGTGCTATAAGGTAAAGAAAATCTCTTATGTCCAGCGATACCGATCAAAAATGCCATTGAGCTCCACTCGCCAACATTAATCGTGTAAATCGGTGTTTTGCTGATTTCCATAATCGATATCAAAGCGAGCCCTTCGCCAATATCACCTCCTGGTGAATCGATGTAAAGTTTAATAGCAGTACGTTCATTAACAGGCTTATCTTTGTCTTCACGGTTGCAATCGATAATGAATTTGACGATTTGGTTGATTGTAGAAGTATACTCATTTACTCCATCTTCATAACCAACGCTGGCAATCTCGCGTGAAAGATAAACTCGCCTTTCGCTCAGTTCCTTATAGATTTCATATTCTTCGAAAGTCGTTTGGATATGAACCAAGTCTTTTGGGATTTCAATTGGCATTTTATCACCTCCTTGTAAATGATACTCTGCCCTTAGCAGCGTTAAAAACCATTTTAACAAGTAAACTTGAAATATACAAGCATGTGTGTTATAATCAAACTATTATTAAATTAACGAAACAGTTTTTGGGAGATTTCCTGGTCAGACGACTTGGTCCCAAAAACAGTGAGAAAGGAAATCCATATGGCAGTAGATGTCGATATGAAGGCTCTTCTCGAGAGCGGTGCTCACTTTGGGCACAAAACTAGCCGTTGGCACCCTAAAATGGCTCCATACATCCATAGCAAGCGCCAAGGCACCCATATTATTAACCTAGAAAAGACCGTCGAAGGCTTAAAAACGGCTTTGCCAAAACTCACCGAGATCACCAAGAGCGGCAAAAAAATACTCTTTGTCGGCACTAAAAAGCAGATTAAAGATGCTGTAAAAGAAACAGCTGAATCGGTTGAGATGCCTTACGTAACTGTGCGTTGGATCGGCGGTGTTTTAACCAACGTTGAAACCGTCAACCGTCAGATCAAGAAACTAAAAGATTTGGAACGCAAAATGGCTTCTGGCGAGATTGAAACTCGTTATTCTAAATTGGAGGCTCAAAGGTTCCAAGAAGAGATTGATCTTCTCAATGAACGCTATGGTGGCATTAAAGAGATGACTGAACAGCCAGCCGCTGTCATCGTAGTAGACGCTATGGAAGACAAAAACGCCGTTAAAGAAGCTAAGGCTTTAGGCATTCCAGTTTTTGCACTTGTCGATACTAATGTTGACCCATCGAACATCGATTACGTAATTCCTTGCAATGACGATTCTTTGAAGGCAGTCAAATTGGTCCTCAGCTATTTTGCCGAGGCCATTAAAGAAGGTAAAAAATAATAATTTAGGAGGCAAAATGGCAGAAGTTACCATTGAACAAATCAAAAAATTAAAAGAGCTTTCTGGTGCTGGGCTTACCGATGCTAAAAAAGCTTTAGTCGAAGCCAAAGGTGATTTTGACAAAGCCCTGGAAGCTATGCGTAAAAAAGGTCTTACCAAGGCCGAAAAGCGGGGCGATCGTGAAACTCGTGAAGGTTTAATTGAATCTTACATTCATGATGGCCGCCTTGGTGCTATTGTTGAAGTCAATTGCGAAACTAGTTTCGTAGCCAAAACGGATGAATTTAAAACCTTAGCACACCAAATTGCTATGCAAATTGCTTCGATGAATCCACTTTACGTTTCCGAAGCTGATATCCCAGAAAAAGATCGTGCTAAGAAAACCAAAGAATTAGAGGAAAACTTCAAAGGACCAGCCAACATGAAGGATAAGATTATCGAAGGCCAACTTAAAAAAGCCTTTGCTGAAAAAGTCCTCATGAGCCAACCTTACATTCTTGATGACACTAAAACCGTAGAGCAATTCATCAAAGAGGCTATCGCTAAAACTGGTGAGAATATTACCGTTCGTCAGTTTAAGCGTTTAGAGCTAGGTGTTACCGAATAATACGCTTTTAAAAATAAACCGCTCTAAATGCGGTTTATTTTTTAGTTAAAATTTGGGCGCCCTCGCAGTATAAGCGCCCAAATTCTCAGTGCAGTTTTATGAATCTTGTTTAAAATAGCTAATTATTTTTTAGTCTTTTGATCTCTTTTTACGATATAGATTGTGCTACCGATGCCCACTATTAAGAATATTGTGAGTCCAGTAATTAAATAATCACTTCTAGAGATATTGAGTCCTTTAAATAGACCACCAGTGTCCGGTGAGCCAGCACTTTTACCGCCATCATCACCACCAGAATGTGGCACTGGTATCGCTTTATAATCGTAATCAAATCTCATTATTTCGTATAACACGTTGCCATCACGATCACGAGCTATGACTTCAATAGTATACTTGCCAGATGGATAATTATAATCACCAAACGGTAAATCAACGCTATCCGCTGGTGCTTCCACAATGATTGGTGAAGGCTCCATCAGATTGCCATCTTCGTCGTAGATATTAATTCCTATTTCTTTTACTTTTCCTTCATCCTCCGGACTACCAGTATCTGGGTCATAATCTAGCTCAACCGTTACGTCACCAGATTTTTCATCTTCTACTACTTCAGCCTTTACTGGAATATAAGAAAAGGTGATTCCCGCTACGTCACTAGCGCCACCATCTCCTCTTCCCTCTACGGTCAGGACATAATCGCCATAACCAAAGCTGCCTTGTGAGAGATCAAGATTTATCGGCATGCTACTTGCACCATAATCCAAATCCTGATCTACTAGTGTAAAAGTATGCTCAGCTCCATCCTTGTCAGTATATTTTAATGTGACAGTAATATGATTAAGATTATCATAATCAACCGTCACGCCTTGTTCCGGTGAAGTTACCACTTTTTCCTTTTTTAGATCACCAACGATTTCGACATTAGGTTGGCCACCTATTACACGTATTTGTACTGTGTCGACTACTTCTGATGTAGCCGCTGCTTCCGGTCCAGGCAGAAACGCCGCAAAAACCGTGATTGCCGCTACCAAAAGTAGCCCAAGCAATCCAAATATTTTCTTTTTTGTTTTTTCCATACTCTGCACTCTCTTTTTATTTTTATATTTTTATTTTGGTTTTGTAAGAAGCTTCTAGACAGCCAATCTAGAGCGACGCTCCTTACGCTTCCTAACGGCAATTATAACGCATGTGATTATAATTGTCAACAGTATTATAAAAATAAATATAAGAGGTAAAGGATTAATTATAACAATTTTTTCAATAATTTGTGGTTCTTCATCATTGGCTGTGACAGTCCAAGTAGCCTTGAAAATGCCAAAACCTGGTGTATCTTCCCATTCGTCAGTGATAGCTAATTCAGTTTCTGGGATGACAGAAATATGCACTCCACCATTTTCCGTTTCGTAGCCACCACCACCAAAAATACTGTCTACTTTAAGCACACCTTTTACACTGAAATCTACGTTGCCACTATTCTTAACCTTAGCAGAAGCAAAAACGTTGTTCTTGCCAGATTCGTTACTGGAGGCGTTCTGCTCAATCTTCATATCGTTAATTTCAAACGAACGATCTAACTCGCCCTCCGTAGAACGTCCATAAACAACTAACCCAGGGCTAGCCTCAGTTTTAATACCATTCGCAGATGTCACACTGGTTAAAGTGTGTGCAAATAAAACTGCATATTGACCACCAGCCGGAATATTGTCTGGTGTAGAAATGCGGTAGTCTACCTTAAGCTTGCCTTTTGCATCGATCGTAAAGGTTGGGTTTTTAACCCACTTACCACTGGTATCCTTAAAAGTAATCCATCTAGTAATCTGGGTAAAATTATTATCATGACTAAAACCAAGTTGGTAAGCATCAGCTTCCTCGGAATAAACGTATGAATACGGTGCAGCATAAACCTCAATTTCAATAGTTTTATCACCATCATTTTTAACTTCGAAAGAATCTTCATAGGAAGACGACGATGAAATCTGTAAAACTTTGCTAACCGGTGTCAAACTAATATTGGTACCTAGGTTTTTGGAAGTATCCTCGTCGGTTTTTGTTTCTTCATCAGCACTTACTGAACCAACTAAACCCACGCTAAGAATCAGCGCCATGATTACGGTTGATAGTGATACAAGCTTACTCTTCATTTACCTCCTTAGTTAATGATAACGGCGTATAAGAAACGCTGGTGCGCGCGACTGGACTTGAACCAGCACAGCCGTAATTGTGGCCACTACCACCTCAAGGTAGCGTGTCTACCAATTCCACCACGCGCGCAATACTATTATTATAACACAGTTTTTAGCTAAGGTGTCTTATTTTTAGAAGATTTACTCGTGGCCCACATATTAATATCAGAAAAACGATCAATCGCTGTCACGAGTCTCACACTATTACCAAAAGTCCGCACGTTCTTATTGTAATAGTAGGTTAGATTTGGCTGGTACAGACCAATTGCCGGCACACTATTTGCTAAATAATCAAGAATAGCTTCGTATTTTCTAGTCCTTAAATCGCGATCAAGTGTGTCTCTAGCTCCTAAAATCAAGTCATCTACCAGCGGATTACGATAGTTTGATAGATTTAGCCCAGAACTCGAGGCTTGAGAAGAGTGAAAATACGGCAAAAGATCCGGATCCGTACCGAGCTCAATGTCATAAAGTAGAATATCGTAACTTCGTTTTGCAACCACATTGCCAATAAAATCTTGGTTCTCTTCATAGACTTCCAAGTTTACTCCACACCCCAGGTTTTCTAATTCCTCTTTTAAGACTTCTGCAACTTGCGGTAAATAACCTGAATTAACTGTTACTAAACTAATTTCTGGTTTCGATTCCGGAAAGAGTTCAGCAATTTTATTTTCAGCCGCTTCTACATTGCGCTCTGGTAATTCTGGATACCTTGACAGCGTAATTTGAGATTTGAGCAGTGGAAAGTCAAGTGGCAAAGTATCTGGTGCTGCTGCTCGAATTTTGTCTAGATTAATTCCCTCTCTAATTGCGGCACGAAATTCTAAATTCTTGGCTAGTTCGCTTTTAGTATTGAAAAAGACAAACGTCCCATAGTTCAGGCTTGAATTCTTCGAAATAAAATTACTATTCTTAATTTGCTCAGTTTCTTTACCGGAAAGCTCGGCGGTAGCTGTTACTGATCCGCTATTCACTGCATTAATGATCTCATCTTTTGTAGCATAGGTGTGAACCGCAAAACTATTTAGAAGCACCTTGCCTTTATAATAATCTGGATTAGCCGACAGATAAAACACTTTTTCTTCACTATTTCCACTCGTCTGAATAGCGTTAAAAGAAAAAGCCCCAGATGTTACCGGTGCATTTGAAAAATTGTTTTCAATTAAATTCTGTGGGTCAGTATCTTCTAGAACGTGTTTCGGTATAATTGGGAAATTTAAAGCCGTAATAAAATCAGCATATGCTGAAGGTAAATTGAAAATTATTTCTTCATTCTCACCTTTTTCAACTTTTACCTTGGAAAGATTCGAATCGTAAATTGTATTCACCAATGGATTTTTAATTATCTCCGCTGTGAAAATCACGTCGTCAGCCGTAATTGGCTCACCATCTGACCACTTTAAATCCTTACGTAATTTAACTGTCCAAACGGTACCATCATCGTTAGGTCGAATCGATTTAGCTAGACCAATACCAGAGTGTCCAGAATAATCAATAGTGGAAAGTGTGGCGAACATCAATTTGCTTAGTACTTTTTCGCTGCTAGTAGTTGCAAATAATGGATTCATAGATTTGACATTGCCGAGCGTTGCTTCCGTGTACGTTCCACCCTCACTAAATACGTTTTCAGCATAAGAACTCCCGAACCAAAACGCCTGTGTAATAGCAAATAAAACCAACGCGCCCACCAAGAGCCCCCACTCTACGACTAAAAGTTTTACATTAGCAATATGAGAAACTCGCATCAACAAGTTTTCCTTAAGATGCTCCTTGCCCTCCTCGCCTGCTTTTACCGAGGCACGCGAAAACTTTCTTAAAAACCTTTGCCCACGCTTTTTGAATGTATTTTTCATAATTTATGCTGGAATTAATAGTAAACCTAAAATCGATGAAACAAATATTACGGCCATCACAATCGTGGTTACAAAAAGAGACTTCTCTAGCCCACGACGAGTAGTATATAATTCACCAGAACTACCGAACCCCGCACCTAGCGAAGCACCACGACGTTGTAACAAAATTAATACAATCGTTAAAAAGGCTGATATAAATACGACTACTTCTAAAAAACTTCCGATTTGCATAAAATAACTCCTTGTGAAATCATTTTAGCATACTTTTTCGTTTGAGTAAAGAATGGTACGTGATTGCGAAACGGTGAGCTTCTTCGTCTATTCGCGCAATTAATCTCGCAATATGCGAGCTATCCGGCAAATTCAAAAACGACATTTTGCCTTGAGATTCCGGGATTACCAGTTTCACTGGCGCATTATGTGAATGATCACCAGATTTATCACGCCCAATCACTGGAATGCCAAACGGTTCCACAATTGGTAAAATTGCGTTAACCTGTGTGATGCCACCATCAAGAATGATCAAATCCGGAAAATCCCATTCCTGATGCTTCAAACGCCTGGTAATCACTTCTTTCATACTTTTTAAATCGTCACTCTTAGAAGTTCGCACTTTAAATTTTCGATACTCATTGCGTGCTGACGCGCCATTGATGAATACCACCATGCTACCCACCGTATTTTCACCAGATTGGTGCGAAATGTCATAGCCTTCAATTCGCCGTGGCGGCTTATCGAGCTTCAAAAGTTCCTGCAATTGTTTCAAAGCCTGATCCGAAGAAATATCCAGAAACTCTTTATCCGAAAACACAATTTTCTTTTTGAGTTCCTCTAAACCCATTAACTGATCGCGTGCTTTGGCGGCTTTCTCATAATTCCCCGCCGCCGCCTCGGTTTTCATAGTTTTTTTCAAATCGATTAGTAACTTTTCGCGGTCACCTTCTAGATAGCGAATCAAGTTTTTTAGATTATGCTTATACTCTTTGGGCGTGGTTTTACCAACTTCAATGCCAGGTGTGAGGTTAAGATCAGTGTCCAGAGTCTTATGTCCAGTATAGGGCTTATTATAATATGGGAAGATTCGCCTTAGCAACCTTACTGCCTTATCCACCGCCAGTTTTCCATAAAATGGCCCGATGTAAGTGGCCTTATCGTCTACTGGCGTGCGTGTAAAACTAAGGTATGGCACTTCTTCATTCATGGTGATTTTTACATAGGATACGGTTTTATCATCACGAAGTAGTATGTTCCATTTTGGCATGTAGCGCTTGATCATTTCAGATTCCAGAAACAACGCATCCATCTCGGTATCTACCACAATCCAATCGGTGTCGGCAATCTCACGCACCAAAGCTTCGGTCTTGGCATCCTTTTTGGATTTTTGAAAATACTGCCTTACGCGGTTTTTTAGTACTGCTGCCTTTCCTACGTAAATAACCTCACCTGCTGCATTTTTATGAAAATAAACCCCCGGACTAGCCGGGAGTTTACTGAGTTTTTGTTTTAAAGCCATGTCCATCTTTTATTTATACCATGAGTTCTTTAAACTGTCAAGTAAATCTAGTTTAGAATCCTACTCATCATAAGTAGTATAAAGTGAACTAAAGATTTTTTCGATTACTTCCATCAAATCTTCTGCTTCACTTGGCTCTTCGATGCTTAAGCTACTAGGATAAGAGAAACCAAAATCGATTACCATCTTAGTGGAAGTGTCAGAGCAATCTACGTAGCAGTCGACTCCATCTGGACAGCAGTCATTAACGATGGTTTTTTCGGTATAGATTCTCGTAAAGTTATTGTCGTTATCTAATTCTACATAGAGGTCTGGTAACTCGCCGATTTCAACATCTTCAACTTCTGTTACGTTACCAGTACTTTGCAAGCATGATTTAGCCTTTTTTACGAAATCGGACTCTTTTACATTGTCAGCAAAAGTCTTAGCAGCATCTTTGTCAATCAAGACCTTATAAACTGGGCCACTACCTTTACTAGCAACGTTTACTCCTTCAGTAGTAGAAGAAATAAATGGACTCTTACGATAGGCTTCCATTAAACCAGTGCCACCATTTTTAGCTGATTCAGCTAGATCAAGCATACAGGTCGATTGGTTGCCTGTGCCCATACTTTCCATAATGGTTTTTAGATCTTCAGCCGAGACCTTAAGCCACTCACCTTCCAATTCTTCAACTATATCGCCGATCATGCTCAAGTAATAGGAAGCGATTGCACTATCATCCGTAGTGGTGGCACCACCAAGCATTTTAATGTATTGTGTAAGGATGTCGGAAACACCATCAATCTTGAAGTAGAGATCACCACTTTCTGTGCTAACACCCTCTAGTTCGAACGAAAGCGGTTTGCCACTACTTAATTCTACGGATAACTCCGCTTTTACCGAATTAGTGGTGTTTTTTGTATTTAAATCAGAATCGATTTTGAGTGCCATGTTTTTGATGGCTGCAGTACCATCACTTGACGAAACCTCAAATGAACCGTTCATTTTGACATATTGCGGCATGTCACCATTAGCAACTTTTTCAATCGCTTTTACTACTGGATCATTACCACCACCAGCAAGAAGTATGGCTGCCGCTACACCTGCACCGGCTAATGCCAAAACCGCCACAATGATGCCGACGATTAGGCCAGTTTTCTTCTTTTTGACTGGCTCTGCCACTGCGGCAGTAGTTGTTTCAACTGGCGCCGCTACAGGACTTGTCGTAGCAGCTTGTACTGGTTCGGCTGGATTCGCATCTAATGTGCCAGTCCCAGCAGCCGCCTGGGTTTTTGCATCTTGCAAGGGATTTGGCGTTTCCCCGGGTTTTTCACTCATAAAAACTCCTCATTTATTATTAATTAAAATCATTATAGCATAAGCTATTTTTAATTCAATATAAAAAAATTACCCATTGCATAATTCATCCATATTGAAGGATATAAAGGCAAAATCTCTGACCGCTAGGAGGAGAGAAATAGGAAAGCTTGCTTTCCTATTTCATGACGACGCAGCGGTCAGCCGAAGACAGATTTTGCCGTCGCAAGGGCGGAGCAATGTGGTAAAATTTTTTTACCACATTGCGGAGATCCTGAAATATGGATGAATTATGCAACGATGCATGTTATAATATGCTTATGGATAATTTTATAATTGATGACATTAAAGCAAGACAAGTTTTGGATTCGCGAGGCAATCCCACGGTAGAAGCCGAAGTTTATTTAAAAAATGGCGGTTTTGGCCGCGCTATCGTGCCTTCGGGTGCTTCTACTGGGGCAGGTGAAGCTTTGGAACTACGCGATGGCGACAAAACTCGTTTTGGCGGCAAAAGTGTTTTAAAAGCTGTTTGGAACGTGAATTCCAAAATTCGAGATATTTTAGTTGATAATACAGCCGACCCACGCATGGTCGATCAAATTATGTTGGACCTCGATGGCACGCCTAACAAATCTGGCCTCGGTGCAAACGCAATTTTGGCGGTTTCTCTTGCTAACGCCAAAGCTAATGCCAGGGCTCACCAAATTCCGTTTTATAAATACGTGGCAGAATTAGCTGGTACGACGAATGAAATGTCGATCCCGATGCCAATGATGAATGTAATGAATGGTGGAGCGCACGCCTCTTGGTCTACGGATTTTCAAGAATACATGATTATTCCCCGCTCAGCTGGCAATATCGCCGAAGCTGTGCAAATGGGCGCCGAAGTTTTTCACGCTCTCAAAGACGTTTTGAAAGAACGCGGTTATCCTACTACCGTGGGTGACGAAGGTGGCTATGCTCCATCTGTACGTGATGGCGATAATGAGCCGCTCGAATGTATCAAGCTTGCAATCGAAAAAACTGGCTATCAAGTGGGCACAGACATCGCTATCGCGATGGATATTGCCGCTTCAGAATTTTACGATCAAGACCACTATGTTTTGAAAACTAATGGCGACTGGAAATCTGCCGACGACCTCATGAACTGGTACGACTGGATTATTAATAATTATCCAGTAGTTTCAATAGAAGATGGTCTAGCCGAAAACGACTGGGCTAATTGGGCCAAAATGACCGAACGTTTTGGCTCCAAAATACAATTAGTGGGCGATGATTTATTTGTCACCAATGTGAAGTTGCTCGAAAAAGGCATCAACGAAAAATGCGCCAACGCAATTCTGATTAAACCAAACCAAATCGGCACCTTGACCGAAACGATTGACGCCGTGATGCTCGCTAAGCATTCTGGTTACAAAACCGTAATGTCACACCGTTCCGGTGAAACTGAAGATGTTTCAATTGCTCATCTCGCCGTCGGCCTCGGCACCGGCCAAATCAAAACCGGTTCCCTCTCCCGCACCGACCGCATCGCCAAGTACAATGAACTTATGCGTATCGCCGACACCAATTCCCATCTCGGCCTCACTCAACCATTTGAAGACAAGTAATAGTCTTGACTTCTGCGCCTATTAATATATAATGGTTATAGTTAATCAAAGGTTATACATATGACACATACAAATAAATATATTATTACTTCAATAGGACTAGTAGGCCTAACTATTCTAACTGGTCTTTCTCTTTCTTCTAATATTGTATCAGCAGAAGACGTAGTAGACAATGTATCTATTACCGTCCCCATTTCCTGTACTATGAGTGGACAAGGTATGAATTCTCATACAGAAGAAGTAGTAAATGGTACTTATGAATCGGAAATAGGTACCACTACCATTAAAGTCATATGCAATGATAACTCAGGCTTTGATATTTATGCTACAGGCTTTACTGGAGACGTGATAGCAGGAACTAATAGTAATAAACTAGTAGGAACATCTGCTAGTGAAAGCTCTACTATTGATACTGGTACTGCAACTACTGCAGGAAATCCTGACACATCTAACTGGGCTATGAAACTAACAGCAACAAGTGGAGCAAATGTAAACTACCCATTAACTATTGAAAGTGATACAGAAGGATCATTCTCATCTTATCATACAGTACCTAATACTTGGACTAGAGTAGCAACTAGAACTGCTGGTACTGATACAGGTACTAATGCCGAAGGTTCTACTATGACTACTACCTATGCAGCTTATATCAGTAAGACTCAACCAGCTGATACATACACGGGCAAAGTAAAGTACACTCTAGTTCATCCGCATGATGGAGCGGCTCCGATTGTTCCAGTTTCTTTTAATGATGCTTATGCTACTGCAGGTAAACAAAAACTAAATGGTTATTACAAAATGCAAGACATGTCTAGTAGTATATGTAGTGCTGTGACACTGGAGGATGATGAGTCGGAAACAGTATTGATAGACTCAAGAGATAACAAGACCTACTTAGTTTCAAAATTAAAAGATGGTAATTGCTGGATGACACAGAACTTAGATCATGATATTGTTACGGACGGTTCAGTAGTTTATAACTCTACTACAACAGATCTTCCTAATAATACGAGTTGGGATCCAATGTGGAAAACTTATACAGCCGATGATAATGCATGGAAGTCTACTTTTACAGAACCACAATCTTATGATCCTGGAGATTTGTACTGGAGTGGTATAGTTGGAGACAACACATTGGTCACAAATGGCGATCCTCATTATCATATAGGAAATTATTATAACTGGGTCGCAGCAGTCGCATCGAATAATGGCGGAGATTATTGCGGATATAACCAGGATGCAAATCAATCAATTTGTCCAGTAAACTGGACCTTGCCAAAGAGCGGCAACGTTACATCTAGTGGCTCATTTTCTTATTTGATAGAACAATATGGATGGGATAGTAACACTGGAAAAATGGAGAACCCAAGTATATGGGAATCTGACATCAAAACGCCACTCAATGGAATATTCCAGGGTTCATTCTATGTTGTTGGTTCTGAAGGAGCATTTTGGTCGTCAATGGTCGAGGATGATGATTACGGGCATATATATAGCCTTTATACAAATAAAAATACAGGAGTTATTCCGAACAGCACATATGATAATCGCGCTTCTGGCTACTCAGTGCGATGTCTTGCGAGATAGCATTTTAAAAATGCAATGTATAAGTGTTAATACTTACAAAACTAAATTTGAATTCGAAAGTAGGATTAGACACACATATAATATATAGTAGCCCACATACACCATATCTAGCGTCAAAAACTAACTAAAAACGCTATATCTAGCGTTTTAGACTACTTTCGTGAGCTAGTTCCGCCGCTTCGCGGAACCCATCATAGAAGTTTTCTGAAACCTTCGGATGTCCGATTTTGTTAGCGGCTTTCACTACTTCCGTAATGTCATTCGTGATAGTAAAAATCCGCGTATCATCTACATTAATTAATCCTAGATGCAACATTTTGCCAATGATGCGATCAAAGGAGCGCCAGTAGTTTTTACCAATCAGAAATACTGGCATTTTTGGCATCTTACCCTCTTGCATTAGGCACAGAATCTCGGATATTTCGTCCATAGTACCAAATCCACCCGGGAAGAAAACAAACACCTTCGAAGCCATCGCGAGCGAAACTTTCCTGGCAAAGAAGTATTCAAAATTCATACAATCAGTGAGGTAAGGATTAGGAAACTGTTCGTGCATTAGGACGATATTTAAGCCAATCGTGCGGCCACCAATCTCATAAGCACCGTGCGAGGCGGCTTCCATAATGCCAGGCCCACCACCAGTTACGACGGTATGTCCATTTTTGGCTAGGAGCTGACCTAATTTGTAGGCGACTTTGCAGTAGATATTGTCTTGCGATAGTCTGGCAGAGCCAAAAATTGTCACGCCTTGAGGAAAGGACCTAACCAGTTGCAAACCACGCCCGAGGTCTTTGGCATAGGCATCGGCGCGTTCAAGATCAGCGATCGACAACTTTTTTAGTAATTCTTCTTCTTCCTTTAGCATAAATCCTCCTTATAATTTCTGTATCGGCATTAAATGTAGCTTTTCTTTGCCAGTTAAAATCCCTGCATTAGCACCGAGCCTTCCTACCACGGCTGTAGAGTTCGCAGAGGCAAAAACTAACGATTCCTTGAAGGATTTCCCGGCAGTGAAATGAGCTAGAAACCCAGAGCCAAACGCATCCCCAGCCCCAGTGGCATCCTTAATTTTGGCATCTTCGTAAATACCAAAACGGTAAGTTTCTTTGCTATCGCTAGCAATACCACCCATTGGTCCGTCTGTAATCATTGCAATCTCGACATAGTTACTCAGATGGTATAATAGCTCAGTCAGAAGCACACCAGGTACGATTTTACCAGCCTCTAATTTATTAACATTCAAAACGTCCACATATTTCAGCAGATTCATTAGCTGCTTCGGGTTTTCGAGCTCTTTAACGCCAGGGTTAAACATGATTCTAATGCCCGATTTTTTGGCGTGTTTGAAGAATCGCTCTAGAGTATCCATATCGCCACGCAGAGTAGTAGCATAGAGCCAATCTGGCTGAATCAAATCTAAATCTTTTTCCGAAAAATTGCCAAATTGCTCAGAAGCTCCCCGGCAAGTCAGAATCGTACGTTCGCCGCTTTTACTATCTAGTAAAATCACGGAAGTGCCTGTAGTTTTACGCTCCAAGAAATTAATATAACTACTATCGATCCCTTCACGATCCAAAATTTTGATCACGGCTGCACCAGCTGGGTCGTGCGCAATATTACCTAGAAACACCGCTTCATGCCCATGCCTAGCGAAAGAAATTGCCGAATTAATGCCACCGCCTCCAACCTCGTAAGAAATTCTGTCGATATCAACTTTTGAACCAACCAAAATATCACTAAAGATTGCCGAATCGCCAATTTGCACCGCCGTCAAATCATCGCGGTCGATCAGATAAACGTCTTGCAAAGCACTACCGAGCGAAACGATTCTAGCCATCTAAAGTACCACTCCATTTTTATCGATTTCTGCCACTAGTTCTTGGAAGGTTTGAGCTGGATTTTCGGATTGAGAAATTGCCGAACCTACGTTAATCACATCAAGATCGGCATGCGCTAAAGCTCGAATATTCGTTATATTGGCACCGCCATCCCAACCAATTTCTAGCTCTGGCTTCATATTGCGTACCAAAGGGATTTTTTCCATCTGCATTAAATCGGCTGGTACGCCCTGTACGCCAGGCTGTCCAGCAAAAATCAAAACATGATCTACTGCTTCAATATATTGTTTTACGCTCCCTGGAAAAGTTGTAGGAAGCAGCGCCAAGCCAGTTTTAATGCCAGCTTCTTTTAATGTTGCAAAAGTTGGCAGCAAATCTTCATTGGCTTCGGCGTGTAAGATACAAAGTGAGGGATTCAGTTTAAGAATCGTATCGATATGCTCAGAAGGATTAGTCGCCATTAGATGTAAATCTGTCTCCCAATTTCGTGGCCACCAGACATTAGTGATATCCAGCGTTTCAACTGGCGCAAACACACCGTCCGTTACGTCGATTTGTACCCTACGCGTAAAAACGTTGATACGTTCAACTTGGGCTCGAAAATCCTGCTTATTGTCGGTCAAAATTGCCGGTACGATTGATACAGTTCTAATCATAGTCTTCCCTTTCGTCTAAACGATTAATTCGCCTTACGCGGCGCTCGATATTTTGAAATTTCGTATTCAAAAACGCTAAAGTAATTTCTTCCATCGTTTTTTCGTCCAAAAAGTGTGCAGAAAGGCACAGAATATTGGCATCCTCATGCTCTCTAGCCAGCACTGCAGATTCAGCATTATCACAGTGAGCCGCTCGGACGCCTTTGAAACGATTTGCTTGGATTGTCATGCCATGTGCCGAATCACAAATCAAAATTCCGGAGCTACCAACATCTTCCCGCACATTTTTAGCTACTGCAATTGCCGGGTCATTAAAGTCATCTCCTTCAACATATTCAAAAGCCCCCAAATCCTCTGCTTCAAAACCTTGACTCAGCAAAAACTCAGTCAATTGATTCTTTTTTTCTAATCCTCGATAGTCCGCACCCAGATATACCTTCATCTTATTCCTTTCCAAATCCTATAGCAAGTTCTGCTAAACGATTTGAATAGCCCCATTCGTTATCATACCAGGCAACGATTTTAATCAAATTACCACCCACTACATCGATGAGCGGCAAATCAACAGTACAAGAATGCGGGTCACCAATGTAATCAGACGAAACCAGTTCTTCATCCGCTACTTGCAAAATCCCCTGGTAATATGGTTCCTTTGCAGCTTTTTTAAACAAATACGCTAACTCTTCCTTGGTAGTATCAGTTTTTAGAACGGCAGTGATATCAGATAAAGAAACTACCGGAGTTGGTACCCGGATTGAAAGGCCAGTAAATTTGTCCTTGAGGCTTGGTATAGTTAGAGCAGCAGCTTTAGAAGCTCCGGTGGTAGTCGGGATGATATTTTGTGCTGCTGTTCTGGCTTCACGCAAATCCTTAGCTGGTGCATCTAACACTCTCTGCGAAGCGGTATAAGAATGTACTGTAGTCATCATAGCTTTTTCGATACCGAATTTGTCTTCCAATATTTTCATAATTGGCGCAATGCAATTCGTAGTGCAGGAGGCGTTAGAAAGTATTTCGTCATTATCCTCTACCACTTCTTCGTTTACGCCCAGGACCACAGTCTTTGCCCCTTCACCTTTAGCGGGAGCAGAAATTACGACTTTTCTGGCCCCGGCTTTGATGTGAGCTCTAGCATCTTCTGGCTTAGTAAATAGGCCTGTGCATTCTATCACTACGTCTACACCCAATTTTTTCCATGGCAGAGCCGCTGGATCTTTTTCTGCAAAAACTGGGATTTCACGCGTATTGATGATAATTGAATTATCCGTGGCAGTAACTTTTTTGTCATAAGTTCCATAAGTTGAATCATATTTCAAAAGATGAGCCAAAGTTTTAGCATCTGTAATATCATTAATTGCTACTATTTGCGCATCATGCCGTTCCAGCAAAATCTTTAGGGCATTCCTCCCGATTCTACCGAAACCATTGATTGCGATTTTTACCATTTTGCCTCCTAATATACTTATGTCTATTATACCACAAGTTCGTGCAAAAATAATAAAAAACGGCGTTGTTCCATAATTCATTCATATCGAAGGATATAAAGGCAAAATCTATGATTTTGCCGCCGCAAGGGCGGAGCGACGTGGTAAAATCTCTAGATTACCACGTTGCGGAGTTCCTGAGATATGATATGAATTATGAAACAACGCCTAAATATAGATTATCTCGCAAAATGTGCAAAAGCACGGTTGGCCTCGGCCATGCGGTGACAATCTTCCTTCTTCTTGAAGGCTGCACCAGTTTCGTTGTAAGCATCTACAATTTCTGCTTCAAGGCGCTTGGCATAAGGCATACCTTTGCGTGCGCGAGCAGACTGTACTAACCATGAAAAGGCGAAGTGCAATTGTCGGTGCCCAGCAATTGGAAACGGAATTTGATAGTTAGCCCCACCAACCCGGCGAGATTTCACTTCAAAATCAGGCGAGACATTAGCAATAGCCTTCTCCAAAACTTCCACTGGATTCTCGGATTTTAATTTCTTAGCGGCACCTTCAATGGCGGAATAGACCGCTCGTTCTGCTACCTGGCGTTTACCATTAAGCATAGATTTGTTTATCAATCTTTGTACCAGAATCGACTGGTATTTGCGATCTGGGTTAACTTTACGAATCAAAGATTTAGTAGTTTTACGTGGCATTACTTATCCTCCTTTTTGGCACCGTATTTAGAACGGCCCTGCTTACGACCTTGTACGCCCTGGAGATCCAGTGTACCACGCACAATGTGATAACGCACACCAGGAAGATCTGGCACACGACCACCACGCACTAACACTACAGCGTGCTCCTGCAAATTATGGCCTTCGCCACCAATATAGGCCCAAACTTCCTGACCATTAGTTAAGCGTACACGCGCAACTTTACGCATCGCGGAGTTTGGCTTCTTTGGCGTCTTAGTTGTTACCTTGATACATACACCACGCTTTAAGGGTGCAGCTGTCTCAATCCGCTTGGTCTTCAAAGTATTCACAATAGAACCAAGGGCTGGAGATTTTGATTTTTTGATAGCCTTTTTCCTCGGCTTTCTAATCAACTGATTAATAGTTGGCATTAAAATATCCTCTTATTATATTATATATGGTGCCCGGTTTCTTACAGCAATCAAAACCAAGCTGAAACTCTTTAAATTATTATATCACACTTAAACTAAAATGTCTATTTTTTATTAGTCTTCACTAGATAATCCAAAGTTGCTTCAATAATCATGCGATTTTTGATGTCCATTTTGACGTTTGGATCTTTCAATTGCTTTAGGGCGTCTGGCGATTTTTTGTAGACATCCTTCAGCTCAGCAATTTTAGCTGCCACTAGGTCATCTGAAACGGTAATCTTTTCTTTGATTGCTAAATTCTGTAATACTAGCGATGCCTTAACACGTGCTTCGGCAATCTTACGAGCCTCCTTTTCCCAAGATTCCTTGGTTTCGCCGTTCTTTTCCAAAAACTCATCGAATTCCATCCCCTGCGAAGCGGCGTTTCTAGAAATATCATCACGAATCGCTCGCATTTGGTCGTCGATGAGAATTTCTGGTGCTGGCACCGTAGATTTCTTGACTAAAGCATTCACCAAATCGTCTTTGTACTTATCTCCCAATTTATGCTCATTTTGGGCTTTCAAATTCTTAGTGATATCTTTTTTCAATTCGTCTAGCGTCTTAAATGGACCACATTTTTTCGCCATTTCGTCATCAATTTTCGGCTTTTTGACTTCGTTGACCTGTTTCAAAAGTACTTCAAAAACGGTTTTTGCTCCTGCTAGATCTTTCACGCCATAGTCTTTAGGAAAGGTGATTTTTAGATCGAACTTATCGCCTGGTTCGTGTCCCACAATTCCCTCTTCGAATCCTGGGATGAAAGTTTTAGAGCCGAGCGTCAGATGATAATCCTTAGCGGTACCTCCCTTAAATGGCTCACCGTTTTTCTTACCCACAAAATCGATGATTACCTCGTCACCCATTGCAGCAGCTTTTTTAACTGCTTTTTTCTCGGCAAAAGATGATGCAATGTTATTAAGAACGTCTTTTATCTCGGCCTCAGTGACCTTGACGTCTGGATATTTTACCCCCAGCTTCTTATAATCGCCTAGCTTAACTTCCGGAATTATATCAGCAACCGCAGTATATTCTACGATTTCATTTGGCACGTATTTCGTTACAGTCACATTTGGCAAAACCAGCGGCGATTTCTCTATCTGTTTAAAGGCCTCAATCACTGTAGCTCGTACAGCAAAATCTACGGTCTCGGCATTCAGATCATTCTCAGGAATAAACTTCTGAGCCACGTCTACTGGCACCTTGCCCTTCCTAAATCCTTCTACACTTAATTCCTTGGCTAGTTTTTCTAAAGCCTGCGCCTTAGCCGGCTTTAAATCTGCTGCGTCTAGCGTCACAGTCAACTCAATCCTAGAGTCAGAAACCTTTTTTGACTTTACTTTCATATAAACTCCTATTTTTTATATTATACCATAATTTTCGGTAAAATACTCGTCCGAAAATGTGTTAAAGTAAATTTGGAATTCGCTCCGAGCTTGACGTCTGGATTCAGAATATTATTATGGTCAAATAGTTTCTTGACGTCGGTGTAAAGCTTTTTCTCTGGCTCTAACATCGTAGTATTAGTAATCACAGCCTTGAGACGCCCTTCTGGTGTGCCGCCAGCTAGCTTTCCGCCTTCGCGATTAATAATAAAGGCGCCAGCCCTCAGGAAGGTCGTAGCCTTTTTATTGAAATCTTTATCGGTCAAATCAAACCTTGGCCTCAAGCTAAAGATGCAGTTACTAAGAGAACCAAAGATTTCCATTTTGAGGTTCAGTTTTTCTTCAATTACTTTGATGTCTTTCAAGAAGATATCAAGGTTATGCCTCGGCAAGTAAAAATCCGTGAGAATCGGTATTCGCTCACCATTTTTAACGTAGCTCAGGTAATTAATTAAAGAATTCTCGAACTCATTGAGAGTCGGCTGGTCATTTTGTGATTCAAACACAAACTTTGCCGTGCGTGGCATTTCTTCCTGCAGATTCATAATTTTTTTCATAATCCACTTGGGCTTTTCATCAAAATTGGCAAACACTACAAACCCGTCATCGAGTTTCTTGATGACACCATCTAAGTTCTTGCCGGTTTCACGTGCCTCCATGATAATCTTTAAATCGTAAAGGTTTAGTTGCCGAGGCTTCAGTTCACTAATCGTATCAGCATATTTAATGGCCTGGTCAATTTCTTTAAAGGTGGCAACTACCCGCTCTGGTTTAGCTCGCAAAGGCACTGCTCTTAGAATAACTTCTGAGATAATGCCTAAAGTTCCCTGTGCCCCAAAGAATAACGGCATTAAATCCAGAGTTTCTTTCACTGGCACGCGGCAAATAGAGGAATACCCAGCCTGGCTGTGATTTTCCCTACCAATTTTTTCGATTAAGTCGATATTTTCCTTGGAAATCTTTGCCATTTTACGGTGGAGTTCTCCTTCAAAAGATTTCTCCACGGCTTTTTTCGCGAGGGCGTATTTCCGGTAGCGCTCGGTTTGCAAGCATTCGCCGTTGGCTAGTACCACTTCGATTTTCTCAACATAGTTTTGAATGCCACCGTATTTGCCAGAACAATTATCCGATGAATTATTTGAAATTAACCCGCCGATAGTTTCTTCATCACGCCCGTCAATCGGGATAGTGAGACCCGAAACCGAAAGTGCAGTGTTTAATTCTCTTAGGGTAATACCAGACTGTACACGCACGAGTTTCTCCCGCGTGTCAATTTCTAGCAAGTGGTTGAGCTTCTCGGTTGAAATTACCACGCCATTCGTGAGATCAGCGCCCGTTGTATCAAGACCAGAACCGCGCGCTGTCACGGCTACGTTAATGTCTTTTAAAGCTAACTGGTTAAAAAAACGCATCAATTTCCGAATATCGTCTGTAGATTCTGGCAAAGCCACGAAACGAGGTTTAATCATCAAAGCAGACTGGTCACTGGCATACGCTTCCAAGATTTCGGGGCTATCAAAAACATTGCCAACAATCAACTGATTCAGATATTTGGTTATTTTCCCCATACCGTTTATGATTATATCACAATTTTAATCTTTTTTTCGGAAGATTAAATCGATTTCCAAAGTCTTGCCGCTTGGCCCAAAAAGCACTGGTACAAAACCAAGGTATTCCATATGCTTCTTCTCGATGTATTCTTCGAGAATCTCACGATGCTCTTTCAAATTGGCATTGATGAGTTTATTGTTGGCATACTTCAGCCTCACAAATTCCATAAGTCTCCTTTAGTTATGTTATTTTTATTATACTACTTTTAATGAAAAGCTGAAACACGCTGACGGTTTTTAAAAACGGTTAAGGATTAAATGGATTTAAAGCTTGCGAATACTAAAAAAAATTGACTCCAAAAGAGTCATTTTTCGAGCCTGGTGCCCGAGACAGGACTTGAACCTGCACACCTTGCGGCATATGCTCCTAAGGCATACGTGTATACCAATTTCACCACTCGGGCTTGAGTAGATTATAACATTTTTTGCACAAAAAAGTAACTATCTCTAGTTACTTTTTTGATTTAGGCTTCTCTTTTGATTAACCTTTTAGACAAAAGATAAGTAGTCAGAATCCCAGCCATCAAAGCCACTGGCAACATTTCTTCTGGGCCAGTTGTTGGCATATTATTACTTCCTTCTGTATTTTGAGTAGTGGTAACTGGGCTGTCAGACTTCTTCTCAGACTTTTTGCTATCAGTTTTCTCTTTCTTAGAATCATTTGATTCTTTTTTATTAGTGTTAGCTGATTTGCCGTTATCATCGGTTTTAGCGTCTTTTTCGGTATTTTCAGCTACCGTGTTATCAGTATTAGAAACATTATTAGTAGACTTCTTGGTGGCCACTACAATGATTGACGCAATCAAAATCAAAATAATTGCGACTGCAATCGTGGCTACGGCTATAATTTTACGGCGTTCCTTTTTCTCCGCTTCTTCCTGCATATACATAATAAAACTCCTTATCTTTTAATTATACCACAGATTTTAAAAAAATGCAAGATTTACCTCTTAATATAGATCGAAAGATTGGCATTAGCGTACTTCCTAGCTTTCAGAAGCTGCATTTCAGAGAAATCTGGTGCTGCACCGGGGTGAGATAGCACTAAAGTACCACCTTGTTTTACTAATTTAGGCAAGTTTTCTACCATCTCTGGTGTATATGTATCATACGGAGGATCGGCTAGAACTAAATCATACTGGTTTTTAGAGGCCATAGCGAAACTATTTGCGTCCAAGACCACGGTTTTCCATTTTTCAGAGTTAATTTCTAAATCTAAGCAGTTTTTTTTCACTACTGCCATCACTTTACCACTGTTATCGACAAACGTAACACTTTTTGCTCCTCTCGATAAAGCCTCAATACCCAGCGTTCCACCGCCACAAAAAAGGTCTAGCACCTGGCTATCATTGACGCAATCAAAAATCATATTAAAGAGTGCCAGTCTTTCCCTTTCGCCCATCGGATGAGTATTCCCACCAGGAGTCTGTATTGAACGGCCCCTATAAGTTCCACCAGTAATTTTAACATAACCGCCAATTTGCTTCATTTGTTTCCTTAGTTTAGAGTTGTAATTTGCTGATATTTTGAAATTCCAGCCATGAGCTCTTTATATTTTAACATATTCTCTGGATTTTGCAAGAAAATTTTCACGTCTTGCTGAGCCTTGGCGATTAACTTAGTGTCTGACAAAGAGGCAATTCTAAGGTCTAAAGCTCCGTGCTGCAGAGCGCCATAGATTTCGCCCGGACCACGCATTTTTAAATCAACTTCTGCTAGATAAAACCCGTCACTAGACTTCTCTAGCTCTTTTAATCTTCTAGTAGGAGCCAGATCGCCAGAGGTGAGAAGATAACAATAAGCTGTACTAGAGCCTCTTCCGACGCGACCCCTTAGCTGATGGAGCTGCGCCAGGCCGTAGCTTTCGGCGTTTTCGATTACCATCAAAGTCGCATTTGGCACATCTACGCCCACCTCCACCACTGTAGTGGATACCAGAATGTCAATTTCGCCGTTCGCAAATCTCTCCATCACGGCATCTTTTTCGGCCGGTTTCATTTTGCCGTGCAAAAATTCGATTTTTTTGTCTGGAAAAACCTCAGCTAGTCTCCTGGCACGCGATTTAACAGATGTAATTTCTGAACCAGGATTACCGTTCCCATCTTCTATAGCTTTACAAATCCAATAAATCTGTTGCCCGTGAGCATTCTGGTTTTGAGCTTTCTCATCTGGTTTTAAATTCATAACTAAGCGCATTTTTTGATACAGTTTCTCACGCATTTCTACCTCAGTGAGTATAGAGGTGACTATGGACTGCCTACCCTTCGGCATTTCGTTTAAAATCGAAACGTCGAGATCGCCAAATACTGTCAATTGCAAAGAACGCGGAATTGGCGTAGCGGTCATTGTGAGAAGGTGCGGGGCCAAACCTTTGGGCGATTTCAGAGCCAGCTTCTGACGTTGTTCTACTCCAAAACGATGTTGCTCGTCAATAATTACCAGTGCCAGATCTTTAAATTCCGTATCGTCAGTTAGTAGCGCATGCGTGCCAATTACTAAATTGATTTTACCGCTTTTAATCTCGGTCTTTAATTCCGGTTTTTTCTTAGTCGCACCAGTTAGAAGTGCCACTTCTATGCCGAGAGGCGATAACAGTTGTGACAAACTGGCAAAATGCTGTGTAGCTAAGATTGCCGTAGGGGCCAGAATTGCCACTTGCTGCCCCGCTAGGATCGCCTCATATGCTGCCAGTGCCGCCACCATAGTTTTACCTGAGCCCACATCACCCTGAAGTAATCGATTCATCGGCGTGGGTTTTTCCATATCTTGAAAAATTTCCCAGGCGGCTTTTTTCTGTGCCCCAGTCAGTTGAAAAGGCAGAAGTTTCAAAAAATCCCGGATTTTCTCTGCATCAAAAGGAATCGAAACGGCTTTTAGCTTTTCATTCTCTTGCCGATTAAGTTTGGCCGCTAAAATCAACTCAAATAGTTCCTCATACGCTAGATAATCTCGCGCGTTCTTAATGGATTTTTCAGAATTTGGAAAATGCGCATAGAAAAGTGCTCTTTTACGAGTTTCAGGTTTCACCGAAGGTAGCATATCTGGTATATCATTAAAAATTGGCTTCGAAGCTCGCATCAAACGTCGGAAATCATTTGATTTTAGAGCACCATGTGCCACATAAATAGGACTAAGCCCACCGTTAGGATCAATATCGGATATTTCTGCACTTGATGGTGAAATTAAACTGTACCGACCATTTTTAAATTCATAATCTCCCGCAAAGTAATAGTCTTTCTCTGGTGCAAACTGTTTCAAACGATAGCTTTGGTTGAACCATACAACCTTTACAGCCCCTGTTTCATCTCTCACAATCCCTTCAGTAACAGACAAGTTTCGCCTCCTAGCTCTTCTGGAAGTGAGAGAATCAATTTTTCCCTTGATTACTACCTTCCCAGGACGAATTTCGGCAATCGAAGTCGGTGCTGCATAATTTTCGTAATCACGCGGCAAATTATACAAAAAATCCCGCACCGTGCGAATTCCGTGTTTTTTTAGCACCTCCGCCGTTTTTGGCCCCACCCTTTTTAGATTTTCAACATCCTCCGTTAAAATCATATGTATAAATTATAACACATGCCCAGAGTGTTCTTCGCGCCACTTATCTACTTCACCATGGTTGCCAGAAAGTAAAACATCTGGCACCTTCATCCCGCGAAAGTCATATGGTTTTGTATATTGCGGATATTCAATATTGTCTCCATCCGAAAAAGACTCAATCTCAGCTGAGGTTTCCCCACCTAGTACTCCAGGAATTAAGCGCACTACAGAATCAATAATGATTAGAGCCGGTAGTTCCCCACCAGTTAGCACATATTTTCCTAGCGAGATCTTGTAATCCACGATCGACAAAATTCTCTCATCGTACCCCTCGTAATGTGGGCAAAGAATAATATAGTGCATATCGCAAGGCAATTGGGAATGCTCTTCTCGAGGGCTTCCGGAGGTTACGACCGAGGTATGAGGGGCGCTCCGCCCGTGACGACGGGCCGGAGCGACCCCGTCCCGAGAGAAGAGCGTTCCTAATTGCCCCCGTGACATTGCTCTGGCCATTTCTTGATTCCAGATTTCACCTGCAGGGGTAGGTAGAATCACTTTGGCGGTCGGATCTTTTGCTTTGACTGATTCGATAGCGTTAAATACTGGCTCGCATCTAAGTAGCATCCCATCTCCGCCTCCATAAGGTGTATCGTCCACCGATTTATGCGGCCCTAGCCCAAAATCCCGTAAGTTCACAAAATTAAACTCTGCTAGACCTTTTTCGGTAGCTTTCCACATCATCGAAGTCTTTAAATATGGTTCCAAAGCCTCTTGAAATAGAGTAATTATCGTAAACTTGATCATATTTCACATATTATACCATATTTTTTAAATAAAAAAAGTGCTTGACAGAATTATTTTTATGCTTTATTATTGGTCTAAGCTGGTACGCTTCACAGGGGTTCCACTGATTAAATTAGTGGAGTGTGGAGACTCATTAAAACAAACAGCGGATCAAAACAAAACAATGTGCCCCAGGGTGGGCGCGCATCAGCGCAAGAGGATGGCCGTCAAGGCCATCTCTTTTATAATGCTGATGATTATGGTATAATTAGGCCATGTTTGTAGATATCGCCAAAGTGAGTTTGAAAGCCGGTAAAGGCGGTAACGGTGCCGTCTCTTTTCGCCATGAAATTTACATTCCTAAGGGCGGTCCAGATGGCGGCGACGGTGGCAAAGGTGGCGATATCGTCTTCCAAGCCGATAAAGATACTGATACACTAATAGATTTTCGTTTCACACCGATTTTGACAGCCGAAGACGGTAAAAACGGTGCCGGTCAGCGCGCCGCCGGCCATTCCGGCGAAGACTTAGTCGTTAAAGTCCCCATTGGTACATCTGTTTATAAAAATGCGATTAGCTCCAACGAGGGATCTTTCGCGACAACGGGAGCGAACGAAAGGGAGCCCGCCCGTGACGACGGGCCGGGCGACCGGTGCCCGAGTGGAGCTAACCGCATTTTACTAGCAGATTTGACGGTGGACGGTCAAACGGCCATCATCGCGAAAGGCGGCGACGGTGGCTTTGGCAACGCTCATTTCAAGAGTTCTACTAGGCAAGCACCTTTAATCGCCGAAGTTGGCGAACCAGGCGAAGAATTCGAAGCCGAGTTGGAGTTAAAATCCATGGCAGATGTTGGCCTAGTTGGTCTACCGAATGCTGGTAAATCTACCTTTTTATCAGTAGTTAGTAATGCCAAACCCGAAATTGCCGACTATCCATTCACTACTATCACCCCTAATTTAGGCGTTGCCACGATTGATGGCAAAGACCTCTTGATCGCCGATATTCCCGGTCTTATCGAAGGGGCTGCTGAGGGCAAAGGTTTAGGACATGATTTTTTGCGCCACGTTGATCGCACTGCGGTCTTACTTCATTTAATCGATGTATATAATGATGATGCTGGCCGGGCTTACCAAACTATCCGAAAGGAGCTCGAAAAATACTCCGATCTAAAGAAACGTCCAGAAATCGTCGCTCTCACCAAGTGTGAAGGTGTGGATGAAGATATCATCAAAATGCAAATGGCCTCGATTCTTGCTAAGAATAAAGATGCGAAAATTTTCGCCATTTCTAGCCAGGCTCATCAAGGCCTCACTGAGCTATTGCGTGAACTAAAGATAGCCTATCTTGCGAGCAGAAAACAAGCCCAGGCTAAGCTTAACACTACTCAAGATGAGGATAATTCTCATTCCGAAATTCCCACTATTTCGCTTAGCGATAATATAGCAAAAGACACTTGGCAGGTTGAGAAACAGGACGACATTTTTGTCGTGACCGGTGAAAAAATTGAAAAATTTGCTCGTCGCACTGATTTGGATAATTACGCTTCGCTTAATCGCCTGCGTGATATTATGAAAAAATTAGGTATCCAAGCTGAACTAACTAGTAAAGGCGCCAAACCCGATTCAATTGTCGAAATTGCTGGAAAACAGTTTACCATGGTAGAAGATTGGTAAAAAACAGCCCGGGCATCAGCCCGGGCTCATAAAAAGGAGGTTAACCTGAAAAGGAAATGTTACCCTTCCTTTTCTCTGCGTCATAGAACATTGAAAACGTGTACTTTTTCAAAAGTTCTTTTCCATCGTATTCCTTATCACTACTACAGTGCGAATGATTGAACGCCCTGACATCATAGTCCATGTAGTCTAATCTGTCATAGATATCACGTCCATCGTTAAGATCCGCACTACAATACCCATTAAGGATCAATCTGTTTCCGGAGCCGTCCTCATATTCTATGGACGTAATCTTGAAATCTGAAGCATACATTTTGAATGCCTCACGATCCGGATCATTGATAGACCCATCATAGCTAAGCGCTATGCTGAACCTTAGTTTGATCCAATCTTTATCATATACGTACTTGCACGCATCGAAGATTCGATCTTTACTTGGCCCATCATAGATATCGTAGTAGCTTTTCCATTGGTGTTCATCCGAACACCCCCTTTCTCAAAGAACTCTCAGTGCATCCGCAAAGAGAACAAAGAAAATTAGTCCCCAACTAGACTAACGATTTAATTATATCATACAAAATCTATTTTGTCAAGAATTATGGCTAATGTATATAATTGAACCTTCCAGCTGCGCTAGCAGGCACGGTTGAGAATAATACACCACCACGACAGCCAGCGTAATTTCGCTCAGATATGTTAATTGAGCCATCGCTATTAACGGACTCCACGTAGCCCACGTGTCCGTACCAACCAGCATCAGTTTGGAAAATCGCTCCTGCTGCTGGTGTATGGTTAACAGTTAGCCCAGCCGCCCTTGCAATATCGTCCCAACGGTTAGCATTCGCCTTGATAAAACCGAGGTCTGGTCGCTTCAACCAACCCCAGGTAGTACATTGCCCACCGCCTAATCTAGCATTACAAGTCAAGTTGGTTCTAGTTGCCGAGTCACCGAGGTAGGTATAAGTGTAACTGCTACTACTGCTGCCACTACGGTAAGAGCGCCTCACTGGTGCCACATATTCAGGACGTTCAGTTTCTGGAAGAGATCCGTTTCTAATTACTAGATTCATACCTTCAGAAATACCAGAAACCTCTAGGTCATTCAGAGCTATTACCTCTTCTGCGTTAGATCCATAGGTCTGAGTAATCGTTTCCATGGTGTCACCAGGTTTTACTGTATACACTATCCCAGCCACACTCGGAATTTTAATAATCGTACCAGGAGCAACATCTACGGTTTTAAGACCATTCGACCACCGAATCTGGTCGGCTGTAGCATCATATCTAGCTGCAATGGTGTCGATATTTTCACCTTCTTGTACTTCATATTCAATCACCCCACGCGAAGCATTTACATCCGTTACGCTAGGTTTCTCTAACTTGCCTAAAGTCGTGAGACCGTGATTATGAATAGAGGTAGCTGAAACGTAATTTGAGGCTACATCAGGAGCACTGGCTAGCCCCAAGGCATCAGATAAGTCTGCCACCACATAGAGCTCGGACATTTGGTCTACTGAAACTTCGGTATCGTTACTAGTAAAAGCATCTAAACTTAAAGTAGTATCCTGATCCTTTTTGTCTAGCGAACCGCAAAAAACTAAGGTCAGCGTAATTGCGCCCACCAAAACATAAGGTAAAACCTTACCTAACCATTCTGGGATTTTCTTCTTCTTCTTTGTCATAATGATACGTTACAGAGGTTTTGGCAATGACTGTAGATATTCTGGTTATGCTCTGCCTCCGTATAACTATAATACATCAAACCATCGTCTCCTGTCAAGAAGTAAAGATAAGCCGAATCTGATGGCTCTGCTACCGCCTTCAGGGCAGAAAGGCCAGGGTTAGAAATCGGTCCACATGGTAACCCCTGGTGATTGCGTGTGTTATAACAAGAGTCAATTGTAAGCGCCGCTTGATTATCTTGATAAACTTCTCTGTTCGGATCCAAAACATCTAACGCATATGAAACGGTTACGTCACTCCCCAGCGGAATGCCATAAGAAAGCCGTGATAAAAACACCTGAGCCACCGTAGGTTGCTCATTCGACGGGGCTTCTTTCTGCACGACTGAGGCTAATGTGATGCCTTCAAATAAAGATAACCCCTGTTTTTCGTAAGCCTCTTTCAAATGATTTTCCTTAATTACCTTATCCATACCATCTAAATATTTCTTTAGAATATCCTTTACTGGTGTTTCTTCGTAAAACTCGTGCGTTTCACCAAATAAATATCCTTCTAAAGTAGCGCCCTCTGGCCGGTCTTTCAAAAATTGGTAATCGTACTTGGCATTAAAAGCCTCTTCCACTTCTTCACTAGAATATCCTAGCGCAATTAGATTGTTTTTAATGTCAAAAATCGTTTCACCAGGTAAGATCGTAAAATTAAATCTTGCTTCTTCCTTTTTTCTTTCCAGCTCAGCATAGTATTCTTCGCGTTCCTTACGGCGCATTTCTCTAATTATGAAAAGTGATACCCCAGCTGTCACTAGGCCCACAATGATTAAGACTATAATAAATGAGGTCCATTTAGTGGCTTTTTTCATTTTATGCTTGGCTTTTTTGGTATTTAATCTCACTTTGTCTGCTTCTTTCTTGGTTAAATTTGTCACGGTCTCGCTAGCCCCTGCCACGGCAGCTTTTACATTCTCGGCTGCACTTAAATTTCCAGCCGGTTCAGAAGATGCCTCGACCTCTTTTTGTGCCATCGACACGGTGAAGTTTTCCAAAAAATCCTGTAGAATAATCGTAGCTGCTTCGGTATCAATATCGCCTTTGACGTAATTTTTCTTGCTTTTCTTTAATCTTTCCTCTGCTACTACCGAAGTTAGAGACTCATCTTGGAATTTAATGTGGGCTCCTGGGATCATTTCAGTGAGTTTTTTGGCAAAGTTTCGTACATACACTGATTGCTTAGTCTCGTTCCCTTCGTTGCTACGAGGAAGGCCTAGCACAAAGAAATTTGTGTTATTTAGCTTGGCAATTTTTGCTAGCTCTTGCCACTCAGTGCCATTTACTTCAACAAAAGTTACCGGCACGGCGATTCTAGTGCCAGAATCTGCCTTAGCTACTCCAATTCTTTTTTCACCAACGTCTAATCCAATTACCCGCATGACTATTCTAACTAATCCTTTTTCTTTTCAATATTTTCGTCAGAATTTTCTTCTTGGTCTTGCTTTATTTCTTTGCCGTTCTGATCCTTCACTTCAAACTCAATAGAAATTTTGTTTGGATCACTCGGTATCGCCATTACCCAAGGATAAGACGGTGTAATTTTTACATCAGAGACGCCATAAATGTTGCGAATTTCGTGCTGTGCTTCACCTAAGCCTTTACCTTTAATCTTGTCAATTAACTCGCCTTCCGTTATTTTAGGGCCTACAAAGTATTGAGCTTTCAACTTATTAGTTGAGCCATTTTTAATTTGAGTTGCATTTTCAATATAAACATCTTCTATAGTGTGGACTTTTTGATCATCGTCCAAATCGTTCTTGGCTTTTGCCTCAATAAACTCTTTTAGCTTAATTTTATCAATCACATAGACCGAAGCTGTAGTAGAGACTTTCAGTGTCGGTTTTACTCCTTCCTTTACCTCCTCATCAGCTGCCGGCGTAGCAACTACGTTAGAAGTGGTTTGTTCAAAAGTATTATCGATAATGTAATAATTATCGCCAATCGTATTGTACAGTTTTTCCTTGTTTTCATCTTCTTTAGCATTGGTGATTTCCGATTTAGCATTTTCAATATCCGATTGTTGTACCACTGTAACTACATCGTCGGTCCCTCCTGTAATTGGCGTTCCAGAATAAACATTCACTTTTGCTACTGTGCTCCAACCTGTGCTGGCAGGCTCAATATTGTACTTTGTGCCTCCCTCTACAGCCGTGACCGGCACCTTCGCTGAGACACGACAACCTAAATCAACCAGTTCTTGCGCATTGTCTTTGTTGTCGCAACTCTTTTTGCCATCACCATCGTAAGAGATTGCTACGTTGCTGTCAGCAGCATAAGATAAACTATTAATGGTGAATAAACTTCCAGAATTAATGGCGACAGAGCCTCTAATATTCATCGGGAAATAGGTGAATACTACTACTTCGCCTTTAGCTTTTTCACCACGGTTTTTCTTGCCAGTTGCCTCAAATTGAACCTCTTGAGGCATGTCAATTGTCTTTTGCTCTAGGTAGAATTTCCCTTCACTAGCATTCTCTTTGTTAATATCATCTGTAAAGGTAATAGTATCCGAAAATGCTTTCTGCTCTGTCTTAATAGCAACCGCAATATCCACAGCGGGAGCAATCGCAAAGGCCCAAATGAGAAATACTATCAAAATCACACAGCCAATTCCGGCCGCAATAGACAGTTTCTTATGCTCCTTGATCCAATTAATGAATTTGTTACCACTTTTAGCGGATTTTTTCTTAGGTTTTTCTTTAGGCTTTTCCTCTTCCTCATCCTCTTCATCTTCCTCAGCTTCTTCTTCCTTCTCTTTCTCCTCTTCCTTCTTTTCTAAATCTTCTTTCTTATCCTTGTCCTTATCAATAGCTTTGCTGTCCGAATCGTCAAGTAGATCTTCTTTTTCAGGTTTTTCTGGCTCATCTTCAGCGCTTAATTCTGGGATTACCGGTGCCGATTGTAAATTCTTAGCTACCGGGATTTTAGCAGCAGCAGCTAATCTTATAATGGACGGGTCTACTGTGACTAGAACCACAGTTTTCTCGGCAGTGGCGCCGGTTTTTTCTATCAATTTAATATTAACCACACTTCGAAAAACCCCCGCTTTTTTAGGCGGAACAATAGCCACGATTTTTTCTTTTGAGTTTTCTATTTTTAGAATGATGTCAGTAATATCATCCTCAGGCTCAATATAAATCACATCTTTGTTCATATATAGAATTTTACCACATTTTTTAAAGCTTGTGTTAAAATAATAATATAAATGAACATATTTAATTCCAAAAAGTCGAAAACTCCCACGTCCAACCAAACGGCGTTGCCTGAGATTGTCCTAAAATACATTCACGATGGCGTGATCACTACCGATAAAAATGGCGTGATTCAATTTATTAATCCTGCGGCAGTTAATATGACCGAATGTGGTTCGGCAGACAAAGCTGTTGGTTTTGATTGCAGTTTAGTAGTTAAAATTGAATCCAAGGAAGGCCGGGCTCTAGACGAAAGCGAAAATCCTTTAATTCAGGCTATGCGAGCTAATCAGCCAATTGAATCCATGCAGGTAGCCTTAATTGCCCTTCAATCTGAAAAACGCATTCCAATTGCTCTGTCGATATTACCAGTCGAAAACGCCTCACAGAATCGCATTGTAACTTTTAGAGATATTACTAAAGAGCTAGAAGAAGAGGGAGAGCAAACCGAGTTTATCTCCACTGCATCACACGAAATGCGTACTCCTGTAGCTACAATTGATGGATATTTATCGCTTTGTCTGAATCCTCAAACAGCTACACTTGACGAACGCGCACGTGGTTATCTCACAGCCGCACAGGCCGCTTCTAAGCATTTGGGTAAATTATTTCAAGACCTTCTTGATGTGACTAAACTCGATGATGGCAAAATTCGTCCGCATTTTGAACCAGCTGAAATGGTAGGCTTGATAAAATCTATTTCTGATGGCTACATAGAACAGGCGACTGAAGCCAAAATCACTTTTAATTTTGGCTCCAACGATTTGTCTAGTTCTGAGCATCGCATGAATCAAGTAGTTTACAGTTTTATCGATGTCAATTTTATGCGCGAAATTATGGATAATTTAGTCGAAAACGCTATTAAATATACTCCAGAAGGTGGCTCAATTTATGTCAATGTGCGTGGCGATGGTGACCGAGTTTTAATCAACGTGACTGACACAGGAATTGGCATTTCTTCAGATGATCTCAGTCACATCTTCCAGAAATTTTACCGAGCTGACAACTCCGACACACGTGAAATCGGTGGCACCGGTTTAGGTCTTTATCTAGTCAAACAACGTGTAGAAGCTATGGGCGGTAGAGTTTGGGCTGAATCCGCCTTCGGCGAAGGCTCCACTTTCTTCGTTTCTCTTCCACGTATCTCTAGCGATGAATATGAAAAACGTATGATTGTAGTCCGGCAATTACAAAATCAAGAGCGAATGATGGCTGCTTCCAGGCCACAAACTAAACCCGCAGCTTCCCAGCCCGCACCAGCTCAAATCGCAACTCCTCAACCTGTTGTGGCTCAAGGAGCTCAGGTTAAATCACCGCCTGTCCAATCGGCAGTGTCCCCTTCCCCACCTACTACAAATAATCCACCAGTTGTAAAACAAAATAATATTAATAATAACTTAAACGGAGAAAAAAGATGAGTAAAATAATGATAGTTGAAGACGATGCGTCCCTACGTGAAATATACAGTGTCCGCATTACCTCCGAAGGTTACGACGTAGTTTCTGCGGGTGATGGTGAGGAAGCCTTAGCTGTTGCAGTGCGTGAAAAGCCAGATTTAATTTTGTCAGATGTAATGATGCCGAAAATTTCTGGTTTTGATATGCTAGATATCTTACGTTCCACGCCAGAAACTGCCAATATCAAAGTAATTATGATGACGGCCCTTTCGGCTGAAGACCAAAAAGATCGGGGTGAACGCTTAGGCGCTGATCGATATTTAGTCAAATCACAGGTCGGCATTGATGATGTTGTCAAAGTTATCCACGAAGTAATGGGCGATGCTGTATCATCAGAAGCGGCTACACCATCCACGCCAGAAGCAACAGCAGCGCCAGCGACGCCAGACGCAACAGATGCTCCAGAAGTGGCTCCGTTCACACCAGTTACCATTACCCCACCTTCAGCAGATGCCGAATCTCTCGTCTCTCCAAGTGCAACCGTTTCGGCATCGCCTGAATCCGCTCCAGTTGCCCCAGCTGAGACACCTGCTATGGCCGAGGCGCCAGCTACGTCTGAAACTACACCAACGCCAACTGCGCCAGAAACTACGACAGCGCCAGCCGAACCAGAAACTTCACCAGCCGCACCGGTACCAGAACCAGCCTCGGCCGCACCGGCTCCGGAACCTACTCCAGTTGCACCTGTTGAGCCAGCTCCAGCCGCCGCACCTGCTGAACCAGCTCCAACCACTCCACCACAGGTAGATAATGGACCAGATCAGGCTCAATAAATTTTTAGCTGAACGTTTAGGTGTTTCGCGTCGTGAAGCCGACGATTTAATTGTTGATGGCCAGATTACTGTCGATGGAAAAACTGCAAAATTAGGCGAAAAAATTGACAAAAGCAGCAAAGTATGCTATAATAAAAAGATAGTTCCGTTTGACACGGAATTTTCTTATCTCGCCTTCAATAAACCAGTTGGTTATGTCTGCTCGCGCAAGGCTCAAGGCTCTACTCCTACTCTTTACGAGCTACTGCCTAAGAAATATCATCATCTTAAAACAGTTGGGCGTCTCGATAAAGATACTTCCGGTCTAATATTATTAACTAATGATGGCGATTTTGCTTTTCAAATGACGCATCCAAAGTTTCATAAGGAAAAGACTTATGAAGTTGAGCTAGATAGAGCGTTACAACCGCTCCACCAGCAGATGATTTCCGATTTCGGCGTATTACTCGATGATGGACCAAGTAAGTTCACCGTAATGAGGTCTTTATCGACGGGTGACGCCGCACGGGAGATCCCCAAAATGTTTGACGATGGTCAAAAGTTTGGGGAAAATACGGCGACAGGACCCGTCGAACAGACTCATTATACGGTAATTCTTGCTGAAGGTCGTAATCGCCAGATTCGTCGCACTTTTGCCGCCCTCGGCTACAAAGTCGTCAAACTCCACCGCACCAAATTCGGGAAATATGAATTAAGTGGCCTAGCTCCAGGCAAGTGTGTTATAATTAAACCATGAGTTCTATTTTAGCGCTTGATATTGGTACTGAATTCGTTAAAGCAATCCTAGCTAAGCCTACCAAAAAAGGCGATTTGCAAATTCTGGGCATTGGTAAAGCACGTCAGACCGAAGGTAATATGCACGCCGGCGCGGTAGCGGATATTCCAGCTGTGGTCAACGTTTGCGAAGAGGCTTTGGTACAAGTTGAAGACCAAGCCGGCGAACGCGCTGAGCTTGCGGTAGTCGGTATCGCTGGTGAACTCATCAAGGGTAATACTACGACTGTTAATTATAGCCGCAAGAATCCTAACAAGCCCATTACCGAAACCGAGATGAGTGAAATTATCACCAAGGTTCAGCAAAAATCTGGCGAAATTGCTAAAAAAACCGTCGCGCTCGAAACTGGTAATGACAATGTGGAGGTTCGTTTAATTAATTCCGCGATCGTATCGCTCACAATTGATGGTTATAAAATTAGCAACCCTATTGGTTTTAAAGGCTCTGATGTAGTAATTCAGTTTTATACTGCTTTTGCTCCTCTTATTCACGTAGCTGCTATCGAGAAAGTCTGTGCAGAATTAAATCTCGACCTTTTGACTGTGGCGGTAGAACCTTTTGCGGTTTGTCGAGCTTGTCTCGGTGACGATTTAGACTCCAACTTTTCTGGCATCGTTATGGATATCGGTGGTGGCACTACCGACATCGCCGTAGTAGAAGACGGTGGTGTCGAAGGTACCAAAATGTTTTCAATTGGTGGCCGGAGCTTCACCCATCAGATTGCCGAGTCGCTAGGCGTTGACTTTGAAACAGCTGAGCAGTATAAACTCGATTACGATACGACCAAGCTTGACGATCGTGTTAAGGCCAAGGTCGAAACTGCTATTTCCAAAAACCTCAGCGTTTGGCTTACTGGTGTAGAAGTAGCCATTGAAGAATTTGAAAGTGTAGGCAGTTTACCACGCAATGTCTTACTCTGTGGCGGTGGTGCCAGCCTCTCTTTACTTCAGGAAAAACTAGCTCTATCTGACTGGTATGAAAACTTACCATTCTCTCGTCGTCCCGTGATTCATCTAATTGACGTTAGGGATTTACCAAATCTGATTTTGGATAGTGATACTAAGCTTGATCATTCCTTCGCTACGGCTCTTGGTCTTCTCCGTGTTGGGGTAGATACTCTTGCCGGTGCTCCTGAAGAGAATAAATTAAAGGCCAAAATTAGTAAGCTTTTGCAAAAATAACAAAAGTCATTAATTGTTGTAATTTTTACAACAATTATTCTAATACGGCTTTGATGCGTCGCACCCCAGCCGAAGAGGACTCTTCCTTTTTGATTTTGAAATGACCAATCACACCAGTATGCTCCACGTGTGGACCGCCACAGACTTCGCGCGAAACCGGATTGTTGAAATCACCTATTGTATAGACTTTTAATTTATCTGGATACTTATCCCAGAATTGGCCATGCGCGTGAAGTTCATTCCGCGCGTATTCTTTATCGTATTCGTCAAAGACTACGGGAAGATCTGCCTCAATCCACTCATTCACCTGGTCTTCGACCTTTTTCTTTTCGTCATCTGTCATTTTATGATCGAGATTAAAATCAAACCGTAGCCTCTCAGCCGTGGTGTTTGAACCTCTCTGAGCGATATCTGGTGAAACTAATTTTTGTAAAGCAGCGAGCAGCAAATGCGTGGCAGTATGATATTTAATCGTCTGCTCACCATGATCTTCTAGACCACCCTTAAACATACCCTTAGAAGCAGTTTGGCTGCGCTCGCGTTGTTCCTTAAGAGCGGCGTCAAATTCTTCATGATAGTTCTCAGTAAGCTTAATTCCCTCGCGGTAGCATTCTTCTACAGAAAGCTCCATAGGAAAACCATAAGTATCTTGAAGTTTGAATAGATCTTGTCCAGACAATCGAAATGACGCTTTCTGGGGCGCTCCGGAGGTTACGACCGAGGTAGCGAGGGGCGCGCCGCCCGTGACGACGGGCCGGCGCGACCCCGTCCCCAGAAAGCCGTCTTTCGATTGTTTAGCCATTTTATGCAACTCTTTCAAACCCTTATTCAGAGTTTTCCGAAACGCGCTTTCTTCATGGAGCATCACCTCGAGCGCTTTTTCACGTTGAGTCAAAATCGAATCTGGCAAATCGGCGTAAATTTTGGATACTACTGGCACAATTTCCGCTAAGAAATTCGTCGCAATTCCAAGGTCCAAAGCGCGTAGTATTGCCCGTCGCAGTAACCTCCTCATTGCATAGCCTTGTGTTTTGTTTGACGGTACTAAGCCTTGCGCCGCGAGTAAGTATGCTCCACGGATATGGTCAGCAATCACCCGCATTTCATCGGTATTATTCTCGTAAGATTTACCAGAAACCTCTTCTAATTTTTCAATGATTGGCCTCAGAAGTGAAATTCTAAAAATATCAAACGAACCCATCGAAGCTGCCGCAATTCGTTCTAGTCCTCCGCCAAAGTCTACGTTTTTTTGTGCTAATTCCGAAAATGTCCCATCCTTTTCACGCTTATATTGCATAAATACTGAATTACCGATTTCCATAAACCTCGCTCCGTCCGAAGCTGGATGTGAAAGACCGTATTTTTCTATATCCTGCTTATCCTCACCAAAATCATAAAAAACTTCCGAATCTGGCCCACAAGGATCGCCGATTGGTGTAGATTCACAACCACCTCCACGACTCCACCAGTTTTCATGGTCATCGTAAAAGAAAATACGTTCACCTGGTTTAATGCCTCGTTTGTCACCGGCGTCCGCTGAACCGATTTCGGCAATTTTAGCCTCAATCCCTACCTCCTTAAAGACTTTTTGCCAAATCTGGGCAGTTTCTTCGTCCTTCGAAATACCATATTTTTCACTACCAATGAAGCAAGTTACGTAGATCTTATGAGGATCGAGCCCTACGATCTGAGTTAAAAATTCAAAAAAGTGACGGATTTGTTCCTCTTTAAAATAATCCCCTAGCGACCAGTTACCAAGCATTTCGAACACCGTGGTGTGTCTCGGGTCGCCCACATCATCAATATCCTGTAACCTGAGTGATGGTTGCACATCAGCGAGCCTCTTGCCCTCAGGATGGGTTTTGCCCAGTAGATATGGTAGAAGCGGTTGCATGCCAGAGCTAGTAAAAAGCGTTGTCGGATCACCTTCTAGAACCAACGGTGCCGGTTGAATCACCTTGTGGCCATTTTTTACTTGAAACTCCAAAAATTTTTTTCTAATCTCATTTGCGTCCATATCAATAATTATAACATATTCTTGACAATACTTTATCACCGTGCTAATATAGCCATAAGTAATAAAAAAGGATAAAAAAATGACACAAGCAAAGAAAAAAACTGCAACCAAAACCACTAAAAAAGCCACGGCGAATAGATGTCGCAAAGCGGCTTGCACTCGTACAAATAGAGGCAAGAAAGCTAATGACCAAGACCGTATGCATATCTATATTATTACCGTAATGGGTATGATTGCCGGCCTTCTTCTCTGCGCTAACGCCGCGATGTTGATGGTTTAAAAGAAAGGATTTAAATGGACCCCAAAAAAATAGATGGCGGTGGGAATTCCAACGAAGATGAAACCACTGTCGATGGTGGATTAGGCCCTGATTTAGAAGAGGCCAAGAATGCCATTGTGGGCGTAACGCCGGAGGAAGAACCAAGCGCTATTGAAGTAAGACAAAACAAAGCGGTCGAAGTCTTCGAACCAGCTGTAAATGCTGTGGAAAAATACTTTGGTCAAGAGTCGGCGGAACGTGTGAATAACGATCTTAGAAGAATTGATGATATCGAAGAAAAGACGATTAAAGCACTAGAAAACACTGATGCTATGACCGATCATGCTAAAGGCCTGGTCCACGATTTGAGGGCCATTGGTATAGAAGCCGGTAATTTAACAATTGCCGAAGCCCAGTCAGTCGATGATTTTGCTAATAATGCCACTCCTGAAGTGATGGATAAAAAAGCCGATATCATCAGCGAAGCCATCAGCGGTAGCATCACCAGTACGCATAGTCGACGCCATCCATTTAATCCAGCTCTCGTTGGTGAAGACTATCTAAAAGAGATTAATATGCTTCAAGATAAGTGTGAAGCTTGGGATGATCGCAAAGTCAACACGGAGAGGGGCTTTGACGTCGAAAATGTTTACGCTAGGTTAGTGGAAGAAGGCGAAATTGAGCCCTCCGACTATGCTAAGCAAGAGCTCGAAGACTCTGTTATTGAAGATCTTATTGAACGCTATGATTTAGACGAAAGAGATTTCTACGTTTATGGGCCATTTACGGGTAGAGATTTGAACAGAGCGAAAGACTTTTTGGAGCAAAATTATACTCAAATTGTCAACCGTCGCTTTAATGGCGGCATGAAACGTGTCAATACGCACCATAAACAAGGATATAAAACTGACGAAGAATATGCAGAAGTTGTCGCGAAAGACAGAGCAACCAGACCAGAAATTGAACATTCTGGAGCCTCTCTGGCTTCACTTTTGAATGAGACGATTCGAAACAACAGTCAAGATATCGAAGGAGATTTGGTACGCAACTATGTTGCTAGCGAGATTCTTCAAACTCGCCGTCTTGACATGAAGAACCTAGTCATAACCTCCTCTGCAGTATCGCTAGAAGTTTTAAACCAAGAGAAGCCTAGTCCAGATGACAAAAGGACATTAGAGGAATATCATCTTGCACGGCAATCGGTGAAAATGCTCGCCTATTATTCTGGCCGAGCCTTAGATTACGATCAGAAAGAAATGAAGAAACGCTTCGGCAGCACTAGGCCACTTAGTAAAGAGTTTTTTGAAGAAGTAGCTAGCGCCACAGAACAATTGTCGGATGCACGTTCAGAATATCTTGACGATGAGAAAAAACAATACTTAGTAAAGATGGATGAGCATCTTCATGAAGCACTCATACACTTAGGTGCACTTTCCGCTGAAAATAGAAATGCTCTCTTCTCGGAAGATCTTGACTAATGAATGAAAAGTTCAAATCCTCAAAGGAAGCAGAATTTGAAGCAGTAGAAGCCACGAAGGGTGAAGAATTCCTTCGTGGTTTTGGAGAATTTCCAGAGGATTACCACTTTTCGGCTGAGCAAAAGCTGCTTTTTTCAACCGTCACAAAAGACGAAGATAAAACTGATGCTGAAATTACAAAATCTAAAACTGCGACATTTACTGCTCTTGGTCTGGAGTATGCTGGCAGAAGGTATCCTTATAACGATAACGCTAAAGCCATTGCTCACAAAGGCATTATATACCACTTTTTAGAAGGTTTATCCAGCCCAGAAGCAGCTAGAAACAAATTCGAAAAAGTTAATGAATTCTGGGAACAACCACTTTATGAACATTATCTAGAAAAGATAAGAGGGGATATTCACAAAAGCATAACAGAAGAACTAGATCGAAAAAAATACGAAAAAGATAGAGCCTACGCCAAGATACCAAAAGAATGCCGGTTAGTCACAAATGATGATGCTATCCAATATGAGATAGAGCACGGCTTTTTGTCGGCAGAAGTTGGGCAAGAAATGTTGGACTACAATAGTAATTTAGAAAAACTATTGAAACGTTTAGACGAAAGAGTAATAAACGAAACGTTGCCATCTCACGTTAAAGATTATCAAAGACAACTTTCTAACAGCCCAATGAGAGAGCCAAAAACTACACCAGAGGAAAGAGCAAAAGGAAATGCTAACTCTGTGCGAAAGACGTTAAAAGATTGCCTATTAAGACTTGGTGTTAATGAAATTGAAAAACAGCCCGTTAAAGAGGACACAATGATCAATGATTTGGGTTTGAAGAGCACGCAAACTAGCGTTCATGAATATAGGAGAACTTATGAAAAGACCAAGAATGAGCTGTCAAAAAAACTAGAGAAAATTAATCTTGCAAACGATCCGGAAATTGAAGCTATTGTTAAAAAAGCGGAAAGCTTAGCTAGAAACTATTACGGCAAAGCGTATCCAGAACACTTTAAGGCGAGAAATGAGATAAGAGCACCATATCATGAAGCCGCCAAGGAATATGAAAAAGCTAAATCAAGTCAAAATGACGATTTGGAAAAAGCAAATCAAGAGGCCCTAAAACTTGCCGAATCCAAAATTACCGAATTCAAAAAACGAGCTCTCGAAATGATTTTTCATCGTTCCTCAGAAGAGCCATTAGATATTTCAAAAGAAGATATTTATTTCTTCCCTACTGGTGCGGTGTGTCGAACTACAGAAGGTAGATTTCAGGCAAGCACGTTTTCTTCTCCTTTATCTGAAGATATTCTCTCGTTATTTGACGAAGATTATGCCAAAAGAATTTGGCGAGTCGAGTGGAAGAAAAATATGCGCCTTTTCAATGAACCTGCCCTTCAAGCAATTGCTACGAATTGTAAAGACGAAGCAGCCAGTTGTCGAGATGATTTTGACGAACGCATAGCCGCATTCGCAAAGAATCATCAAGTGATTTTGCCAAAAACTTTTGATCCCACTACTGGTAAGGTTTTTGAAACACTTCAAGAAAGAGATTTTGAACTTTTAGATTACACGATGTCGAAAGTTGGTGATTTTATTGATGGAGTAAACTTGTCTCAGCCATCAACAGAGATTAGCTTAAAATCGGTCCGACTTGAAATTATTGACTTTCTCTCGGGCAGAAAGGAACTAAAAAATTCAAGTTTATTCCAGGGTGATAGAAGCTTAAAAATTCGAGCATTAGAATCACTCATCGATAACTCGGAGCCAGAAAAAGCCGACAAAGTGGGCGCACGCCTGGTACCGGAGCTAGGCATAGCTGTATATAATAGCTTAAAAGAGCAACAACAAGAAGCATTTAGCAAAATCATTGGCGCTCGTGCTAACGTCTCCCAGTCTAGTTTTTATAATGTTTATCGCACACGTATCTTTAATGACGCAGAACGTCGTACCTTGTCTGAGCGCACCTTCTTTTTACTGGAATTTTCGCATTATCTAGAAGGAAAAACCTCTCCAGAGCTGACAGCTTTCTTTGACAGTCTCAAAAAACAAACCGTTTTAGATAGCGATTCAGGCGATAATTCCACCGCCTAGACAAATCTCACCATCATATAAAACTGCCGATTGCCCCGCCGCTGGGCGTTTTATTTCGCTCTCGAAATGCAGCGTCCTTCCATCAAACGTAGCCGACACCAAAGGTGCTCGATGCCGAAGCCGAACTAAAACTTGGCCCTTTTCAGCTGAAGAAAAACAAGTTTTAACCCGGAGGAAAACGTCTTTCAACCTTAGTTTCTTGGTCCAGATAGTTTCATGATTGAGATTTTTCGAAACATATACAATATTGTTTTTGATATCTTTTTTCACCACGTAATATGGCATTCCGTCGTTTACTACACCTTTTTCGCCATCTAGATAGAGTCCATGTCTTTGGCCAATCGTGTAAAAAACTGCACCTTCGTGGTATCCCAAAACCTTCCCAGACTCAATTTCGCGAATTTCACCCGACTTCACGTCGATATACTCTTTCAGAAAGTCTTTCATCCCTACTTCCCCCACGAAACACACGCCCATGGATTCCTTTTTGTAAGCATTATGCAGACCATGCTTCTCGGCAAGTTTTTTCACATCGGGTTTCAGCATCTCGCCAATCGGGAAAATCGTATGCGAAAGAGCTTCCTCTGAAATTCGGTATAAGAAATAAGTCTGATCCTTGTTCCCATCTACCGCTCGTGCTAGTTTACCGTCAACAATTCTTGCATAGTGCCCAGTGGCGATATAATCAGCACCTTTTTCTATAGCTTTTTCTAGGAAGAGCCTGAATTTGATCTCTTGATTACACATAATGTCCGGATTAGGCGTATTGCCCTTTTTGAACTCATCAAGCATATAATCTACCACTTTTTTGCGATATTCTTCTTCAAAATCCCAAACTTCAAAATCAATTCCGAGCTTCACGGCTACCCGCTTAGCATCAGCCAAGTCCTCCGCCCAGGGACATTTCATACCTGGTAGATCTTTCGACCAGTTTTTCATATAAACACCAATCACATTAAAGCCTTGCTCTTTCAAAAGCAAAGCCGATACGCTCGAATCGACTCCCCCACTCATGCCTACGTACACAGTTTTACTCATGACCAATTCTCTTCCGTTCAGCTTGAACCACTTCGTTGATAATTTTAGCGGCTTCGTGAATCTGTCTCTCATCGTTTGTTTCGCCCAAAGAAACACGTAACGACCCAGTAATTTGTGAATCACTAAGCCCAATCGCCTTTAGAACGTGTGATTTTACGCCTTTAGAGGCTGCGCAGGCTGCGCCTGTCGCTACATAGACACCTTTATCTTCTAGTAAGAATACTAATCTTTCTGCATCTATGCCATCAAAACATAAAACTATAAAGTTATCAAGCACATGTTTTTTATTGATCAGCTCAAAATCTTTCAGCTCTGATAAAAACATCTTTCGGAAGCTCGCGTACTTTTTGCGATTTCCGTTCAAATGTTCATTAGCAATTTCTACGGCTTTAGCAAAACCAATTACTCCAGGTACATTTTCTGTGCCAGATCGGAGGCCATTTTCCTGACCACCGCCTACAGTTAAAGGTTGCAATTTGGCATCGTGTGAAACATATAGAGCCCCCACGCCCTTAGGCCCATATATTTTGGCGGAATTTAAAGTCAAAAGATCTACGCCTAGCCGCGCCACATTAATATCTAGGAGATTCAGTGCCTGTGAAGCATCGGAATGTAATAATAGCTGTTTCTTAATTCCCCGCTTCAATCGATCTAGTTTAATCTCGCGTATTATACCGGAAATCTCTGCTAGTGGTTGCACTGTTCCTAGTTCATTATTGGCAAGTGCCACCGAAATTAATTCTGTTTCATCTGTGATTTTAGTCTTCAAATCGTTTAAATCAATCAGTCCATTCGGTAAAACTTTTATGGGCTTTCCGCCAGATTTTTTTGCTACCGCCCGAATCGAATCGTGCTCCATTTCTAGATAAAGTACTCGGAAACTAGTAGGTACTTTTCGGGGCGCTCCGGAGACTGCTGTAAAAGCCAGATTATTCGCTTCGGTCGCACCGGCGGTGATGACTATGTCAGATGCTTTAGCGCCAATTGCATGAGCGATCGTTGCTTTGGCAGCTTCATAATCAGCTGAGACTTTTTTGGCCGGTAAATATGCTGCCGAAGGATTAAAAAAATGCTCCGAAAAGTATGGCTTCATCGCTTCAAGCGCTTTCTCATCAACCGGCGTGGCCGCCGCATGGTCCAGATAAATCATAAAAATATTATAACATATTTATTGGTTTGCTACAAACTTGTGCTCTTTGTCATCAGCCTTCAATATAAGCACACCCTCAGATTGATCGAGTGAGTATTCGTACTCGTTTTCTAATTCGTATAACCAATCAGTTTCAATTTTTAGTTTACCATCCTCAATTGCCCACTTAAATTCATAATCATTCTTGTGCCCGTTAGTAGTGAGAGTTCCTTTACCAATCTCAGTGAAATCCCAAACCACCTTATCCTCGTTTTCGAGAGTCCAGTTTTCTTGTTCTACCAAGTATTCACCATCGTTTACCGCTGGACCTTTATTTAATCCTAAAACTAACAATACAATGCCGACAATTAATACTATTATTCCCGCCACAAAAGAAGAAATTGCAATTACAGTTTTCTTATTTTTCATAATTCCATTTTATCATAAGAATAAAAAAAATACCAAAAATTAGATTTTAAAAAGTTTCTCAGTGTTTTTGGCAGTTGCTTTTTCGATAGTTTCAAAATCAAGATCTAATGCGCCGGCTAGCCACTCAGCAATTTCAAAAATATGGCTCGGTTCATTAGTCTCACCACGTACTGGCGTAGGTGCGAGAAATGGCGCATCGGTTTCGAGTAGAATGCGTTCTAGTGGCGGCATCGGTAAGGTAGAATAAGTTGCGAGCCCATTCACGCCAATATAAAAATCAGTCTGCTCCAAGATTCGTTTCAATACACGCTTGCTTCCAGTGAAAGAATGCACCACTCCCCGAGCTTTCGGAAAGTTCTCGATTATATCAAAGAAATCCGGAAAAGCATCGCGTATATGAAACGACAGCGGCAAATCTAAATCTTTTGCCAGTTGCAGCATTTGTTCAAATAGTTTAATTTGTGCCTTACGGTCATAATCATCGTAATGGTAATCTAGCCCCACTTCTCCAATCGCCACTGGGTGAGAGGCTGAACTTATTTTTTTCGGATGCATAAAATGATTTGAATTTTTAACACGTATATTCCTGACGTGCCCGACAGGTTCGTCCCGTAGGGACGGTTCTGCCGGCGCACCAGTGTATGACGTGCTTAAAAATTCAAGTCCAGCATCCGAAAAAATAGGTTCAGGCTCTTTTGAAGTAGCGTATTCAGGATGTATGCCATAGGTCCAATATACATTTTCATGCTCCTTCGCAAATTCAGCTGCTTTTAAAGAATCTTCGTGCGATGTCCCGATGCAAATAATCTTCTCCACGCCCTTCTCATGTGCGCGTTTTAAACATTCCTCCGCCTTTTTCGCGCTATAAAACTCTTTATCATGCAAGTGGCAATGTGAATCAATTAACACGGTTCTCGCGCTTTCTTTTAATTGGATCGAGCTGACGTTTGCGCAGCCTTAAAGATTTTGGTGTGACTTCCAAAAGTTCATCTTCTAGCAGAAAATCCAAACATTGCTCCAAAGACAACTGAGTATATGGTGTCAACTGAATCGCTCCATCAGAAGCATGGGTACGCATGTTGGTAAGTTGCTTTTCTCGGCAAATATTAATATCGAGATCCGCTTTTTTGTTCGAAAGCCCCACAATCATACCATGATAAACTGGCACTCCAGGCGGAATAAATAAAACACCTCTCGCCTGCGCATTATCTAGCGCATAGGCTGTAGAAACCCCATCTTCAAATGAAACTAGAGCCCCGTTTCGTTCTGGTTTATAATGCCCTTCCGCCAAACGATAGCCAGAAGGAATGCTAGACATAATCGCAGTGCCCTTGGTGGCAGTCAGCAAATTATTTCTTAGACCGATCAACGCTGCAGTGGAAATTTCATAAACAAATCTCACGGTACCCGTAGTAGTGTTTTCTTGAGATTTCAACTCTGCACGACGTAAACCTAATTCCTGACTCACTGCACCAGTAAATTCCGGGTCCACTTCTATAGTCAATTCTTCCATCGGTTCATATTTTTTGCCATCGATCTCACGACAAACTACTTCCGGGCGCCCGGCTTCTAGTTCGTAACCTTCACGACGCATAGTTTCAATTAATACTGAAAGATGCAGTTCTCCACGACCAGACACTTTGTAGCCTAGTCCATCCGGCTGAATTTTGAGAGCAATGTTAGTTTCGAGTTCTCTTTCTAGCCTTTCCGCGATTTGTCTAGAAGTCGTAAACTCACCTTCGCGACCTTTTAATGGTGATGTATTAGGCCCGATATAGATAGAAAGCGTCGGCGCTTCTAGCTCGATGCCAGGCAAAGCTTCTGGATTGTCACCAGTCGCAATAGTATCACCAATACTTGCCTCAGCTACACCAGTAATTGCTACAATATCCCCAGCAATTGCTTCTGATACTTCCTCTTTAGAGAGTCCACGATAAGAATAAAGCCGATCGATCTTACCGTGTTTCACAACGTCTCCAGCTTGAAGTATTGATACGCTCTGGCCTTTCTTGAGCTTACCTTTAAAGATTTTACCGATGCAATATTTGCCAAGATAACTATCACCCGCGAGTGCAGCAACCAGAAGCTGTGCATCCTCGCTATCAGATTCTACGTCTGGCGCCGGGATATCGTTGATGATCGATTCAAAAATCACATGTAAATCATCGTCAAGCTCAGTGGTTTTACCAGCTCGCCCTTCCCTAGCAATCGCATAGTAAATTGGATAAAAAAGTTGCGATTCATCAGTTGCAAGCTCTAGAAACAAACTTTCAATTTCGCTTTTAACCTCTTCGATTCTTGCAGCTGGTTTATCAATTTTATTAATTATTACTACTGGACGTAGGTTCAATTCCAAAGCTTTTTGTAAGACAAATTTAGTTTGCGGCATCGGTCCTTCCTGCGCATCCACAATCAGAAGTACGCCATCCGCCATATTTAGAGTTCTTTCTACTTCCCCAGAAAAATCTGCGTGTCCTGGCGTATCAATGATATTAATCTTATAGCCATCATAATAAACACAGGTTTGTTTGGCAGTAATTGTAATTCCCCGCTCATGCTCCTGATCCATTGAATCCATAATGAGAGTCTGAGACATCTCGGCTTGGTTATCGCGGAAAGTATGTGACTGCTTGAGGAGACCATCCACCAGGGTAGTCTTGCCATGATCAACGTGCGCGATAATCGCCACATTCCGAATTTTGTCTTTGTTTAAAGTCATAAGGGTAATTTTAGCATGATTTGCAAGAAATTTCAATATATTATATAATATATAATATGTCGAATCGAAACAAACATCTAAATCCAGCAAAAGCATACGAACCTAAGCGCTGCTGGGTAGGTGATACCCACAAGATCATCTATGATACGTTAGAAGAAGCTGAGCTGGCTGCCAAGGTTGCTGAGTATGACCATAGCTCTGGCCCATTAAAAGTATACAAATGTCCCTACGCTGAACATTATCACTTAAGCTCGTCCTAGACCGGTATTTGGAGCTTTCGGTATTAACGGTAAAGTCTCTTCAAAAGTTTCTAAACTAAGCTTAATATTTACCGCTTCACCACGCACGTCATCGCCGAGTGGTACCAAGGTCAAAACATTCTCAGTATTTGAATCAAGACCATTGATTGTGACTTCATGCTCATTAGTAATGCCAAGTATCCTATCGTTCAGCGCCACAATCGCTTTAGTCCCAGTATTCTTAAATTTAACCGTGGCTACATCACTAGAACTATGTGTCTCCTCAACAGTTAGAACCGGTAAGGTTCTATCAACTTCACTTTCCTCCACGCGGGGCAAGCTATCATACCTTTCCATAATATAATCAGTGAGTAGGCTTAATTCGTCAAAATTCGTTACTACTTTACCATCTGTTGCAGCGGCCAATAGCTTATAATCTTCACTATGCTCATCATTAGTTATGATATAAAAGTTCACCGGATCGATTTTCTTGCTTAAAGCCACCACTTCGTCAAAAGTCATGCCATCACGGTCTGGTGCCAGGAAATTTGCATCAGTTAGAACCACCAAGGATTTTGTCGAACCGTATTTCCATCTCAAATTAGACATTACATGAAAACTTGCCGAAAGCAGCGATTCTGGTGTATCTCCGCCACCATCTACTTGAATTTCGCCTAGTTCAGACTGGAATTTTTCTAGTGTGCAAGTATTAAAATCACAACGTTGCACTGGAGTATACGGATCTTCCAAATCGCGATAATCATAGAGTGCTACGCGACCTCCAGATTCAAACGTTTCTTTGGCTAATCTTAATGCTTCGTTTTTATACTGTTCAATCATGCTAGACATAGAGCCGGTCGAATCAATCAAAATCGCCGTATCATGTGGAGACGAAATATTGTTTTTAATACCATAAGCTTTGGTGATCTTATCAAAAATTACTCGCGAAGCATCTTCATATAGATTGTCACTGATGTAACTCGTATGATCATCGAAATTCAAATGCGAACTACAAAAAGCGTCACGTTTATTGCACCAGGTACCAACTTTTCCTTTAAAAGCATTTGGTTCGTATGGAATATAGGCTCCAAGCATGCCTTTATAGGCCTGGCAATCTGGTACATACACACGATAATCGGAAAGATTTTCGCCACGACAAGCCGCCGGTATTGCGCCTTTCCCTTCCGGTAAATAGATCTTCGGGTCACCAAAAGTCGCAGCGTAAATAATTCTATCAGCGTTCAAACTACCCAATGCTTTTGAAACCACCATAGCGCCTTGCGAATATCCGCCTAGCACATATTTAGTATTAGGACACTTGCCCGCATTAACTATTTTTTGCAAGGCACTTACGCCTTTATTTACGCTATCACCAAATTCGTAAGCATCACCTCTGCCAAAAAATGCTCCGAGTGTTACGTCGAGTTTGTCAAAACCAATCCCCACTGCCGGATAGTCTAAATCGACAAATTCATATTTGAGAGAAGTGGTTTGAAGTTTTGTTTCGATAGTTTTCTTAAATTCCAAATAGTTTTTGTCCTTCCATCTTTCACCACCCGAGCCTCTTGCAAACACTATTCTTAAGTCTGGACAGCTGGCAGCTGTCACTGTGATTTGTGGTACGCTTACGCTAAAAAGAAGCGCTAGCGTCATCGCAAAATAGCGAATCCTAATAATGAATTTTTGCCCACCCGAATTATTGATTCGGATTTTTCCTCGCATTTTTTCTCCTATTTTTATTAACGCGAGATTATAGGTATACTTTGCTACAATATTCAACCCCCCGCGTTTGCTTATGGTATAATAGCTGCATGAGTACACAAAAAGACTGGGATGAATACTTTATGAGCATCGCTGAGGCGGTAGCCGAAAAATCAAAAGACCCATCATCCAAAATGGGTTGCGTAATTGTAGATAATAATAAACGTATTATTGCGACCGGCTATAACGGTTTATTACAAGGCGCCGATGAGTCCAAAATGACTCTTAGCGAGCGCCCGATGAAATACTATTTTGCCATTCACTCCGAGATGAATGCCGTGCTCTTCGCGCATCAAGATTTGACTGGTTGCACTATTTATAATAGAGTAGCAACTTGTGAAAACTGTCTCAAATACTGCCTACAGGCTGGTATCAAAAGGTTTGTCTATAAAGAATTACGCGTGCATTCACATTCTACTGATCCGAAGAAATCGATGACCAATATCGATACAGATGAAGCCGTAGTAAGACTTCTTGCTTCCATGCCAGAGATTAAAACTTTGAATTTATCAAACGGTAAAACCTACACACAAGACATTCTCGATTCATACGAAAAAGATTCTGCCGAGTATGCTAGACTGGCCAAGTGGGTTTAGTAATACTGAATAATTTATTCATATCGAAGGATATAAAGGCAAAATCTATGATTTTGCCGCCGCAAGGGCGGAGCGACGTGGTATAATCGTCAGATTACCACGTCGCGGAGCTCCTGAGATATGAATGAATTATTCAACAGTTTTACCACTCGATTGGTCTCATGTCATGTTCAACCAAGAATTTGTTGCATTTTGAAAAAGGCTTGCTACCAAAAAATCCATTATAGGCCGAAAGCGGTGATGGATGTGCAGACTCCAGCACTAAATGTTTAGAAGTGTCAATCAAAGCTTTTTTATTCCGGGCGTCTCTGCCCCATAGGATAAAAACTAAATGCGGGCGAGTCTGGTTCAGATACTCAATCGTTGCGGTAGTAAAAGTCTCCCAACCCTTGCCGCTATGTGATTTTGGTCTGTGCGCCTCAACAGTTAAAACAGTATTTAAAAGCAACACGCCTTGCTTCTGCCAATTCGCTAAACTCCCGTGCGGATTCGCGTGCTTGCCGATATCGTCATCGATTTCCTTATAGATATTTATTAATGAAGGCGGAATCGGTTGTGAATTCGGCACCGAAAAAGCCAAACCTTCTGCCGCACCTGGTGTGTGATACGGGTCTTGGCCTAAGATTACGACCTTTACGTCATTTAAATCTGTTGCAAAAGCTCGGAACACTAACCCTTTGGGCGGGAAAATCGTTTTATGTTCATATTCTTCATGCAAAAATGCCGACAACTCTTTGAAGTACGGTTTTTCAAACTCAGCTTTTAAAAACGGCTTCCAACTCTCATGCATAAATCTATTATAGCGCAAACCAGACTTTAGATATATAATAAAACTATGTATATTGTAATCGAAGGCCAGGATGGCACTGGTAAATCCACTCAAGCCGAACTACTCAAAAAATATTTCGAATCAAAAGGAAAAACCGTCGTGATGCTCGAAGAGCCGGATGGCGATTTGCCACAAGCTCACGACCTGCACGATATGATTCTGACGCGGGGGTACGATTTAGAGCCATTAACTAATGTATTATTATTCACTGCAGCGCGCGTTGAACTTTGGAAAAAAATTGCCGAGCCGGTTCTAAAAAAGGGTGGCATAGTAATTTCCTCACGCAATTACTGGTCCACGTTAGCTTACCAAGGCTACGGCGAAGGTATTTCACGTAGTAAAATCATTAGACTTACCAAAGAATTGCTACCAGACAAATATGTTCATCCAGACTATGGCTTTATTCTAACAGTATCTGACAAAGAGCGTTTGAAGCGCCAAAAAACTCGTGGCAAAGCCACCGAAACCTTTGAAAAAAAGCCGAGCGAATTCCAACAAAAGGTCGACGCCGCCTATCCGAAAATTGCCAAAGAGTTTAATTTGAAGCTAGTCGACGCTTCCGGCACAATCGAAGATATCTTCACTAAAATCAAAAAGGAACTCGTTGCATAATTCATCAATATCGAAGGACATAAAGAAAAAATCTCCGATTTTTTCGCCGAAGGGGCGGAGCGACGTGGTAAAATCTTTAGATTACCACGTCGCGGAGCTCCTGAGATATGATGAATTATGCAACGGCCTAGTTCTCGGCGAATTGCGAATTGTATAGTTCCGCGTAGAAGCCGTTTAGTTTCAGAAGTTCACTATGTGTACCTTGCTCTACGATATTTCCGTCTCGCATTACTAGAATTAAATCCGAATTGCGAATCGTAGAAAGTCGGTGCGCAATTACAAATGATGTTCTACCAGAAGTCAGCTTTTCAAATGAATCCTGAATTAATTGCTCGGTTCGTGTATCAACGTTTGAAGTCGCCTCGTCTAGAATCATCATTGGCGGATTCGCCACCATCGCCCGCGCGATGGTCAGTAGTTGTTTTTCACCCGCCGAAATATTGTCCGAGTCTTCCGATATTTCTGAATGGTAAGCTTTTGGCAGGGCTTCAATAATGTGATTAACGTTTGAAGCCACTGCCGCACGCTTAATGTCGTCAAGCGTGGCCGACAAATTCCCATAGCGCAAATTTTCTTCTACGGTACCACTAAATAGCCAAGTATCCTGCAAGACCATGCCAAACAATCGTCGCACATCTGACCGCTTCATCTCACTAGTTGGCACGCCGTCCACCGTGATATAGCCAGACGTCGGTTCGTAAAATCGCATCAAAAGATTAATCATAGTGGTTTTGCCAGCGCCAGTTGGTCCCACGATTGCTACTTTCATACCAGGCGTAATTTTAGCCGAAAAATGTTTAATCACTGGCCGGCCTTCTATGTAGCTAAAGTTCACGTCGTGAAATTCGACTTCACCATGTACTTTAGAAATAGTTTTAGCAGGCTCCTGGTCCGGCGTTTCGTCTTTTTCGTTTAAGAATTCAAATATCCTTTCCGAAGCCGCAAGCAAAGCCTGTAAAGTGGAAGTAGTGGAAGCAATTTCGGTAATTGGCCGATTAAATTGCGAAACATATTGGATGAAGGCTTGGATATTGCCAATACTAATGCGGCCTTGTATCACAAAGACTCCACCTAGTGCGCAAACTGCCACGTAACCCAGATTAGTAAATATGTGTGTCACTGGGAAAGATAATGACGAAAAGATTTGCGCTCGTCTAGCTACTTTAGTGAGTTTATCGTTGATTCTAGTAAATTCATTTAGAGCATCGTCTTCATAAGAATTAGATTTAATCACAATTTCGCCCGAATAATCTTCTTCAACTTCACTATTTAAAACACCCAAAGTATTCTGTTGTTCACGGAAATACTTTTGCGCGTAACGCATAATTCGTCCTACTACTAGGACCGAGATTGGTACCACTACAAACGAAATTAAGGAAAGTGGTATGCTTATAGTTAGCATTAGTATCATTACGCCTAGAATAATCGTGATAGACATTGAGACGTCAGCGATTTCTTGTGACATCGATGTGGTAATTACGTCTACATCGTTTGACATTCTTGACAAGATATCACCATATTGATGTTTGTCAAAATATGAAATCGGCAGCTTGAAAATCTTATCGAGGATTTTTTCACGCAGTCCTTTAGTATATTTTGCGGAAACCACTGCGAGTATATAAGCCTGCCCATAGTTTAAGGCTGACGAACCAAGAAAGAGCGCGATTACCAAAACAGCTTTGCCAGTCAGCTCCCCCCAATCAATATTAGGATAAGTATTTACCGCAATCGTAGTCATATCGCCCAGAATTTTTGGAATAAAGATGCCAAGCAGTGCTGAACCGATAGTGAGCAGAATTGCGATGGCAATCGGCAAGCGGTGTCCTTTCAGAGATTTAACAAACACCTTAAAGGAGGCCCACATAGACTTTCTAATAGTAGCTTTAGGCATGGCTCCCCCCTTCTGCTTGCTTGATTTCTTTAGCGTATTCTTTATCTGAAAGTTGCGATTTTACAATCTCTTGATAGACTTTACATTTCTTTAGTAGTTCAAAATGCTTGCCCTTCCCCACTACTTTACCATTATCCAGTACCACAATTTGGTCGGCATCTTTAATAGTACTCACTCTCTGCGCTACGATTAAAGTCACCGTGTCTGTAGTAACTTCTTTTAAAGCTGTGCGCAGTCTTGCGTCAGTTCTCATATCTAGGGCCGAGAAACAATCGTCAAAGATAAAAATGTCTGGATTCTTGCAAATCGCTCTGGCAATCGATAAACGCTGTTTTTGCCCACCTGAAACGTTAGCTCCACCCTGCGAAATTCGTGCGTTATACTTTTCTGGTAATTTTTCGATAAAACTTTCGGCTTGCGCAATCCGCGCAGCTTTACGCATTTGCTCGTCCGAGGCATTAGGCGCACCAAACTTTATATTAGATTTTACCGTACCAGCAAATAGTATTCCACGTTGCGGCACAAAGCCAATTCTTTCAATCAAATCATTCTTAGCATAGTTTTTGACGGGTAACCCATTAACTAGAACCTCACCGCCAGTAGCTTCATAAAAACGTGGAATCAGGTTAATCAGCGTAGATTTGCCCGAGCCGGTCGAGCCGATAAAAGCCGTAGTCTCACCTGCCACAGCCTTGAATGACACATTATCGAGCACTTTCTCTTCGGCTTCCGGGTAGCTAAAATCTACGTTTTTAAACTCTACTGAAGCAGATTTTTCTGGCATGCCAGAAGTTTTTTCGCGCCAGCGAATTCGCATCGGCTTTTTTAGTACGTCGTTAATCCGATGCGCCGAAACATTGGCTCTTGGTAGCATTACAAAAAGCATCGACATCATCAGAAACGATATCATCACAAAAGTCACATACTGGGCAAAAGCCGTCATATTGCCTAGATACGCGAAATCTTTAGAAAGAAGCGAAATACCCACCCACGAACAGAGCAGTGTGGTGCCATTAAAAACACTATTAATTATCGGGTTTTGTAGTTCCAATATTTTATCTATAAAAATCAAAAGCTTAGTTAATTTATCATTTGTGCGCACGAATTTGTCTTTTTCCAATTTCTCATTATCAAAGGCTCTCACTACTTTAAGGCCAGTCAAATTTTCGCGCGTAATTAAAGTAATTTTATCAATCAGCTTCTGAAAAACTTTGAACTTCGGCATTACGATTGAAATAATCATTACTGCTGAACCTAGAATTGCCGCCGCTCCGACTAAAATAATCCAACTCATGTCCGGCGCAGTATGAATCGCCATAATGATGGAAATAATTAGAAATAGTGGTGCCCGGAGGAGGATCGCGAAAATCATGATCATTACATTTTGAACTTGATTTACGTCGTTAGTAGTACGAGTCAGAAGCGAAGCCGTGCTAAAACTCTTGAGATCGAGCAGATTAAAATTGATAACTTTGGTAAAAATCGCCGTACGCACATCGCGGGCAAAATTCGTCCCTACTCTTGCCGCAAAGTAGCTAGAAATGAGAGATCCTGCCGCCGAGACGATAGTCAGCCCGATCATTCTGAGCCCAGTCAACCAAATATAATTAGTATCTCCTGCCACGATACCATTATTAATAATATCGGCCATCAGGGCTGGCAATCTCAGCGTAGTATAAACCTGTACTGCGGTCGAAATCAGCAGAATTGCCACCTGCCACCAATATGGTTTTAAAAACCGGAAAAGCTTAAACATACTTTTCTATTATAACACTAATTGCAGGTTCCGTTTTTGAGATCCTTTACTAGGCCCCTTGCTTTCAAATAATGTTCCAAAGAATCATATTGGCCATTATTGTATTTGCCAGTAGCAATCTCGGTAGCTGCCGTCACACCCACATAGCGGTAATGCCAAGTTTCAAATAGGCCCGTGCTGCCATTCGCATCAACGTTGATTGGCTCACTCATCGGCCCGCCCGCCCAGGCTTCTGGGAAACGGTCAATAAAACCGTATTTATAGGAGTTGGCGCGCAGCCACTGCCAATCTACGTGCTGATTATAAGTATCGGTATCCAGTGAAGTTCCGTAAGCCGGATCCAAAAGGTCGCAAGTTAGTCCAGTATGATGATCGGAAGTACCAGTTTTTGCACATAACCTACCGCAAGTAGTGCCCCTAGCGCGATAACACGAACGAGTTTCGAAAGTATGCCCCGGGTATTCCTTTTTATAAGCATTGACCATTTCGTTTAAATGCTTCGCCGCTTCCGCGTCTAGTAAATTGTCACCATTATTGCGATTCCCTTCAACAATGCCATATAATGACGAAACACTCACTAACTCGCTACGTCTGGCGTCAATAAAACTAGTAGTGACGGGAAAATTAGGATTGATTAGCATTAAATATCCCAGTTTGATGGTACAGTTTTCTGAAGGTACTTTTGTGACGGCTGTCGATTTTTTTTCGGCGGGCTTTTTGGTCTGCTCTTTTTCTTCAGATTTCTCTTCCTTTTCTTCTACTTTCTCTTCTGGTTCCCCTTCCTCTGCTTCGCCTTTTTCAACTTCAAAAGCCCGATCGTTATTCCAGCCAAACACGTGCGCTAGTCTTTCGCCAAAAGTTGGCCCAGACTCAAATTCATCTGACAGTACATTTACGTTGTATTCATAATCTCCAATCTGAATTTTTAAAACCCCTCCTAAACCATCCATTTCTAAATCAACGGTTTGCGCGGCTTCCGCTCGGCCAATTACTTCGAGGTCTGACTCGGCTCTTATTGGTACTTTGCCAGTCCACCAACTATCGTAACTTCCTACTACCTCACCTTTTGAAATCACCTTGGTTTCCGGCATCAAACCTTGAGTTTTCTGTACAATCGCTAGACTTTCATCAAACGATGCCTCTCTAGTAGGTGCAGCAAGTAGAGCAGTCGTAATAATATGTTCACCTTCATAATAGCCAGTTATAAGACAGTATCCTGATACATCTCCAATCCATCCAGTTTTGATGCCGGCGATATTGTTTTTACCGAGCAGGAGATTTGTATTATTTAGTTCTCCCGCTACCGGGACGGTGTGTGACTTCAGACTTACGATTTCTTTTAGAACTGGATTCTCCAGCACTTTTTGGCCGATTTTGGCAAGCTCCGTGGGTGTACTAGTAGTTTCTGGGCTAAATCCACTGGCATCTGGCCCAATTGTAGTATTAGTCATTCCCCATTCTGCCAACATTTTCTCTGCATAATCATGATAGCTTTCGAGCGAACCAAACGCCCAAATCGCGAGCGAATCCGCCATATTGTTTGAAGAAGCTAAGAACACTGAAGCAAGTGCATCATATTCATTAATTTCTTCGCCGAAAAGCACTTTGGTGTTTGATCCGCCTTTGGCAAGATAGTATAAATACCTTTTTAACATATCATTGTTGATTTTAACCGTTTCACCACTTTCGCCTAGATTAAACGGTTTTTCATTCATCACTGCGAGGCCCAAAATCATTTTGGCCGTACTAGCTGTCGGTCTCACTTCATCTTGTTTGTTACCGCTTATGACTTCGCCGTCGGTCGCCACGGCATAGTTATAGCCGCTAATTGTGCTTAACTCTTCAGTGCTAGCAAATTCCGGTAAAGAAAAGGTGGTGTTTAAATCTAGTGAAGTATCAAACGTCAAAGCTCGAATTAGCACAAATCCTAAAAAAAATATCAAAAAACTTGCAACTGATAATAATACAATTTTAACTTTTGAGAGCTTTCGCCTTTTCATCTCGTTTTCGCTCCAAATGCATAAGGAAGTAAACTATTGGCCCCATTATAATATAAATATAATACGAGAAGAATCGCCAGACCAGCATCGCCCAGAAAATATAACCAGATGATAGTTGTGAAAATACCACATAAAATGTACCCTCCGCTGCCCCAGCGTTACCTGGAGTCGGGATGAAGTAAACTGCCGAAGTCACCGCCACAGTAGTTACAAAGCATGGTAAGAAATCTACGTCACCACCAAAGGCTGTTAAAACGAAAAACGGAATGGTGGAAATTAAAATATGAAACACCACAGACATTAAAACGGTCTTTAAAAATAAACCTTTAGTCTTTAGAATCAAACGCACACATTTGGCGTAAGCATTGACTTCATATTCCACTTTTTTGGTAGTTTTTTTCGGATCCTTTACGATGTGGATTTTGGCTAAGAACCTGACGATTTTATTAATCAACTCGGCGGTAGCTTTTGGCAAAAACGTCGCGATCATTACTGTCACCGGCCAAAAAGCGTAGAATAAAAGGCCAAAACAAGCCGTACCAATTAGTACCGCATTATTAATTGAAGCACTACCAAATAAGAAACAAATCACCGCGATAATGATGAACCCAATTTGCCCCGAAATCATACCAAAAATCGGAATTGCCGTTGATTCACCGGCTGGTAGATTGCTGTTTTTGCGCATGTAGTAAATCTGGAATGGTTGACCGCCAATCGCCGCCGGCGTGATGCTATCATAGTACCTGCCGAGTAGCACTGTCCTTCTTGCTACTTTGTGCGCCCGTTTTCGGTCAAACTTCTCCTTCGTCATGGAGCGCATGATTAAAACATATTTAGATATTTCAATTGTCATAGCTATAACAAAACATATTACCGGTGGCAGTAGAAACCACCAGTTGATTTTTACTTCCGAGAGCGTGGCGGCGTTTTCCGAATTACCAAATTCCGAAAAAGCAGTTGCAGCAATTACGATGATATTAATTAGCACAAAAATCACTATCAGTAGTGGTTTTTTTATCATTTTTTTTGGCAACAGCTTTTTGTCGTCAATGTCTGGTTCGGATTCAGCCATTTTATTCCTTAATTGCTCTCAGATTCGGCAATTCCTCTAGTAGAACTCTAATACATCCTGCAATCGGGATGGAAATAATCGCACCAAGTAGCCCAAACATATACATACCAATTATAACGGCACATAAAATAATTACTGGCTGAAGTTTCAAGGCATCGCCCTGAATTTTTGGCGCAATGATATTATTCTCGATTTGTGAATAGACCACATATACTACAATAAAGATAACGGCTGCGGCCCAGTTCGAGGCTAGCAGGATTAAAGTCACGATCGAGCCACCAATAAACTGTCCGAACATCGGGATCATATAAAACAGCATTGTAATCATTCCCATCGGAATGGCGAGGTTGGGCGAAAAGCCCATAAATAGCGACAGAAGGAAGACAATAATCATAGTGGCACATCCATCCAAAATTGCAACGAAAAGCTGTCTAGAAACGTAAGTCGAAACCACATCCGCCATTCGTGAAAACAAACGGCGATATTCTTTGACACCTTTGCGGTCCTCTTTTGCTCCCAAACTATTCCAAAACATATCTATTAGGCCAGGACCTTCTAGTAGGAAGAGTAGTGTCAAAACTAAAACGAGCGCGGCCTTCATCACCACATCTGCTATCCCGCTTACGCTAGACATTAAGTTATTACCAAATACCCCCATCAAATTATTCGAAAGATCCATTAGTGCATGGTCAATCTCGCTATGTAAATCTTGGACGCCAAAGTTCTGCCCAAGCTTATTGATGCCGTCCCAGCCACCAAAGGCACTCTCAAAAGTTTCTGGAAAATTCTGAATAAACCTCGAAGTTTCATTTACGACTACCGGCCCCACGATTGCGACAATAGCGATAATCACGAGCATTACGATTAGATACGCAAAAACTGCAGACACCGTTTGGTGTTTTTTGTCTTTACCAAAACATTTTGTAAACAGTCCATTCACCTTATTTACTAGTGGGCGGAGTGCTAATGCCATAAAGATTGAAATACCAATTATTACTAGCCCCGTTAGAGCATTAATAATGAAAAAGATGATGAGCAAGATAAAAAGCGGCACCATCCAAAACTTCACAAATGTTTTTGAGTCCGTTTCGATTTGTTTAGTCATTAAACCTCCTTATAGAATAATTGTACCATAAATGTTATAATTATGACAATGAAATTATTAATGCATACTTGCTGCGCTCCGTGCAGCGTTTACTGTATCGAAAAACTGCGGTCCGAAGGTATCGAGCCGGTGCTTTTTTGGTATAACTCTAACATTCATCCATACATGGAGTACAAAATGCGCCGTGATTGTCTGAAAGAATATGCCAAAAAAGTTGGTGTAGAATTAATTCTGCACGAAGAATATGGCTTAGATGAATTTTGCCAGAATGTCGCTAGCGATATCTCGAACCGTTGCGTTAATTATTGCTATCCCAAACGTCTTGGCGAAACCGTGCGGTACGCTGCCGAGAACGGCTATGACCACTTCACTACTACTTTGCTAGTCTCGCCTTATCAAAAACACGAAGAGCTCAAAAAAGTTTGCGAAAAACTGGCGCAGGACTCTGGCGTGGAGTTTCTTTATCGCGATTTTCGCGTTGGCTTCCGTGATGGCCAAACCAAAGCTCGCGAAGCCGGCCTTTATATGCAAAAGTATTGTGGTTGCATTTTTTCTGAAGAGGAGCGCTACCAGAAACAGATTGCGCGAGACCAGAAAAATATGTTATAATATGTTTTATGTTAGTATCAGACTATAATTATGATTTACCAGAGGAAAGAATCGTCAAATTTCCACCGAAAGTGCGTGGCACTACTAGGCTTTTAGTTTTAAACCGTAAAACTGGCGAAATGAAGGACTCGTTTTACCGAGATTTTGCGGATTTTCTAAATCCAGGCGACGTTTTGATTTTGAATGACACCCGCGTAATGCAATCACGTATATTCTGCGAATTACCAGACGGCCGCAAGCGCGAAATCGTCGTGCTCGAGAAACACGGTGACGAGCCTCAGCGCGTGATGTATCGCGGCAAATTGCACGATGGCGATGTCTTAAAGATCACAATGACAAAACTTGGAGATATTGCTTTCGAGGAGCCTTTGAAGCGACGGGCTTCAACGGGAGCGACCGAGCCCCGTGACGACGGGAGCGAGGGAGCGTTCCGAGAAAACAATACTCCAAGTTTTGTCATCTCTCATATTTTAGGCGACGGCATCGCAGAAGTCGAATCCGACACGCCGCTCGCTGAGCTCGCCGAGAAGTACGGTACTGTGCCTTTACCACCTTATCTTCATCGCGACGCCACCGAATCCGACAAAAAGCGTTACCAGACCGTTTGGGCCAAGAATATGGGTTCCGCGGCCGCTCCTACCGCCAGCCTTAATATGACGGAAGAGCTTCTAGAAAAAATCCGCAAAAAAAATGTAACGATTAAGTATTTAACTTTGCATGTTGGCCTCGGTACTTTCTTACCAATTCGTTCTGATAATGTCGAAGATCACAAAATGCATTCCGAGTGGTTTCATATTCCTAAAGAAACTATCGAAGCGATGAAAACCGCTAAAGATTCTGGTCACCGCGTGGTCGCGCTAGGTACTACCGTGACGCGCACGCTAGAATACTACGGCAAAACCGGTAAAACCGAAGGTGAAGACGATATTTTTATTTATCCTGGTTTCGAATTTACCACCGTCGATGCGATTCTGACTAATTTCCATGCTCCTAAATCCACTGTCCTGATGCTTGCTGCTGCCTTTGCCGGCTGGGAGCATTTACACGCGGCTTATGATCACGCTGTAAAAGAAAAATACAACTTCCTAAGCTACGGAGATTCGATGTTTATATGCTAAAGTTTGACATTAAAAAACGCGTTGGGCTAGCACGGGTCGGTGTAATCCATACGCCTCACGGCGATATCAAAACGCCAGCTTTTGTGGGCGCCGCCACCCGTGCCACGGTCAAAGCTCTCACCATGAAGGAAATGCGTGACCTCGGCTCTCAAGCTATTCTTGCGAATACCTATCATTTGATTCTTCGCCCTGGTGTAGATTTAATCAAAGAAGCCGGCGGCTTAGCTGAGTTTAGCAGTTGGCACGGCCCCACTTTTACCGATTCAGGCGGCTTTCAGATTTTCTCGCTGCCCGATGTTAAAATCACTGAGGAAAGCGTCAAATTCAAATCTTACCTTGACGGTCGCAAATTTGAGATTACACCAGAATCTAGTATGCAGGCGCAATGGGCGATTGGCGCCGACATTCACATGGCGTTTGATCACCTAGCCAAATCTGAAAAATATGAAGACATGAAGGAGGCTATGGAACGCACCCACCGTTGGCTAGACCGCTGCGTAGAAGAACATCATCGCTTGGCTAACATGGGTGACGCGCATAGGGGGACCCCCAAAATGTTTGTCGAAGACAAAATTTTGGGGGAAAATGCGCGGCAGGACCCATGTTCAAACGAGCAATATCTCTACGCAGTAGTTCAAGGTGGCGATTTCCTCGATCTGCGAGCTAAATCGGCTAAGTATTGTGCCTCCAAGAACCCGGATGGTTTTGGCATTGGTGGCGTCTTTGTGGCTGACGGCATGGATGAAATGTTAAAAACAGTAAATAGTATTTTACCTGAAGAAAAACCACGACATCTTTTAGGCATGGGCGAAGAGCCTAGAGATCTATTCATTGGCGCCGAGTTTGGTTGCGATACTTTTGACTGTGTTGGCCCGACCCGTATGGCTAGAAACGGCTCGCTCTATACTTTGGATGGCCGCATCAATATTAAAAACGCTAAATATGCTCATGATTTTACTCCCCTCATGCCAGACTGCGACTGTGAATGTTGTAAAAATTACACGCGCGCCTATTTGCATCATTTATTTAGAACCGACGAAATTACGGCTAAAGTCCTCGCCAGTATCCACAACGAACATTTCGTAGTTCATACAGTGGATAGTATTCGTAAAAGTCTACTCGATGGCTCGTTTGGTACTTATAAAAACGAATTCTTGGCTCGCTATTATTATAAATAATCTATTTGCAAAACTATTCCGCTCGTGTATAATAAAAGTATGAGAAGTCATATATGTACTGAAAAGATGGCGCTAAGCACCTTTTTGCTAAGCTTAACTATAATTAGCTCTGCACTTCTAGTAGAAGGCGCCTCCGCCGTTACTTACCAAGATAGTGTCGATGTTTCTTTCACTTTTAATCCCACTATTTCCATCAATCTCTCTTCCGACACACCTACCACTGACTTAATCATTGATAACCTTGCCCCTGGTTCTGTCGCAGATAGTAATACTCTCACTGTGAGTGTTACAACAAACGCTGCCTATGGCTATTATCTCACTGCCACAGCTGGCACGTCTTCTACTAATACTGATCTAGTAAATACTAGCAATAGTAACTATAAATTTACTAGCTTAGCTCCAAATGCAGACTTATCTAGTCTCACTACCGACAATACTTGGGGGTATCGTACTTCAGATGATAATGGTTCTACTTGGTCTAACTATTCAGGTTTACCAAAGGATAATGACGACGAAGGTGCTACTGGAAAGTCCCTTATTGAAACCACCAGCCCGGCAGATAATAGATCTATCAAATTCAAAATCGGCGCAAAGGCTTCAACTGACCAAGCCTCAGGCACCTATACCAATATCATTACTTTCTATGCTGTAACTAGCCCAGAGCCAGAACCACCAGTCGGCCCAGATCCTCCAGTTACTTGCAATACTCCAGTACCAAACATCACCTATATGCAAGAAATCAATTCATCTAATGTCGCTACTGTCATGAGTAATATGACTGATAATGCACAGTACTATCTACGCGACTCTCGTGACGAAGAACCTTACTGTGTATCCAAAATTAAAACTAAAAACGCTAGTGAAGAAGATCAGTACGCTATCTGGATGACTCAGAACTTAAGAATCACCGGCACAGTTAACTCCACTAACTCTAACTTTAGTACCCACGAAAACGTCAATGTCTGTGAAAGAGATCTCACCGCCGGTGATAGCTACGACGAGGCTAGATGCCACGATTCAGGAAACACAGAAAACGGCGTCTGGTACAATTACGCCGCAGCCAGTGCTAAGACTATTCTTACAAGTGGTAACTCCACCCTGGATACTGAAAACATTTGCCCAGCCAACTGGACTTTACCTAGTTACGATACTAGTAAACCAGCGGGCTCCATAAATAGTCTAGCCGGTTCGGATTCGGTTACTGTCACTGCCTTCTCCCCAGTTACCGGTGGCTACTACGACGGGGGCTCCGTTAACGGTCCTGGCTACGGCTACTGGTGGTCTACGACGGCTAACTATAGCTTCAGTCGTTACGGCCTCTTCTACAGTGGTAGTAGCCTGGGTACCAGCAACGGCGGTCGCGACTTCGGGAACTATATTCGCTGCGTGAGAGCATCGTTATAGGTGCTTTTCCCCCTAGTCCTCCATCGGACGAGTGAGCGAGTAAAAATCGGAAACTTGTTTACGATTTTTCGAGCCACGAGGAACGAAAGACACTGGAAGTGTCTACTAGAACGTGTGCCCTCGCCCGGGGCGAGGGCACGGTGAAATAGTAGCGATGGACATCAATAACTCAAAAAGAGATTTAGAAAAAAGATGACACAAATTCTGGTCACAAATAAAACAAGTGTCACCAACATACTGGATCTGTTTCACTCCAGCTGCTCGTAGTACACCCCCAATTAAGACTGCTCTCGCTGGCCGCTGGTATGGCTCGCTTGGAGACACTGGCACCAATGGCTACTGGCGGTCACCTGTGGTAAACGGTGACGGCGGCTCGTACCATTTGGACGCCAATTCCGATGGGCGCGTTACCCCTGACTTCAGCAGCGCTCGCGACGATGGGTTTAGCGTACGTTGTCTTGCTCGGTAGTGGTTTAGTTTTCAGGGGTTTCGTTTCTTCCCGCCTTTCCGAAACTTCCGATAAGTACGATAGCGCAATTTTGATAACATCAGAGATTACAAGTGATAAGTCAGGATGGCTCTGCTTCTAAACTCTGGTGACAGAAATCTAGATATATGACAACGTAAAATAATGATTTAGAAATCACTGCACCAAGAAATCTGGTAACATTGGAGAATCGTGACAATGAACAATTGAGGCTGAATGGAGAACCTAGTTCATTGTTAGTTCCCTGCCTGTCACAGGTTTAATCTAGTTTTTTTTTGAAAGGCCTGTTTCATTTTTGAAACAATAAAAAATGATTTGTTACGTTGGGATTTTGTGAAAATCGCTAACGTAACAAGCCCTGCTTTAGAATGAAGGAGGCTGGACAGAACTATATATAATATATAGTGACTATCAACCGCTATGTCTAGCGTCTAAAATAAGCCAAATTCCGCTATATCTAGCGTCTCACCGAACAAACCCCGAACACTTACTCATTTTTTTGTATTATTACTATGACGTGATATAATACTTTTCAACGAAGGAAGGATAGTATGGCAAATAATAATAACGAAAGGATTCTTATGCCAAAAGAAACTATCCATGCCAAAGGCTTGACCATCGGCATCTACACCAACGATTTTAATAACGAGTTTATCTCACTCACGGATATTGCAAAATATAAAAAGATACAAGATACGAAATTCATAATTAGGAACTGGATGCGCAATCGAGATACAATAGAATTTCTCGGTATTTGGGAACAATTGCATAACCCACGTTTCAATGGTGCCGGATTTGGCACCATTAAAAATGAAGCAGGAGCAAATTCCTTCGTAATTTCGCCAGAAAAATGGATAAACGAGACCAACGCAATCGGCATGGTAAACAAACGAGGTAGATACGATGGTGGAACGTACGCCCATGCCGATATCGCCATGAGCTTTGCCACTTGGATTTCCCCAGAGTTTCAGCTTTATATCATGAAAGATTACCGTAGACTTAAAACCGATGAGAATTCTCGTTTATCTCTCAACTGGAATTTAAATCGTGAAGTCAGTAAACTCAACTATCATATTCATACGGATGCCGTTAAAGATAGTCTCCCACCCGACCTCACTCCGCGCCAGATTCATTTTACCTATGCTAGTGAAGCGGATTTACTGAATGTTGCTCTTTTCGGCATGACTGCCAAAGAATGGCGAGACGAGAACAAATCCAAGAAAGGTAACATCCGCGATTTCGCTAATCTCAACCAACTTCTAGTGCTTGCGAACTTAGAGAGCTATAACGCTATCTTGATCAAACAAGAAAAACCACAAAGCGAACGTTTGGTTCTGCTTCGTGAAATGGCGATCACTCAATTAAAGACGTTTATAGGTCATGAAATACATTTGCCAAATCAGACTGGTTAAATAGAGCTGTTTATCCGCAAGTATCTACAAATCTGAATTTAAGTCTCAAATAATACTACTCCAAGTATTCCCAAACCGTCCCATCGGCCGTATCGCGCACTGCAATGCCTTGCTCCGCTAAAGAATCTCTAATTTCATCTGACCCAGCAAAGTCTTTTTTCGCTCTCGCCACTTCCCTTTTGCGAATTAGATCATATTGTTCAGGTGAAATATCTGGCGTCTCATCAAGCAGTTTCAATCCAAAAAGCTGATCCACTTTTTGCCAATCATCTAGAGAAAGTGAGGCGTTGTCGATAATAGCAAAGGCTTCTGGCGAATTCAGATTATTATTCACCGCAGCGAGAATTTCATCAAACTTTCCATCAGACGGAACATCTTTCTGATAGCATAGCGCAATGCGGTTTCGCCAATTCAAACGTCGCGTCTTGGCTGCCTCTAGAGACTCAAAAGTAAAGTTCCTAGTCCCTTGGAAGTGCCCAGACAGCACCCACATTTTATAATCTAATGGAGAGAACCCTTTTTCAGATAGTTCAGCAAGGGTGTAAGTATTCCCGAGTGATTTCGAAATCTTCTCCCCATCGATGGTAATAAAATTACAGTGCAACCAATAGCGCGACAAAGTTTTCTTTGTCATTGCAAAGGTTTCGGCAATTTCATTAGTATGATGAATCGGAATATGATCTACGCCGCCTGTATGAATATCAATTGGTTCGCCAAGCTCTTTATGAATAATTGTGGCGCATTCTAGATGCCAACCCGGATATCCTGGACGGCCTAGATAATCCCAACGCATCGCATGCTTTTCGCCCGGGTGAATAAATTTCCAAACTGCAAAATCCGAAACATTGTGCTTCTCATCCGAGAATCCTACCCTAGCTCCAGCCTTTAAGCCAGCTAAATCTAGCTGTGCAAAATTCGCATAATGCTCGAATTTGGCCGTATCATAGTAAACTCCATCACTAGTTTCATAAGTAAAACCATTTTTCGTCATAGCATTTACCGCCACGATGTCATCATCAATGTAATTAGTAGCCCGGGCCCAGACGTCCGGTTCAGTTAAATCTAGACTCCTGTAATCCTTTTTAAATGCCGCTATATATTCGTCGGCAATTTCGTAGACGGTTTTACCTTCCCGCTCGGCACCTTTCTCGAGCTTATCTTCGCCTTCATCTGCGTCCGAAGCAAGATGCCCCACGTCCGTCAAATTTAGCACCCGTCGTACCTTGTAATTATTCAGACGCAGAGTCCTGACCAAAAGATCCCAATAAATGTAAGCTGTGAGATTACCAATGTGGGCATAGTTATAAACCGTTGGCCCGCAGGTATAAATTTTTACCACCTCTGATAACGGCTTGAAGTCTTCTAATTTCCGTGAAGCGGTATTATATATCTTTAGCATTCAATATTTCCTCCAAAATATTAACAATTTTGACATACTTATCGTGCGTGATGCCGTGCCGGCCTTCAGTCTTAATCGCAGTGAGGTATTTCGGATTGTCTTTTAATAGTTTCGGATAATTATAGGAAGCAATAATCTGATCTAAACTACCATAAATCAAAACTGTAGGCACCTTCAAGCTAGCAAGCACCTTATAGTTTTTGCGATCTAGGACGATATGCTCCATCGAATTGTTGAAAGATTTTTCGTCCAGAATCTTGCGATTCTTAAGACTAACGGCGTCTTTAAACATTTTAATACCTTTATCAAAAGCTGGATTGTCAAAATCTTTTTCCGTATAAACCGGTGGTGAAATCAGAATTAACTTTTTAACAGTTCCCTTATAAGTAGCAGCATAGCGCGTCACGATAAAAGTCCCGAGTGAATGGCCTATTAAGACTAATGGCGTATCGCCTAAATGCAATTTTTCAATCGAATTATGGAGCGCCTCAAGCTGATCATTGTAATCATAATTTAAACGGTCACTTTTTAAAGATTTGCCAGAACCCAGTAAATCAAAAGTGACAAACCTGACTTCTTTTAACGAGGTGGTACCTTCGAGATATTTCAAAGCATTCGCAAACGTCCTCGAATCTGAGGCGATGCCATGAATCATTACCACCACGAGCTTCGGATTCTTGACAGCCGAAAAATCGTGAGTTTTCTTAAGAGTGAGTTTTTTCTTAAACATCAGCTTCTAACTCCGGGATAATTTTAATTAAATCTCTTAAAACTTCATCATAGGTCGTATCATAAGTACGAAACCCAGCCGCTAGCGGGTGACCACCACCACCAAAGTAACCGGCGATTTTCTCGGCAATTGGCGCCTCCGTAGCGCAACGAATTTTGCCGGTGAGCTTACCATCGGGGTAAGTCTTGATAGCTACGGCGACTTTTACGCCCTCGATCAAGCGCATTTCTTCCAGAATCAAAACATTTGGGTTATATTCATCGGAGTATTCCTTTATGTCGTCCCAAGGGATATGCACTGTAGCCAGCTTTCCGTCTAAAGAATATTCAATCCGCTTAATCAGATCTGCCTTGTAATCCAGAATCCGAGGTGATTTTTTCATAAACTCGCGACGCTGATCCTCTAGTAATGAAACATCTGCGCCTAACCTAGTTAAATCTGCGGCCGTGTCAAAAGTTTCTGCTGTCACTGAAGCACTAGTGAGTCCTAATGTGTCAGATAAAAGCCCTTGAAAAATGGCTTCCGCCGCCTCTTTTGAGATTTCGATTTTTTGATCTTTTGCAATTTTATAGATTAAATTTGTACAAGAAGGTAAAACTTCGATTATTTTTTCATGCGAAAAGTTAATATCGTCTTCAGTTTCGTGATGGTCCAGCACGAATATCGGCGCACTTTCTAGTCGATTTTTAATCGCGGCGTCTTCTAAGAGTTTCGAAAGCAAAATCTCCGCCGCTGTATCTACAATAATGTAGCCATCAGCTTTAAAATCAAAATCACTAGTCACCCTAGACCAATCTTTAAAATAATGCAAATATTTCGGTATATCTATCGGGCAGTAAAGCGACACATCTTTTCCTGACAACAAATAGTCTAGCGCAATTGCACTACCAAGCGAATCGCCATCCGGATTTTCTGCTTGAATAATACAGATTTTCTGCTTATCAGCCAAAAACTCACTGAATTTATTATACATATTAGTATTATAACATGGTAAAATATAGATATGAATATTTTTCGTGCCGACAAAAAATTTGAGCGCTTCGAAGACGTGACTCCAGCCATCTTAGAAAAGGAGAACGTGAAGCTCCTTCTCTGCGATCTAGATAATACTCTTCGCCTCCATTCCGAAAAAGAACCTGCGGATGAGCTAGCTGAGTGGGTTGGAAAGTGTAAAAAAGCTGGCGTCAAAATTGTGATTATCTCTAACAATGGCCGCAAAAAAATGATGCAGAAGTTTTGCGAGCCAATTGGTGTGGACTGCGTCTGGTGGGCTAAAAAGCCAATGAGTACCAAATTAACAGAAGCTATGGCGGAATATAAATTCAAACCCTCAGAAACCGTGATGTTAGGCGATAAGCTGTCGACTGATGTTTTGGCCGCACGTTTTGCTAAAATCCGTGCTTGGAAAGTTGAGCACCGAAGGAATATTATATGAGCGAAAAAAAGACTCGTGGCCTAACCGGCCCCACTTATTTGACTATAGCCAGAATGATTTTATCAATTCTCTTTTTGATCTTTATCCTTATTCCAGCTGATTGGGCTAAAATCGTTGCACTAATTCTATTCATCGTTGCAGCTATCACGGACAAAATTGATGGCATTTGGGCCAGAAAGAAAAAACTCGTCACCGACCTCGGTGCCTTTTTGGACCCTCTAGCAGATAAAATGCTAATTAATCTAGCTTTTCTTGCTTTGGCGTATTATAACATTGTGCCGGTAGCAGTCTTTGCTATCATTTTAATTCGTGATTTTGCGGTCGATGGTATGCGCATGATGGCTGCGAGAAAAGGCGTAACCATCTCGGCATCTATTTACGGTAAGTTAAAAACCGCTACTCAAATGACAGCTCTGATCATTCTGCTGCTAAATTTTATCGTCAACCTAGAATTCTTTACTATTGTCGGCAACATCGCCCTTTATCTTGCTCTCGCCCTTACCATGATTTCGGGCGCAGATTACCTAGTCAAGGGTTATCAAAAGTTTATCAAATAAACGTCGAAATAATTAAAAGCATCGAAGCGGCAAACGCTGAAGAATCAATTCTATCAAGGAAACCACCGTGCCCTTCCGAGCCGCCTACTAGTGCCTCCAGTTTTTCGAATACTTTATTCTTAATTAAAATTTCGTTGGAGTCCTTTACACGGAAGCAACGTTTGAGATAACTTTCAAATAGATCTCCCATCAAAGCTAGTGGTCCGCACATTAAATACATCCAGTCTTCACTAAAGGCTCCGCGCACAGTCATCATAATTGCGACTAGACCAATGGCCATCAGTAATCCAAATAGCGTTCCTTCCCAGGTTTTATTTTTAGAAATCTTTGGAAATGGCCTAGATTTACCAAAAATTTTTCCGCCACACATTTTGCCAAATAGATAAGCAAAAATATCATACCCCGGAACGCCTAAAATAATATACCAAAAATGCGATACATCAATTTGATTGACAAATAATGTTCCATAGAATAAGAATCCAAGCTCAACAATTGCTAGTATCACATGATCAAAAGAATGCTCGCGTTTGAAAAAACTTAAAAGTTCAATCGCGGCTACCACTGCAAAAAGCGCGAACATGACCTTAAATGGTTTCCCATCAAAAGTATACATGCCAACCAGCGCCACCAGAAACAGTGCTACACCCACGATTACTCGCACTCGAAAGTTTTTATCCATATCTAGATTATAGCATATTTATAGTTGAATATGATAAAATATAACTATGCCTTTAGAATACATTTATCGAAAAATCAAGAATACTTTACGTAAAATTGACATGAAAATCGAACGTGCCAAATATAGTTATATTGAGAAAATGCCTCCCAATATCGAGTATTTCGAAGGCGGACTCTATGATGCCATTTATGAATCATCATGCAAATGGCCGCACAATACTGCGCTTGAATACTTTGATACGCAAGTAACTTACAAGGATTTAATCAAAAAGATTAACAAGGTCGCCGCTGCTCTCAAAGCCATCGGGGCCGAAAAAGGCGAACGGATCACCGTCTGTATGCCAAATACCCCCGAAGCCATTTATATGTTTTACGCGATTAATGAAATCGGTGCTGTGGCCAACATGGTCCATCCGCTTTCTTCAGAAAAAGAGATTGAAGATTATTTGCTCCAGTCACATTCCAGAATCATGCTTTGTATCGATATTGCCTATCCAAGAGTGGAAAACATCATTAAAAATACCGATGTAGAGCAATTAGTAGTGGTTTCGCCTACTCGTTCGATGGATTTTCTAGTTCGCGCAATTTACAAAGTCACCAAAGGTCGCAAAAACCACATCAAAAAATCCCAGAGCGTGACTACTTGGGATCAATTCCTCACAAAAGCAAACAAATATGTTGGCAATCCTCATGCCAGAGTGAATAGTAAAGATGACGCTGTCATCCTCTACTCTGGTGGCACTACCGGTAAACCAAAAGGCATAATTTTATCAAATCTTAATTTTAACGCGCAGGCTCTCGGTGCTAAATATCTAGTGCCAGAATTATTTAAGCCGGAATATTCCTTTATGGCGTTTCTGCCCAACTTTCACGCCTTTGGGCTTGGTTGCTGCATTCATATGCCACTTTATTTTGGCGCCCGCACTTTTCTCATTCCGCAGTTTAATCCTAAAAAATTCAAAAGCTACATCACGAAATACAAAGTTAATATTCTCGTAGGTGTGCCGTCGGTCTTTGAATACCTTACTAAAATCAAATTCAAAAAAGACGATTTAAAGAAAGTCAAATTCGTAGTTTCTGGCGGTGATCTTATTAGTATGTCTAGTAAAGAGACGGTTAATGATTTTTTGCGCGAACATGGCTCTAAGGCATTGATCGAAAATGGCTATGGCCTTACCGAAGCATCAGGAGGCTTTATCTTCTCCCCGCCTAGCGTAGCAGAAGATGCTGATGCCATCGGCTATCCGTTGCCAGACAACGAAGTAATGATTATGGGTTTGAAAACCAAAAAACCAGTTAAAACTGGTGAAGATGGCGAGATTCTGGTCCGCGGTCTCGCTGTGATGAAGGGCTATCTCGATAACCCCAAAGAAAACGAAGCAGCCTTCATTACAGTCAATGGCAAAAAATATTTACGCACTGGCGATATCGGCTATATGGATGAACGTGGCGTGGTGCATTTTCGCTCGAGGCTTAAAAGAATGATTATCAGTAACGGCTACAATATCTACCCATCTAGCATCGAAGATGCCACTTTGAAGTGTAAATTAGTCTCTAGTTGTGCCGCCATTGGCAAACCAGATAAGTTGCGGGGCGAAAAAGTAGTGGTCTTTGCAGTTCTCGAGAAAGATGTTTCAGAACACGCTGCGAAAAAAGAGTTGAATAACATTTACAAAAAATATCTCGCCAAATACGAGATTCCACGTGAGATTCGCTTCATCGACGAGATGCCAAAGACCAAACTCGCCAAAATAGACTTTAGAGCATTGGAACAACTGTAATAACATTATTTTGGGGGCTTCCGGAGGTTACGATCGAGGTATGAGGGGCGCTCCGCCCGTGACGACGGGCCGGAGCGACCCCGTCCCCCGAAATAATTGTTATTACAGTTGCGTCCTATTCTCCAAAGCCGCACTGAGTGTAATTTGATCGGCATATGATAAATCTACTCCAAGCGGCAAACCTCGTGCTAGCCTAGTTAATTTCAAATTTGGATTTTGTTCATGCAACATTTTTTCGAGAAGGAGCGCAGTAGACTCGCCTTCTACGGAAGGATTTGTCGCAATAATTACCTCCTTAACGTCATCATCATTCACGCGTTTAATTAGCTCGCCAATATGTAATTGTTCTGGCGTAATACCATCAATTGGTGAGATTGCTCCACCTAGTACGTGGTAAGTGCCTTTATAGGCTTTAGTTTGCTCAATAGCATAGATATCTAAAGGCTCCTCAACTACCATTACTGTGGTTTTATCACGCGACTTGTCCGTATAAAAAGGCGAATACTCTTCATTGGCATCAATCAGAGCAAAAGTCACCGGGCAAGATTTGACACCAGAATGTAGATTCGAAAGTGCATCGGCTAAGTTCTGTGAGAGTTTTGAATCAGATTTAAACAAAAAGTAAGCATATCTCTCGGCTGTACGCGGACCTACTCCCGGTAATCTACCGAGCGCATCAATTAAACCATTCAGCGCCTGTGGCAGCATTTACATCCCGCCGAGACCTAGATTACCAAGGCCGCCCATAAGAGGCTTCATTTTGTCTGTTGCAATTTCTTGCGCTTTGGCAAAGCCATCACGCATACAGTTCTCAATCCAGCGTTCTAGCTCGTGGATATCGTCGAAATCAATTTTTTCAGGATCAAGTTTAACTTTTTTAACTTTGAGCTCACCATTGATTTGCACTACCACTGCACCATCGCCAGCTTCTACTTCTACAATCTCGTTTTTGAGCTCCTTTTGGGCTTTTCTTAATTGGTTTAGTAATTTCATTTGGTCCATTGTTTGACCCATTTTATTCTCCTTCTTTTTCCTCTGAATAAATATATAGATATATTATATCAGAATTATCTCGCTTTGGCGAGGTGATAATGCGCGAGAGCTGATAGTTTTCATCCGTATCGCCTAGCTGTCCCATTACGGCTAGCTTGTCACTTTTTTCAAATTTATCAATTACTTTAATATCCATGGTTTTCTCAAGAATCCTGTAAAAATCAGCATGGTCGTATACCAAAAGCTTTTCATCGGTGAGATTTTTCTTCACGATAGCGAGATTATCCGAAAAAGCGTCTGTCACGCTAGGATTATAACGATAACCATAAATATATTGATTCAAAGCTGGTATAATAATCAGAGCAAATAAAACAGTGAGCGGCAAGAGAGCAGAGATTCTTGCATAAGGATTCTCTGGAAACAAACCATACCATTTTTCGAGCAAATATTTAAGTCCGTGAGCAATCAGGATTGAAAACGGTAAGATGAAAAAGACGATAGCATCCGGATTAAAGCCGGTAATCAGAAGCCCAAAGATAATCAAAATTGTAGCGATAGAATTGCGCGAAGCAAAGAAACCTTTGGTAGTTGAAAAAAGACCAATTAGGGCCAGTGCAAATGACGGCAGACTGATTAAAGGCGAAAGGAATACGCTCTCCACGCTCGAATACCACGAAAAGAGTGGCGTGAAACCAGAAGCGATATTGCTAAAGAAATCACCGATCTGAAAATCTTTAGTAAAAAGTAGTTCCATAATGGTCTGAGGATGATGAAAAATGCTCACGCCGATTACTGCAAACCCGGCTAGGATAATTAATATCACTAGAGCGAACGGTAATTTTGGCAAATTCTTTACAATGAACCTGAGATGAGGTTGCAAAAGCACGAAAGCCACGCAAAAGACAGCGAAGTAAATCATATAAGGTGTAAAAATCGAAAAAAGCATCGCGATAGCAAACATAAAACTATACAGTGGCTTCGGACGTTTTTCGCCCTGAATTTTGGAACCCAGCCAAAGCAACAATGTTGGCCAGAATACTATCATAATTAAAGGTGTGCCAGAGCCAGCTAGGAATAGAAAAGGCGTAGATAAAACAATTAAGCATGATGCTAGCAAAGAGACGTTACTTTTAAACCACCTAGACAAAAGTAGCATCAGGAGAATACCCAGCAGCAATCCAATAATAATACTTGGCAGTTTAATAGTATAAGTCGAGAGGCCAAAAAAGGTAATTGAATATTTCTGGAGCACGCGGTAAGGTAAATCTACGATATCACCATTTAAGATTCCGTCTTTACCGAGATAATAAGAGGAAGATGCGGAATTAATTTCGGCTTCAGATAAACCAGTTTGGGCAATCGTGGGTAGTAGAATTAGTAAAAACAAAAAAGCTAAACCCAGTACGATATAGCCAATCACGAATCTATAACGATACAAAAAAAGTTTCGAAATAATAATTTTCTTCACCAAACTATTATATCATAAACAAAACCAAAATAATAACTAATGTTCCTTGTCGAGTGACATAAAACGCAGTAACTCTGGATGGAAGTAAAGTTCAACTTTGCCGACGGCGCCATGACGATGTTTGGCAATCAAAACTTCGGTAATGTGCGTTTCGACGTAATCGTCATCGTTTTGTTTGTAATAATCTGGGCGGTGTAAGAACATCACGAGGTCGGCGTCCTGCTCAATCGAACCAGACTCCCTCAGATCAGACAGTACTGGACGCGGATCGTCTCGCCCGGCTACGCTACGTGATAGCTGAGCCAAGGCCACTACTGGAATTTCTAGCTCACGCGCTAAAATTTTGAGACCACGTGAAATCTCGGTGACTTCCTGCACGCGGTTCCCCGCATAGCGGTCTGAACCAGAAATCAGCTGCAAATAGTCCACAATAATGACGCCAATGTCGTGGTCATGCATAGCGCGCCTGGCTTTATTGCGAAGCTCCACGATCGTCATTGAACTGGTATCGTCAATATAGATTGGAATTTCATCCATTTCGCCTAGTGCATCGCCAATTTTTTGAAACTCTTCATCGGACAAATTACCAGTACGGATATTCCAGTTGTTGACACCAGACACATCCGAAATCATCCGATCAATAATCTCGTTTGCCGCCATCTCCATCGAGAAGAATAATACGCCTTTTTTGTTGATGCTGGCGATATTGTAAGCCAAGTTTTGCGCAAAAGTTGTTTTACCCATGGCCGGGCGTGCGCCAACGATAATTAAATCACCTTTCTGGAGACCAGCGGTCTTTTTATCGATATCGCGAAAGCCAGTTTTTAAGCCGCGAAGAGCTCCTTTATTCTTTTGCAAATCCTCAATTCGGTCAAATGCATCTGCGAGTAGCTCGTCCATCGCCACGTAGTCGCTATGGATAATTTTATCCGACACCTCGAACAGATCCTTCTCGGCTGCACCAATCAGATTATCTACGTCGGCATCCTCTTCGTAAGCTTTGTCAGCAATACTATTACCGGCATTGATTAACCTGCGTCTAACCGAAGCCTTCTCCACGATTTCGGCGTAAGCCTTGGCGTGCGCAGCTGCCGGCGTGAAATTCGAAAGCTCTGTAAGATATGGCGCCCCGCCAATTTCTTTTAATTTCTTTCTGGCCTTTAATTCGGCGGTAAGAGTCAAAAGATCAATCGGTTTATGCTGATCGTAAATATGCATCATGGCTTCAAAAATCGTTTGATGTCTTGTATCATAAAAATCACGCGGTTTCAAAATTGTCAAAATTTCCGGCAAGGCCGCATCAGAAAGCATGATAGCACCGAGCAACGACTTCTCTGCGGTGATATCCTGCGGCGGCACTCTGCCACCAGATTTAGAATGGGTTACCTCCTCCGTCATTTTTTACCTCTCCACCCATTATATCAGAAATTCTGTTTAAAGTCTCGTCTTTTTTGGCTTGCCCAGGTGCTTCATCGGCATCGTGAATTTCAATTTCTTTGCCACCAGCTGCCTCAACTAATATCTTCTTATTATTGTCGCGTGAAAGAATACTTTTCACGATTTTTTTCGGCGGATAAATATGCAAAACGTTGTTTTTGAATTCAGATTCCGTTTTTGCTAGCTGTGAATATACCGCATCGCTTAGTCCTTGTACTTTTTCCAGATAATCATTCCAGTCGAATTGAGCTGATGACGTAGCTGGTTCTTCAGACAATTCCCCGGCCGAGCCGGAGTCATTTTTATCAACATTTCCCCGTCCGAGACGAGTAATGTTTGACTCGGCGGATGCCGATGTCAAACTTGATCGAGGCGAGGATTGGGTGAAATGTTGTGGAAATGACCGCGCACGAGGACGGCCGTCTGAAGAGCTAGCTACGTCATTAGCTTGATTGTCTACTGAAAAATGGCGTTGAACTAGGCCCTTCCCTTCAGCTAATGCTACTAACAATTTAGCATCTGCAAACGGAGCTTTCACATCAGGTAGCTTAGCGAGCAGTGGCAAGAGTTCTGGATTCGGTTTTTCGATAATAGAACTGATTAATTCTTCAGCTAAAGTTTCTGCCTTTACGCCAGACGATAGCAAATCTTTTAAAATTGCCGCGATTCTTTCGGTGTCACCATTCTGATATTCAGCTAATAGTTCGGCGATTTTCTCGTCTTGAGGTAATCCCATGGCACTGATTACCATTCCTTTGGTAATTTCTTTATCAGAAAATGTCGAAATCTGATCAAGCAGACTCAAGGTATCACGGAACGACCCGCCACCGTGCTTTACGATTAATTTTAGGGCCTCGTCAGAGATTTTGATCTTTTCTTCCTCGACGATTTTCTTCAAATAATCGAACATAACTTTAGAATCGGCTAACTTAAAAGTGTAAGTTTGGGCGCGCGATGTGATGGTCACTGGCACTTTGTAAGCGTCTGTCGTTGCCATAATAAAAATCGCGTGAGCCGGTGGCTCTTCTAAGGTTTTAAGCAGCGCATTAAAGGCTTCCTTGGTCAGCATATGCACTTCGTCGATGATATAAACTTTGTACTTGCCCTTAGTTGGCGCAATCATCACTTTTTCGCGTAAATCCCGAATGTTATCAATTCCCCGGTTTGAGGCGCCATCAATTTCGATAATATCAACGTAGTCATCCTCGAGCTTGTAGTCAAAACCATTCACTGCGTGCGCTAGAATCCTTGCGACCGACGTTTTACCGCATCCTCTCGGACCCACGAAAAGATATGCATGGCTAATCTTGCCAGCTTCAATTGCATTTTCTAGTGGTATTGTCACCTGCTCTTGTCCCACAACGTCTACTAATCTGAGAGGTCTGTATTTTCTGTAAAGAGACTTCATATCTTGATTATATCATAATCAAAAATTTTCCGGGAATTCACTTCTCGGAAAATTTTCATCATTTCTTTACTGAACTTTCTTTTTCAAAGAAAGTTCAAAGCGCAGCCTCTACCGCTGCCCAAGTCGCCTCATCATTTTTCGCTGGGATCGTCACTGAAACCTGCGAACCTTCTTTAAGATGGAAATAAGTCACTGAAGCGTAGAGAATCTGATATTCTTTGCCAGAAACTTCTACATAATACTTATCATCGTGATGAATCAAAGTACCAATTACCGTTTTTCGCTCAACTGGACCAATTTGCTTGTAGAGGAATTTACCATCTTCAGTAATTGTGAGCTTCATAATATCGCCCTCAACTAGCTTGGATTTAGAAGCGTAGTTGGCCGGCACCGGATAATTCTTGCCATCAGGGCCAATCATAATCTGACCGTCAAAAATACCTTCAATAATTTTGCCTTCTGGCGCCGATACTACGGTATCGCGCGGAGCAGTGATTACTTCTCCGTCACCGATAATGGAAACTAAAAGCTCCTTTGCAGCAGACAAATTAGTCTCGGCCTCGCTAAGAAGGCTTCGTAATCTCTTTATTTGTTTTTCTGGAATTTCAGACATACCTCGCATCCTGTCTAAATATAATATCATTATTATGATATATCTTTCACGCACGAAAGTCAAGTCTATTTTTCTAAAAGTTTTCCACTACAAAAACAGAGATTTAGATAAAAATGTTGTAAAAAATACATAAAAGCATTAGCTATTCTTTTTCCAAAGTCCGGTGTGCTTACCGCCATTATAGATCGTAGTCGGTATACCTTTAACGTTCAATTCTTTTTCAATAATGTTACGATTCTCATCCATCTTGGTAGCGATTTCAGGATAATCGGCAATTTTGCGAATCTCTTTAATCTCGCCTTCTTTCACCCCAGCCTCTTTTAGCCACTTTTCCATCATTTTTATCGCTTCCTCGGTAGAATAATCTTCGTTGAATTTATCCTGATAGGAAATACCATCTTCGTCTTTTTCGGTAAAGACTTTATCTATGATTTTAACCGACAAGCCCGCCCTCACCTGCTCAGTCGCAAACATATACTTCACTACAATTTCGGAATTCTTGAATTTATAGTTTCCGTCTGCATCCTGAATCGCGAAAGGCACTAACCGCACATTATACTCGTCAAAGAAACCAGCCTCTTTTTGATTGGTGTAAGAAGATTTGCAGACTACGCAACCAGGGTCAAAAATATCCACTGCGGTTTCCAGACCTTCTGACTCGGAGCCCTTGATGTCAATATAGTTAAAATGATAATCGTCCGCATTATAAGTTTTGAATTTGTCCGGAATGGCTTCAAAGATTTCGCCCCATTCCGTAAACCAGCGGCCAGTTGCTTCAATTGGATTAGTTGGCTCCGCCTCGTCGATTGAGCAAACCTCTGCACCCATCGAGCAAGCCGAAGGCTTCGTCACATTACAAGAACCAAATACCCAGAGGGCCAGCAAAGATTTGATAGCAGTCAGAATCGCCCAAATCACGATTATGACAATCAAAACTGAAATAATTTCTATTATGATTGATAAGGGTTTAACCATTTTGGGATGTTTTAGCATCACCCGGCTAAGCAATGTACTTTTAACGTCTTCTTTAAAACCAGTTTCGCATTTTTGGAGACGCACCTTTTTCCAGAGACAGCCCCAGGCTTTTTTCAACGCCTTGGTATAAGATTTCCAAATTTTGGGTTTAAAAATTGCCGCAATCGCCACAAAAACTCCCACGATTGCCAGAATAATAAAAGCAGCTATACACACCATAATATAACTATTTTAACATATCCTAGATGATTTTTGACATGACTTTTTTAACTTTTTCAATATCCTCTGGGCGATTTTGAAAACCAACCGAAAAACGTAAAAGCGGTGGTAGTCCTAGCACGTGGTCTAAATAATAGTGCACACAGAAATACCCCGTGCGCGCCATAATATCTTCACGCGAGAGTGCCGCACCGAGCATATGAGAATCTAATCCATCTACATAAAAAGACATCGTGGGATTTGCCTCGTGGTTAACTAGATGCACTTTGCTAGAGCTATTTAGAAAATCGTATAGTTCAGTATAGTTTTCTTTAAGGCTCTGCCAATCCTTTTTTGACAGTTTACTAATCCAATCAATCGCGGCGCCCAGCCCGACGATTTCACCCCAGGCCTGTAAACCCGGTTCGAACCTAGTGTAGCGATGCTCCTTCCCTTCTGCGCTGAGTAAATATTTATCGCGTTCCACATCGTCTACCATGCCACCACCCGCAAAACCAACGTTCATTTTGCTAGCTAGCTCATCTTTCCAAACTACCACGCCAAGTGATGGTGCATACATTTTGTGTGCCGAAAAACAAATCGCATCCGCATCGATCCCGCGAACGATATCAGCCGAGTGTGCCATTGTCTGTGCGGCATCGATAATCACAATTCCACCAGCTTTATGTACGGTCTTAATAAGTTCATTGATGTTTAAAAGTTTTCGTCCGTCAAAATTTGACGCGCAGTTCACTACTACCACGGCTTTTTCAAAATCATAATCCCTTAAAGGAATACTACCGTCCTCGTTACGTTTCATTACTTCGCGTGGCAGACCAGTCCGGTCATGGAAAGCCATCGTAGCTAAGAAAGGCGAATTATGCTCAATTTCGGAAGTTATTACTTTCTTGAAGTATTTTTCTTGTAGCTGTGCCAACAGTAGATTAATCCCGTAAGTCGTATTCAGCGTAAAAGAAACTGTGTATTTCCGGCCTGAGAGCTTTAAAAACTTCAGCACCTTTTCTCTGGTTGCTTCGACCTTTTCGTCAGTCTCTACACCCCATTTGTATTTCACGCGCTCACCGCAAGAATTGTGCTTGGTATAATAATTATTGATAGCTTCTATCACTGGGCGCGGGCGTAAACTCTGACATGCCCCGTCTAGATACACCTCACCTTCACCTAAATAATCAAAATCTTTCATATATATTATTATACAACAAAAAACTAAAAAGCGCGTTTCAAGGACATACTGTGTCTAAGAAAGCACTTTTTAGTTTTTTAAAAAAACAAATTGACTAACTTTGATTGATTTAAGCGAGCTCTACAGTAGCACCAGCTTCTTCGAGGCTCTTCTTCATTGCTTCGGCATCAGCCTTAGCGACCTTTTCCTTGACGGTAGCAGGAGCACCATCGACAATAGCCTTAGCTTCGCCAAGACCAAGTCCGGTAGCTTCCTTAACAGCCTTAATAACAGCAATCTTTTGGCTGCCAGCGTCTTTCAAAACGACGTCATATTCAGATTTGCCTTCATCGGCAGCTGCAGCACCAGCATCAGCGGCTGGACCAGCAGCGACGGCTACGGCAGCAGCAGCTGGCTCGATACCGTATTCATCTTTAAGAGTGTTTTTAAGTTCATTTACTTCGAGAACGGTTAATTTAACCAATTCCTCGGCTAATTTTTTAATATCAGTAGCCATGATTAATCCTTTCTAATTATTTTCAAATTGATTTGATTACTAATTTGCATGAGCCTCTAGGCCAGAGACAATGCCAGATAGTCCAGAAGAAAGTGCCGAAACGCTGTCGGTGACAGGCGACAAGAGTTGCGCCACCACCTGGGCGATTAGCTCGTTCTTGGACGGCATCGAGGCCAGAGATTTAACTTCGTCTTCTGACAAAGTCTTGCCAAGGTCAGAAAAACCACCAACAAGATTCAGCGCGTCATGCTTTTTGGCAAACTCTGCCAAAACTTTTGCAGGGGCTACTTCGTCGTCTTCAGACACTGCGTAAAGCAACTGGCCAGTTAAGCCAGTCGTGTCGGTGTCCTTATAGACTGCGATTTGACCCATTGCCACGCGCACCAAACGGTTTTTCACTACCTTGATTTTAACACCAGCTTCACGAGCATTTTTGCGCAGTTCTTGAAGCTCAGCTACGGTTAAACCTTGATATTTGGCAAAAACGGTAGCTTTAGCGTTTGAAAGTAGCTCAGTTAAATCAGCAACCAATGTGTTCTTTTTTTGCTTTGAAATTGCCATAAAAAGTTCCTTTGGTTAGTTTAATATTTGGTTAGCCAATTTGTTAAAAAGCGTCACCAAACAATATGTAAGAAATATCCTCGGCGACATAATTAAGGATTACTCCCGTCGCTGTCTTTGGTAACTGCTTTAATTATATCACACTTAGATAACTAAAGCAACAAGCTTGTCATATGATTTATATAATATCGAAGGATATAAAGGCAAAATCTACGATTTTGCCGCCGCAAGGGCGAAGCGACGTGGTATAATCGTCAGATTACCACGTCGCGGAGCTCCTGAGATATTATAAATCATATGGCAAGCGAACTACTTTGAATGTTTAGTGCTAGTGAATTGGAACATACCACCAATGGCAGCGATACCGATTAAAATGGGCCAATAAAACGTGTTGAAATCGATTTGTGGGAAAAAAGCAAATATCGCCAAAGTCAGACCATAACTGCCAGCTAGGGCACTTGCCACAATAATCGCCGGTTTCAATAGCATTACAGCCACCCCACCTGCTGCCGCTCCGATTACTCCTCCAATAATTAAGGTTACTACATCGGTGCCAAAATATTGTACAGTGATTAACATTGTTAGGGCAAAAGTTGCGAGTGAGACACAAACCTTTTCAATAGAAAACCCAAGTAATCCCAGTAGAAGGCCACCTGCAATCGGTAATAAGTTCTGATACAATTCACTATTAGCAACTTCTTGTACGTTCTCGTTAATAATAGGCATTAAATAACCCATCAAATTTAGACCGATCAAAAACCAGATAATAAAAAATGCGATTCTCTTGATCCTGTAACCAAAGAATAGCACTGCAAGCCCCAGAGCTATAAAAATCAAAAGCTCATATAATTCCAGACTTTGAATTTTTTCCATGAGCCTATTATAACATAAGAAGACAAAAATAGTATCTTTGGGGCGCTCCGGAGGTTACGACCGAGGTAGTAAGTGGCACTTCGCCCGTGACGACGGGTTGGAGCGACCCCGTCCCCAAAGACACTTTTTTGTCTTCCTTACTGTAATTAATTATAGAGGTTCTCGATTTGGATTGATGGGCCCATGGTGGTAGTTACATAAACAGATTTAACGTAAGTACCCTTTAAAGAAGCAGGCTTTTGGCCTCTTAAAGAATTGAAGAACGCATTTGCATTTTCAATTAGTTTATCTCCGCCGAATGAAACTTTACCAATGCCAATATGGACAATTGCCTGCTTGTCTACACGGTATTCTACCTTACCAGCTTTAGCTTCTTTTACAGCTTTTTCAACGTCCATCGTCACAGTGCCGGCCTTTGGATTTGGCATTAAGCCCTTAGGCCCTAAGAGTCTTGCGAATTTGCCAAGTTTTGGCATGTATTGCGGCGTAGAGATTAAAACGTCAAAATCAATTGTGCCCTTTTCGAGGCGCTTTAAGAATTCTTCATCTTCAGCAATATCGGCACCTGCGGCTTTTGCAGCTTTTGCAATATCTAATGGCGCGAATACTGCAACGCGGACCGACTTACCATTTCCGTTAGGAAGAACCAAAGTAGTACGAATATTTTGATCAGCTTGGCGCGGATCAACACCTAACCTAGCATGGATCTCGACGCTCGCATCAAATTTCGTAGGATTCGATTTAATGGCCAATTCTAAGGCTTCTTTCAGAGTGTAAGTTTTACCTTTTTCAATTAATTTTGCAGCTTCTTGATATTTCTTGCCACGACGCTCGATCTTTGGACGAATGACTGGTGCGGCACCTTTTGGCTTCACCGTAGCCTCCTCAGCGGCACGCTCTTTTTTGCGCTCTTGGCGTTCTTCTTCAGCCTTTACTTCCTCAATATGCTTTTTGGATTTTTTACCAGATTTAGCAAAAGTCCCTTTGGCTTCTTCCACTTTTTTGGTAACGTCTTCCTTTACGGCTTCTTTGACGCCAGCCGCAATACTTTTAGCCTCCTCAGCCTTGTCTTTCAAATCTTCTTTTACCGCCTCTTTGACACCTTCAGCGATGCTGTGTGCCTCTTCTAAGTCATCTTTAACTTTTTCTGTAACTTTTTCAACTTTTTCTTTTACTTCAGCTGCCTTTTTAGCAACTTCTTCTTTGACTTCTTCTTTAGCCATATAATCCTTTCTGTGGTAATAACGAGTTATACTCTCCCAACCTTAATTATTTGATATTATTATAACAAATTTTTGATAAAATGGCAAGAAAAAAGGGAGCACGAATGCTCCCATTAGAGTAAAGTTAGAATTAACTATCTCTTCGCGTAGCAGTCTTTAACAACCGCATAACAACGCGGATTCTCTGGATAATCCAACTGATACTTATATTCCGCTATTTTATTAATTAGCGTCTTATAAATATACGATTCAAGAAAATCTTGGATCATATTTATCAATTCGATCATCTCGCCCTGTTCTAGACCCAAAAGGTATCTTGTTGCATCTGATTCACGATGGATCTTCAGCAGCAGGATATCTGGATATTCCTTCAGATCAGTCTTTTTAATCTTTAGAAGTGGAAAACGTTTCCGCCTCCCAGAGTTTTGAGTCCTTAACTTCTCGACCAGCGATTCGTATGTCGGGATTAGAGTCTCATAACTCTCATGATTTGTCTGCCACAGCACCAGCAGACGATCAGCTAATTCCTTCTTTGAACTATCCATATTACTCCCCCCTACATTTAACAACTAGCAATATCTATTTTAATTATATCACACTTATGTCAATCTGTCAATATTGAAACATCAAAAAACGGGACTAAAATCCCGTTTTTTAAAAAAATCTATTCCTCGACCGTAACGCCCATCGAACGAGCTGTACCAGCTACGATTTTGATAGCGCCCTCAATGTCAACTGCGTTAAGTTGATCCATCTTTTTCTCAGCAATCTCTTGAAGTTGAGCCTTGGTGATTTTACCGACCTTATCGACATTTGGCTTACCAGAACCTTTGTCAATTTTGATCGCCTCACGGATGAGATCATCTACTGGCTGACCGAGTGACTTCCAGTCAAAAGTGCGGTCTTCAAATACGCGAATATGTACAATTACGTTTTTGCCCATCATATCCTTGGTAGCTTCATTAAATGGGTTAATGAAATCCATCATATTGAGGCCCCATTGACCGAGCGTTGAACCAACTGGAGGTCCAGCGGTTGCTCTACCGGCCGGAATTCGCAGTTTCAAATTACCAATAACCTTTTTTTCTGCCATAAAAATCCCTTTCTAGTGCGTAACTAATCTATTATATCATAATTGTTTAACTTGTAAAGCATCAAGTTCAACTGGAGTCTCGCGCCCAAACATCGAAACCATAACCTTGAGCTTACCTTTAGCGGCGTCAATTTCAGAAATCGAACCGTCAAAGCCTTTAAATGGACCATCGGTAATCGAAACCACTTCGCCAACTTCGTATTTGACTGAGAACTTCGGATCTTCTACGCCCATCCGTTTCTTGATCTTAGTGATTTCCTTCTCAGAAATTGGTGTAGGCTGTGTGCCAGTACCGATAAAGCCAGTGACGCCTGGGGTATTACGAATAATATACCAAGTTTCATCGGATAGCTTCATATCTACCAAAACGTAACCCTGCAAAATTTTGCGGTCCACAATCTTACGCTTGCCATTTTTGATTTCGATTTGTTTTTCCTTTGGTACAATTGCTTCAAAAATCTTGTCCGCCATCTCGACCGTGTTTACACGCTGGTTAATGGAATCAGCTACCTTGTCCTCATAGCCAGAATACGTCGAAATCGCGTACCAAGCTCTTGTATCATCGTATCTATTTACTGCCATTTTTTCTCCTTTTAATTATATTATCCTAAAATTAATCCAAATAACCATGTAAAGAACAGGTCAAGTAATGAAATAATTGCAACAAACAAAGCCGTATAAATTAGCACCGCGAAAACCATTTTCCAAGTAGCCTTACCATTTGGCCAACGGACCTGACGAATTTCTCGCCACGAATCGCGCAGATATCTAAACAGCGCGACGAAGGGACGAAACAAGATAAATGGTTTTTTCTTGCCAGAATCCTTTTTCTCCAACTTCTTCTCGGCTTTTTTAAGTTCTTGACGTTTTGCTTTTTCGGATTTTTTGTCTTTTACAACTACTTTTTTGCGAGTAATAGTTGGCTCATCAGACTCCTTTTTTTGGGGAGAATCATTTGCCTTGATCCTGGTTATTTTTGCCATATTTTACTCCTTTTATCATCAAAAAAGTCTGATACCAGACTTGTCAAGATTTTAGCACGTCAACATTAAAATGTCAATGCGCTACAAGTCTAAAATGCACTACTTTGTAAATAAATAATCAAGATAATCTTGCATCATACGGGCGCCCGAAGCCACCGGAATAAACGCATCAAGTTGTCGCCTGATGGCATATTCTAGGTCAAAATCATTCTGCCAGATTTCTGCCGCTTCGCTCATACGCGAATAAAGCATGTCGAGTTCCTCCTCTTCCGTAGCACCAGAAATGTATAAATAAGATTTAATCGAACCATCTGCTACCCCGCCGTCATGTGTTGAAATCAGGAGATCTAGATTAGTTACATCCTTCATCCAAGAAGTACCACAGGCTTCGAGTCCCACAATCGGGATATTAATTGTTGCATTTCCCCCGACCGAAAGGCCAAAGGCTAGTTCCTCATTATAATCCGGAATATAGTGCACATGAGTCTTTAAATAATCATCTTTCAAAATAACCTCAAAAATTTGCTGAAGCTTGTCCGACATGTTTTTATCGCCCGTATGTACCCTACCAGCCAAAATATAATGTGCGTTGTATGGCTCCATGGCGGCACGTAGCTTTGCTGGATCTTTAAATGGCAGCTCTGGGCGCTTATAATCAACTAGACGTCTGCGGAAATCAAAAATTAAATCATCCTCTTTGAATTGTAAAGTTTGACCATTATGATCGTGGTATTTCTTAAGAATTTCGTTTAATTTCTGACGGCCTAGTAACTTCAATTCGCGAATTTTATCGGCTGAGAGCCGCTCTAGATTTTGCGAATAATCTGTCGTCGGCATCAGAATCGAATCATAAATGCCATTTTTCTGGTAAAACTCTAAAGTTTCTGCGAGCGTCCAAGTTTTTAAATCCACACCATTGGTAATGGCTTTGAACTTTACCTTGTTACCAGCGAGATCGTGATAATTAGCTACTCTCGCATGCAATTTCGAAACCCCGCTCCGCATTTCGGCGATTTCAATCGTCACTGAAGAGAGTTTGATTTTATCATTGGTAAAGTTATTGCTCAGCCATTTTTTTACGGCGAGAGATTTGAGATTTGGAAACACAAATCGCTCGAACTGCTCACGATTAAATTCAGCTTCAGCCGCTTGCACTAGAGTGTGATTTGTGTATAACGTATGCTTCCGAGTGTAGACCATCGCTTCGTAAAAATCCATGCCATTCCCTGCGAGCTCATCGAGGCGCGCGAGCGCAGCAAAAAAGGTTGCCACTTCATTTAGCTGCATAATAGCTGGCTTCAGGCCTAGAAGCTTCAAAGCGGCGTATCCACCAAATCCTAGCGAGACTTCTTGATAAAGCCTATGGTCTGAGCCACTCATTCCCTGGTATAGTTCGCCAAAATTAGGCTCGGTGATACCGATGATGCGCGTGCTTTTGAACTTCTTCTCAACTACATCAAGACCACACAAATCACCACAGCACTTTACAAAAACTTGATCAATTTTCTTAAAGCCGAAATCTTCGTAATTCACCGCCTTATGTTTGTCCACTAATTTTCCATCTTCAATTTCCTGAGACACTTCTTGCGGATAAAACGGTGTAATCAAAGCAAAAGGCACTTTCATCTGCTCGGCCACACGCCGAGTATCAGCGGCTAGAATCCCTAGTCCACCACCGCCCCTAACGCCATTTTTCTGGTCATAAAGCTCCAAAGTCCAATAGGTATAAGGCCTTTCCGGCGAAAGCGATCTTGTAAGATGCTTACGCTCCACGGCATCGTTAAAAACTTCCACATCCTCAATGTTTTCTAGTGGATGATAAAAAAATGGAATTTCTTCAGTTTCGTCGTTCATGCTTATACTTATTTTAGCATAAAATATGTTTTAGTACCAAAATTCGCGTGGCAGCTGATCAGCGATTCGTTGATGAAATTCAAGATCAAAACCATCTAAATGCGAAGCATTTTTCTGCTTGAAGTATTTTTTGCGAATGTAATCCGCCTTCATTGGCTTGCCCGGAATTAGACGATATTTTTTATGGAAATTTAGGCTCCTACTATAACCTTCAGGAGGCAAAACCGCCATCGGCAAAAAATCGCATTTCATTTCAGGGTCTTGATAAAGCTTTACTGCCAGCATCGACATGGTCGGGATAATGGATTCTTTACCTTTATACTCATCTTCATTTTTAAAAACGGTAGCTTGACGCGTCGCTGAAGGCGCCACAAAAATCACGCCACCTTGCTTCACTGCATCGTGAGATAATTTGGTATATATATCACGGAATTCTCGTTTCAAACGATTGGTTGCTTCGAACATTGGAGTGCCCTCTTTGAGGCGCATTTTTGCCCAAGTGGCTGGCGTAATAGTCGGAGTAATGATGATGCCGAGGCGTTTGATGCGATCATAGTTTGGTGCCAGAGCTTCATACCAGGGCAAATTTACCGGAAAATACATCGGCTTATCACCCATAATGTCGATTTTCATCGTCATGATTCGTGCAATTTCGCCAAGGCTAGGGTGGTTAAATCCAATCACTAAGCCATTTTTCTGATCTTTGGGCATGCCGTCATAAGACCCTGGTGTGATTTTAGAAAGTACCTTAACCAATTTTTTGCGCGCAGCTTGATTATGCTTTTCTGGATCATCTTTCGGACCAGTAGTACGAAAGAAATAATTGATAGCAATATTGCAAGCTTTGCCCACTTTGACCATCTCTTTTCTGAGATCATCTGAACCCACCGAAGTTAAAAGCGAATAATTCTCATGTTGGATTTTATCAATCACTTCTTCAGCGGTGAGGGTTTCCAGTTGTTTTAGTGTGAATGTTTTTTTCTTTTTTGCCATAGAAAATATTATACCACATATTTTCTTTGCATAAATTAGTTTTTATGTTATAATACCATAATCGTATAAGAGCACATTAACAAGGAGGGGGCATATGGAGACAACTAACTATTGTGTGATTGCGGGCTCGTCAATTCTTTTTCTAGTGGGATGTTTAGTCCATTTGAGCGAAAACGACACTTTTTCATTAGAAACCATCAAAAAATTTCGCAGACTCGTGTATTTTCTGGTGGCCGAAACTGTGATTGATTGCATATTTTTTCTCTTAGAATCGTATCAAATATCAAAGATTATACTTTATGTAATCAAAGGTGGAGAGCTAATTTTAAACCCATTTTTGGCATTTTTAGTTTTTGAAATTTTTTACGAAAAGAAAATGAATCGACGAAGCGAAACAATGGGAAAAATCCGAAAAATCATGCTTTTAGTAATTATGGCAAACGGGATTATGCAAATTGCGGCAATTTTTAAAGGTAGCGTTTTCTATATCGATGAAAACGGCACCTATCAAAGAGGCCCACTAGTATATGTTTACGTAGTATTGCTTCTGATTTCGATTTTTGCCTTGCTATGTGGAGTTTACATTTTTTCTAGTAGAACCCAAAGCACTATGGGCGCAACTTTGCTAACCTTTACGGCCATTCTAGTACTAAGTATTATTCTCAAAAACTATTTCCCAAATCGCAATTATGATTTTCTTTGTCTTTCGGTATCGCTACCGTTTTTATTGCTTTATTATTCGCACGTTATTCTGAGGGTCGATCCGCTAACTAAACTGCTAAACCGGCAAGTTTATTCAAGCCTGATCAAAAAGGTTGACTACTCGACTATCTTTATTATGATCGACGTGGATGATTTTAAACTCATTAATGATACCTACGGGCACGAATGCGGGGATAGAACCTTGAAGCAGATCGCCCATGCGATTTATAAAGCCTATAGTAAATACGCGTATTGTTTTAGAATCGGTGGAGATGAATTCTGCGCTATTTTGAAGCCAGATGTCTTCGAAAAGCTCATTGAAAAAACGCCATATTGCGACGTTTATTCGATGGCCGAAAACTTCATGACGAGACTAGATGAAGAAATTAACGCTCAAACCGAAGCCGGCGAAGCAGAAATTTATCTAAGCTATGGGATTTCGCAAGGCTACGGCATTTTTTATTCGGAAGCGGACTATCCAGACGATAAAGAAAGAATGCCGCTAGATAAAGTTATTAAACTAGCCGACGAAAGGATGTATCACAACAAAGAGTTGTATAAAAAAGAACATCCAGAACCTAGCGAAGTAAAAGAGTCAGAATCCGAAAGGGCGCGGGTATTATACGAGCCTGCTGTTCCTACACTGATCGATGATGAAAAATCATAGTTCTTTTAAAACCAGCTAATTAAAGCTGGTTTTTTCATTTTTTAATAATTGTGGTAAAATAGCGTAAAGGAGAAAATAAATGAAAGATCTTTTTAAAAGAATCACAACATCAATTTTAATATCATCGATTGTGGCCTTCATCATCGGTCTCATTATGGTGATTGTACCAAATATATCTCTACAGGTAATTGGGATTATCGTTGGTATTTATGCTATCGTTCATGGCATTGTCATTATCGGCATGGACTTTGCAGTCCACAATATCTATGTGCCATTCTATGGCATTATGTCCGGTATACTATCAATCATCGTCGGCCTTATCTTGGTCGCTATGCCAGGCGTACTCTCAACTGTATTTGCCATTGCGCTCGGTATCTGGATTATTCTTTCTAGCGTCAACACTATCAGCATTGCAGTTTCTACTAGAAAAGAAGTTTCTAACTGGTATCTATTACTTCTTCTCGGTATCATTGATATGATTTGTGGCATCATTATCTTGTTCAACCCATTCGCTTCGTCTATCTCAATCGTAGTGCTTGGCGGCATCATCATTATGATCCACTCAGTCATCAACATTGTTGATATGATTATGGTGAAGAAAGATGCCAAAGATGTGGCGAAAGCTTTTGAATCTAGCATCAAAGGAATCAAAGAAGCTAAATAATTGTAACTTATACTTAAAATATTCTTGGCCGAATACCAAGAATATTTTTTTAAAGAAATGTTTCGAACGAGGCTATTTAACAACTTTGACTAGTGTGGAGGAACTCGCACTGAAAGCTTGAATCCCAAAACTTCTAGTTTGGCATTAAAAATGGCTGGGGCAAATTAAGCAAGCTTTAACCATCTACAAGGAAGACATCCGTAATCGACTAGAGGAATATGACCCAGAGAGTTAGATAATTATGTCATAAATGCCGTTTTGTCCGTTTTGCCGTTTATCATATTACGGGGACTAAGTGGGGCATAATTAATTTACTATGTTGAATATAGAATGCGAGTTGTGCGAGATTGATGGCGAAATAGAGCTTTGCGATGGAACGATTACGAAGCTAACTCCTGATATGCTACCGAGCCTCGTCTAACAATCAAAATTACCAATAGAACAAAAATTAGTTTATGAAAAAACTAGTTTTAATGAAATATTTAGATAAGAAAGGCATGCCTCGATATCGCTCGATGCCGAAAATAGATATGCCAGACAATGAGGTCGACAACCGCGTAAACCTTATGGAAGTTGAGGCTGACGAAATGCTTTATACTGGCGAAATGGAAGAGCTACTCTGGATTAAAAGCCTAAACGAAGAAGAACACGAGCAATTGATGAAAGACGAGTCTGAGGCTAGGATTAAAAAACTCGAAGAGCTTGATGAGGTTTGGGCAAAAGCCAAGTAGGTAGCCATTTTTTTAAGCACAAAAAATAACCAGTCCTGACGGGCTGGTGTTTAGTATTCTACTCTTGCGTTAGGTTGATTTTCATGTTGTTATATGCTACAATAGTAGACACTATGGCATCAAAAAATTGGCATCCAAATTTTATTAAATATACGGAGTTCATAGCAGCACACCCGAATTATAAGGGCTTACCTATCGAGCGTGGTTTAGATGGCTCATTAAACTGGGTAGTTGCCAATAAGACTTCCACAATTAGGCAGGGTCGCATTAAATGGTGCGAAAACAAGGCAAGAGAGCTTGGGTTTAAAATTGAACCAGGCGTATATGCAAAAGTCATGCGTAAGATTCACCCAACGGGCGAAAAAGTTTGTCAGGTTTGTGGAAAGAAGATGTCCATTTTCTATCACTATCCTACCGTTCACCTCATCAATAAACTCGAGAAGAAATTTGGCATTAGATTTCCTAATACTACACACATAAGCGAGATATGGGACGAGTTGCTAGATTCTGGAAACAAAGAATCAGACTTGACTGAGTTTTTCTTAGGCTGTGCCGGAGTCGACAAAACTCTCTCTGGTAAAACAGATAAGAAAAGCGTTATTGAAACACTAGAAGACATCAGCAGAAACTCTGGTAAGGCGATATTAAGTCCAGGTGCAATGTCTAACTTTCCAGACCGTTTTGATGGTTTTCATACATACAACCTATGCTGTAGGTCGACCCAAGACACTGGTCGCCATGCTGACAATATGAAAAGCTACACCAGAGATAGGCGTGCTTATGAATACTGGAGCGATGGGAATATTCATGCCGCCAATATGTTTATGGGGTCGCAGTTCTTTAAAGGAACTTCTGCCGACCATATCGGACCCATCTCACTTGGTTTCGTTCATGACCCACGATATCTTCAGCCAATGGATAAAAGCGATAATTCTACAAAGCGTGATAGATTAACTTTTTCCGATATTGAGAAAATTTTGGAAGTTGAATCTAGGACAAAAATCTATCCTATTTCATGGTATTCCGCTATTGTTTGGGAATACGTAAAGCAAAACTATAAACTTCACCCAGAGAAAATTCCTTCAACTTATAGAGATATGCTAAAACAGAGCATGGTTAATTTTATGTATATCTTAAGCCAAATTATTCACCAGACCCAAAACGGGAATAAGTATCTAATCGACTGTTTCTTGAAAAATAACGCTAAATACTTCAATTACTCGTATGAGTTCAACGCTAGAGGCGACATCGTCAAGCAAAGCCCAAGACACTTTACGGACAGAAGCAATAATGAAATGGAAAGATATTTTAGGATTGCTCTAAATTCGGTTGATGATTACAACGCAAAGGAGAATCGTAATATGTCCAACTCGCTTAACTCGGCGGAAAAAGCATTATTGAACGATATATGCAAGTCCATTAATGCTGGAGAGAGCAAGGATACAGTCGAAAGAAAAATCAGGAAACTCGTTTCTGAAGAGCAAAACTCTATTATTGAGTCTTATTCTTAATCAACTCGTAATAACGTCCAGCGTCAATTTCTCCCTTGAAAAATTGCAGTATTGGTGAAGAAAAACTACTGCTGTATGATGCATTCTCAGAGCATTGGATATTCTCTAAATCATATATAGTGTCATGTACGGTTATTTGGTCACATTCATTCGGAGTGATTTCTTCTGGGTAGATTTCAGACGGTAAGATACCTAAATCCTTTCTCACGCAAAGAATGATTACCCTTTTACGTTTCTGTGGAACTCCGTATCTTACCGCGTGCAACAATCTACCTTCAGCCTCATAACCCAACTCGGAGAATAGAGATATTATATTGCGATAGGTTTCTCCACCTTGAAAACTCAGCAAACCCTCGACATTCTCAAAAACTACTACTTTTGGATTGACCCTAGAAACAATATCAACAAAATGTCTAAACATCTGGTTGCGTGGATCGTCAGCATTTCTATAACCAGCCAACGAAAAACCCTGACATGGCGGACCGCCACAGATGATATCTGCTCCGTTTTCTATGCCAGCATCTATAATTCTTTGTTTTACGGCTTCATCGGTGATATCGCCGCAAGTTACATCGATTTCTGGGCAATTGGTCTTCAAAGTGACGCACGACGCTTCGAAAAAATCGTTTGATACAACAGCATTTATGCCAGCTAACTTAAAACCATAAGTTAAGCCACCTGCACCAGAGAATAAGTCAACAGAAGTAGTACAGCCAGTTTTTTCTTTGATTGATTTTCCGATGTTATATGCTAATAAGGTGGGGACTGCATTGCCTATCTGTTTGAGCGTGTCGGTTTTGTTGCCAAAGAAATAATAGCTATCTGGAAAACACTGAAACCTTGCCGCTTCGCGAACGCTTAAAACTCGTTCGTGGACTGGGTGTACATAAGTGCCGTTTCCAGGTCTATTGAAGTATGTCGTTATAGTATAACTCGGTTTCTTATAGTCCAATCTACCATACAGAGTAGTTCTTCCGCCAGTTTGGGTTATCTTAACTAGGCGTTTGGACTTTTTGACCGTTTCTTCTGGAATATTCGTCCAGTTTCCACCTTGCGGAATAGGTTTTATCATCTCTAAATCCAGATCGCTTAGCTTAAAAGTAGTATGGTTTAAAATAGTATTGTTGAAAATGCCTTTATATTTATCCGCCATACTTAGTACTACATTTGTTTCAAACTTACTAATGTCAGGTTTCTTGGCAAGGACAATTTCAGATATTGAAATGTCCCCAGAAACAATGTCTTCACATTCCTTTTTGGAAACACTTGGTATTAAAAATGATAGGTCAGTTTTGAATTTGGAAACAATAGCATTCTTGTCGGCTATATTTAAGGGCTCTTTTTTTCGTGTCGTTCTATTCAATTTAACTCCTTTTTCGCTATTATTAGGCTTAGTCTTAGATTCGTCTATGATACCGTAAGCCTCATTTACCATTGAGTTAATGATGGGTATCAATTCTTCATTTTCGGTTTTTAAATATTCCTTTACGAGTCTAGAAATCTCCTCTTTATTGTCAGCCCCAATTGGTATTGGGAAATTATCGATTTCGTAATTATTGATATGATTATTGCTGCTCGTTAATTTAAAAAACCAATCAATTATTGATGAGTTCAAAACACCTAGAAGAAAGTATAAATCTACACCATCTTCATTTTCCAAAAGTGATATAAAATTACAGCTATTTGCCAAAATAACATCTTTAGGAACAGGAGCGAATGAAACACGTCTAGCTTTCGCCATATTGACGATTTGTTGACAGATTAACCTTGGCTTTTCTATATAAACCTTTTTAGCACTTTGCTCATAAAAATCCTGCAAAACGTATTCGGCAGATTCAAGATTGACTGTTTTGTAATATGAAATGTTTCGACCCCTAAGAAGTTTAAACGGCGTTTCATGCGATGCTATATATTGCTTGTTTAATGTAATATCAAGCTCACCTCGTAAATTCATTATATAAGGGATATCTTTTATTGCTGGGTGCTTCGTCATTTGGCGTCTAATAGCATACTCGCGTTTATTCAAAATTAAGATCGAATTGCCAGTTTTTTCATCTGCTACATCCGCTATGTTGACCATAGAATCATATTGAGCGGCACCATCATTTAGTCCATGAATTTCTAATTTAGTTGTTTTAGAGCCTTTTTCTAAAAGTATCGAACAGACAGATTGCGAGGCGTCTACGTAGGCACTCGTTTCCGAGAACAATCTTATATTCTTAATAGCCGAATTTTTTATCATAAACGAGCGTAAATCGGAGCAACTTTTATCCGAAAGAATTGAGGATGGTATAAGTAGAGAACAGTAGCTATTGCGGTTTGAATACTTTGTTAAAATTTCTTCTACAAACAGCCTGTATAAATTCAGGGTTCCAGAAAGAGATAAGCTAAACTGCTTTTTTGCGTTTTTTGCAATATCAAAATACTTACGACGATCTACGTCATACTCATCATCCGTAAGATATTGGCTTCGTTCTGCCTTTAGATTTTTATATGGCGGATTCGTGACAATAATATCAAATCCATCTTTTATGATATCCTTCGAAAAAACACTTTCTATCGGTATATAATCCATGTTATCTTGATTGACATTGTAGAGTAGTCCACTGCCGATATGCGTTTCAAAATATAAGTCGTCCAATTCAATACCAAATAGGTTGTTGACGTATTTTTTTAAGTTCGCCTTATACAGCTTGAGAGCATCTTCATTAATATCGCAAACATAAATATTTCCCAATAGTTTTCTATACTCATTCTTAGACAGACCTAAGTTAGAGCAATGCTTAAGATATGCAAAGACAAAATTACCAGTACCTACACATGGTTCAAGAAAACGTTTGCTTGATATATTTTTCAGGAACGCCTCATCCATCGTTTTTATAAGGTCGCTCATCATAATATCCGTTAAATCCATTGATGTATAATAACTGCCAGTCCTTTTTCTTCGAAGCGGCTCCATGGATTTTTCAAATCTTATACTAGAGTCAGATATTTCTTGCCAAGGAGAAACGGCTTCTAGGTCAAATAATGATTTTTGGGATTCTCTCTTCATACTTTCTATTTTAGCATAAAAAGTATTTCGAGACAATATTTTCGAGACGGATTTTGTTTAATAAATTCGCTTCGTTTTACCGTTGCCAAAGATTAACTCCTGACAACTTGGACAATATCCACTTTTAATAAACTCACGCTCGCACTTATTTAGCGACGGCAAACACTCCTGAATATACCCACCATTAGATAGATACTTTTTGAGCACTTCCAATTCTTCATCCGTCAATCGCAAATGCGAGTCTTTACCGCACATACTACATCTATCGACAATTTCGTTGGCGTTTACGATTATCATCTTAATCCGTAATTCGCAGATAATACTGCAAATCTTCTCCTTTCCAGTTATCAAGCACGTAGTCGTGATACTCAGCCCAAAGGTCAGCATATAGCTTGCTTAAGGTATTGTTTCGCTCGTAGTGATACCAGCACTTATGATTAAGCACCATCGAGAGTTCAGTCCCATATATACGGTCATTACCCCACTCGGCTCTGGCTCTGTTATAAGTATCTTTAACCGCCTCAAGCCCAAACTTATCGGCAATAGTGAAGTCCTGCCAGAAAGTAGTCTGGCACTCGTAGTCTAAGAGCCGCACCTAAAAACCTCCATAAAATTATCTATCGAGTCGAAGTTCTCCTCTATCGCCGACTTATACTCGGAATAATGACTGATCACGTCTGCATACTCTTTCTCACTCAGTCCTGCCTCTATCATCGCGAGCCTTGCGTCCATAATCATATTGTATTTACCGCCCCTACGGACTTGCTCGTAGCGGTAGAAGTTTCGGCAAATATCAGGCTGAAGCGGTTTCATATCGCCTCGCAACAACTAGAAGTTCTAGTCCATAAATGCTCGACAATCTCGCCATCAGCCCAAAGTTGACGCTCTAGCCTAGCGAGATAATTAAGCCCGTCTTCGAGATTTGGAAACTGCAAGTCATCAATAATCTCGAAATGGTACTCGCCGTCGGTACCGAGATATTTCATAATCGTGATATTTTTCGGCATTTTCATAATTAAATTGAAATTTTGCTCTCATTTATGAGAAAAATAAAGCCTTTTTGACGAAAATGTCCATGGAGTATTTTAAGCGAGTTTTGGACGTTTTTATTGCAAAGCTAGACAAATTCTCGTTCCAGACCCAAACACGCTCCAGAACGCCTTCTGCGAGCCTCTGCGGAGATGATTTTCTCTGAGAATATGGTATAATATAAGATATGGAATCGAGCGAATTTGAACACAAAATGACCTGTCTTTTATTTGCTCTTAAAGAATTTTTATCGTCGAAAGATATTGGGTACCACTTTGATTTTTCTTCTATGTTTATGACTAAAGGTCCATATCCAGATTCATCTTCGACGCAAAAGAAACCTCTTTACGAATACGTTGAGCCTCGCCAAATAACGCAGTTATTAGATATTTTGAAAGGCAGATATAAGTGCCTAGACTTTTCCGAAAAGCCGTACTATAAAACAACCGAAGAACTTCTCGAAACGGCTTTCAAGCAAAAGAAGTTAAGTGAATATGAAAACGAAGTCGAATTGATAGCTACAGTGAAAAAACTATCAGAGCAAAAGAAATATTCACTATTGCTCTCGGAGAGTTTCGAGGAACGCTTCGACGATGTCTTTAGGAAGTTTACTTCGGCTAAGACAAATAACGGTGTGCTCTTTGCATTGCATTTAGAAGAGAGGAAAGACTTTCCAGTTCTTTATATTAACGATACTCCGATACGCAAATTTAAAAATACCGATTCTTACCCATATAAATTAATGAAGCTCGCATTAAGTCTGCCAAACGGCTCAGTAATACCAGCCAAAGATTTATTAAAAATAAGTAGGGGCAATAGAGGGTGCTCTCAGGACTTATCTGAAATTTTTGGTTCACCAGTTATAAAATCGGTTTTTACAAGAGAGATAACGAATTCGAGTTTTAGGATTTATCACGAAATAACCGAAGAGGACTTAAATGAAGTTTCGTATTTTAAAAAAGCACCGATAACTGATAAATCAAATACGGAACATTTCGCGAAAATGATTGAAGAATGCCGAATCTCTCCCTGATAGATGGTTTTGTTGACTCAACTATATAAATACGATATGGATACGGAACGAACCGTATCCTTTTTTGATACCTCACAATGGGGTGCAGGAAGAGCGACGTAAAACACCGCAAATCTGAATTTTAACAATTTAACGAGGCACCCACCCAACCAAATTTGCCGCATAGCCTAGTCAACTCGAGAAAGCCTGAAGATAAAAAAGTATTACCTCCACTTTCATCTAGGCAACTCGTCTTTGCTACCCTATGCGGCGTATCCAAAAACCAACACGAAAACAAACAAATACTAACTTAAATCAGGGGAAACAGATGTTAACCAATAAGGAGCTTGGCGAGCTAATAGCCAATCTGCAAAGCCTCGGCATTAACTTGCCGGAAGGATTAGAGCCGGAAGTTTGCGGCATTGCGATTTTACGCTTTTGCCTAGCCAAAGCTTTGCGGAAACATCAATTATTAACAATTAATAAGGAGAAAACATGAGTAGAAAAACTAAATCGGAATGTACGACAATCGCAGAAAAGAGAATGCGAGAAGACCCTAGGGTAGTCCTCATTCTAGACGAAATCACTAAAAAATTCGTTTTTAGCGGGCATCCATTTAGTGTCAAAAGTAGAAGCAATAAAGCGTACAACTGGACACCAAAGGAAAAGACATTTAAGAGCCCTCTGGACTTCTGTAGTTTCATTATGGATTTCGTTACGCACGAAATGCCCGACATGCACCTAATTTTTAATCCATACAATATTGGAGATGTTGGACTAGCGATTCGTGGTATGCTCGAAGAAAATGGTACTACTTCCAATGGATATAAAAGTAATATCAAAGTGGTGGTAGAAGCCCATGAGTGACAATAACGATAATGAGAAGCTAGAGCAAAGCTCTGGTCAAAAGCTAATCGAAGAGCTTACCCAAGAATTAAGTGAACAACACACATTGTTTCACGACACTCAAAAGCAGCCATATATTGCCATTAATCACTCTGGAGCTAAAGTTATGAGCTTAAATGGCGATGAATTTAAATCTTGGCTATTAGCCGAAAGAATGGAAGCTGGCGAATATATTAGCACCCATACGATTGACGAAATCGCTAGACGCTTACAAGCAATTGCAGTCTACAAATCGAGGGATTTAAGACCCCTATCCGTCAGAATCCATCGTGTCGACAACAGATATGGTCTACCCGAAGAGCTATGGTTCGATTTGGGAGGAGAAGATGGTTTAGCTGTTCATATCACAAAGAGCGGCTACACTATCGAAGAGCCACCCATTATCTTCCGAAGATATGACCATCAGCACGAACAAGTTAGACCTAGAGCGAAAGATGGCGGAAAGCTAGACGACTTATTTGAGCTAATTAATCTAACTGAACGAACCGACAAAATCGCATTTACCGTTTTTCTCGTTTCCTGTTATATAGACAGGTTCCCTAAACCAGTCTTGCTAATCAGAGGAACGAACGGAAGCGGAAAATCAACTCCAATGCGAATCTTACACAATCTCATCGACCCAAGCGAGCTCGAAGCTGGCACCCCACTTGTTAGGGATAACGGCGAGTTGGCCAGAATCGCAAACAAGTGTGCTGTACTGCACTGGGATAATATAGATAGCAGAGAAATCACACCAGAAGTTAGTAATGCAATTTGTCGCATTACATCTGGACAAGCTTTTGCCAGAAGAGTGCTTTATACGAATGACCAAGACTCGATTTTCAAAGGTCAGCGTCCAGTAATGCTTAATGGGATTGGAAAATTGGCAGAACGTGAAGACATTTTGGATCGCTGCTTAATTTTCAATTTGAAGCGAATCCCAGAAGACAGGCGTAAGACCGAAGCGGAGATTTTTGCAAAGTTAGAGGAGATAAAGCCATACATCCTGCACGAGATTTTTATGACTTTATCTAAAGTCCTCTCCATCTATCCTACCGTAAATCTTGCCGATAGTCATCGTCTTGCCGATTTCGACAAGATTGGGTTCGCAATTTGCGAGGCTATTGATGGTTATTCTGGCGAAGAATGGCTACAAGTTAGCGATAAAGTCTTCAAACGACAAGTGGAGAGTGCGTTTGAAGCTAATGCAACTGCCCAGATTGCAAAGTATCTAGTTGATAGAAGTAAGTTTCATATTTGGGAAGGAACTGCAACGGATATGTTTAATTTTCGACTATCTGAAGACGACAATTATTTAGAAACTCCAGAAGATAAGAACCTTAAGCAGTCTATCAAGGACAATCCGACGTTCCCAAAGAACCCTATGGTACTTGGCATTCGACTTAATCGTGCCGAATCCACTCTGCGTTCTCTTGGAATTATCATGGAACACAGCCGAGAAGGTAGAGATGTTTATAAGAACGGAACAAGATGGATTACTCTTAAAGACTACGGTTGGATTAAATCCAACGAAAAACCACAGGGCAACGAAATCGTCTGTCCATTTTAGTAAATTTAATCATTAATAAGGAGATTTAGTTATGGAAAATAATAACGATATTTTAGAGCTAGATGACGCTTATGTCCTCAGCTACTACGATAGAAACAGTAAATATGGAGAAGCATTATCAATCGATATTCTCGATGACCCTAATGACCCAGAGAGCGATGGAAATAAGATTGACACATGGCTCAAACATAACGGCGATGAACGTGGGACGAACGGCACAAAAGTATTAACAGACAAGTATACCGGCAATGATTATATGCCTTTTTACTTTAAAATCACTGCCCAAACTAAGATTATTGACCTAGATGGCAAAAAGGTATCAAAGGACGAACTCGTTAAAGGAGCGGGGGTCGGACTAGTTGCTAGAGCAGTACCATACGAATACGAAGGACGCTCAGGTATTTCACGACCGCTAGAAATGATAGTTGTCTACGAGCCAAAAAATCGTACACAAACTAATCTCGAACATATCACAAAAATGCGAGCAGATCGCCTAGCTAGAGAACGCAAAGCAGAAAGTAGCGAAACTACTACCGATAAACCTTCCGCCGACTCTGAGGAGAAGCCATCTAGCGACACAACGAATCCGCCAGCCGACCCCGAAGTCGATTTAAGCAGGATTCCATTCTAAATAACTAATTACAAGGAGAATATTTATGAAAGAAGATAAAGCAGTACTTAAAATCAAAAATGTCAAATTCGTTAATCTCGGAGCTAGAGTTTGCCCGCCTAGGAAATATCTGACAATCGACCTACTCGGTAATTGGAAAAGTACAGATAAAATCAATAGGTGGTTAAAAGACAATAACGTTGACGAAAGTGTTATTTGCCTACCACGTCGCCAATTATATAGCGATGATGAATTGATGCTCGAATACCGTTTTGGCTTAGATTGTCGTACAAAAATCGTAGATTCTAAAGGAAAGAAATTACCGAAGAAGAGTCTTACGAAAGGTTGCGATATTGACATCGTAGTCAGAGTTTACCCTGGCACTTATTGGCGTGGATTAGGAGTAAAACGATTGGTAGAAAAAATCGTCGTCCACAACAATAACACGAAATAACTAATAACTAGGAGTATTTTATTATGAAAGAAGAAATTGCTAAGGAACGACCTTTAAAATTTATTATTTATACGAGGAAGTCCACTGATGATATCGACAATCATATACCATCGCTTGATGTACAGCTAGTATTTGCGAAAGAAACTACTAAGCAGAATAACTATAAAGTAGTAAAAACTTTCAGGGAGTCAGCGTCTGCACGTAGTGTGCACAATCGCCCAATGTTCGACGAAATGATAAAGATGATTGAAGATGGTAAAGCCAACGCAATCCTGTGTTGGCATACAAACTGCCTTGCTTATACCCCTTTAGAAAATGGGATTATCCAACAATTGCTTTTTGACCATAAAATTGCAGTTGTTTGTACTAACGAACGAAAGATTCGTCATCCCGAAGACTATACTCTTTTGCCTAGTATTGCAATGAAAATGGCTACTGAATATTCAAAGAGATTAAGCGAGGTCATTAAGCGTGGTATTAGGTCGAAGAATAAGCAAGGAAAACTTAGTTGCATGGCACCTCAAGGGTACTTAAACTCAAGGGATGAGAATAATCAACCCATTATCATTCCTGACCCTAAAAGGTTTTGTATCATTAAAAATGCATTTAAGTCGTATTTAACTGGCTGTTATAGTGTGCCGGAACTACTTAGCTACATCAACGACGATAATCATTACCTAACCAGAAAAAGGAAGAGGACGGGTGGACATCCGCTAGGACTCGCTACATTACATCAAATGCTTAAAAATCCTTTTTATATGGGCAAAATTAGGGATTTAGATGACCCAAACGTTATGTATGATGGAGCTTGGGAGCCAATGATTACAGAAAGAGAATTTGAAAAAATTCAGATGATTTTAAAGGCTTCTAGCAAAAAGCCAAACGGCAAAACGTCATAAACGGCGTTTAGTCAAATCTTCCACTAATAATAAGCCCTCTTGTAAACCATAAAGGGGGTTTATTTTTTAGTCATTTAGAAAAATAATTAACGTTAGGAGAATAATATGGCACGAAAAGCCAATCCGGAAAAACTTAAATTTGTCATCTACGCTCGAAAGTCCTCAGAAGGCTCTGAGCGACAGGTGGCTTCAATCCCAGACCAAAAAGAGTTTGCTAAAAAGGTCGTAAAGGAAAACCATTACAAGGTAGTTGCTAGGTTTGAAGAATCAGCCTCAGCTAGCAAGGCTCGCAATCGTCCAGAGTTTGATAAGATGATTAAACTAATTGAAGATGGCGAAGCAAACGCCATTATTTGTTGGCACACTAACCGTTTAGCAAGGAACCCTTTAGAGAGCGGTTTAGTCCAACAATTATTGTTTGACGGTAAAATCCAATTAATCCAT
>JAFWLE010000003.1 GCA_017511205.1 Candidatus Saccharimonadota bacterium
GACCCTATATGCAGGCTATACTCCAACTACTGGTGCCTACGGCTCTGTCACTTTACCAACAATTACCAAGACTGGCAACACTTGTAAATGGCAGAATACAAATGACACTAGTGTTTACTACAATTCCGGTGCTTCGATTACACCAACTACTACTTTGGTATTACAAGGAGTCTGTACCGCTAATACGCAAACTATTACACTAAATAACAATGGTGGAGTAGGTGGATCAACTTCTACCACCGCAACGTTCGGAGCAAATACTCTAGAAAGTATTACAACTCCAACCAAAGCTAGTACCACTAATACTAGAACTGTCTCAGGTTTCACTTTAGCCAGCAGTGCTACAGGAGCTACAGTTTCATCAACTACCGCTCTAAATAGTACTAGCACCACTACTTATACCTTCAACGGTTGGCATGCTAGTGATGATCAAACTAGCAGTTTAATCGCATCTAGCGCTTCAACTCCAGTGCTTCAAGCAAACACTATTTATACCGATGCAACTGGAAAATGGACAAGTATGAACAGTAACGTCACACTTTACGCAGGCTATACCCCATCAACTAGCGCCTTTAGTACAGTCACTTTACCAACTATCACCAAAAAGGACGCTACATGTGGCTGGAGCTCCAACAGTTCAGATACTACATATACATACAATTCAGGTGCAACCATCACACCATCTAGCAACCTAGTCCTCTACGGTATATGTAAAGCCAATTCTGATAAACCAGACGATCCAACGCCAGACGATCCAGATAGCGGTTCCGATGGAGAATCTACTTCAAAGAATTATCCAATTGAGAATAGTGAACAAACCCTAGGTGATGGTGAAGGGCTAATCATTGAAACTTCTGGTGAAGCTGAAAAGATTACCAGCGTAGAGATAGATGGCGAATCAATCCCAGAAAACAAATATAAAGTAACCGTTGATTCAGAAACCGGCAAAACAATCATCACTATAGACCACGACTTAGCAGTTGGTTTAGAAGACGGTGAACATACCATTACTATAAACTATGAAGATGGCACTTCTGAAGGCCTTATCACCAAGAGTGGTAACAAATTCATTATTGAAAATGTGGAGATAGAGGTGCCAGATACTTCTGGTGTCACACCAGACACTGGCGCAGCTACCAAAAATAATGAAGGAATTATCGCCAACGCTCCATTCATTATTATCGCTACAATCTTGCTCAGTTCAACTGCGGCGGTAATAGCTAAGCGAAACAGCAAGAAAGTCAGTTTCATCAAACGCTAAATAGCAAACATTAAAAGTAGCAGGTTAAAACCTGCTACTTTTTTGATTTGACCTACCCTCTGCATAAGAGTATAATTACTCTTATGAAAATGTCACAATCTTTCGTTAAAACCTTGCGTCAAGCATCTAGCGAGGAAACTACTAAAAACGGCGCATTTCTAACTCGCGCTGGCTATGTCCACAAAGAAATGGCTGGTATCTACGACTATCTTCCACTCGGTCTTAAAGTTCTCGAAAACATCAAAAATATCATTCGCGAAGAATTAAATCAAATCGGCTGCGAAGAACTCTTAATGTCCACATTGCAAAATCCCGAGCCATGGGAAAAAACCGGCCGCTTTTCTAATCAACAAGTTGATATCTGGTTCAAAACTGAATTATCTAGTGGCGGCGAATTAGGCTTAGCCCCAACCCACGAAGAGCCAATCACTTCGCTCATGAAAAACTATGTTAAAAGCTACAAAGATTTGCCAATATCCGCTTACCAGTTTCAAACTAAATTTAGAAACGAAAAACGCGCCAAATCTGGCATCTTACGCGGTCGTGAATTTCTAATGAAAGATCTATATAGCTTTCATACCACACCAGAAGAGCTAGAAGCTTATTACGATAAAATCATGAAAGTTTATCAAAACATTTTTAAGCGCGTTGGTATTGGTGATATCACTTTTCCTTGCTTTGCTTCTGGTGGCATTTTTTCAAAATATTCTCACGAATTCCAAACTTTTCTAGAAGTTGGTGAAGATACCGTTTATTATAATCAAGATAAATCTATTGTCTTAAATAAAGAAGTCTATACAGAAGAAGTATTAAATGACCTTGGCGTGAAACCCGAAGAATTACAAACTACCAACGCCGCAGAAGTTGGTAATATCTTCAAACTTCAAACTAAGTTCACTGATCCGCTCGATCTTAAATTTTCTGACGAAAATAACGCCGAAAAAATTGTTTACATGGGCTGCTACGGTATTGGCGTTTCCAGACTCATGGGTGTCATTGCCGAAGTTTACGCCGACGACAAAGGCCTAGTCTGGCCAGAATCCATCGCGCCGTTCAAATATCATTTAATTGCCATCGGCGAAAAAGCTGAAAAAATCGCAAATGATTTATACGACAAAAAACCAGATTCGTTCCTCTATGACGATCGTGAAGACCTCCGCGTTGGCGAAAAATTTGCCGATGCCGATCTCATAGGATTAACTTATCGCGTAGTTATTTCTGACAAAACTTTGACCGAAAACTCCGTTGAAATCACCGATCGCAAATCCGGAAAATCTAAGTTTTTGTCACTCGAAGCCTTCCAAAACAGCCTTTAGGATAATATTCAGCTTTGTTACATAATTCATTCATATCGAAGGATATAAAGGCAAAATCTCTGATTTTGCCGCCGCAAGGGCGAAGCGACGTGGTAAAATCTCTAGATTACCACGTCGCGAAGCTCCTGAGATATGAATGAATTATGTAACCCAACTATATATTATATATAGCTTCAAATACGGCTTTTTGGTTCTTTTTGATTAAGTCTAGCCTAGCTTTTATCTCATTTGTGCCAATTTTTACTGCACGCGTTAGTGTCGGATCGTCTTTTATCGGCTCAAAGAATTTACAATATTTATCATATTCTTCTTCCGTCCGTGCTAACCTGCCAATCACCATTGGAAAATCCCCCAACGTCTTCTCGCCACCAGTTTCTTTAATCTTTTCCCAATTCTTTACCATCCAGTCGAATACTTTTTTCCGCGATTTCGGATTTCTATAAAGCGCCACGAACAAATGCAGTTGATCTTGTGGCTTCACTGCTTCCGTATCATCTAAAAGCGCCAGTACCTTGTCTAGCTCTTTTTCGTCTCGCACTAAGCTCGCTGCCATTAAATAATCAAATTTAACATCCGGGTCAGTAATTATTCGATACTTCTCCAAATAACCATCAGTTACTTTTGGTTCTAAGAAAATCTTCGCGCTTAAAATATCCTCCCGAATTTCTGGATCCATTTTGTTGCAATCATTATCATACCAACCAGACAATTCTTTAAATCTTACTTCGTCTTCCGCATAATAATCTAGCGCCATTAAGTTCGCTCTTAATCTAATCATATTCTCGTCATCATCCGGCTTTGTTTTCATGCCAATTTCCGCTAGTTTCTGATCAACTAGTTTCAAAGTATACTTCTTCAGTAGTTTTTCTTCCGGCGATTCATCATCCACATAAATCGACAAGTTGCCAACTAGAGCTGTCACTTTATTCCAAACTGCCGCAAGATCCTCATTCTTAAACTTCATAGTTAGTGGTAGTAACGACGCCGCACTTTGCATTCCCGCCTTCGTGATTAAATCTCGGTCAATCAAAAGCCTCAATTTTTCTTCCAAACCTAATTTATCGAAATCTTTTAACCTCGCATCAAACTCACCATCCGTCAAATTTAACACATAATGTCCACTCATGTCTTCCGTCACTTTCGGGATTGGCCACTCACCTTCCTCGCATGGTCCATCCAAAAGAAATCTCTTCTGGCTAAACTTCTCAAAATTCCCTTCCTCATTCGTAATCACTGGGTATCCTGGTTTATCAATAAAAGCATGCATCAGTTTCTTAGGTTCAAACTCGGCAAATGGCTCTAGAGCCTCCCACAAATCGTCCCCCATCGTATTACTATATTTATATTTCTCAAAGTATTCTCGGATACCTTTGCAAAAATTCTCCCAGCCCATCAAACGAATTAACATCAGCATCAATCTCGCGCCTTTTGCATATACAATTGCTCCGTCAAATAAAGTCGCAATCTCTTCCGGATTTTTCACGTCTTGATGTACCGACTGCACTCCTTTATAAGCATCACGTGTCAGCGCTGCACAGCAATCACCAGTAAAGAAGCTCTCAAAAATCTTATACTCCGGATGGATGTGATCCGTCGCATAGTATTCCATAACCGTCGCAAACGATTCGTTTAACCACAAATCGTCCCACCATTTCATCGTCACAAGGTCGCCAAACCATTGGTGCGAAAGCTCATGTGAAACCGTGAGTGCCACCGACTTCTTCGTGCCGAGCGTTGCATTCGGCGAAGCCAGCATCATCGACTCTCGATAAGTTACCAGTCCCCAGTTTTCCATCGCGCCTGCCTCAAAATCTGGCAAAGCCACCTGATCTAGTTTCTTCAAAGGATAAGGAATCCCAAAATTGTCATTATAAAACTCCAGCGCTCTCGCGGCAATTTCATTTGCAAAATCTACCGATTCAATATCCTGATTTAGAGCACAATAAGTCGTAATCTCCACGCCATGTTTATTCTTCACGGTACGTCCATGGAATTTACCAATCACCCACGCCAGAAGATACGTAGACATCCGTGGCGTCGGCTCACCCAGTGCCACATTAGTTAGGACCAAATCATCTTTTTCTGGCACCTTAATATTTACTTCAAACACTGCCTTAGCCGCCGGTTCATCAACACATGGAAAAGCCTCCCTCGCATAATGGCTTTCAAATTGCGTCGCCACAATCGTTTCAGTTTTACCGTTATACTCATAAGTCGATATATATGCCCCCTGCATATTTTCGTTCAGCTTGCCATTATAAGTAATTAAAATATCCGTTTCACCCAGTGGGACATTTTTAACCTCCAAGACTTTCCCATCCGCCTTAAACTCCATCTCTTCGCCGTTTACCAAAACATCCATAACCTTGAGACCCACCGCATGAAACTTCACCGTCTCGTTTAAGACTTCCCCAGATACTTTTACTGTGCCAGAAATAGTCTTCTTGCGCTTATCAATAAACAAGTCTAAAATGTATTTTTCTGGTACAAAGTAATCTAACAATCTTTCCATATTATGATTAATCCTTTCTAAATTTTTTTGAAAGTTTTTTGCGAATTAAGCGAGCCCAAGAAAGTTTTTGTAAATTTTAGGAAAATTTACGAAAACTTTCCTGGCGCGAGCACGACAACGCAAAAAACTCCAAAAAAATTTTAAATTATTAATGTAATTTAGCAGTTGTAGGTAGTTTTGTTTCTTTTAGAAGCGGTTCAAGTTCTGCTTCTTCCAAAGTCTCATGCGCTAGTAATTCTTCCGCTAATTTATCCAGTGTCTTTTTATTCGCTTTCAAAACTTCTTCTGCTCTTTTTGCAGCTTCATCCGATAATTTCTTAATCTCTAAATCAATCAATTCTGCAGTTTTTTCGGAATATGGTTTACCAGCTGTAATAGTATAATATCCTGTCGCTTCATCCGGGAATACCAAATTTCGTGTACCCTCGCCCATACCTTCCTCCACTACCATCGATTTAGCCAGTTCAGCCACATTTTTTAAATCTGACGAAGCACCAGTTGTAATCGCATCAGTGCCAAAAATCAATTTCTCTGCTACTCTGCCGCCCATGCCACGTGCTAGGATGTCCTTTAGTTCATAAATATTCTTGTAACTCCGATCTTCTGGTGGCAAAAACCACGTCACACCACCCGTTGAACCACGTGGAATGATTGTGATCTTATGTACTGGGTCAGAATCTGGTAATACGTGTCCCACAATCGCGTGCCCCGCCTCGTGATAAGCCGTAATCTTCTTTTCGGTATCATTCATCACCTTTGACTTTCTTTCTGGCCCAATCGCTACCCTCTCAAATGCTTCTGTCAAATCCTTATTAGAAATCGCTTTATGCCCTTCCCGTGCGGCTGTGATAGCTGCTTCATTTGCAATATTCGCGAGATCCGCGCCCGAAGAGCCTGCCGTCTTTTTCGCCAAAGATTCAAGATCCACGTCTTCCGAAACTGGTTTACCCTTGAAGTGCACTTTCAAGATTTCCAAACGGTCTTTTCTTTCCGGCAAAGTCACATTCACATGTCGGTCAAACCGCCCAGGACGCAATAACGCTTTATCCAACATATCCACCCGGTTCGTCGCCGCCATCACAATTACGCCCGAATCATTATCAAATCCGTCCATTTCCACCAAAATCTGGTTCAAAGTCTGCTCATCTTCGCGCCCAGCGCCACCTCGCGCATCACGTTTATGCGCCACTGCATCAATTTCATCGATAAAGATAATTGACGGTGCATTTTTCTTCGCTTTACTAAATAAATCCCGTACCCGAGAAGCACCTACACCCACAAACATTTCCGCAAATTCCGAACCAGAAATTGAGAAAAACGGCACATTAGCTTCGCCCGCTACTGCCCGCGCCATTAAAGTCTTACCAGTACCTGGCTCACCCGCGAGAAGCACCCCACGCGGAATCTTCGCACCGAGTTTCTCGTATTTCTTCGGACTCTTCAAGAAGTCTACAATTTCCGTCAAATCTTGCTTAGCCGACTCATTTCCAGCCACGTCCTTAAAAGTCACTTTTTTCTTATCTGGACCATAAAGTTTGGCTTTCGCTTTACCAAAACCTAGCGACTGACTATTCGCCATATTTGCCTGTTTCATCATCCAGGAGAAGAAGATTACGATTGCCACAATTGGAAGAACCGTAAGTGCTACATCAAACACAATTCCCCAAGCGTCCACGTCTTCTTTGTACTCAATAATCGGATAAGTTTCCTGGCATTTAGTTAGTTCTTCACCTTCTAGATCATCGCAATGGTTTACTAAGCCTTGGTCATAAAGTGTACCAGAATTATCCTTACGTGAAGTTTCCGTCGGCTGATCCTTACCCTTCAAAGTAATATCAAGTGTGTTGCCAGTTACAGTAATTTTCGAAATATTACCTTCTGGGTCATTCGCCCGCATAATTACGTCCGAAATCGGCACTTCAGTTTTTTGTGCCTTTCCATAATCCATATTACTAATTAAAAACGTCGCAAAGAGAACTAAAACCAATGCAAATAGAATACTCCTAATAGTATTTGATTTATTATTTACGGGCTTACCCTTTGTCTTATTCGTGATATTATCCGCCACTTTTTTATCTCCTTTATCTCTTTATTTTACCACATTTATTATAATATATGGTATAATTTAAATACAGCTGGGTGTGGCGCAGTTGGTAGCGCGCGACTTTTGGGAAGTCGAGGCCGCTGGTTCAAGTCCAGTCACCCAGACCATTTTTATATGTATTCTGGGATTGGCGCAGCCTGGTAGCGCGCACGCATGGGGTGCGTGAGGTCAGGAGTTCAAATCTCCTATCCCAGACCAAACCTTCTGGGTGTGGCGCAGTTGGTAGCGCTTTAGCGTAGGGACGCTGAGGTCGTCAGTTCAAGTCACAAATCATCATTTCTGGGTGTGGCGCAGTTGGTAGCGCGCAGCGTTCGGGACGCTGAGGTCGTCAGTTCAAGTCTGATCACCCAGACCATTTTTTTATGCTATAATAAACTCACGACAAAAGACAACAATTACTAACAAATCATTTGCTATTCATGACAAATCATAATACAAAACAAGAATTTACACAAAACTATTCCACTAATTCCAAATCTACTGCAAAAAGATGCAGTATTATTAATCTTATTATTGGTATTATCATTTTTATCGGCTCTCTCATAGTTATAAATAATGCACCAGTATACGTTTTATTCGTTTTGATTCGCATTCTAGGCCCCTTTGTAATTAGTGGAGAAATTATTAACGTCATCCTTTTAGTATCCACAATCATCAATTCAAGCAAACAAAAAAATCAAACGTCGCCAATCTTTATTATCATTGCAGTATTAGGCACAGTTTTATCATTCTATCCATTCATTTATATTGCACTCGAAAATATATAATCTACTCATAAACCGGCAAATCATCTGGAAACGGGTCAAAATCTGATTCCTCAAAATCGTCCGAATAATCTTTAAAGCCGTCACCATCTTCATCTTTATATCCCGCTGAACCATACGGATTATACCCTAGCTCCGTCAAAAATCTCGACGGCATATTATAATTCCTCGAACCATACGAATACCTCGACGCCGCATAAGTTAAATACAACTTTTTCATCGCACGCGTCATCCCCACATAAGCTAAACGTCTTTCCTCTTCCATCTCTTCTTCTTTTTCTGCCGCTCTGCCACCTGGGAAGAGCCCCTCTTCCATCCCTACTATGAATACCACCGGAAATTCCAAACCCTTTGCTGCGTGAAGTGTCATCAAAGTCACCGCATTTTTCGCGGTTTTTTCATCTGCCGACGACATCAAACTCGCATCCGCCAAGAAGTTTTCCAAACTATCATATTCCGCCGCCTGCGTCCCTAAAACCTCCAAGTTTTTCATTCTTTCTTCACTACTCGGTGTACCATCGTCCGTTAACTTTTTAAAATCAAAATATTCAATTAGCCGCTTAATTATCTCTCCCGGGTTTTCATCCAACTTCACCGATTTCAAAAAGTCAATTAGCTTTAATAAACCTTTCCTGGCCTTCGCCGCATTCAACACTTCCGGCAAATCTTCGTTAAAAAGCGGCTTTTCGTCTTTTATGGCATCCATACCAGCCAAAACCTTTGCAAGCGATACTTCTCCAATTCCTGAAAGTACATTCGAAGCTACCCGCGCTAGGCTAACCTTGTCCCGCTGGTCTACCACTAGTCTCAAAATCGCCAGAACATCCTTCACCTCCTTCCGATCATAAAATCTCACTCCACCCACAATCTTATAAGGAACCTGCATATTCATAAACGCTTTTTCAAACGCATACGACTGTGCATTCGTCCGATAGAGAATCGCAAAATCCGATAAATCCGGATAATCCTTCTGCAAATGCAAAATCTGTAACGCTACGTAATTTGCCTCAGCATTTTCGTCCTGCAAGGACTCAATATCCACTGGCTCACCTTTCCCCTCTTTCGTAAACAAAGTCTTTTCCGTCCGCATCTTATTCTCGTTAATAATTTTTTGCGAAGCCGCCAAAATATTTCCCGTCGAACGATAATTTTGCTCCAGTTTTATGACTTTCGCTCCCGGAAAATCTTTTTCAAAATTCAAAATATTAGTAAAATCCGCCCCCCGCCACGAATAAATTGACTGCCAATCATCTCCCACCACGCAAATATTCCGTTTTTCATTCACTAGAAGTCTTACAATATTGTACTGTACGACGTTCGTATCCTGATATTCATCAATCAGAATATGTTCAAATCTGTCTTGCCATTTTTTTCGAATTTCCGGAAAACTTTTCAAAAGCTCCAATTCATATAATAATAAATCATCAAAATCGAGCGCTTCTGCCTTCTTCTTCTCAGCCTCATACGCATAAAAAATCTTGGCGATTTTCTTCTGATTCGGGTAAAGTGCTTTCATTTCATATTCTTCTGGCCCATTTCCCTGGTTTTTCTCACTAGAAATAATTGCCTGAATCGATTTCGGCTTCAAACTTTTATCGTCCGTAAATTTCAAATCCTTCATAATTCGTCGGACCAACGAAACCTGATCGTCCGTATCGTAAATCACGAAATTCCGATCCAAGTTTAACGCCTCCGCCTCCTGTCTCAAAATCTTCACTGCAATTCCATGAAACGTCCCCATATAAGGCATAAATGAACGTGGGGGCTCAGTGGAATTTGTTACAAGATGTTCTCGGGGCGCTCCGGAGGTTACGACCGAGGTAGCGAGGGGCGCTCCGCCCGTGACGACGGGCCGGAGCGACCCCGTCCCCGAAACATTTTGTAACAAATTCCATAACCTTTCCCGCATTTCATTTGCCGCCTTATTGGTAAACGTTACCGCGAGAATATGTGACGGCTGCACACCTTGAGTAATCAGATTCGCAATCCTATGAGTCAAAGTTTTAGTTTTTCCTGATCCCGCTCCAGCCAAAATTAAAAGCGGCCCCGAAAGACATTCCACTGCTTCTTTTTGTTGCTCATTCAAACCGTCTAAAATATCATTCACCAAATTATTATAGCAAAATTCAAACCGTAATTCACTTTTCTTTCTAGCAAAAACTATATTCCGGTTAACGGTTCAATATCCGCACCTAGATGTCGCAGTCTCACCGCAAAATCCTGATAACCTCGATTAATCGGATAAACATTGCGTAGAATCGACTTCCCTGGCGCCGCCAACATACCAATCAAAATCACCACGGCTGGTCTCAAAGCTTGCGGCGCCACTAATTCTGCCGGCCGCCAATTAGTTGGCCCTTCGATATACACCCGGTGCGCGTCTAGTAATTCCACCTTCACATTTAAATTCGAAAGTTCTGCCGTATAAATGGCCCGGTTTTCAAACACCCAGTCATGAATTAAAGTTCGCCCCTCCGCCACTGCTGCAATCACCGAGAAAAATGGCAAATTATCAATATTAAGCCCCGGAAACGGCATCGGATGAATTTTATCTACCGGTGCCACTAACTTCGATTTTTTTATTGTTAGATCCACTAACCTAGTCCGTCCATTCGTTGACAAATATTCTGGCGATTTTTCGACTACGGCATTCATATTTTTAAGCACTTCTAACTCAATTTCCAAAAATTCGATCGGTGCTCTCAGAATGGTAATTTCTGAATTAGTAACTAAAGCTGCCGCAATAAAGCTCATTGCTTCAATCGGATCTTCTGAAATCGAATACTCCACATTCATACTATGCCTTATCTTGCCACGCACTACTAATTTAGTAGTACCAATTCCCTCAATTTTCACGCCAAATTTTTCCAGAAAGAAACAGAGATCCTGCACCATATAGTTCGGCGAAGCTCCAACAATAGTAGTTTTCCCAGCACTCATCGCTGCCGCCATCAAAACATTTTCAGTCACTGTATCACCACGCTCAGATAAAACAATATATCGATCCTCTTTGCTCTTCAATACTTTCTGATCAACTTCAACCTCATAGAAACCACTATTGCTCGCCGCATCTACTTTAAGCCCAAACGAAGCTAACGCTTTCAAGTGCGGTTCCACCGTCCTTACACCTAAAGAGCATCCACCGGCATACGGTAACGTAAACTTCTTATAACGACGAAGTAAAGGCCCCAAAAACATAATAATCGAACGCGTTCGCCTAGCCGCCTCAATATTCATTTCGTCTAATTTCAATTCACGTGGTGATATAATTTCTAAGTCTCGGTGCCGATTCATCCAATGGCATCTCACCCCTATAGACTCCAAAACCTCAATAATCCTGAACACTTCCTCAATCCTTGCCACACGATGTAAAACCGTCTTCCCAGTATTTAAAAGTGAAGCGCAAAGCAATGCCACCGCCGCATTCTTTGAAGTATTTATGGTAATCTCGCCAGCTAATTCCTTACCACCTCTAATCATGAAACTTTGCGAAACCGAATCATTTATAGAGAGAATTTGGGTGCCAAACACCTCCGACATCTTTTTCACCATTTCCAGTGAAATATTCTGCCCACCTTTTTCGATCCGATGAACCGCCGACTGACTCGTACCAACCGCTTGAGCTAATTCTCCCTGAGTCCAACCTTTATCAGTCCTAAGCTGTGCTATCGTCTCACCGATCACCTGTTGATAAGTCTTCATTTTTTTCATGTAAAAATTATATCACAGGATGAATAAAATTGTAAAGGCAATTATTTACTAATTCTATAAAAAACTATCAATCTTTTTTCGTGATAAAATATAGTTATGAAAACAATTAAAGATCTTAATGCTAAAGATAAAACGATTTTAATTCGCGTTGATTACAATGTACCTGTAAAAGACGGCAAAGTCACAAATGACTTGCGTATCCGCGCTAGTCTTCCAACTATAAATTATCTTTTAGAGCACGGCGCCAAACGTTTAATTCTCATTTCGCACCTTGGCCGTCCTGAAGGAAAACTCACCCCAGAAACTACTCTTCAACCAGTTGTAGATAGTCTGCAAAAAATTTTTAAAGAGCAGACCATCGGTTTTTATCATTTACCAAATTCAGAAAAACCTATTCCAATTCCAGATAACGTTAAAATAGCCGTTTTAGAAAATCTTCGCACCAATCCAGGCGAAGAAAAAAATGACCAAACATTTATTGAAAATATCGTCAAAGCCACTGGGGCTGATTTCTACGTCCAAGACGGCTTTGCTGTCACGCACCGTGCTCACGCCTCCACCGATGCTATTAAAAATGTTTTGCCAGTCTATGCCGGACTTCTTATCGAAAAAGAAATCGCAAATCTCGAAAAAGTCATCGAAAATCCCGAAAAACCCTTACTCGTCATTATTGGCGGTGCCAAAGTCGAAGACAAACAACCTCTCATTGATAAATTCCTAAAAGTAGCTGATCACATTTTCGTCGGTGGCAAAATCGCCAGCGAAGGTTTTAAGTCAGACAATTCTAAAATCACCATCGCCACAGATTTTGATGAGAATTCCGCCGGCGAAAAACTCGACATCGGACCTCTATCTACTTCCGAACTAGCCAATCTTATCACTGATGCAAAGACCATCATTTGGAACGGTCTCTTAGGCTACGCTGAAGACCCAGCCTATGCCACCGCCTCAACTATCACTGCCGAATTAATCGGCGAAAAAGAAAATGCCACCACCGTTATTTGCGGTGGCGATACCACGGGATTCGTTGAAAATTTAATGAAAGAACACAAAAACTTAAATTACACCCTCGTTTCTACTGGTGGCGGAGCTGCCCTTGAATTTCTACTAGGCAAAAAGATGCCTGGTCTTGAAGCTATATCCAAATAAAACTATATTTTTCGAATTTTAATAGTATCGGTCCCAACCTTGTTATCTTTGCCAGACACAATTACAGCGGTTAAGTCTTTTTCACCTTCTTTCGTTAATAGATAGCCAGACTCCTTTAATTCTAAACCAAGATTATACCCTGAATTTTTGGCATACGGTCGCATAAACGCCGAATTGGCATATATTAGCGCCAATTGATTTGCTACTCGAGCATTATAAGTTACTGTCACAATCGGCAAATTTGGCCTCTCACCTGCCATTTTCATCGCCGTAGCGCCAGTCGCCGTCTGGCAAATCATAATATCCGCCTCAATATCTTCTGCTAATCGAGCCGCGGCAGCAGAAATTGCATCATAAATCCCCATTTTTTCTATATCACGCTTAATCGGTGCAATTCGTGAATGGTTCTGCGTGAAAAGAATTACCTTTTTCATCTCTTTCACCGTTTCAAGGGGATATTTCCCGTTGGCCGTCTCGTCAGATAGCATTACCGCATCCGCACCTTGTACTACAGCCGTCGCTACATCCGATACCTCCGCTCGCGTCGGCTCAAGTTCATCCACCATTGAGGCCATCATCTGTGTTGCCACAATACAAAGTTTCGCATGTTTACGGCAAAGCGCAATCAGCTCCCGCTGCACAATTGGCACCACCTCTGCACCCGCTTCTACCGCCATATCTCCTCTCGCCACCATAATACCATCTGCCGCTTTTACAATTTCTTCTAAATTTTTCTCACTTTCAATCGCCTTTTTTGTCTCAATTTTCGCAATCACCTTCGCTGTCGAACCAAGCGATAATAGCAATTGCTTCAGCTTCACAATGTCTGTCGCACTCTGCACAAACGAAAGCGACACATAATCATAATCACAATTAGCACCATATTCAATATCCGCCAAATCTTTCGGCGTCAAAATGTCCCCGCCAAAATCTGTCTCCGGTAAATTCAAACCTTTTTTGCTCATTACAAAACCATCATTCAAAACTTTCACTTTAATCGCCGTATCAGAAGATATTTCTACTACTTCAGACTTAATTTTACCGTCAAACAAAAATATCGGTTCCCCCACTGCCACTTTCTCAGCTAAGTTATACTGTACTGGTACAGTTAATCCACCATCATGTTCAAAATCTTTAGATTCTAAAATCATTTCATCACCCGCCTTCAAATCCAGGTGATTATCTTTCAGCTCACCTAAACGAATCTTGGGCCCTTGAAGATCCTGCAAAATAGCCACAGAACGACCTTTTTTTGCTGCCGCCGCTCGAATCCATTTTATCTGCTGGTCACGTTCCTCGTTTGAACCATGCGAGCAATTTAGCCTACAACCATTTACTCCCGCCATAATAATTGACTCAATCATTTCCGCCGAATTTGTTGCTGGCCCAATCGTTGCTAAAATTTTTGTTCGTTTAAAAAGTCTACTACTCATAATATGATTTTACCATAAGTTTAATAATATGATAATATATAAAGTATGGTGAAAAAACCTCAAAAAAGGATAGTCCATTCAAACTACCGTCCACAAAAAATCACAGCAGCTCCTCTTGCGAAAAAAATTACGCTCGGCGTTATTTTTGCTGCAACCTTGACCATCATTATTGCTACCATCCTTAGTCTCATACTTACTCCCGAAAACGTCGTAAAATCTACGATTTCTGACATCGTTTCTGACTATTACGAAAACTACTTTTACCAAAAATTAGAGAGCTCTCCAAATTTTTCCAAAGAAAATCCCGGCCTCATCCTTGAAAAATATCAAACCACCGGTCTTTCCACCTTAACTCTACGCGACCTTCTAATCTACGATAACCAAAAACACTATGACAAACACGACTATCTAGCTAAGTATTGCGACGAAGATCACACTTTTATTCGAATTTTTCCCGAACCGCCCTACGAGAAAAAATCCTACCACACCGATATCACCTACTCTTGCAATTTTTAGCCTTTTTGTTATAATATTATTACTATTTTAACAATTTGGCCTCATAGTATAATGGTTAGTACAACGGGTTTTCATCCCGTCAATGTGGGTTCAATTCCCGCTGAGGTCACCAAAATTTTCCATTCCCTGGCGTGTCATCCATAATTTGGCAATATCCCCTATTTAGAGGGGTTATTTTAGTTTTAAAATCATAAAAATAAAGCTATAAGAATAAATCCATAGCTTTACTTTTATGTGTTTTTATTAGATGTACGCAAAAATTGTACGAAATAGACCAGCGACCGGACATCACTATTTCATTTTTGCGTACAGTTGCCATGTTTTTGTATGAACTAGACCAGCGATGCGACGACATATACAATTAGCTAACCTACTCTTTCATTGTTGAATATTAGGAGGAAGATTGTCAATATTAGCGCCATGCTTGATGAGGGTGTCTAGATTATCAGCTATATCGTCTGGAACCAAATTGGAAACAAGATTGTCAATATCTATTTTAGCGCCATGATCGATAAGAATATCTAGGTTGCGGGCTATGTCGTATGAATACATATTGGAAACAAGATTGTCAATATCTATTTTAGCGCCATGCTTAATGAGGGTATCCAGGTTGTCGGCTATATCGTCGAAATTCATATTGGAAACAAGATTATCAATATTAGCACCATGATCGATGAGGGTGTCTAGGTTGCGAGCTATTTGGTATGAATACATATTGGAAACAAGATTGTCAATATCTATGTTAGCGCCATGCTTAATGAGGGTATCCAGGTTGTCGGTTATATCGCTTGAATCCATATTGGAAACAAGATTGTCAATATCTATGTTAGCGCCATGCTTAATGAGGGTATCCAGGTTGTCGGCTATATCGTCTGGATCCAAATTGGAAACAAGATTGTCAATATCTATTTTAGCGCCATGCTTAATGAGGGTATCCAGGTTGTCGGCTATATCGCCTAATAACATATCGGAAACAAGATTGTCAATATTAGCACCATGATCGATGAGAGTATCTAGGTTGTAAGCTAACATGTATGGAGGCAATTCAGAGACAAGATTGTCAATTTTAGCGCCATGATCGATGAGAATATCTAGGTTGTGGGGTATATCGCTTGAATCCATATTGGAAACAAGATTTTCAATATTAGCACCATGATCGATGAGGGTATCCAGGTTGTCGGCTATATCGCCTGATAACATATTGGAAACAAGATTTTCAATATTAGCACCATGATCGATGAGAGTATCTAGGTTGTCGGCTATTTGAACTGAACCCAAATTGGAAACAAGATTGTCAATATTAATACCTGCATCAAGTGCGTAGTTAATATTATATTTCTGTTTTAGTTCGTCAATACGTGGATCACAATCATTGTATGTGTCTAGAGTCTGAATTGGACAATTGATTTCATAGATATATTCTAGTTCTTCTTTAGTAAGATCTTCGCCTTTTTGCATCTTGTGGTCTAGGTTTATAAGCATATTTTTATCAGCAAAAGCCTTAAGGAATTTTTCTCCGCCGGGGAGAGATTTTACTTTCTTTTCTACAACAGGCACAAGTGAATCATCTAAAGCCTGACCGTTTTTTAATCCAGAAATTTCTGCAACGTCTCCATCTGGATCTAGCCTGACTGAAGCGCAGGCATTCTTGGATAGTTTACCGGTTTTTTCGTCTATTAAATGAAACAAGATGAACTTTGAGTGATTCTGCTGGCTATCACTACCTTCTTCATCATAATCATCATCTTGGCCATAAGTGCCATATTCTAAATAATGTCTGCCAACCGATGGAGAGGCAACACACCAGCCAGTACCTCTAGCGGCTCTTGCGATATCGTCTTCATCTCCCAATTCATATTCTACCCATTCTCCGTGAACATCTTCTGGTTTTTCTGGTGGCTCTACAATTGGAGCTACATCTTGCTGAATGGCATTAAAAATCTTAGGGAAGCTGCCTGATTGAACGATTTGTTCAAGTTTGACGTTACGTTCTCCTTCTTCGGTGTAGAATTCTTTTTCACTATTGCCATAATAACGGTTAACAACATCAAAGACGTTTGCTAAAACTTCAGCATCTGGGTTAGGATATGGTGCAACGGTAGTTTCGTTTCTGGTCTCGTACTTCCCTTTTCCTTTATTGTATCTACCCATTTTGGTCATGCCATCCCAAGCGTAAACTTTAAACCAAAGCGGATACGGTGAGTGTTCATCGCCTAGATAGTTAACCCATTTTTCTAGAGATTCTTTTTGTAATTCACGTTCTTTATCATAGATTTCGCGCTTATATTCTTCGGTTAATTCAAAATTACCGTAACCATTATCGCGTAGCTCTTGTTTTTTGGCGTTCCAATATGACTCAGGAATATTATTATATTCTATTAGAAGATCATCTTTAATGGATGCCTGCCAGAGTTTTTGTTCTGCTTTATTACCGTATTTTTCTATTAAGCCACTAAGACGTTTTATATAACTAAGATTGCGACGTTCAGCATTTTTGCCAGGAAGCTTTTCGCCTTTTTTGTTAGCTTTATTGAAACTGGATTCTACAATAGGCTGGTGACTAGATTCAAAATGGATCTGAGAAAGAACCTTTGCACCGAGCTGTTGGTTATGTTCCCTATCGTCTGTTTCCTGATAATCTAGGACTTCTTTATTGCTTGACATAATGGTTATTCCTATTTAGCCAAGATAATTATAGCATAAATAGTTGAATATCCTATAACGATCTACCCACCACCATCCAAATTTCCTGCGAATTGTTTTTATTAACCACACTCAATATCAGTATAACTTACTTCATAATTAATCGTATAATCAGACAGCTTAATCGGCGTACTTTCTAGATAATCCATTGCCATTTTCTTATACTTTTCCGGATCGCATGCCGAAACTTCTACATTTATCGTCTTGTCATTCTCATTCCCATACACATACACATTTGATGTCGCATCCTCGTTTTCTGAATCCACCACATATGGCAAATACAAATCAAGTGAATAGGTATTATTATAAGTTCCTTGGCAAACAGTCTCCGGATATTTCATTAATTTTTGTTGCGGACAATCCACTATTACCTCATAAATCGTACTTTTATCTTTTGTCCAGCCAGTCGAAACCGTATAAGTCTGTTTCAAAGAATCAATATCTACTATAAAGTTTACGCTTACCGAACCATCATCATTCTCAATTTCTTCATATGTCCCTTCACGAATCACTATGTCGTCTATATTATTCTTATCTACATTTGGTATATTCGCTTCAATCAACTCCCATATACTATCTGAAATAAAATCTTCCGCTTTGCTCGACATGTCTACATCGTTAGAGTCGTCAATAAAAGCATGCTGTCTTTCACCTGTAAAAGTCTGCACAATTGAAACTAGCACCGCAATTATAATAATTTGAACTAACACAAAAATCCCTATTTTTTGATTCTTGGATAAATTTTGAAATAATGTTTTAAACACTCAGACCTCCTCTATTACTTAAATGCATCCGTCTTAATGACCTCATCCGTATATGCATAATTCCAAGATCCAATTTCGCCAAATGATTTCTCAACCGCATGTGGAGCATAATACACTGAATTTTGCCCCATCGAACAAGAAGCCTCACCTACCACCACTTTTTTTCTCTTTTCATCTACTCCTAAAATCACACCAGTATGACCAGCGCTAGACGGACCAGCATGGCTAAAAATTGCATACGGCCTCGGTTTATTACCAGTCTTCAAACCTAAGTCCGTACCTAACTTCCTCGCCACACCCACACCATTCGTAGTACTTCTCCATTCTCCAGCCGTAGTATACGCATTAATAAACCATTGTGAAAAAGCCACACAATTATTCATAATTCCAAACGGGCAATTCGTATCATGAATCAGTCCTCCCAAAATCACTGTATCACCTGGATGTTTTTTGTAATATTTACCCATCGCCGCATCATGATACTTCTTCATGAATGAATTCGCCTCTGCAAGACTTAAACCTCCCTCCTTTAGTCCCATCAAAGAACCATCATCTTCACCCTCTCCTCCACAAACATCACACTCTGTTGCACCACTTTGATTATTTTTATTACGATATGCCTTTACCGTAGAAAAATAATTACTCGTAATATTACTTGTGTCTTTAACTACACCATAATATGGAGGATAGTCACCTCCACCATAAGAAGCTTGCGCAATATAGCCTTTTCCGCCATCTTCCACGTAAATCCCTACATGAGAAATACCGCCATTACCAAACGCAATAACATCTCCACTTTCGTACTCCTCAGTCGATTTGGGATTAGCCATCTCAACTTCTTCCCATTTGTCACTACCAGCCAGATACTCCTGTATATGAGGAGCATCGCCAATTGGGATATCATCATCCAAACCAGAATACATCACCACTGTATGGACGAAACGATCGCAACTCCTTCCCCCTTTCACGCCATTCGACTGAGTGATCTTCGGCAAAGTATTATAATAATTCGTAAACTTATCCGTTGCTCTTTTTTCATACACACTAGAATCAGTTCCGTATGGCCAAGCTAATTCCAAAGCACTTGCGCCAATATCACCATTCCCTGATCCGGCTTTCGCAATAGTCCCAGCCGACACATATTTTGATACTCCGTCTTCCACTGAAACCCCAGACGTTGTATTATTACCCCTCTTTGCTCTAAAAATGTATTCATAATTATCACTAAATGATTTTATATGACCAAACTTCTTCTTGTACGCTGCTTCAGCAATATATAGCTTATTATTATCATCCCGTACTGCAATTGCAATATGTGTTGACCTATATAAAATGTCACCTGATTGCACTTCTGATTCTTTACCATTAAATTTTATTTTTTCCCATAAATCCTCATTTTTTTCGACATAATCTAAATCCTTACCAAGTGAACGAGGAAAATTCTTATCATAACCAGAGTATCTCACTACTGTTCCCACAAACACATCACAAGAAGCTCCAGCACGGCTATATTGATTCCATGAACCACGACTTGGATAAACTTTATTAATTGCTTTATCAAACGCCTCAGTCGCTTTCCCGCTACCCCATTTATAGTCACTCTCTGGCGTCTTATACGGCCAAGCTAAAGACACTGCCGTAGCATTAATATTTTTATTCCCCGACGCATTGCCATTACAAGACGGACTGCCAAGTTGTTCCATTCCCTTACCTGCATACTTATCATAAGCAGCATGAGCTTTTTCCTTACGAAAATTATCACTATAAACCCCCGCTCTCTCTACTCTTGCTCTAAACCACACCGTAGCATCATCTATGTCAGTTTTCTTATAATATTCAGTATAACTCTTATCCATTTCGCTTTTCAAAAACTCTAGTTCCAGCTGAAAAATCCTGTTTGCAGTCTCATCACCAACTTTTTCAATAAATTGATCACCAGTTATTTGGGCATTGCTATCATCTTCAAAATACTGCAATAAACTCGAATCCTGTTCTTTTATATAATTCAAAAGATTAACCCGTCTTCCAAATGACCACTGAATGAAACCTAAACCCATCTGCGCACTTTTATCATATAGACTTCCACCTTGTCCTACTTCACGACGCACCGGATTATAATTTCCATCCTCCTGGCCAATATTACCCATAATTCCCGCTGCTTGCTCATCCGTCAAGAAGCTAATTAGTCCACTCCATACTTTTTCCTCCGCCGTATCACCAGCAATTGTTATATCGCCACCAAGCACCGACGAAGAGCTAGCACAAGGCTCAAAGAAGAAAATACTATTCTCTGAATATTGTTCTAACTTTTCCTGATCTAGTGCCATCGTCGTACTAACAAACAGGCATGAAATCACTACCGATAAGAATCCAATCAATACATATGTTAAACTAACTCTTTTCTTCATTATTCAGACTCCTGACTAAAAACTATACCATAATCGTCTGGATTATATCCAGCCTCACGAATCAAGTTCAAAGCTATCTCACGGTTCTTCTCGCCACCATAGACCGTCAAGCACATCACCTTTTCACCACAAAATTCCTCATTTTTTTCTATATAAACGCCAATCGGGTTCGCAGGATCAGAACGATCATAATACTCTAACGGCAAATCAGCTATAATTCCCGTAATACGATTATAATTCTTTACAAAATCCTTACCGACCTCATCATCTGCCGCCTCACTCAATGTTAAAATCTCATCTGGATTTCTCAAATAATAGCCAAATCCACCTTCTTCGTCTAAAAGATACGTCCTGATTCGTTTAAATTCTCCATCAAAAACCTCAAAATCAAGCTCCTTTGTCTGCATTCCATCCATCGAAATTTTTACATGATAATCTCCTGGCATAATGTCAGGCGATGTAAAATTATCGTATTTTTTACCATTTAATTCAATCACCGCCTCAGAAGGCGCTACATAAATATCAATCGTTGCTGTTTTCGCATTATGTAAAACGATTACTAAAATCGCTACGAGCACCGCCACAATATTCAAAAAAGCTACTAAACAAGAGATCTTATGCTGTTTAACAAAACTAAACATTACTATTTAATTATACACCATAAACAAATTGACTACAAGAAAAAACAATAGAGAAGAATAATATTTTAGAAGACTAAGCAATCAATTCTAAAAACTCTTTTTCTGAAATCGTCGGGATATTCAGCTTCGCTGCTTTCTCTGTCTTTGCCTTCCCAGGTTTTTCGCCCGCAATCAAAGCTGTAGTAGTTTTTGTAACCGAAGAAGTTACCGTAGCACCCAGAGCCCGTAGTTTGTCTTCCGCCTCTTCACGTCCCATCGAAGCAAGCGTACCAGTTACAATATAAGATTTTCCTGCAAGCGGCAAAGCTTCTCCGCTTTCTTCTTTCGGCCACACTCCTAGCGCTTTTAATTCGTCTAAAAGTTTCAAATTGTCCTCATCCGAAAACCACGCCATAATTGATTCCGCCACTACCTCACCGATATCCGGAATTTCAAGCAGTTCATCTTCCGTCGCATTAACCAAAGCCTCTAGTCTCCTAAACTTTCGCGCGAGACTCGTCGCCGTCGCTGCTCCTACGTGACGAATCCCAAGCGCCGTTATAAATTTATTTAAAACCGGTGCCTTAGATTCGGAAATTGCATTAACTAAATTTTGCGCCGACAAATCACCAAATCTTTCTAGCTCGGCCACTTCATACACCTTCAATCGATATAAATCTGCGATCGATTTCACCAAGCCTGCGTCAATCAGTGCCGTTACATTTTTTTCACCTAATCCTTCAATGTTCAATGCCGGCTTCGAAGCATAATATTCTATACTCCGTCTCAAAATCAAATCTGACGATTCACCCTTCACACGGTATACCACTTCACCAAACGGTCTTTCAAATTTCAATTCTGGATACTGCTTTTTCAAAGCCTCCTCATAATTGAATGGCTTCGCATCGTCAGGGCGCAGCGTCGTCAAAACTTCCTTCACCTGCGGAATAATATCGCCCGCTTTATAAATAATTACGGTATCGCCAATTCGAATGTCTAGTCTAGAAATCTCATCCGCATTATGGAGCGTCGCATGTCGCACTGTAGTCCCCGCCACCCGTACTGGATCAAATAGTGCTACCGGCGTCGCTGCACCCGTCCGTCCAATCGATATTACGATATCTCGCACTTTTGTAGTCGATTCTTCCGCCGGGAATTTAAATGCCACTGCTCCCCGCGGCGTCTTTCCCACAATGCCCAATTTATCATACACTTTTCGATCGTTAATTTTTATTACCATACCATCCGTATTAAACTTCAGACCTTTCCGATAATCATCCAAAGCATCTATATACTCAAATAACTGCTTTTTTTCATTCGCTTTAAACACGCGATCTTCATTTGAAGTCTGAAAGCCTAGTTTTCGCAAAGTTTCATACGCTTCATGCCAAGTCGGTTTATCTGGTGTTACCAAATCGTAAGCAATAAATTTCAAAGGCCGACTCGCCGCAATTTTTGGATCTAGCTGCCGAATCGATCCCGCTGCTAAATTCCGTGGGTTCGCATATTCTGGTTCACCTTTTTTACGTTGAACCCGATTCAATTCTTCAAAATCTTTCTTAAATAGAACTATTTCACCCCGCACCTCCGCTTCTGAAATATCAATCCTAAGTGGAATGTTTTGTATGGTTTTCACATTCTGCGTCACATCCTCCCCAACTAGTCCGTCTCCCCGCGTCACCGCTTGGTAAAACACCCCATCGCGATATTTGAGCGAACAAGCCAAGCCGTCCATTTTAATATCCGTAAAGAATTCTTCAATCTTCCCGCCCGGCACTAATTTTTCATTTCGTGAAATCCAATCTAGAACTTCCTCTCGCGAAAACACATCTGCTAGACTAATCATCCTTTTTTCATGCTTAATCTTCGTAAACTTATCTAATGGTTTCCCCGCTACGCGTTGCGTCGGAGAGTCTGGTGTAATTAAATCTGGATACTTCTCTTCTAAAAGCGAAAGTTCATGTTTTAAAGAATCCGCCGCCGCCTCGCTCATTATTGATTCGTCTAGCACATGGTAGTGATAACGATAATCATTAATGATTTCCCTCAATTTCAAAATCCGCTCTGCGGCCTTTTTCTTATCCATATTATTATTCTACCACAAAACTATTATTAATTATCTAGCAGCCACCGATAATACATATATAAATATGTCGTTACTAGAACGTCCGTAAAACTCATCATCACCATTAAAACAATCGGTATAAATGGTACCATAGTTAAAAATCCTGCATTTTTTACTGCAAGGTCTAACAAGATCAACGGCAAAGTGACTATTATCCACATAATAACTACTACTAAAATCAAAGCTAGAAGTCGAATGATCAAATTCATCCGTCTACCTCGCATCAAATCCGCCGCTAAATTTAGTGCCCTCAGTGGATACATTCCCGGTGCACTTACCGCAACAAAGGCCATCAAACTACTTGACAATAAATACCCAGAAATCAGAAGCATCAAAGCAGCAAATCCCAAAAATAGTAACGCATAAAACGGCATCGTGAGAAAATCTGTTTGCACTGCTGCTGCATAAGCAATCGTTAATATTATAATCGGGATACATTCTATCATCACCACTGCTAAAAGTATCGCCGTAGGAATTGTCGGCGCCATCGAATTATACAGCGCATCACGCAAAGTTATTTTTTTCTTCGCCAGTAAAAACCTCAAAATAAAAATCGTCGTGAGAAATACTACCAAAAAAATCAAAGCCTGAAACACAATCGTAGCACCTGCCGCCTCACCCGTAGTACCTAGAGTTCCAACTACCGAAAAAAGTAGTAAACTTGCCTTACCAAATCCCGCCGTTGAACCGTCTAACGATTCTTGCAACTCCACATAGCTTGCTTCGCTCATCACGCCCACGAACAACATCTGCAAAAGCACCGCTATGAGAACTAGCGGCAAAAACAGCCGCCAGTTTTTAAAAATCATCCGAAAACTTTCTAAAACATGCTGCATAACACTCGGCAACTTTGTCTCGCGCCAATAGTCTTCTTTATATGAACGCCGAAAACTTTTGTGCCGAAAGCTAGAAGTTTGTTTTGCCATGCTCTAACCTCTCAATCCGCTTTTCTAGTGGCGGGTGCGAGGAAAACAAATTGCTAAAGAATCCTTTCCGAAGCGGATTATTAATATACATCGCTTCCGTCGCAATATTCTGACTTTTCATCGGCGCACTTTGAGCCTGCAGTTTCTTTAGTGCCGCAATCATTCCTTCAGGATATCTTGTAATGTTTACCGCCGAAGCATCTGCCAAATATTCTCGCTGCCTGGAAACTGCCATTTGCGCCAAACTCGCAAAAACCGGCGCTAAAATACCTGCAATCACAATCAAAACATATCCCACCGGACTACCTTCATTGTTTCGCCTTCTATCACCATAAAACATCATCCGAAAAGCCAAATCCGAAATCAACCCTACCACGCAAACTAATCCAAACACCATCATCGACACCCGAATATCATAGTTTTTTACGTGTGACATCTCGTGCGCCATCACTGCCGTAAGCTCCTTATCGTTCATAATATCAATTAGTCCCTTAGTCGCCGCCACCGAAGCATGCTTCGGATCTCGTCCCGTTGCAAAAGCATTAGGCGCTTTATCATCGATAATATAAACTTTGGGCATTGGAAGACCTGTCGTAATCGACAGGTTCTCCACAATGTTATAAAATCTTGGATTATCCTTCTTAGTGATTTCCTTTGCACCAGTCATCACCATCGAAAGCGAACTGGCTGCATAGTATTGTATCACCGCATAAACAATTGCAATTACTACCACCCAAACCGCTAACCAAACGTCATTATAGGCCCAAGCAAACAGTCCAGCAATCACACCAATCAGCAAAACAAACCCGATAATAAGATAAATCGTTTTACGTTTGTTTTCTGCAATTTGCTTATACATTTTAGAACTTTACTTCAGGAGCATCTTTGATTTTAGCTTTTTCAGCTTCATCAACTTCAAAATAGTCACGCTTCTTAAAATGACCAATTATATTATTTATCACGTTGGTTGGGAAAGTTTTAATTTTAGTGTTAAGCTCCTTCGCACCAGCATTATAAAATCTTCGCGCAGCTTGGATTTTGTCTTCCACGTCTTGCAACTGTGATTGTAATTTCACAAAGTTTTCATTAGCTTTTAGCTCTGGATAAGCTTCTGCAATCGCAAAAATCTTACCAAGTGCACCTTGCATTTCTTTCTCAGCTTCAGCTGCTTGCTTCACGGTTTTCGCACCCATCGAAGCGCTTCTAGCTTCCGTCACCATTTGGAAAGTTTCTTTTTCGTGTTTAGCGTAACCTTTTACGGTTTCCACTACGTTCGGAATCAAATCCGCCCGATATTTGAGTTGCACAGTGATATCCGACCAAGCTTCGTTTACTCGCTCGTCCAGCTTCACTAGGCTGTTATAAATTCCCGCAACCACCGCAATGATGAGCACCACCACTGCCACAATCACGATTGCTATAATTGCACCTGTTGGCATATTTTCTCCTTGTTTATATAACCATTATACCATACTAATAAATACTGCAATAATAATCCAAACCAAAAGACAAATAGCATAAGTATGCACAAAATCCTTCATCTGCTCTTCCGCATATTTCTTGTATTTTTTATCCTTTACTTCACTGATCACTTTATTAATCGAACTATGTGCTATCACAACCCAAAGAATACCTACTCCCACGATTCCATTCAAAAATCCCCACGTCATCCCACTGAATTCTTCTTTTTTCTTAATTTTTCCTTTAACATTCGCCGCAAAAATCACCGCCAAAATAATCGACAACACAAACCCCACAGCTTGAAATTGTAAACTAAAGTCATTATTCATATCATCCTCCGAAGACATTGTATCACAAATATATTTTCGTTTAAACAAAAAAGCTCCAGCTGGAGCAAATTTGACTGGTGCACCTAATATCTCCAAATTTAATTTTTTCTAGCCCAATTGAATCGTGCGATTTTGATGAGCTAAGTAAAGAACTTAATCGTTGGAAAGATGCACTACATAATGATTATATCAGGTGGCAGGTAGTTCATAAATAGTGCAGCTACTTATTATCACTAATCATCCTTTTTTTAAATACAATAATTGATAATAAAATAACTGCTATGAAATATATTAAAAACACTATTGTATGAATAAGCGTTAAGTTATTAAAATCATTATGCAATGTTCCTTGAATTATAGTTAAACATGCCTCAAATGGCAATGATTTGCATATAATTTCAAATACTCCGCCTATTGCTTCTACAGGAAAATACATGCCGCTTGTAAAGCATACTAATTGAACAATTATACTTCCTAAACCACCGGTTCCTTTTTCGTTAACTAGACTTCCTATTAGTATTCCTAATGATATAAAGAATATAGAAATTATCATAGACACTAATACAGTTGGAATTATACTAATTGTAAATTCTAATCCCATAGCAATTGCAGCTATAAAGAATAAAACATTTTGAATTAGTACTATAGGTAGTAATGATAATATATATCCTAAAATATAATCACTTGATTTCATCGGGGATGTTCCAAGTCTAATTAAAAGTGATGAAGTTCTATCTTTTGCAATTAAGGTTGCACTAAATAATGTAATGAAAGAAAACCCAAGTAGAAGAATGGATGGTGTAAAATTCTCTAGCCGATAGTTTTCTGCTGGTATATTAAATTGCTGAAATATAAATAATAAGAATAATGGTAATACAATTTCAAATATCAAACTTAAAGGATCTCTAATTAATTCTTTAAAATTTCTTTTAGCAAAATTAATCATTCTCATTTTAGTTTACCCCCAGTTGCAATAGATACAAAAGCATCTTCAAAGTTTTTGGTTTTAGTTTTTTTAATTAATCCTTCTGAAGTACCAATATCAATAAGACTACCATTTGCCATTATGCCAATTCTATCCGATAATCTTTCTGCTTCCTCCATATAATGAGTTGTTAATATAATTGTTATTTTGCCTTTTAATGAATTAATAATTTTCCATAGCTCTTTTCTTGCTATAACATCTAATCCTAATGTCGGTTCATCTAAAAACAGTATTTTTGGATCATTTATCAAACTTATTGCAACGGATACTTTTCTCTGCCAACCACCAGATAAGGTTTTTGCTTTTTTGTTTAGTACATCATCAAGCTTAAACTGTTTAATAAGTTCATTGATCTTTTTTTCTTTATCTTTTATCTGGTAAACTCCAGCCATAAATTCTAGGTTTTCTTTTACTGTTAAATTTGGAGCAATAGCGGTTTCCTGTGGTGATACATTTAAGATTTCTTTAATTTTGAACACATCTTTTTTCATATTCATATTTTCAATTATTATCTCGCCAGAAGTTGGAAGTACTAAGCCAGAAAGCATCTTTATTGTAGTTGTTTTTCCGGCCCCATTTACTCCTAAAAGTGCAAATATTTCACCTCGTTTAATATTTAAATCAACTTCATTTACAGCTACCTTATCTTTAAATTTTTTTGTTAACTTTTTTGTTTTAATTGCAATCATTTTTTATTATCTCCTTTTGGGAATACTTTATCAGACAAATCTTCAATTGCATTTACTTTTAATAGTGCAATACCCTTTTCTTTATCACATAGTACGATAATAGAATCCCCAGGATTGATATCAAACATATCCCTTGCTTCCTTCGGAATTACAATTTGTCCTTTTTCTCCAACTTTAGCAATACCTACAAATTTATCTTTCATATAAGCCTTTCTTAAGTATAACTAGTTATACTTTTCATACTTAATTATACTTCATTATTCTAAAAAGTAAACATATTGGGAACTCGAAATATTATGAGTTTTGCAGTCTGAAGATCAGCCCTAAAATCTGAGATGACGCAGCGCAGGTTTTTATAAGTTTGATATTCATGGTTACAACAAAATAAGGCTTCCTAGAGCCTTAGGGTATGGTGCGAGCGAAGAGACTCTAACTCTCGCACCGTAGGTCCGAGAGTTAGCCAAACAAAAAAGCTCCAACTGGAGCAAATTTGACTGGTGCGAGCGAAGAGACTCTAACTCTCGACCTCTTCCTTGGCAAGGAAGCGCTCTAAACAACTGAGCTACGCTCGCATAAAACTATTATATCACAAACTTTCCAACAAAGAAAGTTCTGGAGGTGCCTACCGGAATTGAACCGGTGTACGCGGTTTTGCAGACCGCTGCGTAACCACTCCGCCAAAGCACCATCAAAAACATTATATCATATATATTATATATAGCACAGCTAGACTTAGACCTGCATTAAAATAATCCCGACTACTATCAAAATTGTAGCAGTAAGATGCACTAAAACCGTCTTTTTATCCAGAGATTCACGTCCAAATTTTGGCCAGATCAATGTCAAAATCAATCCTAAGAAAAATATCGCAATCGGCTCCGCCGAATCTGATGAGACCGAAGCAATTGCCACCGCCGGAGCCGCCGCAAGAGCTCCACGATAAGTAAACTCTTTCGCTATATTCAAAAAGCTATTTGCAATTAGAGGGCGAAAAACTTTAAATTTGCTCGCAATCGCCACTTTGCGAAATCTTTTGTGCCATTTCGGATTCAGATACACGATCATCACGTCCGTGATTCCCTTCGCCAGAATCACCACTCCCATTTCCTTTACGAAATCTAGCGTCCCGTTATCCACTTTCACAAAAATTACATTTCCGACTACACTAATAGAAACGTAAAGTAACGATAAAAGCAACGCCCTCATGCGAATTTTTCGGCTTTTCTTCCGCGCCGTAAATACCACCATTAAAGAAGCCGAAAGAATCAAGAAAAACGCCACGAGCTGCAAAGGCGAAAACGTTTCACCTAAGAAAAACCAACCTAAGATCAAATATAGAACTGGGCTAAGTTGCACAAAAATTCCGAGATTAGTCGAATCATCAATTTCCAGCACTCGGAAATACGGTATGCTAGCTATTCCAGCCAATATCCCTGAAATCGCCAATGGTATTAAAAGCTCCGCCGGCACATCCGTAATTCGGAATCCCGTCACCGCAAAGATAATAAATGCCGCTACAACATAGACGTAGCCGTAAAATAGTTTCTGAGAAACCGCACCTTTTCCTTTAAAGTATACATCCGCCGAATAGTTATCCACAAAAATCCGCAGAGAGTCAGATAATACTGCCAAAACTACTAAAACAATCCAGCTCAAGCCAAAGCTCCATATATTATATAACTATAGTATATAGTGAAAATCGCCAACATCAAAACACCCTCTTTCCTGGTTATGGTTGTATCCGTCTTTGCCACTAACCATAGAATTATTGCTGAGCCAATCAACATCACTAAATCTAATAATTCAAAACTTTCCGGTGTAATCGAACCAAAAATCGCCACCGGAATTCCCAACACGATACAAATATTAAAGATGTTGCTGCCGATAATGTTGCCAACCAGAAGTTCATTTTCGCCCCTTCGTGCTGCCGTAATAGTTGTTACAAGCTCAGGCAGGGAAGTCCCAAACGCTACTACAGTTAATGCAATAATCCGATCCGACACTCCAATTTCTGCTGCGATAGTCGATGCCGAATTCACCACCAATTGGCTACCTAAAACCACGCCCACTAGACCAGTAACAACTAAAAGCATAGCTATGCCAAGCTTATATTTCGGTTTTTCTACCTTCTTTTTCTCTTTGCGATTACTTCGTGCCATACTAAAGATGTAGTACAAGAATATCGCAAAGAACAAAATACAAATCAAGGCATCACCTCGATCAATCGAATTAGAAATACTGCCAATAATGCTAGTATCTAGAAATAGCACTATCAAAACCGTAGAAATCAAAAGCAGTAGTGGTAATTCCTTCGAAATTGTATTCTTATTGATTTTAATCGGACGAATCGCCGCCGCAATTCCGATAAGAAGCATAATATTCAAAATATTACTACCAATCACATTACCAAGTAGCATGTCAGTATTACCCGAGGCAAGCGACGAAATCGAAACCGCCAGCTCCGGCGCACCCGTACCAAACGCCACAATAGTGAGACCAATTAGTTGTTTACTGACTTTAAAACTCGCTGCCGCCGACGAAGCGCCAGAAATCAACCAATCTGCACCTTTAATCAGCAGGACAAACCCTACAACTAGCAAGAAAATCTGTAAAACTATTTCCATCTTTTTGTTTTAAAGTTATTACGCTAATTATTTTATACTACTTTTTCTAAAAAAGCAAGCACTAACTCTTAAAGACTTATTAACGGATCCTTAGTTTCAGCTAATTTCGCGCCTTTTTCTATTAAAGCCCCAACTTTTTCATGGTCAGCCTTTTGCTTCTCCTCATTAAACGCTTCTTGCTGGCGCTTTAATTCCCCAGTAAAACCAGTCCCTTTCGCCGCATTCCAAAAAATTCTTTCACACGGCACATTTTTATAATGCCACGGCTTATTAAACAAATTAAAATGCACCAACTTAGCTCCACGTGGTAAATCTTTTGACGGTTCCATATTCCAATTCGGATCCAAATAAAAAATCTGACCACGCAAAATTACATTCAAATAATCTTGATCTGGAGCCACAAGATCTGCATCGTACTTCTTAATCAACCCAATCATCGTCGAAAGATATTTCATTTTCCGCATTTTCTTCAAATCCATCAGCATCACTCCGTCATTAACGTATTCAGAATGCGGCACGCCCAAAGCCTTATCTACATAATCTCTAAATTCTTTGATGTCTGTCACCTTAGGATCTCGACGTGCCGCTACCACTTTCTCACCTAAATCTATATCATACAGTTTACCAATATCATCGCGCAAAATCGTATCGCTATCAATATATACAGCTTTTTCATAAATTGGAAACAATCGCGGAATAAAAAAACGATAATAGTAAACTGCCGAAGAAAAGAAATCTCCCGCTCCCTTTCGTTGCCGCATACAGTATTTTACAATCGCCTTCAGATATAGACTCCGCGTCATTTTCTTAAACTGAATCGCGCAATTTTTCGTTACTAGATGCCGAAGCCTAATCCGATTCACTAAATTCAAACCATCATGTAAAACTATCACCCGATAATATCTTTTTGGATCAGCATGTTGCATCAAGGAATTAATCGACGCCGCTGCGTATGGCGCATACGCGCTATTAATCGTCAAAAAAACCGGCACAACTTTCAATTTATTCAACGGGTTAATACCTGTGTAAAAAATACTCATTTCTTCTTATACTCAAAATAATTATAGCTACTTTTCTTACTATATTTTACCATAGAATCGTAAGCTTTTTTCGCCAACTCCGCCCGATTCTCATCTTCCGATTTTTTAGGATCCGGGAAAAAAGGCCCATCCACATAAATATCCATCCGCGGTAATTCCCCACGCTTATTGTCTTTTCGCTTATGGTACGTGGTAATCATGGTGAAAACTGGCAAATTATTCCGCACCGCATACGTGAAAGATCTATCGCCTGCCGGAAATTTTCTTATTCCTGTATAGTATGGCCAAAGATGCGCTTCCGGATAAATCACTAGACAATTCCCTTGTTTCAAACGCTTATCAGCCGCTTCGTGAAAAGCCTTTTTCTCCTCTGTAGTTTTACCAAGTGGTAACCCACCAATGTATGGCAAAAATTTACCAATGCCTGGTACCTTCAAATTCACCGGACTAATAATTGTAAAAATCCGCCGATTTGCTGCAAGGGCCGGACCAAACACATCATGAAACGGATTAGTGTGATTACAATATAGTACGTAACCTTTACCTTTAGCCTTTTTTAGCTTTTCCCGTCCATAAAACTTTGCCTGCCAATAACCACGTTCATAATACTGACCGAATAATTTAAAAATCCTATATAGCACCGCAGAATAAATCTTTTTAAACGGGCCTTTCGGAATAAATTCATAACCCTCTGGCAGCCTCACTTCTTCATGCTTTTCTTGCTCTTTAGTCTGAATCGGATCGTCAGTCTCATTTTCATAATAAATCACCCGCTCTTGTTTTGGAATATCTTTTTGAAATAGTTCTGCTTTTGCCATTACAAATAATCCTTCAAATTATCATATTCTTTCAGTATATCATCATATTCATGAATTCCTAATACTTCGTGGACTTTTTCAACTTCAAACGGCTTCACTTTCTGTACGTGAAAAACCGGCCAAAACTTAAAGTTATTACTAAAATGATGTAAAACCGTATCTTCCTTTGGCCTTTCGGCCTGTTCATTATACTTTCTTGGCATTAATTTACGACGCGAAATCGATTTGTTTAATGCCGCCTGATCTGCCAACATCATCCACCTTTCCATACAAAGCTTAACGGCTTTTTCAAACATTTTTGACTTTAAACATTCCGGCACGTTAAATAACATCACGCCAGAATTCATATAATCAAAATTAAACAGCCCGTGGTAATGATAAAAGTTTTTACCATAAATATCTAGTACTCCTGCCGCTTCAATACAATTTAGATTCGTATTATAGAATTCCTGAATATCTTTCCGGCAGATCACATCATAATCTAAGTACAAAATCCGATCAAGTTTATTCAATTCCGGTATTTTATCAATATATAATCGAAGCATTGAACACGGTGTAAAATACGAACCCATATTTTTTCCTGGCAAATTTTTCACGAAAACTTCCGTCGCATCAATTAACTTTATCGAATTTTTCTGATTATATTTTTTCACTAACTTATCCAAAAACCTTGCCGTCTTCGCCTCAAACGGTTTTACACCCTCATACTTTATCGTCATTATATATATATTATATATAGCATCCTCTTTTCCACGCATTAAAAGCGATAGTATCGACACTAAAACTCCATGCACAGTACCAGTATCACCACAATATAATATATTCATAAAACTATTATACCAAGCAATTAATTCTCCACCAAATTTTATAAAAATCTAATATATTTTAAGTTAAACAAACTCTTGACATTACCAGCCAGTGCTTTATAATGGTTATAGTTAGATAGAGATCAATATTGTGAAAAAAGTTATATATCAACCTACATTCATTACGGCCGGCCTAATAGGCCTTACTGTCTTCTCCGGCTTAATCCTAAGCTCTACCATTGTTTTAGCCGAAAGTCTAGATTCCAATGAAGTAGGCGCATCTATAATCGTCCCGGAAGCCTGTACTATGAGCGGACAAGGCATGAGCTCTCACACTGCAGAAATCTCAAATGGCGCCTACCGAGCCGACATCGGTACGACCACTATTAATGTAGTTTGCAACGATAATTCCGGATTTTCTATTTTTGCTACCGGATTTACTGGAGACGCAATCGCAGAAACAAATAGCAACAAACTAGTAGGGACCAGCGCATCTGGTAACGCTACGATTGACACTGGTACTGCCACATCTGCTGGTAATCCTGATGTTTCTAACTGGGCCATGAAGCTTACTGCTGCTTCTGGAGCAGGAGTAAATTACCCTCTCACTATTTCTACTGGTTATGATAGTTACCACGCTGTACCAAATACCTGGACCAAAGTCGCCACCAGATTATCTGGAACTGATTCTGGTACAAATCCCGAAGGTTCTACCATGACTACTACTTACGCCGCTTATATCAGCAAATCTCAACCAGCCGACACCTATACTGGCAAAGTCAAATACACTCTGGTTCATCCTTCCTCCGAAGTCCCTCCTGCCCCACAACCAAGCCGTAATAATAACATCGGATACTTCGCTAACAGCGCTCTTGCCACCGGCGTTGTCGGAGACCAATATATCGCCACAGGTGATACTCCAGCCCTCACTGCCAGTAATTTCTCTAGATCTGGTTATGGTTTTGCTGGTTGGAACGACGCATATGATTATTCCGGCACGTTTTATGGCATGAATGAAACCGTCAACGTCACAGCAGAAATGGCAGCTAGTGGCATGAGCCTCTATGCCGTCTGGGTAGAATCCAGTGGTTACATGCAAGATTCAAACACTGTGTCAAGTGTTTGCAATAGCCTCACCGCCGCCTCAGCTTCTAATCCTAATACTTTGAGTAGCGTAGCTGCTCTAACCGATCGTCGCGACGGTAATACTTATGCCATTGCTAAACTTGCTGACGGCAAATGCTGGATGATCGAAAATCTCAGGCTAGCTAGCTCCACCGAATTATCCACTTCTAACACTCATAACCCATTCACGATTAATAATGTTGTCTCAATTGTCAATGATGATAGTACTACTACTAATCATCTTTCGGCTAGCAGTAGTGGTTGGTGCCGAGAAGATTCTGCAACCTGTGATGACCAATCTAAATTAAACTCCGACAACGTCGATCTTTACCTATCGAATACTACCGGCTCCAAAACTAGCAACATGCATAGCTATGGCAACTATTACAACTGGTACTCTGCTACTGCTGGTAATGGCACTAGGCTCACTTTATCCGGTTCTACCACTGGAGACATTTGTCCAACTGGCTGGCGCTTGCCTACTGGCGGCACAAATAGCGAAATGACCTCCATCAATACCGCAGCCAATGCTGGCTCCACCACTACTAGTGCTGGTCTCAGAACTTTCCCAAATAATTTTGCCTTTGCTGGAATGATTAACTATGACACCGGAAATGTTTCAGATCGTAGTTGGTACGGCAATTATTGGTCCTCCTCAGCGGCAAATGGTGGAGCTTATGGTATCAGAATCGCCGACGGGGGTGGCGGCACCAACCCGACAGATATACCATGGAAATACACTGGCCACAGCGTACGTTGCATTGCGGACCTTCAATATAATTGATTGGGGCTAAACTATTAATCATCAACTAAATAATCAATTCCTTCATTTTCGATATCTGAAATAATTACCCTTCGACTTCTTAACTCATTACACTGTGCCGTTCTTTTAACTGCTTGATCGTATCCAGCAAGCGCCGCGTACGGCGCAAATTGTGCTGCCCGCATTTTTCTAGACATACGCGGATGCTGCTTCGGCTCATAATGCGGATGGTTTATAATTTCTTCGTATTCACACTTCATGCTCTGTGCCCTCCAATTTGCTGATTTCTTTCGCGTCCGGTTGCTCCTTCCTCAAAATTAATGCCTTTAAGAATTGCATTTTTACCATAGCGTTTTTTGATCGCAATCATTGCTTCATTGGCTCGTTTTTCTTTTGCTAATTTCATTTTTTCCGTTTTTTTATCAAATAGACCTAATTGTCGCGGTATTTTCTTCGCATCTTCTTCGCTTTTCACATGACTTACATCTATCATGATTCGTCGGACTTTCAAATCAGGATTTACCGCTTGTTCAAAAATTTTCTCCACCGCCGAGCAAATTAGATGTGTCGAATTAGTAAAATCTTTCAAATTTTCCGTTCCATGCGCATGTTTTGGTACCATCCGACCATAAAAATCTGCCGCTACTTCGCCATGATAATTTTCTAGACTAGATTTGTCATATCCCACTGTCAAAATCACTTGGTCAGTTACCAGTTTTTTGTTCAGCAAGTTTAAACCCACATCCTCTGCCATTTCTAACGCCACCACCTTTGCTTTGTCAAAGCTATATGGTTCCTTCAAAACCTGTCCCGACGAATACGAACTACTTTCCGGGCGATATACCTTGATTTCCGAAATCTCACATGGCTCCCAACCCCAAGCATGGTCAATCAAAAGTTCTGCATTAATACCAAACAGCTTATACAAAAGATCTTCGTCTTTCTCCGAACAAAGCGCCACGTCACCCATCGTAAAAAGTCCGTGTTTTTCTAATCTGGAAGAAATGCCCTTTCCTACTCGCCAAAAATCTGTCAGTGGACGATGCTCCCATAGCTCCTTCCGGTAGCTCATTTCATTTAGTTCCGCAATCCTCACACCATCTTTATCTGACTCTTTATGTTTTGCTACAATGTCCATCGCCACTTTCGCGAGATATAAATTCGTGCCAATCCCAGCCGTCGCCGTCACGCCAGTTTCCTTTAAAACCTCCTTAATCATTTTCATCGCGAGTTCCCTGGCTGACATTTTATAAGTCTTTAAATACGGCGTCGCATCAATAAAAACCTCATCAACCGAATAAACGTGGATATCTTCTTCCGCAATATATCTTAGATAAATATTATAAATACGCGTACTGTAGCTGATATAATACGCCATCCGCGGCCTCGCGATAATGAAATCCTTAGCCTTTTGCTTTACTTCATAGAGCCTAGCCCGCCCAGGAATACCTAGCTTTTTCAAAGCCGGCGAAACCGCGAGACATATCGTCTTATCGGTCCGCGATTCATCCGCCACCACCAGCTTCGCCGTCAAAGGATCTAGCCCCCGCTCCACACACTCCACCGACGCGTAAAAGGACTTTAAATCTATCGCAATATAAACCTTCCCCATAAGACCATTATACACGAATAGCTAAACGATTAAATAACTGAAAATCACCAATCTATGCCTATATGGAAATAAATTTTTGCAAGAAAAAGGCAGCTTTAAAGCTGCCTAATAAATTCACCTCCTTTAATCACATTTACTCACTAATAATACTTCACAACCAGGATATTTACTAACTATTCTCCTAGCGCCAAGCTCGCTATGTGCAGTCACAGTCTCAGAGTAAACTCCGGGCGTCACATACGGATCATAGCAAGTCTTACGCTCTTCATATTTTACAATATACTTATTCAAACCCTTCCTCATTCTATATCACTCCTTTTACTTATTCCATTCTTCACCCAGAACTTCACTTGCAAGCCCGTAAGCCACAAAGTCATTCTCGCTCAGAATATATCGATCACCCACAGCAAGATCATCTGGATCATCCTTGTTGTAAGGAGCACAGAAGTAGCATTTTTCATCTCCATTCTGTGTACCACCCCAAGGAGCCTCGATCTCAACCGCATCACCAGTATCATTCTGAATGATTCTTGCCATACCCTTAGCACGATATACGCCAGGTTTATCCGTAAGCTCGTAACGTTTCTGGAACGTAGCATCCGGAATAGCATAGTTATTATCTCGATCAGTGTCATATGCCTTAGGATTAGTAGCGATCCACTCACCAACCTCTACAGGACGCGTGTCCTCAAGCTCAGCTTTGCGAATAAAACCACCTTCACCTTCAGCAGAAACCTCACGCATTACGTAAGTATCGATCACATACTGTGCTTTCTCATTATCAAAGCGAATGTCCTTATCAGCATATTCACCAGCCTTAAGTCCATCCTCAGTAATCTGTATAGCCTTAATAATGCCTTTCTTAGCATAGATATCTGCCATTGCGAACTTGTCGTTGTACTCTCCAGTATTCAAATTAATCTTTTTCATGTAGTGTTCCCTCCTTATCAATCATTTTCAACATTTATACACTACTGCTAATTGAGTAAACTTTTTTAACGTACTATCTGTAAGATTTCATTCACACCAACCTTACAACCTAATTATAGCACACTTTTATTAAAATGTCAATGCTTATAACATCAACCACACCTATTTACCTCATATCAAAACATACACCTGACAGAACAACATAAAGTACGGCATTTATCCGGTCTTATATCATAAAGACCGAACTCATAAATAACAAAATAACCCCTGCAATTCAAGGGTTTTACGTTTAATGGATGACCCTCCAGTAAATGGAAGATTTTGGTGCCCGAGATGGGACTTGAACCCATACGGATTTCTCCATTCGATTTTAAGTCGAACGCGTATACCAATTCCGCCACTCGGGCACGCCTCTATTATACCACATCAGGCTAGATATTGCACTGCTGCGTTTGCTGCTACTGCTCCATCCGCTGCCGCCGTTACTAGTTGACGTGTTTCCTTAGTCCGACAATCTCCCGCCACAAATACACCAGGACAGGAAGTCTCGCAGTTTTCCCCTGCATCAATATATCCATTCTCGTCCAGCTTTACTAGAGATTTTAGAAACTCCGTATTCGGCACTCGTCCAATCGCTGCAAAAACCGCTACTGCTTCATCCGGAATTGGATCATCATGGTGAATATGATAGACTTTCGAGCAGATTCCTTCAAGATATTTAATCTCATATTTTGCCGTGTTTCCACTACCTACCACTACCACCGGTTTACCCTTATAAAGTGCCCCGTCACAAGTCGCGCAATAAGAAATCGGCCGTTTTCCAGCTTCTTTAGTTTGTTTTTCGCTTAATTTCCTAGGTTCCGTCCCAACTGCCAGAATTATCGCACCAGATGAATATTCTTCATCCTCAATTTTTACCAAAAACTCCCCATTTTCAGCTGTTTTTTGTATCGAAATTACTTCATCATATTCAACTTCCACACCTAGATTATTCACCTGGTGATATATTTTGTTCATTAAATCTGGCCCCGAAACACCTGGATCTCCTGGCCAATTATCAACTTTTAAAGTATTAATAATCTGCCCACCATGGATTTTACCTTCCAGAACCAAAACCGACTTTCCAGCCCTTCTCGCATAAATCGCCGCTGTGAGACCTGCCATTCCCGCCCCGATGATAATGATATCTTTTTTCGTCATTTTGCCTTTCCTAACATTTTTTCAAGTTTTTTCGTGGTCACAACCCCCACCTCTCTCGTCACTTCTTCCCCGTCTTTTTCTAGAACTAAACAAGGGATACTCGAGACATCGTATTCCTCTGCCAAATCTTCCTCGTCATCAATATTGATACGCTGAATCTCTATCTCAGGATGCAATTCTTCAAATTCTTCTACCACGGTTTTGATCATCTGACACGGACCACACCAATCTGCATAAAAATCTTTTAAGACTACACTCATTTCAGAAGCTCCTTAATGTTTTCTTCCATCTCTGCTGGCGTATCAGTCGGACCAAACCTAAACACTACTTTACCATTTTTATCTACCAAAAACTTCGTGAAATTCCATTTGATAAAGCCCTTTTCCTTTGAAACGCCTGGCATTTTAGAAATTGCCTTCATCGCTATTTTATTCTTCATGCCTTTTGGCTCTGGGTCCTCACTTATTTCATTCTTTAAAAAAGTATATAGTGGCTCAGCCTCATCTCCATTCACCTCAATTTTAGCTAGTTGGTCAAAGGTCGTCTTGTATTTAGCCGTGCAAAAAGCATGTATTTCGTTATCATCACCAGGCGCTTGATGCCCAAACTGATTACACGGAAAATCCAAAATTAGGAGTCCTTTTTCGCGATATTTTTTGTATAAATTCTCCAAACCTTCATATTGTGGTGTAAAACCACAACCCGTCGCCGTATTCACAATCAGTAATACTTTACCTTTTAGAGAAGCAAGATCCAGCTCGCTTCCATCGCGCTTTTTTACTTTAAAATCATATATACTCATAAAAACTCCTATTATGAGTAAATTATAGCACGATGGATTGTTTTTCTAAATGTATTTTCTGGACGCAAAAACTAATTGAATGGGCTGATATATGCCGTAAAGCCTACTCTACTTTCTACTTAAACTTTATTAATCACCGGAATTACGATCGGTGTATGCCCCGTCGCGTCAAAGAGAATGTGTTCCACATCCTCTTTAATTTCTTCCTTCAAAACTTTCATCTCAGGGTCAGTTGAAATCGATTTATCAGTCTTCTGTCTGAGATAATGCCGAATTTTGCCAATCAGCTCTTCCGAATTGTCTAGATAAATAAATGCTCTCGATACAATATCCGGCGTTTTCATCAAATGCCCAGTTTTCTTGCTGAGTGTCAAAATCAACACAAAAATCCCCTCACGCGAAATATGAATCCGATCCTTCACTACTGCTTCATGCACCTGCTGATCTGCATCGTCATAAAGTTTATTCCCTACGTGAATTCTCCCCGCCTTACGAATTGTTTTTTCCGGTGTTAATTCCACAATATCACCATCATCCGAAATTAAAATTCGCGACTTATCCATTCCAATCACATTCTCCGCCATCTCGGCATTATGTTCTAGCATATAAAATTCTCCGTGATATGGCATATAATTTGTCGGATGGAGCCTTGTCACAAAATCTACATGATCCTCAAAATAAGCATGACCCGATAAATGCAAGGGCCCAATATTAGTTAAATGCGTTTTACCATTTTGAATCACTTGCGCCCCCTCACGCAAAAGTCCATCCACTGTCGAAACCACATGCGGCTCATTTCCGGGGATCGGATTCGAAGAAAATACAATTGTATCGGTTGATTTAATCTTAATGTATTTATGCGCGCCCGTCACCATCCGATTCAGCACTGCATTTAGCTCCCCTTGCGAGCCAGTACACACGATACATATTTTTTCATCCGGCAACTTGATGATGTCTTCCATTTTTACAATCGTATCTTTTGGCACCTTTATAGCCTTTGACCGAAGTGCTACTTCCACGTTATTAATCATCGAGAAGCCCGAAAACGCCACCTTGCGTCCACGTTTAGCTGCCTCATTCAAAATCAACTCAATTCTCGAAATCTGCGATGAGAAGCATGAAATAATCACTCGTCCGTTCGCATAGTGGTCCATCACTTTACCCAGATTCTCACCCACATCGTATTCCGAATGCGGATGATGCCCTGGCGAATCAATATTGGTCGACTCGTTTAGCATCAAATCCACCCCCTCCTTTGCCACAATTTCATCTATGCGTTCATAATCCGTCTGAATACCCATCGGATTATTCTCATGTCGCCAGTCACCAGAAAAGTAGATTAGCCCATTAGGTGTCCTCACCACGATCGCCGTATTACCCGGGATCGAATGCAAAGTATGGATAAATTCCACCGAAAAATGCTCACTCACTTTAATAATCTCATGTTTCAGAGGATCCACACTGATGTAATTCATCTCCGGCTCTTCATCTTCGAGCTCCGACATCTGCTTTTTGATCATTCCTAGTGTAAAATCCGTCCCGTAAATCGGTGTCAAGTGTGAAAACTTCGGCAAAAGCTGTTTACATGCCCCGATGTGATCTAGATGTGCATGTGTAAAGCAAATCGCCTTTACCTTCGAAATATTATCTTCTAGATATTTAATATCTGGGATCAAATAGTTCACCCCAGGATAATCGTCACCCGCAAATAGCACCCCCATATCTATCACCACCATCTCGGATTTATATTCAAGAATGGTCATATTTTTACCAATACCGAATTCACCCACCCCACCAATCGGGATAATCCGCACCGATTCAGGGTCTGGCCGCATCTGTTTCAACTTCGCATTCGTAACCTGCTCACCACCGTAGCCATTATAGCGTGATTTATTCACCGGCACCCCAATGATATGCTGTGTAGCCTGTGCATTCACATCTTGAGAAAGCATTCTCTGATGATGCATTACTTCACCTTTTTTCGCCGAAACCGACAAATTGACTTTCCTCTGCTCCGCCTCTAACTTCGCTTGAGATTTATCAGCTTTTTTCGCACTTTTCTTAGTACTTTTTTTAGCCTGAGTAGCTTTTGCTACCAATTTTTCATCTTTACCGCCTGGCTTAAAATTCGCATTAAAATTCCGATTTTGAGCTTCTTCAAACTGCCTCTTAATATCTGGCAATCTCTCTGCTCGCGATTTTAACAGCCTAGCACGGCGCTCTTCTTCTTTTGAATTCATAAGTTCCTTTTTTATTACAAGTATTAAACAGTAACTCTATTATACCAAACTGCTTGCATTTTTTCAAGACCTTTGCTATAATTAATCTATACAGATTTGACCGACTCTTGAGATAGAGGCGGTTTTTTAAATGAAAGGAAAAAATGGAAAACCTAGATTTGAAGCAAATGTCAACCATGGTGGATGTAATTTCAGAAGAAAAAGGTCTACCAAAAGAAACTGTTCTAAATGTGATTGAACAAGCTATCGCCGCTGCCTGGCGTAAAGATAACGGTGACCGCGAAATGAATGTTCGTGCCGTCTTAAACACCAAAACTGGTGAAGCCGATGTCTTTGTGATTCGTGAAATCATCGAAGATGGTCTCGCTTACAATCCTTCCACCGAAATTCCTCTAAGTGAAGCTGGCAAAAACGCTAAGATTGGCGATACAGTTGAAGAAAAGTTCAAAGTCAAGAGTTTCGGCCGCGTTGCCGCTCAAACCGCTAAACAAGTCGTAATCCAGCGCTTACGCGAAGCTGAAAACGACGCCGTACTTGCCGAATTCGAAGACAAAATCGGCCACATCGTCACCGGCACCGTCTCTCGCGTCGAGCCCAAACTCGTCCGAATCGACCTTGGCCGTGCCACCGGTATCATGCCTAGAAGCGAGCAAATCGATGGTGAATATTATACCGTCGGTAATCGTATCAAGGTATACGTCAAAAACATCGAACACGGTGATCGTGGCGCTCAACTGATTCTCTCTCGTGGTTCAGCCGAATTTATCGAATGTCTCTTCCGTCAAGAAGTCCCAGAGCTCGAAACTGGTACTGTAGAAATCAAAGGTATTGCTAGGGAAGCCGGCAAACGTACCAAAATCGCCGTCATGTCTACCACTCCAGGCGTTGACCCAGTCGGCACCTTTGTTGGCGGTCGCGGTATCCGCGTCGGTGCCGTCATGAACGAAATCGGCGATAAAGAAAAGATCGATATCGTCACCTGGAGCGACAACGCCTCCGAATATATCCGTGAAGCTTTGAGCCCCGCTGAAATCGTCAAAGTTGAGATTGATGGCAAAAAGGCCAAAGTCTACGTCACCGAAGATCAACAATCCATTGCCATCGGCAAACAAGGCCAAAACGTCCGCCTTGCTTCTAAACTAACTGGCTATGATCTAGATATTGAACTCATGAAAGCCACTCACAAGAAGAAAAAGCAAAACGTTGAAGACGCTCTTCTCAGTGCCCTCGAAGAAGAGGAAAGTAAAGAAAAACCTGAAGCAGCTGAAAAAACCGAAGAGAAAACTGAAGAGAAAGAAGCGAAAAAAACTAGCACCAAAAAAACCAGCACTAAAAAAACTGACACTAGCGAAAAATAGCATTTTATGCTATAATCAAGCCAAAGGACTGGGCATCAAGCCCAGTTTCTTTATAGTACCTTTATTCTCAGGAGGTGAAAAATGTCAAACGTACTAGATCCAAACCTTGCCCCAAACGGTAAGGAAAAAATCGAATGGGTCAAAGATCGTATGCCAGTCCTCACTAAAATCGGTCAAGAACTTGCCGACAATAAAACTCTTAGGGGCCTCAAGATTGGTATGTCTATTCACCTAGAAGCTAAGACTGCCTATCTTGCATTGATTTTAAAGGAAGCTGGAGCCAGAGTTTATGTCACTGGGTGCAATCCCTTATCCACTCAAGACGACGTCGCCGCTGGTCTTGCTAGTCTCGGTGTAGAGGTCTACGCCAAACGTGGCGTCAGTGAAAAAGAATACCGTAATCATTTACGCATGGTTTTGAGTAGCCACCCCAGCCTCATCATCGATGACGGTGGTGACTTACTAGAAACTTATTGTTCACAAAATGAAAAATGGATTCTCTATGGTGGTTGCGAAGAAACTACTACCGGCATTTTACGTTTAAAACAGCGCGAAAAAAACGGTACTTTGCCTTTCCCAATGATGGATATAAACGACGCCGATTGTAAGCACTTTTTCGACAATCGCTTCGGCACTGGCCAATCAGTTTGGGACGGTATTATGCATACCACCAATGTCTTAGTCGCCGGCAAAGTCGTAGTAGTCGCTGGATATGGCTTTTGTGGCGAAGGCATCGCTATGCGAGCTAGAGGCCTCGGCGCCAAGAGAGTCATCGTTACCGAAATCGACCCAGTGAAGGCTATCAAAGCTAGCCTAGACGGGTTCGAAGTTATGACGATGAGAGAAGCCGCTCAGGTTGGAGACTTCTTCATCACTGCTACCGGCTGCAAAGACGTCATCACTGGTGAGCACTTCGAGCTAATGAAAGACAACGTTCTTTTAGCCAACGCAGGACACTTTGACGTAGAGATCAATTTAAAAGATCTTGCCAAAATGTCTTACAAAACCGAAGAACGTCGCGAAAACATCGTCGGCTACTATCTCGAAGGTGGACGCATTATCAACGTTCTCGCCGAAGGTAGACTTGTTAACCTCGCTTCTGGCAATGGCCATCCGGCCGAAATTATGGATATGAGTTTTTCTCTGCAGGCGCTCGGGCTAAAATGTTTAGTCGACAAATGCGGTATACTCGAAAACAAAGTCTATAACATTCCCAAAGAACTTGATAATTATGTCGCAGGAATCAAACTCGCATCCATGGGTATTCGTCTTGACCAGTTATCAAAAGAACAGGCTGCATATCTCGGTCTTAATTAAAGCGACAAAATCGCGCACCCCCCCAAAAAAAACTCCCTACTAAAGTGGGGAGTTTTTCAAAATCAAAAAATGAGTTGAAATTCACTTCCAACTCATTTTTTATAATAAGTTCTTTCGTTGGGGCTTTCTTTCAAGAAAGCCCCAGCTTTAATTTGGCACCTTCCTAGTTTCCCGCTGTTGCAGTATAATCGGCGCGACTGAGCTTGACTTCTGTGTTCGGAATGGTAACAGGTATTTCCTCAGCGCTATGGGCACCAAACTGAGCCCCTCTTCTCTATTGATGTCCATCAGGTGCGATAAAAAATTTAAAGATTTCACGGTGTAATTAAACACCGGTTGCTAGCTAAGTCCAGGGCATAAAAAGGCGATGGACCTATTAGTACTTCTCAGCTCCATTGATTACTCAACTTCCACTTAAAGCCTATCAACCTAGTCATCTACTAGGAGTCTCCTTGGGAATCCTTATCTTGGAGTGGGCTTCGCGCTTAATATGCTTTCAGCGCTTATCTCTTCCGCACATAGCTACCGGGCAATGCAGCAGGTGGCCACAACCCGTACACTAGAGATGCGTTCATCTCGGTCCTCTCGTACTAGAGACAAATCTCCTCAAGATTCCTAACGATCATGCCGGATATAAACCGAACTGTCTCACGACGTTCTGAACC
>JAFWLE010000001.1 GCA_017511205.1 Candidatus Saccharimonadota bacterium
ATTGTCAATCGTTGTGCTGGTTTAAGATTAGCGTTTGGGGAGGAGTTTTTTAGCGGCGAGTTTGACAATTTGATTGTAACTATTGATGAGGTGAGGAGTGCTGGCTAATTCAACGGTAGTGAGATTGTGGCGGACGGCTAGGGCGATTTCTTCGGCGATGAGACTAGCATTAGGCGCAACGATGGTGGCGCCTAAGATGTGACAGGTTTTATCGACAATTAATTTGATGAAGCCATATTCAAAATGATAAATTTTACTTGCGACTACGTCGTCGAGTTTAATAATAGCTTTTTTGTATTTGCGGTCACGTTTTAATAGGTCATTTTCATTGAGACCAACAGTGGCGATTTCTGGATAAGTGTTAACAAGACGGATGACGCCACTATAATTGACGACATTTTTGGTTTTATTAACAATATTGGTGGCTAAGGTGAAGCCTTCGAGGTATGCGCGGTCGGTGGAGGATTCGTTCCCTAGGCAATCGCCAGCAGCGTAGATATTTTTGGCAGAAGTTTGCAGGAGCTTATCTACTGCGATGCCGGTATTTTTGAACTTAATACCAGCATTTTCGAGACCGAGGTCGAGATTGGGCTCACTGCCAGTGGCAAGGACGATAGTATCGACTCGGACAAGTTTTTCGGTATTGTCTTGGCGGAAAATGACACGTTTGCTACAATCGTCTTCTTCGAGAGCAACAACCTTGCTGTTTGTGAGGACGGTGATATCGAGTTTGCGGCTAAAATAATCGGAAAGAAGATCGCCGACTTCTGGATCTTCATTTGGGAGAAGATGCTCAGTCATTTCTAAGAGTATAACCTTTGAACCGAGTTCGGCGAAATATTCGGCAATTTCGCAGCCTGAGGCACCGCCACCAACTACAGTAACGACTTTTGGTAATCGGTGGGTTTTGATGGCAGATTCTGGAGTTAAGAAACCTACAGTTTCGGTGCCGGTGATTTCGGTGGTTTTTAGATGGGAACCGGTAGCGATAATGAAATTCTCGGCAGTGAGTTTTTTGGAATTAATAGCAATAGTGTGTGAATCTAGAAAGTTGGCGTATCCGGGTATACAAACGATTCTAGCTTCTTCGAAACGTTTTTTGTTATTACCACCTGCTTCAATGACGGTACTAAGTTGACAGGCGGCGACAGTGGGAAGATTGAAAGAGAATTCTTGGTTTTGTAATTCTGGATAAGTAAATAGCTTGTCATAGAAATGAGAAAAGTCTAGCGCGACGCTATACGGAATATCACGCGTGTTTAAATTGGAGCCACCAAAAAAATGACTTTCAATGATGGCGACAGTTTTTTTGGTTTCGGCGAGTTTTAGAGCTGCGGCAGTGCCAGCTGGCCCGCTCCCAATCACAATATAGTTGAAATCGTATTTCTTACTCATCTTTATACTATTTTATCACGATTTTCGAAAACGTAAGCTAAATCGGCGTGGTATTTTTTGAGCTCTTTGGTGACAGCTTTTTTGACGTCAAGATCAGTGATGATAGATTTTTTTTGAAGAGAATTTAAGGCAGCTTTGACGGATTTTTGGATAAAGACTTCGGCGGCTCCAGACGGAATGCCAAGGGCTCTTGCGTCTATTTTAAGAGTCTTAATGATGTCTTTTTCGTCTAAGTTATACATTTTTTACTCCTGAGAAAAAGATTAAAGCGGCGATGAGAAAAAAGCTAAAACAGAGAACAATACGAATGAGAGGTTTGTTTTTGATACGGTTTTTGAGAATATCTGCGAGTGTGTAGCTGGAACGATATTGCCAACTGATAAAAATGAGCGGTAGTATCGGAACGAGTAAGAATGAGATCATCAAAAGGCCGATGGGAAAACCGGAGCTTTCGATTTTGATCAAGCAGATCGAAGTAATCACATATAAAGGTATGGTGAGGAGAAATTCACAACTAGTCGAGAATAGACCGAGCCTCATGGCGTCAGTACGTGATGAAATAGAGTAAGCATTGTGGTCGAGAGCACGAGCTAGTGATCTAGAAATGAATAATCGGCTGTTTTTGCCGCGATGATAATAAAAGAACAAGCAAAACATAGCAAGGACTATAAAGATTATTCCAAAGCAGAGAGAAGAAGTGTAGTTATCTGATATTAAATCTCCGAATGAAAAAACTGAAACCAAATAATAAATTGCTAGAAAAAAGAGAGTTGACGTGAGAAATGCACCGAGTATGAAAAAGAGCCTTAGGTCATTCGCTTTATTTTTGCTAAATTTACCAAGAGCATAATGGTTTAATAAGGCAAAAATTCCTGGGGCTAGCTGTAAGAATGCCATGATAAGCATAGCGGTAATTATAATTAGTAAAGAGGTAAAAATGCTCATGTTTAAATTATATCATGAAGGGGGTTGCATTTCTAGTGGAACTATGCTAGCTTTCCTTGTCATGAAAAAAGTTTTATTATTTTTAACAATAGTTATCGGATCGTTAATTGGGTTAATGTGTTGGGAAGAGAATATAAAAGCGCAGGATTTTTTGATAAACGATGATATTCCGGAAATATATATAAAATCAGTCAATCCGGGATATAGAATTAGTGGAATTAATAACGTCGGAGAAATGATTGAAATTTCCCGTAAAAACTCCGACACACCGATTTTGCTCGCTGGCTTTACCTTAGGCTATACTAACTCGAGCGGGAATGAGTACACTTTGTTTGAATTTCCCGAGAACAGTGTCATGGCCGGCGAGACCATCCTCCTTCGTTTGGCTAGCTCGCCAGGGCACGAGCTAGCCGCCGCAAATTATAAGAAGACTTTGGCTATGAAGGGCGGTTTGACACTCAAGAATGGTGAGGAAATTATCGATAGCGTTTGTTGGACTAGTAAGGGTGGCTGTGAAAGTGAGTTTAAATCGAGCACGCCAACTACACTGGTGAGAAATCTAGAAACGGGATCGTTTGAACATTTTAGCGACTATGAACCGGATTATGATGAAAAAAGTTACTATTTAGAAACTATTGTGGAAGAGGAAGAATACGCTAAAGCCCCGAGTCGTTGTAGGGGCTTGAGGTTTTCTGAGATTTTATCTTATTATGAGACATCGCAATCGGAACAATTTATCGAATTATATAATTCTAGTGCAGAACAAATTTTGATGGATGGGTGCCAAATACGATATAAGAATAAAAATTACACTTTGGAGGGGATAACCAAACCAGATGGCTATTTTGTATATTATCCACGTGATTTTAGATTAACAAAGAACCCGAATAATCAAAACACTTTAGAGCTCTTCGATATAAATGGAGATAAACTAGATGAAATGAGCTATCCGAATGGACAAAGAAAGGGAACGGCTTATGCGCTAGTTGGGTATGATAAAAAAGGTGAGCCGATCTGGCGGACGACTTATGCACCGACGCCAGGAAAGCCAAATAATTATCAAGAATTCAAAACTTGCGAAAAAGGAAAAGTGATAAATAAAGTGACGGGGAATTGTGTCAAAGTGACGGAAGCGCAGACGAGAATTTGTAGAAAAGGACAGTATTTGAACATTTTGACTGGTAGATGTAAGAAGGTTGCGACAAAAACTAAAAAAACTTGTAAAGAGGGATATTTTTTAAATCCGGAAACAAATCGGTGTCGAAAGATAAAAGAAAATAATGGAGCGGATTATAGTATAGAACCAGAAAACTTTGAAGAGAGCTCATCATTTACTGGGTTGTATGCTGTGATAGGTGTGGTAGCTTTAGGCGGTTTATATTTGATATATGAATTTAGACATGAGATTTTAAAGCTTTGGCGTAAAGTTTGTCGATTATTTCATTGAAAACGGCTTCACGAGTTTGGTCACCATTAACTTCGATGAGGAGACCAAGGGAATGATAGTACTTCAAAACTGGTAAAGTTTTATAGTGAAACTCATGGAGGCGGGTTTTGAAAATGGCAATGTCTTTGTCGTCGTCGCGTTCGCCACGATCATTCAAGGTTTTAGCTTCTTCGAAACGTTTTTCGACGTCGGCTTCGGAAATATTGAGGATGATAGCGGCTTTGATTTCGTGGCCACTGCCGGCTGCTACAGACATGACTTGATTTTCTTCACCATGCCAACGGCCGATTGACGAAAGGATGAGTGGGAAGTCATAGAGATCCTTTCTTTCAAAAAATGGTAAAACCCACTCGTAAAAAATATTAGTGGGGACAAGATAGCCTTTTTTTGAATAATCGTTTTGGCTGGTTTTTTCCATAGCGCGAATGATCATGCCTGATGATAAGAATTTGGCATTCAGAGCCTTAGCGAGTTTGATGCCTTGGGTATCTTTGCCTGACATCGGTAAACCAAAGATGTTAATGCTGCCAGTGCCAAGCCAGGATTTAATTGTAGAGATTTTATCTTCCATGGTGCCATTATAACACGAAAATGGCTCTAGCAAGTTGCTAGAGCCTGGATAAAACTATTGGATACGTTTGCCCTATTCGAGGATAGGTTCACCAAAGATATAAAATTCAAAATCTCTTTTGACTTCATTTGGTATCGAAACGCGTTCGGACCACATTTTGGTTTCAATGTTTAGTATACCGACTCTGAGTTTTTGGCCTGGAGCGGTACGCTCTTCGGTAATTTTGACTTCGCCGTTTTCGACTATGCCATCATACTTGACCCCCTTTTTTGATTTTACCGTGACATGTCTCTTTGGTTTACTACTTTTCTTGGTTTTTTGGGTACCCATGTTTCCTCCCCCTTCTTAAACGTACAACTAGTTTTATTTGACTTGCGTTTTCTAGTAAAAACGCGGAATTTGTCTATTATAACACAGCTATTAAGAATAGTAAAGAGTGATAGAGCTGTCACATAATTCACTAGTATTTCAGGAGCTTCGCGACGTGATAATCTAAAGATTATATCACGTCGCTTCGCCCCTTCGGCGAAAAAATCATAGATTTTTTCTTTATGTCCTTCAATACTAGTGAATTATGTGACGAAATTGGCACTCTTTACATTTTAGTGCTAATTTTGTATAATTAGGTTATGAAAATAACACCGAGACAAGAGGAAATTTTACGCCAAATTATCGAGGAATATGCTGAGACGGCTTCTCCGGTCGGTAGTGTGACGATGGCGAAGCTTTTCAGGGTGTCGCCGGCGACGATTCGAGCAGAAATGGCGAGACTGGAGGCGCTAGGTTTTATTGCGCAGCCGCATACTTCGGCTGGGAGAGTGCCAACTGACGCTGGTTATCGGTATTATGTGAATAGTTTGGAAAAAGAGAAAAGTAGCATTGATGTAGCTGAGAACGGTTTGGATCGAGGAATGCATGCACTAGTAAGACGAATCTCTTCGCAGTCAGAGGCTGATGCAGCGATTCGGGGAGCAGTAGATATTTTGGTAGAATTAACTGGAGATTTGGGTCTTGCTACGATTGGCGAACAACTATATCTTTCGGGGATTTCGAATCTATTTATGCAGCCGGAGTTTGTAGATACAAGAAGGGTGCAAGCGGTAGCGAGATTATTAGATAATTTGGAGCCGTGGTTACGTGAGACGGCGCCTGGAGAACCACTAAACATTTTCATTGGACAAGAAAACCCGATTGGTAGGAATTCGGAGGTTTCTTTGATTATTTCTAAATTTAGGTCACCGTTTTCGGATAGAAGTTATATTGGGGTTTTGGGACCGACGCGACAAAACTATTCGAAAGTGATGTCTTTAGTTAAATATGCAGGAGATATGCTAGAGGAGGTATTATGAAAAAAAATGAAAAAACGGAGCAGAATGGGGAATTAGAGGCCAAGATTAATGAATTAACCGGTGATTTGCAAAGGACGCGGGCGGACTTTGAGAATTTTCGGAAACAGACAGAAATGCAAAAAGAAAAAGCGAAGGAAGCCGTGGAGTTTGCGACAATTTGTAAGGTTTTGCCAGTGATCGATGACATGGACAGGGCAATTTTAAGCTATGAAGAATTAAAGCCTTTGGCAAAGTCTTTGGAAAAAACGATGAACGATCTAGATTTAACAAGGATTGATTCTAGGCCAGAAGTGGAGTTTAATCCAGATTTACATGAGGCGGTGATGGTAGAAGGAGAAGGAGAGAAGGAAGTAATTGCAGAGACTTTGAGGCCAGGGTATTTTTATAGAAAGCAGGTGCTACGTCCAGCTATGGTAAAAGTGAAGAAAATATGATATAATAAAGAGAATTAGAAAGGATTATATATGGCTGAATATAAGTTGACGCTGGAAAAGCGTGAGATTACAGGGAAAAAATTGAAAAGTTTAAGAGCTAAAGGGCTAGTTCCTTCAGTGGTTTATGGTGGTAAAGAGCCAGTGATGCTAGCTTCTGAATATGTAGAAACGGAAAAAGTTCTGGAGAAGGCTGGTTATCATTCACCAATCGATTTGACAGTTGATGGGAAGAAAAAGCTTGCAATTGCGAAGCATGTGAGTATTGATCCGGTTTCGAGAAGGATTATTAATGTAGAATTTCAAGCGATTTCGGCAAAAGCGGTGGTGGAAGCTACTACTCCGGTGGTGGTGGTAAACTTTGAAGAATCGGAGGCTTCAAAGACTTATCATTTGGCTATGACACAATCAATTGAGGAATTAGCCGTGAAAGCTAAACCAGCAGATTTACCGAGTGAATTAGAAATTGATGCTACGAAACTAGAGAATGTGGAAGATAAATTGACGATTGCGGATATCAAATTGCCTGAGGGTGTGGAATTTGCGGATAAAGAGTTGGATTCTGAACAAGTGGTGGTATCATTGTTTGACCCGGCAGTTGAGGCAGAAAAACGGGCAGCGGAAGAAGCTGCAGCGGCGGAAGCTGAGGCGGAAGCTAGCGAAGGTGCGGAAGAAGCTGAAGAAACTGAAAAACCAGCTGAAGAGACCAAAGAAGAGTCTGACTCCGAAAAAGCAGCAGAATAATTTAGACTTCAGCAGACTTCAAAGCATTACAATTGGCAGCTAGACGGTTCTTGAAAGCATCTTGAGCCGCCTTTTTATTGTCATTATTGCCAGCCCAGGCATGGAGGGCAGGATCTTGGAGAGCGCGGGCAAAGGAGAAAGTGACAGGCCAAGGGAATGGCCCGTTTTTGATAACTTCGCTTAAATTTTCTGTAGCTTCTTCAGGAGTTTGACCACCGGAGAGGAAGACGACGCCAGCTAGTTCGGCCGGGACATGGTTTTTTAGAGTCTCGGCAGTTTTAGCACCAACTTCTTCGGGTGTAGATTTGGTTTCAAATTGTTTGCCAGCGAGCACCATATTGATTTTGAGAATGCAGGCTTTGAGATTGACTTGAGACTCTTTGAGTTCTTTGAAAAGCGTATCGAGAATTTTTCCGGTAATCGTACTAGACTTTTCGATAGAGTAATTGCCGTCGTAAACTAGTTCGGGTTCAACAATCGGTACGAGCTCATTATTCTGGCATTTTTTAGCGTATTCGGCAAGGATACGGCAATTTTCGTTGATAGCCTGATCGGTTGGGGTAAGGAGATTGTCGGATTCATCAAGATGGATTTCAAAAGCGGCACGCCATTTAGCGAAGCGTAAACCCATTTGGTAGTATTCTTGTAAACGGTTATCTAATCCTTCGAGACCTTTAGTAAATGTTTCATCAGAATCTGGGAATTTTTCTAGGCCTTGGTCGACTTTGATGCCCGGAATGATGCGTTTGGCGGTAAGGAATTCGGTAAACGTTTGTCCGTTATCGGCAAGTTGACGGGCGGTCTCATCGAAGAGAATTACGCCATTTATGTAGTCTTCTAGACCAGGTGTAGTGAAAAAGACATTACGATAATCGCGACGGTTTTCGTAAGTATCATCGATATTTAAGTTTTCGAATTTTTTGTGAATGGAGCCGCCAGATTCGTCAGCAGCAAGTATACCTTTTGGTTTTAGAACGAGATTTGAGGCAATAAGTTCGAGATTATCGCTGGGCGCTTGTGGGAGGTTTTCGGCGAGAGATTCTAGCTGTGATAAAGAAAGTGTGGCGTCAAGTTTGGAGCTTTCGACGTTGATCTTGGCGAGCTTTAGACTATCTTCAACGGATTTGCCGAGGATGAAACAACCAAGGATAGTGGCGGAAGCGATGGAGTAGAATGAAAGATGAGTTAGAATGTCAACACGTTGTGGCGTAATTGCCATAGAGACATTTTGGTAGGAAAAAAGTTGTTCAGAAAGATGGATTAGTTTTTCTTCTGAGATTTGGGTGAGTTTAGGTGCATTTTTTAGATTTTCGCAAAAAATTAGATCAGCTCTGGATAAAAGATTATTTAGTGTAGGATTTTGGAAATTTTCTAGATAAACAATTAGTTTGGTATTTTTGGATAAATCTAAGTAAGCATTGATTTGGCTAAGAGAATCACTGCTAATAAAGGCGGAACGATCAATAAAAATGTAGTCGTAAAATTCAGTCGGAGCGATAAAATGAGTGGGACGAAGATTGGTAGGAACAAAATAGCAGGGCTGGTCGTTTGAGATGAGAATATAGCGGTAGGTTTCGGCGGGTTGGTTGGAAGTGAGACCGTCCTCGGTGTTTTTTAAATCAGAACCGCTAACAGTTGCTTCTAAAGTGAGTTTGTTTAGGACTTCTAAGGTGACGGCAGCACCGCCGAGACTGGAGTCACGATTGAAAAAATGGTGTTCACTGGCGTCGAAACTAAGATCAAGCCATTCGGTGGAATTTTGATCAGTTTCAAGATGTTCGGATCTAGTATCGAGATTTAAATAGACATCCTTTAAGACATTGCCTACGATTAGAATATGCATGAGATAATTATAGCATAAGCTTTAAAAAGTAGGAAGAATTAAGAAACATTGAAGAGATGATGTCTAAGATTTATATTATTCAATAGTCTTAGATTTGTATCCTTTATTGTCGGCGTCGATTTTTTTGAGGATAGCGTTGAACCAGTCTGGTTGTTCAGTGTTGCCGCTAGCATAGCAGGAACCATCGGTAGATGAGATTTCGATGCCCCATGCTACGTCAAGGTCAAAGCTTTCTTTTCCACAATGCTCTAAATCGTTTTCAAAAATATAGTTGAAAAGTGGGCTAACATCAGTTTCAATGTCTTCTCCATGATAATCGCCTTCCGTATCGAGTGCGTAATAATCTATGTAGTCGCCTTCATCTTCGTCTTTGACGATATTAACGTAGTCTTTACCATTATTGTAGGTAATAGCAACATAGTCAATGTCGTTGACGGTGGCTGGTTTGCTAAATTCAGGTTCATCTACGAATTCATCTTCTGCCTCAAATGATCCTGCTTCTTCGTCGCTAAATTGGCTTATGGTGTTGTTAACTTGGATGGTGCTGTAGATTCCTAAGCCGACGCCTGCGACGGCGAGAATCATACAGACAATTAGCACGATTGTAATGGTATGAACGGTGCTTACAAGAGACTTGGCACTTAAGTTCTCTGGTTTTTGATTATCTTCATTCATTGATATTGGTCCTCGATTATATAATTGTTATGTTTATTATACACCAAAAAAGTGAATAAAATAAAAAAATGTAGTAAAAAGTTGATTTTATAATACGCCAAGTATACCGCGAAGTGCATAGGCAGTGTCTTCATGGTTTCTAACGGTGATAGTATCGATACCCATTTTGACGACTGGATAATCATTGCCACCGGGTTGAGTCATATCGCCAAAGTAGAGAATGTCTTTCTTTTCGACTTTTAGTTCTTCTAATAGATGTGTCATACCGAAGACTTTGTTCATGCCTGGTATCATAGCATTGATGGAGGTAGTGCCACCGATTTCAAAATCAAATTCCGGAGCGAGTTCTTTGGCACGTTTAACGATTTTTTCACGTTTTTTGTGATCAGGATCCCAAGCGTATTTGGCCTCAGTGCCAGCTTTTTGGCCGAGGGCGGAAAAAGTAACTTGGGAAAGGCGGTTTTCGATAATTTCGTCGCCGGGTTGTAATTTATCTTCTTCCCAGTAATTAAGCTCTTTTGCGGCTTGTTCGAGACTAACAGTAATTTTTTGGACTTGTTCATCGGTAAGAGGGAAATTATAGACTTGCTGCCATTCTTTGCCGTCAAAGCGATAATATTGGGTACCCTGGGCAACAAAAAGATGCAAATGTGTGAGCTCGGTGTCGGTGACGTCGTTTTCTTTGAGACGATCTACGATTTGGATGAGGAATTGGTCAAATTTTTGACCCGAAATGGGGCAAATCTCGAAGTGGTCGAGACATTTAATAAGTAATTTGGCGATGTCGTCCGTGATGGGCGTTTTCGCGACGTTTAAAGTTTGGTCTATGTCAAATGCTAAAACTTTTTTCATAATAATTTGATTATATCATATTCTATTTATGATATAATGTGGTTATGAAAACTTATATCGTGGGCAACTGGAAGCTGAATTTCACGGTCGGTGAGGCTTCTATTTATCTTCATAAGCTAATGAAAGCTTTACCAAATTATCGTGATATAGAGGTGGTAGTAGCGCCTTCGACCATTGCTTTGCAGCCATTATCTCTGCAAGTTGATCGGCATAAAATAAGATTGGCAGCGCAGAATGCATTCTATCGGGATTTTGGGGCGTTTACGGGTGAGACGTCGTTCTTGCAGTTAAGTGGGGTGGTGAACTATGCTTTGGTGGGGCATTCGGAACAGAGATATATTTTTGGCGAAGATGATAAAATGATTGCAAAGAAGACGGCGGCAGCGGTGAGGAATCGAATTCAGCCAATTCTTTGTATTGGCGAAACGGAATCAGAACGGGCGTTTAATGAAACGGCAGATGTGATTCGGGATCAGCTACTTGGGGGACTCTCGGAAATTTCTGATGATGACTTAGATAAGGTCTTGATAGCTTATGAGCCGGTATGGGCAATTTCTTCGACTAAAGTAGCGAAATTGGCGACACCGGATGAAGTAGCGGAAGTGGTAAAGCTCATTCGTAAGACTTTGACAGAAGCCTATGGTAAAAAAGCGGCAGAGAACGTGCCAGTATTATTTGGTGGGAGCGTTAATCCATCGAATGCAGGGGGCTATCTAACAGTGCCAGGAGTAAATGGACTTTTGGTGGGTGGTTCGAGTTTGATTCTGAGTGAATTTGTTGATATAATAGAAGTAGCTAAAAGAGTACAATCATGAATAAAAGATATATAGATTTCGTACCGTCTCAGAATAAGACAGCTGCTAGGAAACAAAGTGTTGCGCCTAAGCCAAAGGTATCGAGACCTGTTACGCCAAAAGCGGTTGCGCCAAAGGTGGCCCCAAGGGTGGCCGCGCCGAGACAGGCAGCATCAAGGCCTGTGGCGCCGAGGACGGTGGCATCAAGGCCTGTTGCACCAAAAGTTGTGCCGCGTCAGGTAGCGCCAAGAGTAGCGATGTCTAGTCGAGTGACGCCTAGAGCAAATACGTCACAGGCGGTTGCACCGAGAGCTGCAATGTCTAGGACGAGTTTAAGAGAGACTTCGGCTTTAGGTGAAATTGAAGACTTGAATCAGAGACGATCAGTTAGTAAGGCGGCTGACGAGGAGCTATTAAGGGCAAAAGCGACTAAAGTAAGGGCGACTGCGAATTTGAAAGCTACTGCAGGTGCTGCTTCTACTAAACCTGTGGAAAAACCTGTGGAAAAGTTAGCGAAAAGTGAGGAGAAATCGACTTTTAAGACACCGAAAACACCGTTTATTAATCAAGAAAAAGTAGTAAAAAGACCGCTTTCGAAGAATGTTTATCAGAAACAGGCTAATAAGGTTGCGAAAACTGTAGAGCCGAAGGGGACAGTGATTATTGCTAAGCCAGAAAAAGATGCTCACGTGAGCATTGTGGTGACGATTATTATCACGATTATTTTAGGTGCGGCAGCGGGGACGGTGGCGTTCCTGTTATTGCCAAAATAGAGTGATGTGTTATAATTAATGGAATGGTGGGATTAGCTCAGCTGGTTAGAGCGTCGGATTGTGGTCCCGAAGGTCACCAGTTCGATCCTGGTATCCCACCCCATGTTTACAATTTGCGCGGGTGTAGTACAGCGGTTAGTATACAAGTTTTCCAAACTTGGGATAGGGTTTCGACCACCCTCACCCGCACCAATGCCTCTTAGGAGGCTTTTTTGTCGGGTAGTCGAACCTGACGGTGCGACCACCCTCACCCGCACCAATGCCTCTTAGGAGGCCTTTTTTGTCGGGTAGTCGAACCTGACGGTGCTTACATACTGAGGTTTAATTATTGCTTTTTTTGGTTCCACTGATTTGTAAAATTTGATGCCAATGGTGATGACCTATTTCGTTATCAAATATTCGAAAAACTTTATAGGATTCGGGTTTTAGAGTGGTATTTTCAAACAGCTTTGCGATTGACTCCTTTGTATATTTTTTCTTTACTACTTCATCAGATTTATCAAAAGTATGGATGAAAAACTTTCCGCCGTCTTTGAGATTCTTTTCGATTGTAATAATTAGGGATTCTGGTGCTTTTAGTTGTTGAATTACGTAATTTGAATAGACAAGGTCGTATGGTGCGTTGGGAGACAGATAAACTTCATTCAGATCCGTTCCGGTTGTGAGGTCAACACCATCGCATTTCCATCCCATCTCTTTTAATCCCTTGACGTCGGTTCCGTTGCCGCACCCCAAATCTAGAGCTTTGCCACCTTCGGGGAAGTATTGCAGTATAAACTGTTTTAATTCTGGATTCATGTTTCTATTATACAATAAAAAGGTCAGAGGCGCTTAGATTATACCTCTTAGCTACAACAATTTTATACCTATCCACTAATGAGTATATTGTGTTTTAAGAGTTGACAATTCTTGGTATGTGTGATATAATAAAGATATCTGCACGTTAACATATAGACAGCGATTATTCGGAGGTAGTGTAATGAGTAGAAGGGACGATAAGAAGAATAAAGAGAAGGAATCTGTAGTGGCACCAGCATCTGCGGAGCCTGCGAAATCTGAGTCGGAGAAGTCTGAACCAGTGAAGTCAGCGCCTGCAAATGCGAAGCCTGAGACAGCAACTCCAGCTGCACCTGCAGCACCTGTAGCAGCTAATGAGAGCTTGGACGAACTCAAAAAACAGCTTCAGGAGAAAGAGAGGTTGTTAAAGGCTTATGAAAGAGATCTAAAAGAGAAAACCGTGGAAGCAAATAAGCTTGAAAAAGAGCTGAGTGCTGCAAGAAGGCAGGTTAGCGATCTCCAGGTGATTGGAGATAAAATGAAGAGGGATCATGCTGAAGAGATTAAGAAATTGAGATCAGAAGCGAAGGTTCCTCTGCGTTTGGCTTCGGAAGAACATCCACAGGTAACGGTTTCGTTCGACAAGTATCTTGAGGAGGTGTCGTTGCTTGATAAAAAGCTTGTGACGGATGCTTGGCAGGAGCTTGTTAAGAAACTGTATTCCGACATCGATACTGCTAAGACGGAAGTTGAAGTTGCTATGAAGAAGATTCGCGATGATATTGAAAAAGAGATTGCGGATGAAGAGAAAGCGAGGAAGGAAGAGAAGGAAAGAGCTGAAAGAATCAGTGAGTACAAGAGGAAAGCTGAGTATTATCAGCATAAAATTGAAGAAGAGGAAAACAAGTAAATATCGTTAACGTGCGGAAGGGGCCGGTCGATTGACCGGCCTTTTTCATTAAGCATAAACTTGATAAGATGTTATTAAAGTGCTGAAACTATTGACAAAAAAGCGAAAGTGTGATACAATGTAGATAGTCTGAGTTTTGGGTGTGTTTTTCGGAGCACAGATGAAACTTAACAACCAAATCATCCCAGATTTCAAATACACTGAAATCTGTATATATAGAGCTATCAAACAATTCGTTTTTTTGTGTCCCTGGAGTAATCTGGAGGCACAGCCTCCAGAATTTTGTTATTTGGAGGTGATAAAATGAATATAATATGTTTTTTACTTGTTTTTGCTTGGGTAAGTTGTTGCCTGACGACAGCTACTTGCCGGATGAAAGGTGTTTCGCTTTCCTTTAAAGAAAAAGATTTCTTCAAGAATCTTGAGAAATCTCTTGATGGAGAGGACGTCAAAAGAATCCTGGCAATAAGTGTTTTGACAGGTCTCGTGACCGCAATGATGTGGGAAAAACCTGACATCGGTACAGCAATCTTTGGACTCGCTTTGATGCTGGGCGTCATAGCCTACATGGATTACTGGGTTTATATGGACGTAGAGAACTTCAAACAGTTGTTTCCTATGGGCCTTGCCTACATCACTATTGGTTTTACAACCATGTCGGCTATCGGTGGTATCGTAGATTACCTTGGAAAGGATAATTTCTGGGGATCTCTAATCCATACGGGTGGTATCATATTCGTTCTAGGTGCAGCAGGATTAGCTATTTATTTCTGCATTTCTTATAAGAAAGAGCAGGCGGAGGCTAATCATGATGATCATGCTGCAAATGTGCAGCGTGTCGAAGCTGGAGTTCTAGCGGCTCTTATGCTTTTTGCTGCGGCTTTTACGTCGTATGCAGGAGTTGACTGGAAGGCATTAAGTGACTTGATGCCTAGTAACGATGAAGCATATGCTGACGAAAGTGGCAATGGTAATGGTAATGGTAATGGAAATAGCAATAATGGCGCAGATTGGGCAGTTTTTTATAACTTAGAGCTTCAGGATGACGGAATCGACGAGAACGATTTCAACTTCGGGCCAGTCCCAAGCGGTAAAACGCCAGAGGAACTGGACGAAGAATTCAGAGCTAGAGTTAAGAAAGACCCTGCCCTTGGTTCGGCAGATATGGCTTGGGCTGACGCGATCGTTGGAACTCGCTATTTAGGAGAGTTCTACCAGTCCTGTAAAAAGGATTGGGCGAAGACGATAAACGTTTCAAAGGAATCCTTTATCAATGATGAGGCCAGCTATCAAAAGACATATGAAGCTTTCTTCAAGTTTTTGGACAAAGCTAAGGTGTCAGTTGAAACAGCCTCTAACTTGGAGGACCAGATGTACCAGAACCCCTTCACTACTGATGATGTTCCGGATGTCATAGTCCTAAAGACTAAGAATCACAAAGGTTCCTTCTTGGTGTACACCTTTAAAATAAAGGGTGATACGTTTAAGGTGGCATACCGCATTGAATGCGGATTCCAACCGACGAACGTGCAGAAAGTTATGGGGATTAAGCCTCAGGCTACACCAAAGAACCCTGGAAAGGGTGATAATGGTAAGCCCAAGAAGCCGTCCAAGCCTGGCAAGGGAGACGACAGCAAGCCAAGATATAACAAGGATCCAAGTAAGGCGCCGAAGAAAAACACCGAACCTAATGATGACAAGGGGCCAGGGCCAAACACCAATAACCCTAAAGACCCGAATCATTCGACGGAAGATACGCCTGATTCGTCGACTTCAGGTAGTTATGATGACTACAAGAAGGGAGTCGATGAGAAGAAGGACATCAACCAGAACCAGAAACAAGGTGGCGACTCGTCAAAGCCTTCTACTGGTGGCGGAGGTGACGCTAAGCAGGATAATAACGGCAGTAAAGCCGATAAACCGACTGAGGTTCACGACGGAACTGCCAAAGGACAGGACAATGATGGTCAGGTGTCAGAGCCTGACTAAAGTTTGATAGCGGGACGTTAAAATTGGGACATTTAAACGTCCAAGGTACATTATTTGCCCGGCGGATTTATCCGCCGGGCAGGAACCTAGATTTTGATTTGAAACTGAGATGATTTGGTTGCGATATAGACGAATGTTAACAATTCGACTAGCAAGGATTATTAATTTTCGTATTTATTAAATTTTAGAAAGGATAATTATGAATAAAGTATTTAAATCTATAGCAGGTGTGGCTGCAGCGGCAGTGGTCGCAGCGGCAGCTTTGACGCCTGTTCTAGTGGTAGCCTGGGGTGACAATACTGGTACACAGGAAGGTCGTCCTAGCTATACATTGGACGAAATCAATGCCGGCAAGCTCGGCGATAAAATTACGTTTAACTCGATTTCTAACGGTAAAATCGGTGACGAAAAGAACTTCGTAGGCGCTAAGGTAGCTGGTGCAACAGTCAGCACTTGGAACGCTAACGAAATTAAGGTGAAAGACGGCGAAACTTATACGATTCGTTTGTTCGTTCACAATAACAGCCCTCGTGGCATGCAAGCAATTGCAAAGGGTGTAAAAGCCACTTTCTCAATTCCTACTAATGTAGCTAAGACTCAAACGATTGTGGGTTACCTTGATTCTACCAATGCTACCCCTACTCGTTACTTTGACGAAGTGAAATTAGTGTCGGATGAGAATATTTACCTTGAATACGTAGATGGCTCTGCCATGTACAATAACAACAAGGGTGATTTCAAACTTCCTAACGAAGTAATCACTTCTGGGGCGTTAGTTGGTTATGAATCAATGAACGGTGAAATCCCTGGTTGTTTTGAATATTCTGGTGTAGTAACTATCAATGTGAAAGTTCACAGCTCGGTAGCTGCTAAATTACAGAAGAAAGTACGTATTAAAGGTACAAAAGAATGGAGCGAATCCGTTGACGCTAAGATTGGTGATGAAGTTGAGTACCAAATTGAGTACCAAAACTTACTTGCTGAGAAAGTCAACGACGTAATGATCCGTGACGTACTTCCTACGAATGTAGAGTATGTCAATGATTCTACTACGCTTTACAATGCTTCAAATCCAGATGGTCTTCACATCAAGGAGAATACGATTGCCACTACTGGTATAAACATTGGTAACTATACTGCAAAAAGTAATGCGTATGTACGCTTTACTGGTAAAGTTGTGGACAAAACCATGGACTGTGGTAAGAACCAATTAGTGAACTGGGCGGCAGCTACGGTGAATGCTTCTTCTATTAAGAATGCAGTTTACAAGGACGATGCTTCTGTAATGGTAGATAAGACTTGTAAAAATCCGGAACCTACCCCTGTCAATCCTGACAAGCCAGTCACGCCAGATAATCCTGGTGAGACTCCTACTACGATTGTGAATACTGGTGCTGGGACTATAGCAACTGGTGCGATTGGTGCTGGTTCTATGGTAACTACACTTGGCTATTATCTTGCTAGCCGTAAAAAATTGATGTAGGGTGGGGGGACCGCTTCACGAAAATAAGCCTCTAATGAGGCTTATTTTTGTGGTTTGAAAGCCTGTGTTTTGTTACATGATTATATAATTTAGCCATTAGTAGCGGCTTGGATGAGGTGATCAAAGAGGCAGGAAACAGTGAGTGGACCGACGCCACCGATGACAGGAGTGATGGCGGTGAGGTCGGTGCGGGTGCGGACAGAATCGGCGACGTCGCCTTTTAAGATACCGTTTTCGCTGGCAGTGCCAGCGTCTACAATGGAAGCGCCAGGACTAATCATAGAATCAATAATTAGCCCCGGAGCTCCCGTGGCAGTGATGATTATATCATACTGCTTAAGTTTTGTCAAGTCATCACCGTGGTGGAAAAGGGAAACGTCGAGGTTGGAGTCTTTGAACATTTTGTATAATGGCGCGCCAACCAGCTTGCCACGGCCAACGATGGCGATTTTGCGATTTTTTAGCTCTATATCGTAGCCGGTGAGGAGCCAATTAATGGCAGTAGCAGTAGCTGAATCATAATTTGCATTTTCACCGAGGCCATCAACGTCTTTTGATGGTGTAATGAGATTACAGAGGTCGTCGGTTTTTTCTGAGTTTTTTAGAGGTAGCTGGATGATAATACCATTGATATTGGGGTTTCCATTGGCCGCATCAATTTTTTCTTTGATTTCGTTTAAATCTTTAGCATAAAAATCGATGACGTTTATACCAATATCTTCGCCATATTTGATTTTTAATTGGACATATTTTTGGATGGCAGGAGTGTCATTATCACGGATGATTAGAAGCTGCGGCTTTTTAGCTAGACTAGCAACTTGGTGAGCTTGACGCTCTTTAATAAAGCCGGCGAGCTCACTACCACTTAAGATTTTCATTATTGAATCTCCACAGGCTCTTGTTCAAGCCAATAGCCGAATTTATCATAAACGCGGCCGGTGATTTCGCTACGAGCTTTGGCAAGGTCATTGTAGCTTTTGGCGGATTCATTGATCAGTACTAGGCAGGCTTTGTCGTTGACGCGGAAGCCGTGTAGGAGCTTTCCTTTGAAACCGGCTTTTTCAATTAACCAACCAGAATTGATTTTGTTACCATCTTTACCGCGGTAGACAGGATAGCCTTTTTCCTCGGCTCTTTCGGCGTCGGCGTCTGATAAATAGATGTTTTTGAAAAAGGAGCCGGAACTGGGTTTAACCATAGGATCGGGAAGTTTGTCGGCACGAATGGCGGAAACGATTTGACGAATGCCATTCGGAGAGAAATCGGTAAGCTGATGTTCGGAAATATATCTTTCGATGGAATTATAAAAGGGGCGAGACATTTGGCCGTGACGGAGATTTAAAGTGATCGAGATGACGAAATAGCGATTTTTGGCGGTAGTATTTAGAAGACTGTGACGATAAGAGAAATTTAGTTCAGTATTATTGAGAATTCTATAAGTCTGGCTGGCAGAATCGTAAACTTCGATACTATCTAATGTATCGGAGATCTGTTGACCGTAGGCACCGATGTTTTGGACAGGAGCAGCGCCGGCGAGACCAGGGATTTTAGATAAGGCTTCGATGCCAGTGAGGCCGTTATCGCAAGCGTAAGCGACGACATTGTCCCAATATTCACCACCCATAACCTTAATCTTTTCAACGGGTTCTGACTTTGCAGCTTCTCCCTCGTTTCCTGAGGGCTCCGTGGGGGTCTCCCATGTGGCGTCACCCGTCAATGTATTAAGTTTTTGGATTCCTTGCATGCGGTTGATGATGATGGCACCGTTAAATCCTTCGTCGTGACCGATACTGTTGGCACCGTAACCGAGGACGAAAACTGGCAGATTGTATTGAGCGGCAAAGCCGTAGGCGTCTGCAACGTCTGCGGGAGTTTCGACTTCTAGGACATAACGGGCAGGGCCGCCAAGGCGCATAGTAGTTAAGCTTGAAATCAAAATATTTTCATGAACTCGCATAAGATAATTATACCATTTTGTGAGGGGGGTTGTAAAATAATTTTATTCGTGGTATAAGAGGCGCAGAAAACTGGGTGGATTTTATCAAAAATAATGTATAATAGATACAAGAAAGGTAGTACTAATATGGCAAAAAAAGATGCGGTGGAAAAGAAAAACACTAAAACGGAAGCTAGCGACGGCAAATCTCAGGCATTGAAGCTGGCGATTGATCAGATTACCAAACAGTTTGGTGATGGCTCAATTATGAAGCTAGGTGAAGCTCCGAAGATGAACGTGGAGCTAATTCCTTCTGGGTCGCTGTCTTTAGACTTAGCGCTAGGTGGTGGTTGGCCAAAGGGGCGAATTATTGAGATTTACGGACCAGAATCTTCGGGTAAGACGACTTTGGCACTACATGCCATTGCGGAAATGCAGAGGCAAGGTGGTCAAGCGGCGTTTATTGATGCGGAGCATGCGCTCGATCCGGCTTACGCGAAAAAAATTGGCGTAAATACAGCGGATCTTTTGATTTCGCAACCGGATAATGGCGAGCAAGCGCTCGAAATTTGTGAAACATTAGTGCGGTCAAATGCAGTGGATCTTATTGTGGTGGATTCGGTAGCGGCGTTAGTGCCACAGGCAGAAATTGACGGTGAAATGGGCGATGCGCAGATGGGTCTCCAGGCGAGACTAATGTCGCAAGCAATGCGGAAACTCACCGGGATTATTTCTAAATCAAAGGCTACAGTGATTTTCATTAATCAAATTCGGATGAAGATTGGAGTGATGTTCGGTAATCCTGAGACTACAACTGGTGGTAATGCATTAAAGTTTTATGCGTCGGTGCGGGTAGACATTCGGCGAATTGGTCAAATCAAAGAAGGCGATAACATAGCTGGGAACCGGACTAAGATAAAGGTAGTGAAGAATAAGATTGCGGCGCCATTTAAGACAGCTGAATTTGATATTATGTATAACGAGGGAATTTCGAAAGCTGGCGATGTGCTAGATCTTGGGGTACTGTATGGCATTTTGGAAAAGTCCGGGGCGTTTATTAAGTATAATGGTGAGACTTTAGGACAAGGGCGTGAAGCGGTAAAGAAGTTGTTCCGCGAAAAGCCGGAATTGATGGCAGAAATTGAAGCAAAAGTGCGTGAAAAAGCGCAGGAAGAATAACCCATCATGCATCATGATGAGCTTTGGCAGGTTTTTGCTGGAAACGGTGAGCCGATTCCCGGCGAGGGGTGGGATTCGGCTCTAGGTAATCCTGAGGTTTCAGGTTCTGATAAAATTGTGGGGATTGCAATTGTGTTTTTGTATCGTTTTAATAATAAGAACGAGTTGGAATTTTTGTGGCAGAAGAGATCTGAAAAAGTGGATCGGTATCCGGGAGATTACGATATTTCGGCAGGTGGACATATTAATCTTGGAGAGTCTCTTACTGAGGCGGCAATTAGGGAAACGCGAGAAGAAATTGGCGTAGAGATTCGTGAAGATGAATTGCAGTTTATGATTGAAGCGGCATTTAATCGAAATCGGTTTGCTTGGGTGTATGCTGTGGACTTTACAGGTAGAGGTGACGAGTTCATATTTGATGATGGGGAGGTGTCAGAGGTGAAATGGGTGCCTTACGCTGAAATGCGAGATTTTGTGAAAAAATATGCAAAAAAGCCACTAAAAGAAGATGAATTCACCTTTTTGTCGATAGAAAAATGGCTGAAAATGCATGGGCTGATAGAAGGGCGAGATGGAAATCATTAATTTGAAAGATCAGACGCCAGAAGAAAACAAAAAGGGTGAGAATTCGGTTTTAAAAATAACTGGTTTAAAGCAGGGGGCAAAAAATCCAAATCGGGTGAATGTGTTTATAAACGAGAAATATGCATTTTCTCTAGATGTGACACAGGTGGTGGATTTTAAACTGAAAACTGGGATGGAGATTTCGGAAGAACAGCTCTTTGAATACAAAAAAGCGTCGGAATTCGGAAAACTGTATCAGAGAACGCTGGAGTGGGTGCTTATGAGACCTAGAGCAGAAAAAGAAGTTCGAGATTACCTTTGGAGAAAACTCCACAAGGCTTCTTCGGGCACGGCGTCGCGCCGGCCCGTCTTCACGGGCGGCGCGCGCCTTCGTTCTCGGCAGCAGCCTCCGAAAGATCCCTCAGAAGCCTATGTGGAGTTTTCTGAAGAGCTCGATCGTCCTGATGGCTCGATGTCTTCAGAGGACGTTTCGGAGCTTTCTGAGAACATCCTTAAACGGCTATCTGAGCGGGGGTATGTGGATGATCGGAAGTTTGCGGAATTTTATGTGGAAAACCGGTTTGTGAAAAGGGGAATTTCGAGGAAAAGATTACAGATGGAATTAATGAAGAAGGGCGTGGCGAGAGAGATTATTGACGAGGTTTTAAATGGGCGTAATGATGAAGAAGAGATTTTAAAGATTATTGCGAAAAAACGATCAAAATATGACGACGAAAAATTAACTGCCTATCTAGTGCGACAGGGATTTTCATATGATTTGGTGACTAAGTGTGTGCAGGAGTCTGATAATTAATCTTTTGGTTCTTCGGTATTGGCGGATTCGGTATCGGCGGGGGCGAAATCGGCTTTTCTGAAGGGATTGACGAAATTTGGTACGAAATCTTCTTTTTCGGCGCGGGCTTTGATGGTTTTTTCTTCGTCTTTCACAATGACTTTGTAATCAGTGATTTCGACGATTTCGGTGCGGGGAATGGTGAGCTCTGGATCGACGAGAGCTTTAATGGCGGGGCGTTTAACAATGAGTTGTTGAATGGTAAAATCTTCTGGTGTGACGGTGAAATCGATGACATGACCGAGCTTGCTACCTTTTTTGGTTTCAACTTTGAGAGTGAGAAGATCAAAATTGAGGTCGAGAACTTCTTTAATTCTAATGACGTCTTCTGGACCGACGAGCTCGTCAACATCGTCGATAACGGCGCCGAGATTGGAGTATTCACGAATACTTTTGACGTCTAAAAGATTGGCGGTACTATCTGGAGCGTCGTTGATGCGGAAGGCGAGGATTTTGAGGGTATCTGGATCAACGATGGCGCTAGAAAGGTGGCCGATAGGTTTGCCGTATTGGACGCTGAGAACTGGGGTGCCAAGAAGTCTAGAATTTGTCACTAACATAACCTTATTGTAGCACGTTTTTGATTAGTTTTTGGTAAAATTACTAAGCGGTTGAGCATTTTCTACAGAGTAATCGCCGATTTTGAGACGACGAAGGGCGGTGAGATAGGCGCCAGTGCCGAGTTTTTTACCGATGTCTTCGGCGAGAGTTCTAATATAGGTACCAGAACTGCAGTGGACGCGGATTTTTAACTCGGGATAATCGTATTTAAGAACGTCGATCGAGTAAATTTTGACTTGGCGGCTGGGGATTTCGAAAACTTCACCTTTTCGAGCCATTTTATAAGCGCGCTCGCCGTTGATCTTGATGGCGCTGAAACGAGGTGGAGTCTGGTTAATGACGCCGATAAAACTATTGGTAGCAAACTCAATACCATTCCGTTTCGGACGCGCTCCCTCACGCCCGTCGTTACGGGGCTCGGTCGCTCCGTTGGCTCCCGTTGTCGCCAAAGGGTCCTCAACGAAACGATATTGAGTTTGCTTTGAATATTCTTGGATGTGTCCTTCAGGGTCTCCTGTATCGGAAATATAGCCAAGTTTCAGGGTGGCGTCGTAGACTTTGTCGAGCTTTAGAAATTCGGTGGATTTTTTAGTGTTTTTGCCGGTCAAGATGATGAGAAGGCCTGTGGCGAAGGGGTCTAGAGTTCCGGTGTGGCCAACTTTGACTTTGTGGCCGAAGTCTTGTTTCAAAAAACCACGAATTTTGGCAACGACGCCAAAACTTGAAATATCGGTGGGCTTGTCGATTAATATGATTTGGTTTTCGTCCATTAGCTTATTATTACTACAAAAACAGAGATTTTTCAAGAGGTGAGGGTGCTATAACAGTTGACACTTATGCTAAAGTGTGGTATAATGTAGGTATGATTACCTAGTTGTAGGTGGTTTGCTGTTTAACAGGTTTGCAGAGTGAGAGGAGAGTGGACTGATGAAAATGATTGATGCTTATAGGTTAGACAAGCATTCGATGGTAGTGAAGTTTTTAAGTGGGATTAAGCTGTTAAGCAATATGCTCAACAGTGATCCTGGAAGGTTTAACGGGATGGCAAAAAAAGCTGAAGAAGCTAGAATACCGATTGATGATTTTGTTGCAGATTATTGTGAAGAGAATTGCCTTAACGATGAGCAAAAGGAACCACTTGCGATTAGCATGATGACAGCGATATATTTAACTGATTGGTGTAAATATCAACAGAGTTATATCATGAGTGCTTCGATGTTCCAAGATTTCAATCTGGACGTATATGACGGGGTTCTTAAGGATATCAAATTGCCTTTTCCGACTATCTTTGTACTTCTTCAAAATAAAAAAGAAGTGCTTTTGGGACTTTTGATACATCAGCATGAAAATGGTGACTTTAGCATATCGGCAATGAGCCGGCATGGGTTGGTCTATTATTATCTAAATAAAGATATATTAGACCAAATTACTCATCAAAAGTTAAGAGACCAAAATCAGGCGAAGACTTCGTTAATGGCTTTATATGTGGCAGAATTGCTTTCAGTTTATCGTCAAGATCGGAAGGCTCTTAAAGCGAATAAAGTTTTGAGAAAAGGAAAGGTCGAGCGGAAAGGATTGAATCCAATAGAGTGGCGACTCGAAGATTCGACAATCATTGAAAGGACGCCAACTCCAGAGGGCAATTTAAAAGATGCTTTTAATCTTGAAGGATTGATCCCTCCTAATGAGAGAAAAGAAGAGGTAATTGTTGAGGCGGAGCATACACATGCTTCTCCTAGACGCCATCACGTGAAAACTCATACGTGCGTTTACTGGACTGGCAAAGGCCGGAAGATACCAGTAGTTAGAACAATACAGAGTTATGAGCGTGGAGGAAAAAAGACCGATCACGCTAGGGGAGCAAGAAGAATCTGCAAATCCGATGATGAATTAAAATGACAGTGACCCCGCCGTTAAGGCGGGGTTTACTTTTTTCTCTTGAAATGATATAATGAGAGTATGATAACAAAAGAGAATAAAGACAAGGCTATTGCCAAGGTCGCCCGAAATAAGGCGGATGTTGGTTCTCCTGAAGTTCAAGTTTCGATTTTGACGGAGCGCATCAAAGAAGTGACTGAGCACGTCAAAAACAACAAACATGACTTTATGGCTAAAAGAGGTTTAATGCAGATGGTCGGGAAACGGAAACGACTTCTCAAATATCTGGAAGAGACTGATTTTGAGCTATACAAGAAAACAGTTAAGAAATTAGGCCTCAGGAAATAGAATTTGGCAAAATACTTCGTTAGTGTTTGCGCTACGCAGGGGACGTACAAAAAGTACATCCCCTTTGCGTTGTCCAACGCTGCCTCGCCTTTTGCGCAAATTCTATTCCCTGAAGAAAATGAATTTTGGCGGGTTAGAAAAAGCCCGTCGGTAAAACCGGCGGGTTTTTGATTAAAATGGCGAATTATCTAATTCTTTTTGAAAGTAACTTATGAACTTTGCGACATCGTCAAAGCTTAAGTTATTTTCTTTCAACGAGATAAATAGATCGACAATGTCGTTCCTCTTCGGATTCGGAGTTGTTTTTAATGATGCTCCGTCGTTTGTGAAGAGTGTTGTTGCAAAGAATGCAGCTGATACTCTTGCCACGAGATTGTGGCGATCTTCATTCGCTTTTTCCTCCGGTACTGCTTTCAACTTTACATCAATAGCAGTTATCTTCCTTTCGTCGTTGAAATGAATATCCAGGTGTATTATATTTACCATCTTGCTCCCCCTAATTGTAGAAAATTGCTATAGAAATATCTATCATGTATATTATATCACACTTTGCGTAAAATGTCAATGTTTGGTATAATGGATACAGTAAATTAACACAGGGAAGACGGCAGATACAGGATAGGGGCCTATATCTGAGGTTTTCCCGGGAAAGGTATTTTTTATGGAAATTATTAATCCAAGTGGCAAAAAAACGGTGAGGGTTTCGACCGAGTGGCTCGGAAGGGAGCTGACTCTTGAGGTGAATAGAGTGGGATTTCGTTCGACTTCTTCTGTACTAGTCACCTATGGTGATACAGTAGTACTGGGGTCAGTAGTGGTTGGAACTAAGCCCGTAGTGCAGGACTTTTTCCCTCTATCTATTGATTATGAGGAAAAATGGTATGCGGCTGGGAAGATCTCTGGTTCTAAGTTTATTAAGCGTGAAGGAAAGCCGGCAGATGAAGCAGTTTTAGTGGGACGTTTAATTGATCGTCCGATTCGACCATTGTTTCCTAAGGGATATCGACAGGAAATACAAGTGGTTTGTACGGTTCTTTCGATGGATCCGAATTTCCGGCCAGATTGTGTGGCGATGATTGCGGCTTCTTCGGCTTTGATGAATGCCGGAGTGCCATTTGATGGCCCAGTAGCGGGGATTAGAATTGGTAGAATTGGGGGTGAGTTTAAGGGATTTTTGTTACCGGAAGAGCGGGAAAAATCGCCGATGGACCTAGTGGTAGCTTGTAAAGATGGTAAGGTGATGATGGTGGAAGCTGGTATGAAAGAAGTGCCAGAAGAAATGATTATTGAGGGCATGCATTGGGCAGTAAAGAATGTCCAACCAGTTTTGGATTTACAGAGAGAACTAGCTAAACAGGTAGCAGCCCCAGAGCAAGAATATGAGCTGGTACTGCCTAGTGAAGAGGTAACTAAAGAGGTAGAAGAATGGACGAAAGGTAAATTTGGCTCAAAGGTCAGAGGAAATGTGATTGAAAGAGCACACGTTCTAGATGATCTGAAATATGCGATGCATGATGAATTTGCGCTTTCCAAGGGGCAGGGCGAGACGGATAACGAAAAGGTAGAATGGTATGATGAGAATCTTAGAGATGTGTACGATCAGGCGTTTGAGCTAGCGGTACATAAAGAGGTGAGAAGAGGAATTCTAGAGGAGGGAGTACGTCCAGATGGGCGAAAACTTGACGAAGTGAGACCTTTATCTTCACAGGTTTCGATTTTGCCAAGAGTGCATGGGTCATCTCTCTTTACTAGAGGGGTAACACAGGCGATGAATATCGTGACTTTAGCACCTTTATCTTATGCACAAGATGTAGATACGATGGAAGTAACAGATGGGAAACGGCGTTATATGCATCACTATAATGCACCATCTTATACTGTAGGTGAACCAGGGAGGATTGGCTCCCCAGGGCGGCGGGAAATTGGACACGGGTATCTAGCTGAAAGAGCGCTTTTGCCGGTGCTCCCTTCAGAGGAGGAGTTTCCTTATGCGATTCGCTCAGTAACTGAGATTATGTCACAAAACGGTTCGACTTCGATGGCGGCGACCTGTTCGTCTTGTATGGCTCTGATGGACGCGGGTGTGCCTTTGAAGCGACCAGTATCTGGGGTAGCAATGGGGTTAATGGTGGATGTGCCAAAGGGCACGCCGATTGAGTCCAAAGATGTAGATAAAGCCTATGTTCTGACGGATTTGATGGACGCAGAGGATTTTGCTGGAGATATGGACTTTAAGGTAACTGGTACCACAGAGGGCGTGACGGCGCTCCAAATGGATATGAAAGTGCATGGTCTGCCGGTAGAAATTATGGAGAAGGCTTTGAAACAATCGCATGAAGGCAGGATGTTTATTTTGAAGCATATCCTCAGTGTGATTGATAAACCACGGGCAGAAATTAGCAAATATGCGCCGAGAATTGAAAAATTGATGATTTCACCAGATAAAATTGGTGCAGTGATTGGTAAGGGTGGCGAAATGATTAATAAGATTACGACTGAAACTGGTGCAGAGGTAGATATTGAAGATAGCGGTCTCGTGACGGTGGCTGGAAATGATCCAGAAAAGATTAAGAAGGCATTAGATTGGATTAAAGAACTAACAGAGGAGCCGGAAGTTGGTAAAGTTTACGAAGGTACAGTAGTTTCGATTAAAGATTTCGGGGCGTTTGTGAATATTCTGCCAGGAATTGATGGAATGCTTCATATTTCTCAGATTACGGATAAGAGACGACTCAAAAAAGTGGAAGAAGTTTTGCATATGGGTGACACGGTGAAAGTACGGCTAGTGGCAATTGACCATGGAAAACTTAGCCTTTCGATGATTGGCGTCGATAAATAAAATGGAAAAGATACGAAATTTTTGCATTATTGCGCATATTGATCACGGTAAATCTACCATTGCGGATCGGATGATGGAACTTACCGGGACGGTGGCGAAGCGTGAAATGAAAGCGCAGCTTCTGGATTCGATGGAATTGGAGCGCGAAAAAGGGATTACGATTAAACTGACGCCAGTGACGATGCATTGGAAGGGTTATATTCTGAATTTGATTGATACGCCAGGGCATGTGGATTTTTCGTATGAAGTGTCGCGGTCGCTTGCGGCGGTAGAAACGGCGGTTTTAGTAGTGGATGCAACACAAGGGATTCAGGCACAGACACTTGCGAATGTGTATCTTGCTCTCGAACAGGATTTGAAGATTATTCCGGTAATCAATAAGATAGATTTGCCGGCGGCGGATGTAGAAAAAGTTGCTGTGCAAATCATGAATCTACTCGGATGCAAACGTGAAGAGATCATCGAAGTTTCCGGTAAAACCGGGCTAAATGTGGATAAAATATTAGATGCTGTAGTAGAGATAGGGCCTGGACCAAGGATTGTTTTGGGGGACGGGGTCGCTCCGGCCCGTCGTCACGGGCGGAGCGCCCCTCATACCTCGGTCGTAACCTCCGGAAGCCCCCAAAACAACCTTGGCCCCAGTCCCTTTAGCTCTACGCGGGCGTTAATATTTGATTCGTATTTTGACGACTATCGGGGGGTGGTGCTGTATGTGAGGGTGTTTGAGGGGAGTATTCCGAAGGACGCGAATATTTTGATGATGGGGACGAAGACTAAAGGTGAAGCACTGGAAGTCGGGTTTTTGACGCCAAAGATGAAGCCGGAAGATAGTTTGGAAGCGGGCGAAATTGGTTATATTGTGACGAACTTGAAATCAACTAGGGAAGCGCGAGTGGGCGATACGATTACACTGGCGGAGGCGCCGGCAGAGGAAGCTTTGCCGGGGTATAAGCACGTAATACCTTTTGTATATGCGGGGTTTTTCCCGGTTTCGAATGACCAGTATAAAGAACTTAAAGAGGCGATTGAGAAGCTGAGCTTGTCGGATTCGGCGTTAGAGTATGAGCCGGAAAATTCGCCGATTTTGGGGTTTGGCCTTCGGATTGGGTTTTTGGGACTATTACATTTAGACATTATTAAAGAGAGGCTGGAACGAGAATTTAAATTAGATTTAATTGTCACGAACCCTTCAACAAATTATGAGGTAGTGATGAATAATGGCGAAGTGAGGGAAATAAAATCGGCAGCAGAACTGCCGGACGCATCGGAAATTTTGGAAATTCGAGAGCCGTGGGCGAAAGGTGAAATTATTTTGCCGAAAAATATGATTGGGAATGTGTTAAATCTAATTAATGAGAAGCGGGGGCATCAGACAAACGTGTCATATATTGAGTCAAAGGCGGTGATTGATTTTGAAGCGCCGATGGCAAATCTTTTAACAGATTTCTATGATCAGTTGAAATCGGTAACGTCGGGCTATGCGTCGTTTAATTATGAGCTGGCGGGGTATCGGGCAGGTGATTTAGTAAGGATTGATTTTTTGGTGGCTGGGCATAAAATGGATGCACTTTCGGTGGTGGCGCACCGGACGGAAGCGGAAGCGATTGGCAGGGAGGTAACGAAAAAACTCAAGGAAATTATTCCGCGACAGAACTATGAGGTGGCACTACAGGCTGCTATTGGTGCAAGGATAATTGCGCGGGAAACGATTGGGGCATATCGTAAGGATGTGACGGTGAAAATTCATACAGGCGATCGGGATAGAAAAGCAAAACTTCTCGATAAGCAAAAACGCGGCAAAGCGCGTATGAAAAGATTTGGTAAAATAGACATTCCTTCTGAGGCGTTTACCGTGATGCTAAAAAGAAACTAATTAGGTGATTTTATTCGCTGTTCGCTGCACGTCAGGAAAAATTTCATAAATTTTCGGGCGGAAAATTTTAAAAACTAATTAAAATTTTCCTAAAATTTATTCAATTTTTCTTGGGTTTGCTCTATGCTCATAAAATCGCTTAATTAGTTTCTTTTTCGTGTTACAATAGTTATATGACAAGAAGAAATATATTTTTCTATTATAGCATATTTTTGTCAATTTGTCTAGTATTGGCTGGGTTAACGATGGTTTTCCCGGTGGAAGCGGCGAATAAAAAGCGGGAGGATTTGATTAAGGAGCGTTGTGAAACTATAAAAGATGATCTGAAAAACGTGCAGCGGGAAGATGCGAAGGTGAGAGTACACTTAGGTAGTAAATATGAGATAATTTTAAATCGTTTTATTATGCCATTGAACGTGAAACTGGTGGAAAAGAATATGTCAAATGCAGATTTGGTGGAAAATCAGAATAATTTTGTGGAGGCAAAAACCACGTTTTCGAATGATTATATCGTTTATCAGCAGCAGCTGGAGGAATTAGTGGCGATGGATTGTAAAGCTGAGCCAGGGCAGTTTTATGAAAAATTGATAAAAGTTCGGCAAAAACGTAAAACGATGGAGCAGGATACGATGCTACTTCGGAATTTAATTTCAAAGCATATTCGCTTGGTGACTAGATTGAAGGAGAAGATATAATGGATGAGGAAAAGCCGAAGTTTAGAATAAGAGAAGGTTCAAGGAACCTTTTGGTTTTGGGTTTAGCTTCGATTTTGGTAGCATTAGCGACTACTGGTGTGAGTTTGGCGATTTATCATGGTTCGGGCGATATTTATTTGGATCGGTCACGGCCTGGTTTTTTGCCAGATGAGAAAGAAATAGAAGACGACAATAACGATGAAGAAGAGTATGATTTTTCTAAAACTGGGGATTTGACGAGCGAAAGTTTGGGAGAATATTTGGAAAAAATTGGAGCTGAAGTGGAAGAAATTGATGAGTATGAAAAACCGTTTGACACAAAGGTTTTGTCAGATGAAAAATTTGGCATTTCTACGGATGATACTGATGGGTCAGATGATTCGTCGGATGATTAGTTTTTTAGTAGGCAGAACTTGCTTTTTTGAATAAATAGGCTTATACTAAAGTTGGAGAAAAATATGAAGAAGAATAAGCAGAAAAAGAAGCGAGATAGTTCGAAAATTTTCGGGTTGGTAGCTTTAGGAATTTTTGCGATGGCGATGGTTCTGACAGTGATTGGAATGTCGCAAACCGTAAGTGAAATAGATAAAGTGGCGATTTCGCACTCTCCGGACGTGATTTTAGCGAATGCGGGAGTTGCGGATGGCAAAGATGTGTTTTTGTCGGTGATGTATTTTGATGAAAGATCAGATGAATGTGTAAACATGTATGATATGGCTCAGAAAGAGGCTTTGGAAGCGAGACAGTTTGAGTGGAGTCGATGTGGATACCATAATAAGACAATTGAAAAAGGTTTGGTAGAATATGAGCTAGGTGAAGATTATTTGCCGGTGGCAAAAGGTGGTAATTTGACTCCGAACCGTGGTTTGAAAGATTTGACGCGTTGGTTCGATGAAGTAGAAGGTAAAAGCGCTAATTATATTGGAAATTTGAAATTGGATTATAAAGCTGATGGGGCGGAGTTTTCGTTTTATCAAAGTAATTTTTACCCTCTAGATGAAGTGAAATTTAGTGATGGGGACATTGTGAATGAAGATGGACACAATCATTTGTTCACGATGAACTTTGTGGTGCCATTTACGGTTTTGAAGAGCGGGAATGAAAGGTTTGAAATTACGGCAGATGATGATACTTTTGTGTTTGTGGGTAATAAACTAGCGATTGATATGGGTGGTATACACAATGCAACGACTGGGCACTTTGAAATTACGGAAGCTGGTGAAGTATATGCGGGTGTGGAGGATGAAGATCTGGCTTATACGGGGATAAATGTGGAAGATGGTGATGCGATGGTGCGAATTTTCCATGCTGATCGTGATTCGGATGAGTCAGTGTTTAAAATCAAATTTGCGGGTATGAATTTGGGCGTGACAGATGCGAAACTAGCAAATCGAAAGGGTGATGGGCTTCAGATTGCATATGATCCGACGGATCCGACGTATGTGGCGCCACTCGGTGAGAGTTCAGTTGTGAAACCGGATGGAACGAAAGGTTTTATGATAATGGCGACGATTGAGGGGGTTTTAATAGTAGTTTTGGCAGTATTTCTGATGGTTTCAATCAAGACTCTGATAAAGAAAAATATTAAGTAGTAGGCTATTTCTTGGGAGTACCGATATTGGCGGCGTGACCGTATTCTGGTAGAATAATTTGATGTTTTTTACCGTGATGGTCGTAGAGCGGAATATTTAGTTCGGTGGAGAGAGTATTGACGATGGTAGCGCCGATACGAAGACCAGTGAAGGAACCGGGACCAGACATAAAAGTGATTTTTTTGATATCCGACCAGTCTTTTTTGTTTTCCTTTAGTTTATCTTTGATAAAATGTAATAGTTTTTCGGCAAGATCATTAGCAAAGGTATATTTATATTCATGGTCGTCTAGTCGTAAAATAGTTTCTGGAGTGGAGGTATCTAAATATAAATTCATGATATGATTCTTCCTCCTGCTTCGTCGTAGGCTATTTTGATGATGATTCTATCTTTAGGCAATAAATCGGAGACAGTGTCACTCCATTCAATAATTGTAATGGTATTTTTGTCGCTAATTGATTCGTTGAGGTCTTCAGCCATAAGACCAGGATCTTTGAGACGGTAAAAATCATAATGGACGAGGCGATTGCCGCTTGGCATGGCATAGGTTTTGGAGATGGTGAAGCTAGGACTGGTGATGGGCTCCTTGATGCCAAGGCCTTTAGCGAGGCCGCGAACAAAGGTGGTTTTGCCAACACCAACGTCGCCAATGAGCTCAATGACGGTTGGAGGCTTAATTTTGGTGGCATACTTTCGACCAAAATCGAGCATTTCTTGTTCTGAATCGATTTTCATTGTATAATTATTATAGCATGAAAATATATATCTCTGGAATATCTGGTACGGGAATGGGGCCGCTAGCTTTGATGGCGAAGCAGGCGGGAATGGAAGTTTGTGGTTCGGATCTCGAGGAGGGGGCGATTTACGATGAACTAAAACACGCTGGGATAGAAGTGAAAATTGGTGAACAAGACGGTGAGTTTTTGCAAGAAAAAATAGAAGAAGGTCTGGACTGGTTTGTGTATACTTCGGCTCTACCAAAAGATCATCCGGAACTTGTATTAGCAAAAGGAGCTGGCGTAAAATGTACGAAGCGAGATGATTTGACGGCGTATTTGGTAGATGAGCTGGGCTTAAAAATGGTGGCAGTAGCGGGTACACATGGTAAGACTACTACGACGGCGATGATTGCATGGGCGGCACTAGAATTATATTTACCAGTTTCTTATATAGTGGGGACAACTTTAGGTTTTGCAAGATCCGGTTCGTATAAACCGGGAGATCAATATTTTGTGTATGAAGCAGATGAGTATGATCGCAATTTTTTGAAGTATCATCCATGGTTGGCGGTGATTCCGACGATTTCGTATGACCATCCAGATATTTATCCAACGGAAGATGATTACAAAAAAGCTTTTTTGCAGTTTAAGTCACAGTCAAAAAAGGTGATTGCAGGCGAATTTTTGGATAGTGATTTTGAACTAGCTGGAGAAGTGAGGCGTAAAGATGCTGGTTTGGCCTTTTTAGCTGTGAGGGAAATATTGAATGATCTGGGGCTTACGGTTGACGAATCGAAGATTAGGCAAATTTTGAATGAATTTCCGGGAGTAGGGCGGAGATTTGAAAGAATTTGTAATGGACTTTATTCGGATTATGCGCATCATCCAGAAGAAATTGCGGCGACTATGGAAATTGCGCAGGAAGAATGTGAGAGGCTACATAAAAGAGGCATAGTAGTGGTTTATCAACCACATCAGAATACTAGACAATATGAAGTGCGTGAAGAATACCATGATGCTTTTGAAGGTGCGGATAAGATTTATTGGCTCCCGACCTTTCTGACGCGTGAAAATCCAGATTTGCCTGTGTTAACGCCGCAGGATTTGGCTAAAGAGTTAAAAAACAAAGATGCAGTGAGCTTGGCGGACTTATCTAAGGGGTTAGAAACTGCTGTGAGAAATGATTTGAGAGATGGATACTTGGTGGTTTTGATGACAGCTGGGCCGGCAGACAAGTGGTTAAGGAAAAGATTTAGTAAATAATTTTGATTTGGTGGATAGTTTGAAATGATTTTGCAGATTTTTTAAAAAAGTGTTTGCATTTTTATGGCGGTTGTGGTAAATTCATAGTATATGGACGGAAAGTGTCGAAAAAAAATTGGAGGTAGAAGGAAAATTCTTAGTAAGTTGATGGTTGCTGTTATTTTGCTGAGCTTTGTGGGGGTTGGTTTCTTAACTGGAGATGTTTTTGGCGAATCAGGTGAAGGTCAGGGTGGTGGTGCTACTTCGAAAAAAAATTGTAACAATAGTAAAACTTACGTGCTTGGCCCTCCATGTAGCGATGGGTTAGGCGGTGCGAACTGGGTGTTATTCAAAACAAAGAGTAAGACTCAAACGTATCCAAAATATGGTTTGTTTAAGGGTGGTCCTCGATACTGCAAAAATATTAGCGGGTATAATAAAAATAAGCCACTATGCAGTCGAATTATTGCTTTGAAAGGCAGTGATAATGTGTATGACAGAAAGCTGGCAACGAGGTGTAGTAAAGAGAAGGGTTATGATTACTATTTCGCGTATGTTCTTATTGGTTGGTGGGGTAATAAGAATAAAAGTCTTTATGGGAAGCCACAAAGGCAAAATGTACCCACTTATTGGGGTCCAATGGCTTACAATACTCCATTAAAAGGAGATAATGGTAAAAGTTATGAGTTAAAAGAAAATACAAAGAATACTTCGAATAAAATATCGAAAAGGTGGACAAAAAAGAGTGATGTTGACAAAATTATGAAAGAAGGGAAGCTAGATAAGCAAAGAGTTTCGGACAAAGTCGCTAAGCAGTATTATAAGATTTCTAGGAAGCAGGTTGATAGAGGGGCAATTACGGGAAAAGGGTATTTTTGTGTGGCAAAGCAGAAGGTAAAACTGTATCATATTCTTGTCGATGAATCAGGGTCGTTTGTAAAATATATACCGCCGGATAAAGGGTTGAGAAAAACGTATTTGGTAGATTATGGCGAAAAGAAAACGATAGCTACTAGTGGCGAAAAAAAGTATAAATTTACGGGGTACTTTAGGATAAATGATAAAAATGCAAAAAACGTAAAAGGTGCTGGTAGTGGGAACAAAAAATATACATTTAAAAATGGAGTGAAAAAGAATTACAACGTTTATGCTGTTTTTACGAGTTCTCCACCAGAAACTCTTTATACTGATTTGTCCATTGATGTAAGTAATGTAGATGGTAAGGATGGAGATAAGGAATTTCAAAACAAGGTTTTTGCGAGACCTGGTAATAAGATAGTGTATCGGGCTATTTATAGCCCGGATCCACAGAAAGAGTACAGCAAGACGGCCAGTACAGTTAAAGTGAATGGTACAAAGGTCGATTATAAGGGAACGGTGGGCAAATCATTGCCTAATTGGGGAAACGCTTTTGAGGTTGGTGAGAGTGGTCAAAAATGGAGAGACACTTTTAGCTATACGAAGGGGAGTTATGGTGATAAAACTGAGTATAGTAGTACGAAACAGACCATAGAGATAGAAGAAAGTGACGTAGGGAAGGAGTTAGCAGAGAAGGCTTGGACTACTAGGACTGCAAGTGTGACTACTCCTGATATGACTAAAAGGGATAATAACGATGTGAACATTGTCACTAACGAAGGGGTAACAGATACTGCATATGTGAGAGTGCCTTATAATTTTAAGACGGGGGTTTTAGTTGATCCGTCGGCTAAAGGTGTATGGTATGCTGGTGAGGAAGTGAGTACTAAGGGAAGTGTCAGAATAAAGAATAAGGAGAATGATGAGACAACTAATGGTGGTAGTGATGAGGCTTATTCTACTAAGGCGGATGATGTAGTGGTGAAAAAAATAGTTTATATTTCTAATGTTGAGGTGGATGATGATGATGATTTATCAGATAATTGTAGTGTTGAAGATAATGATGGTGATGGTGTTCCAGATAATGGCGAGGATCGTGATGGCGATGGCGTACTAGATAATTGTAACAGCGATGATGATGACGACGATGAAGCGATTTTCTCTGGTGATGAGTATACTAGATTTGGGGGTAGTGAAAATGATCTTGTTATAGAGTCTGTTGGTAAGGTAGGTGATAGTATAAAAACCGTTACGATTCAGTCTCGTGAGGAGGATGGTGGTGGTGGCGAGTTAGCTAAGGGTAGTTGTTGGAAAACTGAGAGTAATGATTCGAACTTAAATTTGATGGTTTTTGCGAGCTGTTTAAATGAGTATGATATCGACGAGTATGATATAACTGTTCAATTGCGACGTTCTGGCGATTCTAAGGATTCCTATGCAGTATTTGGCCTTTCGATTGAAGATGCTGAGGCAGAAGGAGGTGAAGAAGGGGGTGAGGAAGGTGGTGAAGAAGGGGGTAACGGTGTGGATTGTGCTGATAGTGACGACCCATCTTGTGATGGAGCTAGTGATGAGGGAATAGTAATTGAAGGTGTAGGTAGGGACTTTGATGGTTTTTGCGAGAAGGTCAATGGGACTGATTGTGTGGCTAGTGACGCTCCGGAATTTACAGGAAATTATAGTAGCGGAGAAGGGAGAGAACGGGATATTAGCTTTCAGATTCCGGATTTGACTGCTGGCTCAACGGTTTGTGTGACACTTGCGGTCTTTCCGGCTGATAGTGGAGGCGATGATAATATAGATAAAGAAGTTTATAGTAATTCTTGGAGGATTTCTGAACCTCAATGCCAAAAGGTGGCGAAAAAACCAAGTTTACAAGTTTGGGGTGGAAATGTCTTTAGTTACGGTAAGCTGAAAACGCCGACGGCAGATAAAAAGGTTCTTAATGGCTATACATATGGACGTACGTTTGGCTCTTGGGGTGAACTAGGTGTGATTGATTTTAATGGTGTGGATGGATTCGATAGTGGGGCTGGCCTAGGTTATACTTTTAATTCAAATGGTACGCTTTGGCCGAGCTATAATATTGGTGATGGTTTTGGTAATAATGTCGGTGGTTTTGGTGGCAACTTACCTGGTGGTAATGACAAGCTAATGAGTACACTTACTATACCAAATACCAACGTGAGCTCTGGTATGACTAGATTATCGTCAGTGAGTCAAAATATGAATAAAGAGAAGAGCTCGATTATTTCTCAGCTGGCTTACAAGGGAAATGCCAATATTAAGTCGTATACAGATTTACGGTTAAATGATAGTGGCAATTTGAAAGACGAAAAACGTCATATTTATTATTACTATGGTGGCAGCAAGGATATAACAATTAAGCAGGGGCAGACATTATGGAAGAATATGGTACAAGTAGTGCATTCTAGAGAGAATATAATTATCCAGGGCGATCTTCTGTATGATTATAATTTAACTAGTTATTCGGAGATACCTAAATTGGTGATATATGCGGAAAAAGACGTGAAGATTGCTTGTGGAGTGAAGAGAATTGATGCATTAATTATCGCAAAGAATGTGAATACCTGCTACGATTCTAATAATATGAGTTCACCAAAGAATTCGAATCAATTGATGGTAAATGGTGCGATTATCGCGGATAATTTAGTGGCAAATCGAACTTATGGTGCGGCGACGGGTGCCAATTCAATGATTCCTTCAGAAATCATTACTTTTGACCCGACGCTTTATGAATGGGCAGAAAGAGAAGAAGATAATTCAGGGACACCAGAAAAGAATGATGATGGTTCGTATTTGACTATTACGCACTTGAGAGAAGTTGCTCCTAGGAGATAGAAGCATGATATAATGGGGGAATGAAGGCAAAAACTCAGTTTGTATGTCAGCAGTGTGGCGTTGCTTATGCTAAGTGGGTGGGGCAGTGCGCTAATTGTAAGGCTTGGAATTCCTTAGTTGAGCAGGTAGTGGAGCCAGAGCTCGGGAAAAAGGCTGCCATTGAAAAGGCAAAGACCAGTGGAAGGAAACTAGATTTTGTAAAAATGTCTACAGTGGTACCTTCGGATGCTAAAGCGAGACTTTCTACGGAGTTCAGGGATCTTGATACGGTACTTGGTGGCGGGATTCTGCTAGGTTCGGTGACACTACTAGCTGGTCAACCTGGGATTGGAAAATCTACACTTCTGATGCAAATTTGCGCTAGAATTGCGAAGAAACGTGATGTTTTATATATTTCGGGGGAGGAATCGGCGGGTCAAGTGAAACTACGGGCTGTGAGGCTGGGGGCAGATTCCGAAAAATTAAGCTTTGCAGCTTCGACTAGTGCGAATGATATTGCGAAAACAATTGAAACTGGTGAATTTGATTTAGTAATTGTAGATTCGATTCAGACGTTGGCGATGGATGAAATTTCTAGTGCGCCTGGTACGGTGTCACAAGTAACAAATTCAGGGAATTTGATTATTAGAGCGGCGAAAAAAACTGATACGGCAGTAGTGATAGTGGGACATGTCACGAAGGAAGGGACTTTAGCTGGGCCGAAAGTACTAGAACATTTGGTGGATGTGGTTTTGAATTTTGAAGGTGATAGATACGGTGGTTTTAAGACGGTGCGAGCAGTAAAGAATCGGTTTGGCTCGACGAATGAGGTGGCGATTTTTGAGATGCTGGGATCAGGGTTAAAAGAAGTACAAAATCCTTCAGCGGCTTTGCTTGCAGAAAGAACTAATACGGATGGTTCGATTATTCTTGCGACACTGAATGGGAATCGGCCGATTTTAGTGGAGATTCAGGCTCTAGCGACGAAAACGAACTTTGGTTATCCGAAACGAACGGCTTCAGGGTTTGATTTGAATCGATTAAATCTTTTAATTGCGGTGCTTGAAAGAAGGACAAAACTAAAACTATCTGATAAAGATATTTTTGTGAATGTAGTAGGTGGGATGAAATTGGCAGATTCGGCAGCTGATCTTGCGGTATGTATGGCAATTGCATCAGCGGTAGCAGGTAGGAAGCTTTCTGAAGATTATGTGGTGTTTGGTGAGGTGGGGCTAGGTGGAGAAATTCGCTCGGCGTTTCGGGCAGATCAAAGAATTGCAGAAGCGAAGAAATTAGGATTCAAACACGCGATTGGACCAGCCACTATTCACGACAAATTTGTAGTGCCAGTGAAAGATTTACGTGAAACACTCATAAAATATGTTAAATAACAAATCATGCGATTTTATGAGAATTAAGCGCGCCCAAGAAAGTCCGAATAAATTTCAGGAAAATTTCAACAGTTATTTGAAATTTTCCGCTCGGAAATTTATGAGAACTTTCCTGGCGCAAGCGACGACAGCTCATAAAATCGTATGATTTGTTATAATAATATATATGAGGATTTTAGGAATTGATCCGGGACTGGGGATTTGTGGATTTGGTTTAATCAATACTTCGACGCGGGCGGGAGCAAAAGCACTTGATTTTGGTGCGGTGACGACGACTGTAGATGCGCCATTACCGTTTAGATTAAAAGAATTATATGATTCGTTAGTAGAAGTGTTTGAACAGACGAAACCAGAAATGGTGGCAGTGGAGAAATTGTTTTTTTCCAAGAATATCACTACGGGAATTGCGGTAGCAGAAGCGAGAGGGATTGTGCTTCTGGTAGCAGAGCAAAGAAACTTGCCAGTATACGAGTATTCTCCAAATGAGATTAAGAAATCGTTGACTGGATATGGCGCGGCGACAAAGACGCAGATTGAGGAGATGGTACGGATTCATTTGGGACTAGAGAAAAAACCGAAACCGGATGATGCGGCGGACGCGCTCGCAGTAGCGATTACTTGTAGTTTCTTATACAAAGAGGGGCCAGATGATAAATATAAGTTTTCTAATTCGCGTAAATGAGGTGTTTAAGCTTTGTGAGAAATCAAGCGAGCTTGCGAGCGCGATAGCTGAGCAGAACTAAAGCACTTCATTTGTGATAAAATAGTAATATGATTGCGCATGTAAGAGGTAAAATTGAAGAAAAGTTTGGTTCGAATGGGATTATTGTGGACGTGAATGGAGTGGGATATGAACTGATGGTGCCAGCGACGGACTTTGAAGCTTGTAATTTGGGTGAAGAAAAGAAGTTTTATACTTATCACCAAGTACGAGAAAATGTAGAGGAGCTATATGGGTTTTCGTCGCTCACGGCAAAGAGGATTTTTGAGTTACTAATTAGTGTGCAGGGAGTAGGGCCGAAGGCCGGGATCGCAATTATGTCGCTCGCGGAAGCGGAAGAGGTAAGAAATGCGATTGCCAATGCAGATACTGCTTTTATTGCAAAGGCAGCTGGTGTAGGTAAAAAGTCGGCGGAGCGTGTAATTGTGGATTTGAAAGACAAAGTGGGAATTCCATCGCATTATGGTGCGACAGAAGCCAAGAAAGAGAATATTGGCGAAGAGCCTGACGAAGCTTTAGATGCCTTAATTGCTCTCGGATTTCCACTAAAAGAGGCGACGGCAGCACTTGAAAAAGTTGCGAAGGATTTGCCAGTAGAGGAGAGGATTAAACTGGCGCTTAAGAATCGCTAATTATTCTGGGAGTGGGAACCATTTGATTTGGTTATAGTTTGAACCAGTGACGGAAGCTACGGCGAGGAGGGGGTTAAAGGATTGATATTTAGTGTTTTGGTATTTGAGATAACTTAAGGCGGCGAAATGCATTTGAGCTAATTTTTCGGGTGTAATGGCATCGAGGCCGGAGCCACGAAGATTTGATTTGCGATATTTGACTTCGGTGAAATAGATTTGTTTTTCTTTAATGGAAATGATGTCGATTTCGTAGAAAAAAGTTTTGTGATTTCTAGCAATAATGGTGTGGCCGAGTTGTTCTAGGTAATTTGCAACGGCGGATTCGGCGGCTTTTCCAGTTGTGGTAGTGTTTTTCTTGGGACTTTTTGGTGACTGATAACCAGAAAGAGATTTACAAGGTCCAAAAGACTTGCGATGTTCGGGGGTAAGACCATACTTATAAATTGCGGCGACGTGGGCTTTAGTGCCGTAGCCGACGTGTTTGTCGAAGTTATATTCTGGATACTTGTTGGCTAGCTCTATCATGTAGTGATCACGGGCGACTTTAGCAATGATAGAAGCGGCGGAGACTTCGCGAATTAGGGAGTCGGCTTTAACACAGGTGGAAACGTAGTTCTCGAGCGGAGTGTGCTTTAAGAAATTAACTTTTCCGTCGATTATTATCTGAGAAAATGGTACGTGGAGTGTTTGGATTGACTTCACGGCACGGCGGGTGGCGAGCGCTAGAGCCTTGGAAATGCCAATTTCATCTAGTTCGTTGGCTGGGACCCAGCCTAGTCCGGTGGTAGATTCTTCCAGAATTAATTCACTTAAAACTTCGCGTTTTTTAGCGGTGAGCTGCTTGGAATCTTTGAGATCTTTGAACCAGGGTTTTTCTGTGGATGGTAAAATGACAGCGCCAATAACAAGCGGCCCTGCAAGGGGGCCGCGTCCAACTTCATCAATACCAAGAACAGGCATTATTTGGTTTCTTCAGCTTTAGGTTCGGTTTCGGCTTCGGTTGGTTTTTCTTCAACTGGAGTTTCTTCAGCGGTTTTAGCTGGAGCTTCTTCTTTGGCTGGCTCTTCTTCTACGGTGACGTCGTTAACGGCGGCACGGTCGAAACTTTTGCCAGTGAGACGTGCAGATTTACCAGAACGGTTGCGCAAGTATTTGAGATTGTTGCGGCGAACTTTGGAGCGTTTGACGATCTCGATTTTTTCGACAAGTGGAGAATGAATAAGGTAAGATTTCTCGACGCCGACGCCGGAAGTAACTTTTCTAACTACAATGCGAGCAGTGTGGGATTCTTTGCGGTCAACGCGGATTACTACGCCCTCAAAAGTCTGGAGGCGGAATTTATTACCTTCTTTAATTTTTTGGGTGACTTTGACGGTATCACCAGAGCGGACGTCTACGACGGCCTTCTTTTTTTGTGCATCACCAATTTCTTTTAGAATTGAAAAACTCATATTATACCTTTACTATTAGACAATTACCTGTTATTTTAGCATACTTCTGAAAGATTTTCAAGTCCAATATGTATGAAGCCCATTACTATGAGTATTGCGTGGATTACCTTGTGCTATAATGGCATTATGATAGGTGAAACAATTAAACAGACGGCTGAAGAGCAAAAACAAACTGGCTGGGAAGAAATCGCTAAATTAGCGGAGAATAAGCAGAGCATGTTCAAAAGAGCTTGCGATGAAGGTAACAGAGAAATGCGGGTTCTGGATGGAAAAATCGATGGGTCATCAAGCTTTTTTATGGCTTTTAATGGTTTTACCGAGACTTGTTCTGAGAAAAGTGCTGAATGTATTGACACTGCAGCGAAGAGGGCTAAGCAACTTTTTGAAGAGAAAGATTCGGAGATAGATATTCTTTTGAATAATTGGCGGGCTGGGGTAACTGGTGGAAGATGGGGTTCCCGTGGTGAGATGGGGACTGGGGAATATATTTTCGAAACACTTGGTTCGAAATGCGAGCCGAAAAATATTGGGCGGCTCGAAACTATTTCAAAAACGATCCCGAGTTCGGATTTTGCGAGATTTGAAAATATGCGGATGGATGCTTACAGAATTGAAGGAGTAGTAGTTGGTGGAAGAAGTTTTATACATGATTGTGCTCCGGAAGCATATAGACTGATTAGCGCGATGGTTGACTATTATGACGCGAGAGATGATGAGGAAAAAGTTGAAGAAAAACGTGTTGAGCTATCTGAACTTTTGTCGGAATTGAGGAATAAGCATGGGGCTGGCTATACGGATCCGCATGAGGAATACATGTTTGATTTAGCTAATTATGATATGCCGGCGAAGGATTATTGTGGTGATGGGGCTGGGTTGTCTAGGAGCAAAGAGACTGAGGGGGATAAGCTATATGATGGCGAAAGGAATGGGGTAAAAGCGATTGATATTTTAAGAAGATTAGAAAAAAATATGGAGCCAGTGCCGCTGAATGCTCCGCAGACTAAAATACCAGAGTTAAACGCGGCTTTTTCACGGTTGGGCCAAACATCGGTTAATGAACAGACTAGTGAACTAGAGGTTTCAATTGATGATCTTGCGGAAGTTTTGGATGTGATGAATCGACATTTGCTGGAAAATCAAGGTCAGCGGACGCTATTTCCATCTACAATTTCGGCTGTGGCGTATATTGATAAACTTTCGGCGGCTGCACTAAAGAATTGTTCTAAAAAAGCCTGGAGGGAGATTGCCTTTGATCCAGCTTTTAAGGAGATGCTTAGATTTTCTCAGCTGACTATGGGTGGAGGGTATTCTGAAAATGAATTTGAGCGAATGTACTCAAAGTTTACACAAAAAGCAAGCGAGGCTTTTAAGGAAGACAGAATTGATGATCAAAAAATTGCGGAGGCTTATGGAATAGTTCGTACTCAATCCTTAAAAAATGCGGAGGCGGTAGCAAATGAGTTTTCTGATAATCCGCATTTGGAATACCTTTCTAAGGCAGTCTGGTCTGGGAACTTGATGCATGAACTGATCGGTCTTGGTGAAAAATACTGATGATAGTATATCTGTAAGTAAAGGTATTTATTGAATTTTTTACTATATTTGTGTTTTTTCAGATTAATAAGGCGTGTTCTTTATCCTATATAGTAATTCTTTCCAGGCGTCACTATAATAATCATCAAAGTATTTACTGGCTTTATTGATCTGTACCCATTTTGCTTTTTCGACTTCATCCTCTTGCTTTTTTATTTCATCATTTAATGGCTTAGCAACAAATAGTAATATTTCTTTGTATGCAGTTCCACCGTGTACCAAATGCCCAGTCTTAATCGGCTCATCATCAACAATCTTAACGTCCAAATTAGTTTCTTCCTTGGTCTCCCGAATCGCCGTCTCGACATCAGTCTCGCCGTCTTCTTGATGTCCTTTTGGAAATGACCAAAACAATTCACCGTTGTCATCTTTAGCACCAATCAAAAGCACCTTTTTATCTCTCAAAACAATACACCCGCAACTTTTTTCTTTATTCATGCCTTATATTATACATCAAAATATGTTATAATTTTATTCACAATAACAGATAGAAAGGTTGGTTTTGAATTTAAAGATCGGAATCTTGAATTTCTAAACCAACCTGATTTTTATGTTCCATTCTCTCTTAAAATTAAACTACCAAAACCAAAATGGAAAAACATAACGATTTTTGTTCATAAATAAAATGATTTATAATAATACCATGCAAAATAAGAGAAAAACTGGAATCTATATCGCACCAGGTCGCAAGCCTTGGCCTCATGAGCTAAGAGTAGCAGAAATTCTTTCTTTAGCTGGGCATTATATTGAATTCTTAGAAGAAGGAAATTTACATACCGCAGATATTAAACTAGATGGTATAGAATACGAAATAAAATCTCCAGAATCTTTCAACTCAAATACTTTTGAACATAAACTAAAAGACGCCACAAAGCAATCGCCAAATTTAATCATCGATACTTCTCGTATGAAAAAGGTCCGAGATTTGAAAGTTCGTAATTTTCTCATTAATCAAATGCGCAAACAGAAACAAATTAAACGTATGGTTATGGTAACAAAACGCGGTCAAATTATTGATATTTCTGCGCTAATTTGATATAATATATGTATCGAAGTTCTTGCAGGGCGCAGTATGTGCCGAGCGCGAGAGCTTCTTTTTTATGATACAATGTTATCGAAAGTCCGCCAGGCAGTGATGGATATGCACAGGTTCGGGGCTTTCTTTTTTATGCTACAATATAGATATGAAAACTGCGAAAACAATTGGTTACTTTAAAATTTTGAGCGCGGATTTTCCGGAATGGTTAAATGCTTATACCAACACCAAGGAACTCCAAACCCAAAAATATATCAGCACTACTTGTGGCACATTATATACTGATTTGTTTGATAGTGATATTTTTTATTCTAGCTTAGACCATTCTATTGCAGTTGCACTAATTGTCTGGCATTTTACCCACGATAAAAAACAAACTCTTGCTGGATTGTTCCATGACATTTCAACTCCCGCCTTCAAACACTGCGTAGATTTTATGAATGGAGATTATCTAAAGCAGGAATCTACAGAAGATTTAACCACTGAATTCATTAAAAAATCTCAAGACGTAATGAATATGCTTAAAAAAGACAATATTAAGATTGAAGAAATCGATAATTATCATATTTATCCAATCGCTGACAACGATACGCCAAAACTATCTGCTGACAGACTAGAATATTCATTATCTAATGCGCTATTTACTTACAAGCTATTAAGTCTAGCAGAAGTCAAAGAAATATACAATGATATAGAAATCGAGCAGAATGAATCAGGGGAGCCGGAACTCGGTTTCAAAACTAAATCCATCGCTAGAAAATTTGTCCAAGTTACCAGTAGAATGTCCGTCATTTATCGTGATGATAGAACTCGCTTTTCTATGCAATTTATTGCCGATATATTAAAAAGACTAAAAGAAAGTGGCAAGATTACGATAGAAGATTTATACGACGATAAGGAATCTGATATTATCAAAATAATCGAAAGTTCAAAATATAAAGATATCTGGAACACTTGGCGAAAAGCCAAAAAAGTTAATATTTCAAAAACTGAGCCCAAAGATGTTTACTATGTACATCAAAAATCTAAAGTCCGCTACATAGACCCGCTATGTAATGGTAAACGTATGTCAGAAATCTGCAAAATTGCCAAGAATGCTATCAATAAAAACCTTTCTTATGATATGGATAACTACGTCTATCTAGATTTTAAACTCGGAAAATGATATAATTATACCCATAATAACAGATATCATAGGTTGGTTATGAATTTAAAGATCGGAATTGTTGGGTTGCCAAATGTGGGAAAATCCACATTGTTTAATGCGTTGACAAATGCGGGAGCGCTTGCGGCGAATTATCCTTTTGCAACGATTGAACCAAACGTCGGGATTGTGCCGGTGCCGGATGAGCGATTAGATGTGCTAGCTAAAATGTATGAAACAGAAAAGATTGTACCTGCGACGGTGGAATTCGTGGATATCGCTGGTCTAGTCAAAGGCGCTTCGAAAGGTGAAGGACTTGGTAACCAGTTTTTGGCGCATATTCGGGAATGTCAGGCGATTTGTCATGTAGTGAGAGCCTTTAAAAATGGTGACATCGTGCGAGCGGATAATGTGCCAGAGGATGATATCGTAAAACAGGCTAAAGATGATATCGACATTATTAATTTAGAGTTACAACTAGCTGATGACGAAACAAAAGCGAAGATTGCGGCGAAGCGGAAAAAGGATCCAAATGATGAAAACATTCCGTTTCTGACGGATAAGCCGGTAATTTATATGTTTAACGTAGATGAGAATGGCCTAACTGATAAAGATTTGCAGGAGAAACTGCGTGACTTAGTAAAGCCGAATGAAGCAATTTTTGTGAATGCGAAGTTAGAGGAAGAAATGTCAGATATGGACCGCGAGGAAAGGAAGGAATTCTTGGAGAGTTACGGCGTAAAAGATGATGCTCTGGGCGAGCTGATTAAGGCGGCCTATAAGACACTGGGTTTGCAGTCATTCTTGACGGCTGGTAAAAAAGAATGTAGAGCTTGGACGATTAAAAAGGGAGCAACGGCGCCAGAAGCGGCAGGTACGATTCACACGGATTTTGAACGCGGTTTTATTGCGGCACAAATTTGTAATTATGATGATTTGAAGAAACTTGGTTCGGAACAGGCGGTAAAACAGGCTGGTAAACTGCGTACAGAGGGTAAAACTTATGTAATGCAGGATGGTGATGTGGTGGAATTTAAATTTAACGTTTAAAGCGGTATAATTGAATTATGAAGATAGTGCGGATTTTCTTATGGGGATTTATGGTTTTGATCATAGCGCTAGCTGTGACAATTATAATGAACCGGGGGTGGGTGCAGGACTATCTCAGAGGGAGATTTTATGAGCCTTCGGTGGAAATGGCGAGAATTCGGAGTGATCTTGATTTGACGGAGCGAGGTGAGTTTTTGTTTAATGCGGCGCAGCCGGTACTAAACGAGCGGGAAGATTTTAATAATAATTGTCGGGCAGGGGCAAGTGTGGAGATTGCAGTTCTGGGTTGCTATGCAGGGAATAATATCTATATATATAATATAACGGAAAAAGAGTTAGATGGCATTAGGGAACTAACGACGGCACATGAGCTTTTGCACGCAGTGTATGCGAGGATGAGCGAAGATGAAAAAGTGGCGTTAGTGGAGCCTTTGACGCGAGTATTTGAAGCAAATCAAGAAGTGCTAGGAGAAGAAATTGAAACTTATGATACTTCAGAAAAACAAGAAGAACTATATGTACGGGCTGGAACGGAAATAGCAGATTTGCCGGCGAGTTTAGAAAAGCACTATGGAGAGGTTTTTAGTGATCAGGATAAAATTGTAGCTTTTTATAATAAATATATTGCGGTATTTAAGAAGCTTGAGACGGATATGAAAACATTGAAGCAAGAGATGGAGGAGCTCCAGGCGGTAATCGATGCAAAAAATGCAGAATATGAGCGAAGACTTGAGGGGTTGAATGCAAGGGTTGATGAATTTAATAAATGCGCTAAAACAGAGGGTTGTTTTAAGACGGAGACGGAGTTTAATGTAAGGCGTCAGGTAATAGTAGCAGAACAAGAGGCATTGAATGGTTTGCGCGATGAGATAAATGCGACTATAGATCAGTATAATGTTAAAGTAGGTGAGTATAATGAAAATGTGTTTTATAACGAGCAGTTGAACAAAATTGTCAATTCGAGCGAGAAACCAGATACGATTAAATAATTATTTGATATAATTATAGGTATGAAATTGAAGGTGCGGAGAGTATCGGTGGCGGTGTGCGCTTTTGTGGCGGCGCTGATTTGGTTAATAGTCAATCCGGCGAGCTACGAGGCGATTTTTACGCAAGTAGAAAATACTGGTGCGGAAGGGGGAATTGAAGACGCAAATCAGGCTAGTGAAGGTAGTGAAAAAAAAGCGACAGAAGTTTTAGAAGAATTAGAAGTAAAAGGGAGAGCGCCAAAAACTGGATATAAAAGAACGGAGTTTTACGATGGTTGGCCGACGGTGGAGGGTTGTTCGCTAAGACAAAAAATTTTGAAGAGAGAATTAGGTGATACGGCGGTTTTAGATGGATGTAACGTAATAAAAGGTGAATATGATGAACCTTATACGGGCGAACATAAGGTGTTAAACAGTCGAGAAGAGGTAAGTAAAATTCAAATTGACCATGTGGTGGCGCTTTCGGATGCATGGCAAAAAGGAGCGCAACAATTATCTAAGGAAAAGCGATATGAGCTTGCTACAGACCCTTTAAATTTGTTGGCAGTAGATGGAGCGGCAAATAAGAAGAAATCTGATGGTGATGCGGCGACGTGGTTGCCTTCTAACAAGAAGTTTCGCTGTCAGTACGTGGCAAGGCAAGTTTCAGTGAAAAGAAAGTATGCGCTATGGGTGACAGTGGCTGAAAAGGAAGCGATTTTGAAAGTTTTAGAGAAATGTCCGAACGAAATGGCGGTAGGAATGTAACGCCTGAATGAGGTGGCGGCGGAAATATAATGTGTGATATAATAATGATAAATAAGCGGAGGATAATATGAAAAAACTGTTTTGGTGGATGTTTGTGTCAGCGTTAGTTTTGATTATAGGAGCGTTTCTTCTTGGTAGATTTGTTTTTCCGAATACATTGAAGGATTTGCCAGCACCGGAGTTAGCTGAGGGTGAGAGAGGGCAGCTGGGGGTTGATAAAAACATAAACGAGGGCACGATAGATGAATACTTAAATCGTGAAGATGCAGTGTACCGTGACCTTAGGATGTTGAAAGATCCGGGGAATTACGAGGCGATTGACGGAGATTCGTATTTATCGGGATTTGTGGATGGATTTGAAGTGGTGCCGTTTCCTTATATCGTGAATGTGATGGGTTTGCCGGAAGAAGTTGGAGACACTTATAAAGGCAAGACTTTGTTTAAAACTGATGGAACGAATTATACGGCAAACTATGCGGAGTCGATGGATATTCTAGAGGCGCTTTTCCCGAAAGATAAAGTTATTTTTTTGATGTGTGGTGGTGGGGGATACTCTGGCATGATGAAAAAAATGTTAGTTGAACTAGGTTGGGATGAAAGAAAAATATATGATGTAGGTGGCTATTGGCTTTATAAAGGAAAAAATGATGTAAAAGTGCGGCGAGAGCTTAGCGATGGCACGTCGAAATATGATTTTTATAAGGTGCCATATCACGAGATTGATTTTAGTGAGCTAACGGCGAAATAAGATGACGAAACAAAAACCAAAAGGTGGAGTTACTGAATCAAAGATTGGCGTAGCTAAGTCGAAAGGTTGTGTGACTGAGATTAAAAATGGTGTGACTAAATCAACAATTGGCGTAGCTGGTTTAGTTGGTTTATTGGTTTTGGTAGTTGGTGGTGGGATTTTATTTATGGGAGCTGTGAGCGGCTGGTTTGACCACTCAAAAGTAGTAATAGATGGGGAATATAATTGCGAAGAGGACTGTGATAATTTTATTGACATAAATGCAGAAGAGTATGAAAAATTGATAAATGAGAAAAAGTCATTTGTTTTATTAGTGGATCAAAATGGTTGCACGACGGCAGATAGAGTGAGAGATTTTATGAAAAATTGGACTCTAGAGAACAAAAAGAGAGTGAATCGGATTATGTTTAGCGAGATGAAAGAAACATCTTTGCATGATTTTGTGAAATATTATCCCTCAGTAGTGATTGTGGGAGAAGGAAAAGTAAGGGTGTTTCTGAGGGCGGATTCCGATGAAGATGCGGATAAGTATAATGATTTTGAAGTGCTTAAAAGTTGGTTGAATGATCAGATACAATAGGTTGTGGAAAACTTTTTAAGAAAACTGAAAAAAATACTTGACAATATATTAATGCTTATGTAAAATGAAAGATGTTAAAGGTTATACATTTAACAAAATATAAATTAATTTCCACAAAATGTGGAGGAGAAAAAATATGAAAAAATCAATAATTGCAGCTTCGGCCTCCGCGGTGGCACTTGCTGCTATGCCGGTGCTCGGTGCGTTCGCCGATGTGACGGATACCGTACAGGTAACTATTACCCAGTCTTGTACGGTGGCTTCTGACACGAACACTTCAGACCCAGGCGCTGCTAATGCAACGTTTTCGGCGAATGTGGCGAATGGTGCGACTAAGACTTGGGCAGCCGCAAGCGGTACGGGCGGTAGCCTTTATATCTCTTGCAATGACGCTTCTGGTTGGAACGTGAAGGCGCAAGGGTACAGCAATGATACTGCTGGAACAACTACTATGGTTACGACCGGCTCTGGTACACCAATTGCTACTGGTACGACCTTTAGCGGTGCTACGTCTGCTTGGGCGTTTAAGCTAGCTGACGATGGCACTGGTGCTACTATTGTGGCGGATGACTGGACGGCGGTTCCTGCTAGTGCAACGTTGGTAGCTTCTAAGTCTGGTACTGTAAGCCAAGGGCATATTTTCACTGGCTATCAGGTATATGTAAGCCCGACGCAGGTAGAGGGTACTTATATTGGTAAGGTTAAATACACCGTTGCTGCTGGTCTTGGCTCATAATTATGGCTAGACTAACAATACAGCTCCGAAAGGGGCTGTATTTTTTTATTTTGTGTTATAATTGATTCAATAAGTGAGGTGCATATGGAAGAAGAAAAGAAAAGTAAGATGTTAAAGTTAATTGGTTCGCTCTTAGTACTGCTAGGAGTTTTTGCCGTAATCATTCTTTTGATTTTGACGAATGGCGGTGAGACGAGGACGTCGGATAATTCGGATGGAGATGTGGTCTCGGCTTTAGTTTGTAGGAGTGGTGGAAGAGATGACGGGTTTTTTAAGTCGGAAAAAGCCAATAATCTTACTAATGAGGTAAAGGTGACTTTTAGTGATAAGACATACGATAAGATTTATTATTCTTATGAGGGGGTATATCGTGCAACGGAAGTGGCAGACGAAGACGAAGTGAGAATGCATGCTGACTATAATATATATATGGGCGATAATAATCTTTCAGATAATTTGCTATCGCCTTCGTATTCGGTGGCAAAGAATAAACTGCATATGACCCTGATTGCTGATGATAAGAGTGATTTAAACCAAGTAACGGCAGTTTTTTTCTATGTAGAGAAGGACGATTTGGAAAAATTCAAGAATTTTTCGATGGGTGAGATGAGAAAATACTATGAGTCCAAAGATTTTAGTTGTGGCGAGACAAAATAAATGCTATAATAGAGAAAAAGGAGGCAGATGAGAAAATCTATAATTGTAGTATTGGCGGTGGTGCTTGGTGGGTTGTTCTTTAGTGTATTAAAAGCTTCAGCTGATGAAGAGATGACTGGCTCTATTATGACGGTTTCACCTCCGACTCAGGAGATAGTTCTAGTGCCAGGTGAGAAATTCGAGGGTTCGATTGACGTTTCTAACTCAGTGAATTCGGGGTCAGATCTTAAATATTCGGTAACGATTGGCTCCTTTGGACTAGGGAAAGATGAAAATGGCAATGTTGATTATAACAATACAGACGTTGACACGATTACTAGTTATAACCAAATCATGGATTGGATCAAATTAGGTAAGGAAAGCGGTGTAGTAAAACCAAATGAAACTGATACGATACCTTTTACTATTACGGTGCCTAGTGATGCGCCAGCTGGCGGGCAATATGCTACTATTATTGTACAGGATGATTCTGACAATGGGGAGAATAACGATGGCAATGTGGCCATTCAGAATGTGGTACAGTTTGCTTCGGCAATTATCGCTGAAGTAGCTGGCGAGACTAGAAATGAAGCTGAGATTGTAGAGAACAATATTCCGGCGTTTATATTTAGTAGTCCTTTATCCGCAAGTTCTTTAGTCAAAAATAATGGTAACGTACATACGAATGCAAAGTATATTTTACAGGTATGGCCACTATTTAGTGATGAGGAAATCTGTACTAATGAGGAGGATCCGACCGAGAGTTTGGTAATGCCAGAGGCGGAGAGATTACATGTAGAGGAATGCGGTTTGCCAGCGATTGGTATTTTCAAAGCTAAGCAGACAGTTGAGATTTTTGGCGAAAAGTCAGTGATGGAAAAAACGGTTTTCGTGTGTCCGCTATGGTTACTATTCTTGATCGTGTTTGCTATTGTAATGCTAGTGATTTGGATTGTGATGAAGACGAAGAAAAGGAAGCCTGTAAAACGAGAGGAAGGGGAACAGTAGACAAAACCGCCCTTACGAGGGCGGTTTTTATAAATCTTGCCAAGAATTGAGGTTTTTACCGAGGAATTTAATGAAACTGTTCTTGGTGGGTTGATCGTGAATAATGTAGAGCTTTTTCTTAGCACGAGTGATGGCGACATAGAAAAGACGTTTTTGGTCTAGAAGTGCGATTTCGTTGGTTTCTCCAAAGATGGTGTAAAGTGAAGTGTCGGGATGAGTTTTGGGGATGACGCCTTCATCAGCTTCTAGGATAATTACGACTTCGGCCTCGAGACCTTTAGATTTATGCATAGTCATGATGTGAATTTTTTGATCGAACTCGGCTGAGTCCATAATATTAAAGATGATGAGTGCTTTTCTGAGGTTAGATTGCAATTGTTCTAGCGAGATGGATTCAATGTTCATTTCGTTGTTACGGTGTAAAATTAGAATATTATTCGCGGATTTATTCTCTTTGATAATGTTCGTAAGGACTTTGAGGTATTTGGCAGTAGTGATTTTGGGAGAGTGAGAAAGCAGTTTTCGCAAAGTTTTTTGGTATATCTGGTCTTCTTTATTAGCGCGAGGATCATAATCGGTCATGGCTGGGTGATATTCTATCAGATTTATATTAATAGAAATGACTTGGCCAGATTTTTTGCTGAAGGCTTTAAAACTACCCTTATCATGCATGGCTTTTTTCATGAACTTATGAGCCACACGTACGATTTCGTAGCCGCAACGGTAATTAGTGGAGATGGCGAGACGGCTGCTGCTTTTGCCGAAGTAATCTTCGAAATTTTTGAAGTATTCTACTTCGGAGCCGGCGAAACGATTGATGGCCTGGAGGTCATCACCAACTACGAAGAGTTTAGCGGAACTTGCTACGCTTCTAATGGCGAAAACGGCGTAGAGAAAGAGTTGGGAAAAATCCTGGTACTCATCAATTAGGAGATATTTTTTGTGGGCGAGAAGTTTCTTAGTTTTGCCACGTTTTTCTTCAATTAATTTACTAGCCCAGGAGACAATCAGATTAAAATCGGTGCCATATTTAGAAAAGGCGCTAGATTTTAGTGGGTTTTTACTGAGTAAGTAGCGGTGATAGCGGTTGTAGCATTCGTTGCCTAGTTCGATAAAAAGTCGTTCTCGTGATTCGACATCGTGAGTTTTTAAATATTGATTGGTTTTTTCGCCTAGTGAACTGCCGCTGCCGAGATATTTTTGTTGGGCGCGGTTAACGAATTGAGCCATCATTTTAGCAAAACGTTCTAATTCGGTTGTGACGTATTCCGGCCTTTGCCACAGGTTTTCTAAAGTTTCATCACTTAAGTCACCTAGTAGAAATTGTTTAATTTTAACCTCCCAGATTTCTTCTTTCATTAATTGCTTTACTATATATAATAGGTAGTCTTCTTTTTGTTCGGCAAGAATTTCTTTGCATTTGGCTTTGCCACCGCACCAGTTATAGACGACTTGGCGTGAAAAAGCGTGGAAGGTGCTGGCGATTTTGGCGTCTTCTATGATGGGCTTTTGATTGACTTTCATTTGCGAGAGTCTGGCATTTATTTCTTTGGCGGCATTGGCATTAAAAACGAAAACCATGATTTCATCGGGTTTGATTTTTTGTTTAGCGACGAGATAAACGATTTTGGCGACGATGGTGCGAGTTTTGCCGGAGCCGGCTCTCGCTGCAACGATGGTACTATTATTATCATCTATTACGGCGGTGGCTTGCTCTAAATCGATGACGTAAGGCTCATCTTCGAAAGTCACAGAGGTTTTGAACCAATCTTGGATAGCTTTAGCTAGTTTTTGGTCTGATCTTTTCATTTTTTGGAGCCTAGCATGACATTATGAGCTTTTCAACCCCCTTTAGATTTTTATAAAAATATGTAAAAAAGGGGGTTGATTTTTTCGAAAAAGTGCGCTATAATAGAGAAAGTTGAAGCATGTCGTCTTTTGCGACCTCTGTAAAAAAGATAAGGAAAGCGAGGGAATCTTTTGGGGTCGCTTTAGCGGCTGCAGAAGTCATTCTTAAACGGCCTTCCAATTAACAATTTGGAAACGATAAAGATTTTAAAGACGGAACGAGTAATCGAGCAACGATTGCTAGTTAAGTCAATGCATAAAAAGGTAATTAAGGGCACTGATAGTGGATGCCTGGACAATCAATACCGATGAAGGCCGTGGAAGTCTGCGATAAGCCTCGGGGATCTGACAGCGAGAAATGATCCGGGGATTGCCGAATGGGGAAACCTAATCTGGGTTATGCCAGATTGTCGCTACCTGAACACATAGGGTAGATGACGGGTACCGACCGAACTGAATCATCTTAGTAGGCCGAGGAAAAGAGAATAACCAATGATTCCGAAAGTAGTGGCGAGCGAAATTGGA
>JAFWLE010000004.1 GCA_017511205.1 Candidatus Saccharimonadota bacterium
GACACCAGCAGCGTCACCGATATGAGCCATATGTTCGAAAACGCCTCCGTCCTCACCAACATAGACGGCGCCAGTAGCTGGGACACCAGTAGCGTCAGGGATATGAGATATATGTTCTGGGGTGCCTCCGCCCTCACCAACATAGACGGCGCCATTGACTGGGACACCAGCAGCGTCACCGATATGAGCGATATGTTCTACGGCGCCAAAGTTCTCACCAACATAGACGGCGCTATTAACTGGGACACCAGTAGCGTCAGGGATATGAGATATATGTTCTGGGGTGCCTCCGCCCTCACCAACATAGACGGCGCTATTAACTGGGACACCAGTAGCGTCAGGGATATGAATGGTATGTTTGGTTGTGCCTCCGCCCTCACCAACATAGACGGCGCCGCGAACTGGGATACTGGTAGCGTTAGGAATATGCTCCAAATGTTTAGCAATGCAAATATGAATATCAACGGCTCTGCAATTAGCAATTGGGATGTTCGTGCTGTTACGGCTACAGTTGGGAGTTCATCTAATAATTACTTCGCCTGCATGTTCGGGTATGGTCCAGGTAATTGTAATGGCGCCAGCAGCTCTACCTCCTTTTCACAATACACTGATATCCCCAACTTTACTTCTCGCTCAGGCACCTGGGATGGTCATGGTACCTTCATCCCCGATGATACTACATCTGGCCCAACCGTTATCACTACCACCGTAAACTTTGATTCTCACATTAGTAACATTAAGTTCTATGGCACATTCCCAGGCTCAAGCTCCAGCACCACTCAGATTATTTCTACTTCCGGTAGTACCATATCTCTTGTTCGTAGTTATTTTTACCGAATTACCGCGACTCTCAACTCTGGCTACGAACTAGCCCTCTGGGATCCAAGCGAACATGGCAAGATTCCAGCCAGTAGATTAACAATTAATTCTAGAACTGATGATCCTACTTACTTCACCCCAACCGGCAATACTACTCTTACCGCCACTAGCCAACCAATTCCAATTGATATCACTACTACTGTTAATATGGATTCTAATATTGCAAGTGTCTCATTCTGTAACGATAAGTATAATGCATACAATTCTTCAACAGAAACCTACGATTGCGTTGTCGCCTCCTCAAACGGTTCCACCGTCACCTTAAAGCAAGGCGTCACCTATCGTGTCACTACTGCTACTAAATTTGGCTACGAAGTCTCTTCCTACACTGCTACTAGCGCAACTATCACAAGTACTGCTGGCCCTCACACCGACTTCACCCCATCTGGCAATTCTACTCTCACCATTACTTCTACCACTAACGCCTCAACTTATACAGCTACAGTCAACATGGATTCTAACGTTTCTTATGTCGTCTTCACTAACCCAGACTGGCCAACTAGAACTGCCATTAGGAATGGTAGCACCGTAGACCTAAGAGAAAACACCCCATATACAGCTACCGCCTATACTAAGAACGGTTATAGACTCTCCACATGGTCTACTACATCAGGAGGGACCTTAAGTTCTACCACCACTAACCCAGCAACTTATACTATTACTGATGATGCTACTCTTACAGTTACTAGCGAGACTGTCCCATCTCATCAAGTAACTGTTAATATGGATAGTAATACCACAAGTGTCAGTTTCTACAATGCAAACTATGGTGTCCAAACTGCAACTGCGTCTAATCCTAATGTTTCGCTAAGAGAAGGTATAGAATATACTATCACTGGTAGCTATGCTACTGGGTATGAATTCTCTTCTTGGTCTACTACCACAAACGGCACTTTAGGCTCCACATCAGCCGACCCTACCACCTATACAGTAACAGATACTGCTACGCTTACCGCCACGTCTCAGGCAATACCAACCTATACTACAACCGTAAACCTAGACTCAGGAGTAACCAGTATCACCTTCTATAATGCTACCTATGGCACTCAGACTGTTTCAACAAATGGCGACACAGTTACTCTTCTTCATGGTGTAGAATATGAAATCACCGCTACACTAGAGAATGGTTTTGAATTTGAATCATGGTCTACTAGCGCTGGCGGCACTCTCAGCTCTACTACCGCTAACCCCACTACTTATAACGTTACCAGCACTACCACCTTAAGCATCACTACTAACGATAATAGAATTCTCATTAATTATGATGGCAATGGTCTCTACTATGACAATGACCTAACCAAAACCAATAATCCAGTTTATTACAAAAACACTAGAGAAACGGTAACTAGATATGCCCACACTTCAAATGTCAGTGACGCCGGTATAGCAAGCGGCACTTATGCTAGCAATTTAAACACTACAGATACAGTTACTATAGAAGGTGCAACTTCACTTAATGTCACTATTTACTATGATGCAGAATCTACCTCTTATGATTGGGTAAGTGTTTATCAAAGTCCATTTACAATTTCTAATACCAATGATGCCACAATATCCACCACCACCGGTAATCTTTCTGGTAAGCTAAGCGGCAGAAAAAGTGGCAGGACTACTAGCTACTCTACTTGGTATTCTAAGACCTATACTGTAACTGGCGATACTGTAAAGTTTCATTTTAAGTCAGATAATAGCAGCAATTATTACGGATACTATGCAATCGTTACTGCAGATACTGGAACGTTCGAACCTGTCTCCGGCACTTACGCCGTCCCATCTTCAAGTGAGACTCACACCTTCTTCGGCTGGAGTGAAGATAGAAACGCTACCACACCAACCTACGTAGATGAGCAAAACATTATCAATAATTCCAACTATACCCACAGCGATAGCCCAGTCACCCTCTACGCAATCTACAAAAATTACAACACGGTCACAGTAAACTTTGACTCAAATATCACTAATATCAGCTTCACTAGCCCTACTACGGAGGCTCAAACAATCACAAATAGCGGAGATACAGTCAGACTATATAATGATACGCAATATAATATCACAGCAACAACTGCCATTGGTTACGAGCTTTCCAGCTGGTCTACTAGCTCTGGCGGCACTTTAGGCTCCACTACCGACAATCCTACAACCTACATCGTTACAAACGATAGCACTCTCACTGCTACTACTCAAATAATTCCATCATATACCGTTACAATAAATATGGGCAATGGCGTCAGTAGTATAGGTTTTTATAATGCTAATTACGGAACCCAGACCGCCACCTCAGATGGTGATACAGTTTCATTAAGACGAGGAGTAGAATACACTATTACTACTGTTACTAGCACCGGTTTTGAGTTCAATGTTTGGTCTACTACAGAAAACGGTACTTTAGATAGCCCTAATCAGAATCCTACGATTTATACTGTCACCGGTAGCACAACTCTTTCTGTTACTTCAAGCCGTATTCCCCGTATGGTAACTGTCAATCTCCCCACCAACGTCACCAGCGTCTCATTTACAAACAACAACTACGGCACCCAAACCGTAAATGTAAATCATGGAACCGCATCCCTCTATCATGGCGTCCCATATACTATCACTACTACAGTTGACCCAAATAGTAGATATGTTTTCAGTAAATGGACCACCTCAGCTAACGGTACACTTACTGACACTAACACCAACCCTACTACCTACACTGTCACCGGAAACGCCACTCTAACTCCAAATATTGAGAAAATAAAACACTCGGTCACCGTAAACTTTGACTCTGGTGTATCTAGCGTCATCTTCCATAAATCTCCTTATCTCAATCAAACTGTTACCACTAGTGGAGATACCGTAAACCTCGCCGAAGACGAAGCCTACACCGTCACCACAAGACTAAATAATGGCTACGTCTTCACCTCCTACGCCACTGCAGCAAATGGCACTCTTACTTCCACTACAGATAATCCCACCACCTACACCGCTACTAACTCATCTATACTTACTATCACAACTACCGCTATCCCAACTCATACCGTAACCGTAAACATGGATAGTAATGTCACTAGTGTCAGCTTCAGCAACCAAAACTACGCCACCGAAACTGTAAATACTAGTGGTGGCACAGTCACTCTCCGTGAAGGTGTATTATACCAAGTCAGCTCTACTTATAATACTGGCTACACTGCAAACTCTTGGACTACCACCGCAAACGGCACTCTCAGTAACACCACTCAGGCAAATAACACCTACATTATCACGGGTGACGCCACTCTATCATTGACCAGTAGAGCAGAAGTTGCCACTACCCTCCTCCCAGGCTCACAGCTAAACGCCAAGATGAAGACCCTCGCCGAAGGTAAAAGCACATTATCCGGCACTGAATCTTCCAAAATCAAATCTCTCCAGATGGCCGACTCTCTCCCAGCTGGCTTCACTCCATCCTCTGACAATACCGTCTCTACCTCAGGTTCTAACTACCCAGTCTATATCTTCTTTGACAACACCAACGATGCTGGCATCATGTACTTTTATACTGATGCCAGAGACATCTATATGAACGCAAACTCCAGCTGGGCTTTCTTCCGCAATACCGCCCTCGCTGACATCTCCGCCCTTTCCTCCTGGAACACCAGCAGCGTCACCAATATGAGCAGTATGTTCCATGGCGCCACCGCCCTCATGAGCATTGACGCTCTCGCCAGCTGGAACATTAGCAGCGTCACCGATATGAGCACTATGTTCTCTGGCGCCACCTCCCTCACCAACATAGACGGCGCCGCAAATTGGGACACCAGCAGCGTCACCAATATGAGAAGTATGTTCTCTGGCGCCACCTCCCTCACCAACATAGACGCCTTAGCAAACTGGGACACCAGCAACGTCACAAATATGAGCGGTGTGTTCCATGGCGCCTCCGCCCTTACCAACATAGACGGCGCCGCAAACTGGGACACCGGGAACGTTACGGAAATGGGAAATTATGGAAATAGTTCACTTGGCATGTTCTCTGACACCACCTCCCTCACCAACATAGACGGCGCCGCAAACTGGGACACCAGCAATGTCACCAATATGAGCTATATGTTCTCCGGCGCCTCCGCCCTCGTGAGCATTGACGCCCTAGCAAACTGGAACACCAGCAGCGTCACCGATATGAGAAGTATATTCTATGACGCCACCGCCCTTACCAACATAGACGGCGCCGCAAACTGGGACACCAGTAGTGTCACCAGTATGATGAGTATGTTCTCTGGCGCCACCTCCCTCACCAACATAGACGGCGCCGCAAACTGGGACACCAACAATGTCACCAATATGAGCGATATGTTCGAAGCCACCTCCGCCCTCACCAACATAGACGGCGCCGCAAACTGGGACACCAGCAGCGTCACGACTATGAGCCAAATGTTCAAAGCCACCTCCGCCCTCACCAACATAGACGGCGCCAGAAATTGGGACACCAGCAGCGTCACGACTATGAGCCAAATGTTCGAAAACGCCACCTCCCTCGTGAGCATTGACGCTCTTTCAAATTGGGACACCAGCAGCGCCACCGATATGAGATTTATGTTCTCTGGCGCCACCTCCCTCACCAACGCCTCTGGCGCAAACGACTGGGATGTCCGTGCAGTTACCGCCACCGCCGGCAGCTCCGATGGTTCTAGCAACAATTTCGGTGCCATGTTCAATCGCGCTGGCGGTAGCTACTCTAACCCCACTCACCCCACCTTCACCACCCGCTCCGGCACCTGGAACTCAAGCGGTACCTTCATCCCCAACGATACCACTGTCCCATCTACGGACGCCGTCTACGTCACCGTTAACTTTGACGAACACGTCCGTAGCGTCGGCTTTTACAACTCCACCTACGGCACCCAGCAAGTAACGACCAGCGGCTCTACCGTCCGCATTGCTAAGAACACTGAGTATACTATTTCTTCCAGCTACGCCACAGGTTATACCGTAGATCATTGGTCTACCACGGGAACTGGCACTCTTAGTAGCACTACCACTTCAGCTACTACCTATACAGTCACAGACACCGCCACCCTCACTCTCACTAGTCAACTAGACCCAAACAACTAAAAATAACAATTAATTGTTCCAAAAATGATAATATTCTCTTTATTTCCCCACCTTTTCGTGCTAAAATTAATTCAAGCTGGAAAGGTGGCCGAGTGGTTTAAGGCGCACGCTTGGAAAGCGTGTAAAGGGGCAACTCTTTCGCAGGTTCAAATCCTGTCCTTTCCGCCAAGTTAACAACTAAAGTACGAAAAACGTAGTTTTTCGTAGCAGATCGAGTATAAAATAATTATTAAAACTTGTTTCAATAATTATTTAATACGAGAGATGCTAGAAACGAAGTTTCGTACTTTTAAAATAATTTGACGGCTCTAAAGGCCTAGGATTATTTATCTTCCTGTCCTTTATTTAATCAAAAAAGAGTTAAAACAATGAGCGAAAACATCATCGAATTAAAAGGCTTGACTAAGCGTTACGGTTACGGCGACACGGAATCGTTTGCCCTCAAGGATTTTGATCTCACCATTAAACGTGGTGAGTTTATTATGGTCATGGGCCCATCTGGCTGCGGCAAAACCACCCTTCTTGATATTATCGGACTTTTAGATCGTGCTACTAGTGGCGAATATTATCTTAACGGCGAGGATGTCGCTAGCATCTCTGCTGGCCGTCAGGCGCGGCTCCGTGCTAAGAAAATCGGTTTTGTATTCCAAAACTTCAACCTAATTGAAGATTTGCCTATTATCGAAAACGTCGCTTTGCCCCTAGTTTATACCGGCTACTCCAAGACTGCTCGTCTCAAAAACGCTTCAAATGCTTTACGTCGCTTTCATCTTAACGAACGTGAATATTATCTCCCCTATCAACTTTCTGGTGGCCAGCAGCAGCGCGTCGCGATTGCCCGTGCCATCGTAGGTGACCCAGAGATTATTCTGGCAGATGAGCCTACTGGTAACCTCGACTCCCGCGCCTCCCACATTGTCATGGAAGAACTAAAAAACATTCACGAAGAAGGCAATACCATCATCATGGTCACTCACAACCCAGCTCTTACCGTTTATGCTACTCGTGTCATCAATATGCTCGATGGCCAGATCGATACCGATGTCAAGACCGTTTCCGATGCTAACTTACCTCAGCCCATCAGTGTCAAAATCAAGAAAAAAGGAAAAGCAAAGCCTGAATTTGTCGAAATCCCGTCCGACGACCAAGATCAAAGTGACAGCCAAGATCGGAAAAAACGCAAAAAAACTCGGAGGAAACATTAAATGGCTATGCTTCTTAGGACTCATTACAAACTAGCAAAAACTGCCATCAAGGAAAATCGTACCCGCTCCTTCCTCACTTGTCTTGGCATCGCCATCGGCGTAGCTAGCATTATTCTGATTCTTTCTCTCATGGGCAGTATTTCCAATCTCGTCAGAAGCGAAATTGGTGAGCTTGGTTCCGACCTAATTGTCGTGCGTCCCAGCTCCACCAAGGATTCTCTCACTAATATTGTCGAAGAGCTCACTTCTGCCAACTCCTTCCAAAAATCTAATCTCTCTATCCACGATGTTGAGGCGATTTCTGCGCTCGAAAACGTCACGGCCGCTTCTCCAATCGCTGTCTCTACTAATACCGTCAGCTCCGAGAAAAACAATTTTGACTCAGTCCCCATTCTCGGCACCAATACTGATTTTATCAAAATTGAACCGCTAGCCCTCCGTTTTGGTGCCTTTCTCACTGACAAAAACGAGGAAAAATCCGTGGTGCTTGGCCACACTCTATCTCTTGCTCTCTTTAATACGGTCAACAGCACCGTAGGCAAAACCGTAACTATCATGGGCGAAAAATTCATGGTCGTCGGTGTCCTCGACGAAATTGACAAATCCATTAATCTCGACAATGTCGATTTTGATAATGCCCTCATCATGGACATCAAATCTCTTGACCAAGTCACTGGCTCTACCCAAATCCAACAAATCAATGTCAAAGCCAAAAATACCGATAGCCTTGCTCAAATTTCCGAAGAGATCAATGCTGCCCTTATCAACCAAAAGCTTGGTGACAAAAATTTCTCTGTGGCCTATGGTGACCAAATCACTCATCCAGCTAGCTCCCTCTTTACCATTGTCTCTGGCATGCTCACACTCGTAGCTGGTATTTCCCTAGTAGTTGGTGGGATCGGCGTTATGAACATCATGCTCGTTTCCGTTGCCGAAAGAAACCAAGAAATCGGTATTAGGAAAGCCGTTGGTGCATCTTCCCGTAATATCCTCATGCAATTTCTCTTTGAAGCCCTTATTCTTTCTATTCTCGGTGGTATCTTTGGTCTCGCCCTTGGCTATATTTTAGCCTTCCTACTGTCTATTATTACACCGTTTGCTCCTTACATCAGCTGGGAAATATTTGCAATTACCCTCCTTACTACTGTTGCGGTGGGCATTATATTTGGCATCTACCCAGCGCTCAAAGCCGCTTCCAAGAATCCGATCGATTCTTTAAAACATTATCGATGAAAGGTAAAATATGATCAAACAGCAACTTGAAAAACTTCCCTTCTACAATTCTGCCGTACTTCCCTATCACTATGCCCAAGCCCTTGTCGCAGGCACTCGCTATGGCTTTCCTGCCCGTAAGCTTCGGGTAATTGGTGTCACTGGCACCAATGGGAAAACTACCACCTGTTTTATGATTTGGCATATGTTAAATCAGGCTGGCCGCAAAACTGGCCTCATGACTACTGTGGCCTATGGCGTTGATAAACTTACGCCAGAACTAGGCCATATGACCACCGTAGACGCCTTTACCCTGAATAAGCGTATCAAAGAAATCGCGTCAAAAAACGTCGAATTTCTCGTGCTTGAGGTTACTTCCCACGCCCTCGCAGAATTTCGCACCCTCGGTATTCCTATCGAAATCGGCGTTTTTACTAATCTCACCCACGAGCATCTCGACTATCACAAAACCATGGAAAACTATCGTGCCGCCAAGGGCAAGTTGTTTGAAAAAGCCGCCTTTAGCATTCTTAATGCTGACGATCCTGCTACCAAATATTACCAGAAACTTGCCAAAGATTATATCACATATGGTATAAAAAATGGCGAAAATCGCCCTACTAAAATCGAATTACAGGTGTCAGGTGTTAAGTATTTATATCATGACATGCATATTGAAACTCAAATCCCTGGCGAATTCAATGTCTATAATTCCCTTGCTGCCGCAATTGTTGGCGAAAAACTCGGCTTAAAGCCAGAAGATATCGAAAACGGCATTAAATCTCTAGAAAGTGTCGAAGGTCGTATGAACGTGATCGACGAAGGCCAACCCTTCACCGTAATTGTTGATTATGCTCACGCTCCTGATGCTCTCGAAAAGGTTTTTGCCTCAGTAAAAGGTCACAAGGGCCGCATTATTTCTGTTCATGGTGGCGCTGGTCGTCGTGACCCGTCCACTCGCCCGATTCGCGGTGAAATCCTTGCCAAAAATTCCGATATCGTCATTATTACAGAAGATGACACCCGCGACGAAGACCTTGAAAAAATCATGAATGGTTTTGTTGAAGGCGCCAAAAAAGCCGGAAAAACCCTCGGAAAAGATCTCTTCAAAGAACCAAATCGCGAAAAAGCCATCGCCCTAGCCCTAAAAACTGCCAAAAAAGGTGACCTGGTGCTAATTCTTGGCAAAGGTCACGAAAAAACCATCCTCCGCCCCGACGGTCCTCACGATTTCGAAGACATCAAAGTCACGAGACGCCTGCTCAGGAATATGAAACATACAGTTTACGCTTCAGGTTCGTAATTTGCGATTCCCTCAACAATTTTGTCATTCGGGATTTCAAGCATTTCCGCAATTGCCGCCGCCGCCGCCATATAAGAAACCGCAGTTTCACCAGTTACAAACGTCGCAACCGTCACGATATCCGATTTTAGAGATAGTGTTGCTTCGGTCCCCTTGCTATATAGTTTAGAGTTTAGAATTTTCGCATCCGCGCTTGTTTGCCCATAAGTAATCGTGCCTTTTGTCCCCTTAAATTCAGAAAACGTCTCATAATTCAAATCATCATGGTTCAAAACCACGTATTCTGGTTTCATATCAAATAATGTCTTCTCGCTGTCTAAGTATTCTTCCGGCTCCATATCGTGAATTCTAGCAGTTAAGAAATTGGTCATCGCCGCAATGTGCACGGGCAACCCGTAAAATACGTTTTCCTTCAAATCTTCCGCTGGCACGGTCACAATTACATAGTTTGCCCCCGCTTTCCAAGCATCAGACAAAAACTTATGCAGCATCCCCATCTTAAAAGGTTGATCTGACGCTAAAACTGCCACCTGCTCACCAGTCGTACGTAAAATTTCGTGAATATAATGCGCCACAATCACTTTACCAGTCGTGCCGGTGATAGCGATCAGCTTCATATCCCGCATCGGATTGCCGTAATACGATTTGAGAATCTTTGCTTTAATTCTTTGTTTTTTCGCTTTTAACCCACCGTTTTTGTTCTTTACTCTAGAGTTATCACGCGTTTTCATACCTCCATTATACCACAGATGAAATTAAGAAAGCAATTTGCACACCAAACTAACGATTAACTCTTTCTCCTTTGGCTCGCTTTCGGCTATAAGAAGCGCAATTGCCGTGAGTGCCCGGTCACTGATTTTTGTCTCACCTTTTTCAGTCAGATGACAATCATTTAGAGTCAAAAACAGCACGAAAAGCAGCGCCCCAATTCGTTTGTTTCCATCGAAAAACGGATGATCTTTAATCACAAAATATAGTAGATTTGCGGCCTTTTCTGGCACGCTAGGATATAGTTCCTTACCATCAAAACTTTGAAAAATCGCTAACAGATTCCCTTCGAAGCTCCCATTTCTTGCCTTACCAAATAAATCCGATCCCCCCACATTCTCTCTCAATTTTTCTACGGCTGAGTTGCACATTTCTATGGTTAGTTCCTTGATTCGCCGTTTTTTGCTCATAAACGACAGGTCGATATGGCCATCATCATATTCTTCTAGTGTCTTAAAACTCCCAGCATAGCGCGATATTACTTCAAGCACTCCGTTTGCTTCCCCAGCATCTAGTTCATTCCGCACCGTTAGACGTCTAACTAAGTCCATCATTTCTTCCACGTCATGCAGTTTTTCCGCTTCCCCTCTATCACTTAAAACTTTTAGTCGTCTCTCATTTACTACTACGCCATCCGTCACAAATTTTTTCAGAGTGTTCGTCGCCCAAATTCGGAAATTAGTCGCCTTTTTCGAATTCACTCTATATCCTACCGAAATAATCGCGTCCAAGTTATACATATTGACTTCACGCGTTACTTGTCGTTTCCCCTCTGTTCGAACTATTCGATTTTTTCGAATAGTTCGTTTTTCATCAAGTTCGCCCGTTTTAAAAATATTCTTCAAATGATAATTAATTGTCGGCAGTCCAGTACCAAATATTTGTGCAATTTGGTCTTGCGTTGCCCACAAAGTTTCTGCTTCCACATCCACATCAAAAACCACCTCCCCCTCTAGTCCCTTGTAAATCTCGATTTTCTTCTCGATATTCTCCCCAGCCATTTAAAACCCTCTCTTTACTATCTCTATTATATCACATGGTAAAAAGCGACCTTGAAATCACATTGCCTATTTGTTACAATACTTCCATGGACAATAATGAATTAAACACTGAGAATAATTCGACCCATCAAGAAAGCCAAGGCAGCCAAGAGCCTCAAACCCCTCAAAACACCTCAGTTACCACAGACCAGACTATTGAAAAGAAACCCAAAAAGTACTTCATAGCTAGCATCATCCTTTCTACTATTTCACTTATGATTTCCATATTCGTCTTAAGTATATTAATAAGAGAAAGAGATATTGAAATAACAAACGAAGATCCAAGAGGATGGCTCCTAGTTGTTGACTCATGGTTTCAACTATTTACAGGTCTTTTACCAAGCGCCATTATATTAGCTTTTGCCAATCTAAAGCAAAATCTAAAAAATAGATACAAAATACCCAGCATTGTTGCAATAGTGCTGTCAATCATGGCTCTAGTCGCCTTCATTTCAGGCTGGGTGTTTATTATGATTTACGAACCTGCAGCTTAATCTCATATCAAGTAACAAAAATAGAGGCAAAAGCCTCATTATATTGCTTAGCTAAAGAGAGGATTCGCACCGAACATTAGTAAGGTTCGAGTCCTGCTTTTTGTACACGCTCGCTAGAGCATGGCGGAAGAGAGAGGATTCGAACCTCCGAACGGGTCAACCCCGTCACACGATTTCGAGTCGTGCGCCTTCAACCACTCGGCCACTCTTCCACACTAAATTATACCATAATCTCCGTCCCAAAAAAATCATAAGTGTTATAATAGAACCATGGATAATACTTATAATCTTTTGCTCGCCATTATTGTGATCAGCGCACTCGGCACTCTCGCCCATTTTTATTATGATTGGAGCGGTCACAACCGCATTATCGGTCTCTTTACTGCTGTCAACGAATCAACTTGGGAACATATTAAAATTGCCCTTACCCCTACCATCATTTGGAGCATTTACGATGGTGCTATCTACGGTCGGAATCCTAATTATTTTCTCGCCAAAATCTTAAGCCTCCTAGTCATTGTCGTTTTTATCCCTACTATTTTCTATTCCTATCAAAAAATTACCAAAAAGTCATTGCTTTTTATTAATATCATCATCTTTTATCTTGCTATTGTCTTAAGTCAGCTTACATTTTATGCGATTCTCGCGCTCTCTCCAGTAAACTTCATTTTTCAGTATTTTGCGTGTCTCAGCACCTTCGTCTTCTTTGGCTGCTATATGACCCTGACCTTGGAGCCTCTCAAAATTTTTCTGTTTAAAGATCCAATTAGCGGCAAATACGGTTTTCATGCTAACGTCCATATTTTTAAAAAGCGCAAAAAATCTAAAAAATCAGTTGCAAAGACTAAATCAAAATCATGAATACTTTTTTAATTACAGTTTCCCTAGTCCTTTCCCTTTTCGGCTTTGCCGGCGGCGGTGGTTCGGATTCGGGTGGTGATTTCGGTGGAGACTTTGGTGGTGGGGATTTTGATTTTGACTTCAGTGATGGCGTGAGCGGTGGTACAGTAGAATGGATTATCTTCTTTGCAGAGTTAATATTTATAGTAATAGTAGGCGCTCACGAAGATCATAAAAAGAAAAAATCTTCAACTCTTAGCGCTACAGATAAGGCAAACGCTGTTTCTGCTCTTTTGGACACCGACCATCACGATACTGCGCGTGAAAAATGGATTCACGAAGCGGCCGAGAAAGTTTTTGTTGACTACCAAAAAGATTGGTCAAATTTTGATTTCAAAAACATTCAAACCTACACCACTAAGGATTACTATGCGCACGCCAGTCTAATGCTGCAGGCTCTGCAGGCCATCGGTCGCAAAAATGTAGTCAGCGATTTAAAAGTTCGGAAGGTTTGCCTTCTCACCAAAGTCGAAGACACCGCCACTCTGCCCATGGAAATTTCCGTCCTCTATAAATTTGACGGTTCCGATTGGGTAGTAGAAGCCGCTACGAATAAAACCTTAAATTACGACAAAGTGTATGGCGCCACCGAAATCTGGCAATTTGTCTATGATGGCAAAACTCTGAAATTAGCAAAAATTAAACAACTTTCCGAGTCCGCTTCACACCTTGTCGAATCACTCAAGGCCTTCGCTAGAGACCACAAATTATACTACAGCCCAGACTGGGGCAGGCTAGCACTTCCCGCTAAAGGGCTAATTTTCAATAGTGACTGTTTCAAAGTGGCGGACGTCAATAATCACATCATTGGCCAATGGAAAAACTGTTTAGTCCAGATGTACACTTACTCCCCAACTCCAAATATGCCAGATTTATATTTTCTAGTTGGTCAAATCAATGTTTCCAAAAAATATGAGGGTGTCATAGTTGAGCCACATGGCACCAATCTAAAAATACCTAAAAACTATCAAAAATACGAAATGGAATGGGGCGAATTTAATGATCGCTACGACGTCTACGCAGCGAGTAAAGACGCCTTGCCTGCATTTGAACTTCTCAACCCAGCCTTCATGTCAATACTTTACGATAAGAATTTATCATATACTCTCGAAGTAACTGGTAACACCATATATATCTTTGCTCAGATCGAAACGGCAAACGAAAAGGATTACGCCAAATTACTCGAAATTCTGTCAAAAGCCTACTCTGAATTAAAAATGTAAAATTAAATCTTGACACCACGTCAAGCTGATTTATAATGGTCATAGTTAATTAAAGGTTATACATATGACACATACAAATAAATATACTATTATACCAGCAAGTCTAGTAGGTATGACTGTTATCGCTGGTCTAACGCTCGCTTCTACTTACGTTTCTGCTGAAGATGTAGTAGACAACGTATCCATCACTGTCCCCATTTCCTGTACTATGAGTGGACAAGGTATGAATTCTCATACAGAAGAAGTAGCAAATGGTACTTATGAATCAGAAATCGGTACTACTACCATTAAAGTCATATGCAATGATAACTCAGGCTTTGATATTTATGCTACAGGATTTACTGGAGACGTGATAGCAGGAACTAATAGTAATAAACTAGTAGGAACATCTGCTAGTGAAAGCTCTACTATTGATACTGGTACTGCAACTACTGCAGGAAATCCTGACACATCTAACTGGGCTATGAAACTAACTGCAACAAGTGGAGCAAATGTAAACTACCCACTAACTATTGAAAGTGATACAGAAGGATCATTCTCATCCTATCATACAGTACCTAATACTTGGACTAGAGTAGCAACTAGAACTGCCGGTACTGATACAGGTACTAATGCAGAAGGTTCTACCATGACTACTACCTATGCAGCTTACATCAGTAAGACTCAACCAGCTGATACTTATACTGGTAAGGTTAAATATACTCTAGTTCATCCGCATGATGGTGCTGCTCCAAGTACTGACATTGCTTTTGATGATGCCTATGCCGCTGCAGGTAAGCAAAAACTAAATGGTTATTACAAAATGCAAGACATGTCTAGCAGTATATGTAGTGCTGTAACATTAGAAGATGATGAATCAGAAACCACTTTGATAGATTCTAGAGATAATAAAACCTATACTGTGTCTAAATTAAAAGATGGTAATTGCTGGATGACGCAGAATCTAGATCACGATATTGTCACAGATGGCAGTGTAGTCTACAATAGTTCTACTACCGACCTTCCAGCTAATACAACTTGGAATCCTAGTACTGCTACTTATGCCGTTAACGATACTACCTGGAACTGGGCGCTCACCGCACCAGAGTCCTACGATCCAGGTAATCTTTACTGGAGCGGTACACTATATGACAGTACAACTACGTCCACTGGTGATTCGCATTATCATTTAGGCAACTATTATAACTGGACTGCAGCCGTAGCCATGAATGACAGTAGTAGCTATCCAACCTATAATGATCAAACTGAAGAGTATGAAAACTTAGAAGTGGACCAGTCTATTTGCCCAACAGGATGGACTTTGCCAAAGGGTGGCGATAATAGTTCAAACGGTTCTTTTCAATATTTGGTTGAACAATACGGTTGGAGTAGCAGTAACGACGATATGGCAAATCCACATATATGGGAATCACCAATCCAGATCGTTTATAGTGGTGGTTATTCTAGTGGCAGTCTATCAAGTATTGGTAGCGCCAGCACTCACTGGTCATCAGCAATTGATGATTCTGGTGAACGCGCTTATGATTTAAGTGCTTATTCAAATGATGGCGTTAATCCCAACAGTATTGACTTCAATCGCGAGATAGGCTATTCAGTTCGTTGTATAGCACGTTAGACAAAAATGTGTTATTAAAAACAATTCAAAAATAAAAACAGCCCTAAGGGCTATTCTATAAAAATGGTATGCCTGGTAGGATTCGAACCTGCGACCTTTTGCTCCGCAAGCAAACGCTCTATCCAGCTGAGCTACAGGCACTAATGGTACGCCTTAAACCTTTAGGGTCTCTAGCGCAAATGTGGATGTTTTTAAGCATCCACCTAGAAATTAATGAGCATCACCTAGAGGTGACAAACTTATTATAACATATTTTTGCAAATTGTTGTAGAAATTACAATTATGCAACATGTTGCTAATGTTCTATTGATAGGCTATAATAAACTCATGCAATGGGATTTAATTACAAACATCATAGTTATTTTAGCAATTTTAGTTATGGGGGCCTTCTTCATATTGGGCCTTTACCAGTGGATTAGGCGGAAGTCTCTAAAAAAAGTAGACCGCACTCTACTTTGTATGCCGATCCCCATGGCACTAGTCGCCCTAACATATCTAGTTTTCGATAAGCTTTTTATCCTAAATACCCGTCCAAATGGTTCTGGTGAACCGTCATTCCCTTCTACTCATACATTGATAGCGGCAACTATTTTCTTCGTTACTATGATAGCTCTGACAAAATATATCAAAAACAAAAAGGTTCTTCTAATTTTAGATATAATTATGTTAGTTTTAGTTATTCTTATGGCTATCGGTCGCGTTTTAGCAAACATGCACTGGCCAGTTGACGTTATCGGCGGTGTTGCCTTTGCAGTTATTTTCACAGATATTTATTATTACGCATTACGTCATAAAGGAGACAAAAATGAGTAGCATTTTTACCAAAATCATTAACGGTGAAATTCCCTCTTATAAAATTTACGAGGACGACAAAACTATTGCTTTTCTCGACATCAATCCAGAAACAAAAGGCCACGTCTTGGTTGTGCCAAAACTTGAAGTCGACAAAATCTATGATCTCCCCGACGAAGATTTTGACGCTCTCATGCATACCGTCAAAAAATTGAGTATCCATATGGAAAAAACTCTTGGAAAACGCACTCTTTGGAAGGTTATCGGCACCGATGTTCCGCACGCTCATGTGCATCTTTTACCATATGACGAAACCTGGGAACACGGCCGCACGTTGAAACTCACTCCCGAAGAATTCGAAGAGATCCGCCAAACCCTCGAACTAAAATAAAATATAGTATAATAACAGCATGGGGATCGCATTTTGACAGGAGGTGAGGATATGCTACGTCAAAATTATTCAGAAGAATCTGAACAAAGCGCTCAAAAAATGCTGAAAAGCATCAAAAACGGATCTATCAAACGCCATGTATTGGAATGTGCAAGTAACTATGATGAATTTGATGATCCAAATTTTCTCAGTGCAAATCTTTGCAAGTTTGGGCGCATATTAAAAACCAAAAACTATAGCTATATTTTAGATTTGAACACTCCACAATCCCCTGCACTTTAATCTAGCCCCCATAAGGGGGCCTTTTTATAGATTTGAACGAAATAGAAAAACCCATAAAACTGTGCTATACTCTAACTGTAGCATAAGGAGAAAACATGGAAGAAAAATACCTCAACGAGGAAAGATATCAAAGACAAAATAGTAAAATCAAACTAATTTCTCTAGTCATTTTTGTCTGCGGTTTATTAATAGGCGGTGGTTTAATCGCTTTTGGCCTAATCAAACAAAATGAAGCTGAGCAGCAAAAACAAACAACGCTCGCTGACACAAGTATACGCATTGATAAAATACAAAATGAAATATCTTCACTGAAAGTTGAAGCAGAAACGAAACAAGAAAAGTGTGAAGCTATAAATATGAATGATCCAGATTGGTTCGAAAAAAATAATAAATGCGAACAGGAGGTGAGTTCTGTCGAATCGATGATTGACAATCTTGAGTCTGAACAATTTGAATTAGAGCACCAAATACCTCCTGATCCATTTACAGCGCCATTCTACATTTTTGGAGTCTTCATCATCATCGGTTCAGTAATGATTAGTTTAGCAATCTGGCTATTTACTAAGCGTCGCGCCATCAGGGCTTATAGTGCGCAACAAACCATGCCAGTTAACAAAGAAATAATTAACGAATATTCTGAAACGGTTGCCGATGCAGCTGGCAAAATAGCCAACGCTGTAAAACAAGATCCTAATCAAAAGCCAAACGACAAATAGTTATCCTAGTAATTACAATAAAAACATTACGACAATATAGACGTTTTCGGGAATAAACACTATCAAAAAAACGATTTAAGGAGTTTAAGATGTCGTCACTCCCTCCAACACATTAAAGACCCCACCATACTTTTATTCTCAATGCACTTTTTTTACAAGAATATTGCACTATGCATTTAAATAAATTGAAAAACCAAAAACAATATACTATGTGACGCGTAGGATATCTTTTTAAAATATGTTATAGTATAACCATATAAGGAGGAAAAATGCGAAGACCAGAGCGATTCAATTTAACTAAAGAGCAAAATAAAAACAGTGAGAATTTACCAGAAAATTTAGAAGAAAAAGGTTGGGATAGTGTTGCGACGCAGGCCGACAAAAAAGACTTTAGTAGCGAATCAATGAAAGGATCGCAGAACGAGTCAGAAAACCTCCTCCACGAACATCAACAAGAGGTAATGGATTCCCTTCAAAAACGAGCCAAAGAGTTAGCCAAAAAAGCTAATGCTGTAGAAACTCCAGGACAACGATTCCAGCATGCCGAAGAGAAAAAGGAAGCGATAAGAAAAGAAAGCGAAAAATTCGCCAATAATATCAGCAATTTGTTGCTAATGGATGTCACAATTCATGAAGAAAGTGAAATAAAACGTTTACAGAAGGAAACAAAACAATATGACGATTCCTTTGGCAGACACTCTTTTTTTGAAAAACGTCAAAGAGCAAAAGATGAAATAGATTTAGAACGCTATGGCTATAATCCAGATGGCGACGATGACTCAACTTATAGAAAAATAATCCAGATTAGCAAAATCGGCCAGCCCAGAGATAGAATTGAGTTCGCAAAGCAGCGTGCTGAAAACTGGTTTAAACTTAATTTAAAGTTAAACAGCAAAAACGCTCGTGAAATTAAAAAATCTCTCAAAAAAGCGGGCCTCAATAAAATTCCAGATAGTTGGAATGACAAAGAAGTTACATCAAGCGAAATTAGCAGAATGCTACAGATTGCCGAAAGCTTTGACGAATAATTATCTAAAACTTTAAACCAGCTTCAACTGTTGCTTTAGTCTCTCAATAAGCGCTTCCTTTTCAGTGATCGCACCTTTAGTCTCTTTCACGAGGTGTTCCGGGGCCTTCGCCACATAATTTGGATTCATCATCCTGGCATTTAGCCCATCCAATTCCCTGCCTACCGCCAAAATTCTCTCTGTTAAAGCCTCTTTATATTCAGATACCACCTTCTCAGGCACATCCAGATACAACTCATGATTAGCCAGCGCCAGCCTTAGCCCTCTCGGCGCACCATCTAGAGCATTGATTGTTGGCACCTTCGCAAGAGCCTTAATCAACATTTGATTGTCCTTCACTAAGCTGTCGTTATCGTATAACAGCCCATATTTTTTCGCGTTATTGCTGCCTGGAAGGCTTTGTAAGGTGCCTCTAACCTCTGACACGATAGTTCTTATGTTTTCAAAGTTTTCAGCCGAAATCGGGTCAAAATCGAGCCTAGCGGGCCATTTAGCCGCAGCTACGAAACCTTCCGTCCAGGAAAGATTCTGCCAAATCGCCTCTGTCACAAATGGCGCAAACGGATGCAGAGCAATAATCAGTGTCTCCAAAGTTTTCTTCAGGAGCGGCACATTCTTAAATAGCTTTTGGCTCTCTAGGAACCAATCGGCATATTTATCCCATATAGTCGCATAGAGCGTCTCTACCGCCTCAGCGAACCGATATTCGGCCATATCTCGCTCCACCTGTTCCAGACATTCATTAATCTCTCTACAAATCCAGTCTTCCCCCATCGCATTCGTTGTGTAGAGCTCCGAATCTGACGATTCGTAAGCATTCGCGTGGGCGGCAGCGAACGACGAAGCGCCGCCCGTAACGACGGGCCGGCGCGAGGAGGCGAACGAAGTGTTAGGTTCGGAGCCCTCACCAACTATACCTTGTACAAATCTGGAAATATTCCAAAGCTTATTACACAGGTTTCGCCCCGCAATCACTGAATCCTCCGAAAACGCCTGGTTCATCCCTGCCGATCTGCCTCGCAAAATTCCTAGCCTAAACGCATCCGAGCCGAATCTCGTTACTAGCTCCATTGGGTTAATCACGTTCCCTTTGGATTTGCTCATCTTTTGTCCATGTGCATCTAGGACTAATCCATGTAAATAAACTTCACGAAATGGCACTTCACCTGTCACATACAGTCCCATCATAATCATTCTTGCTACCCAAGCAAACAAAATGTCCGCCCCAGTTTCCATAACATTTAGTGGATAATATGGGTTGAAATTCTCTTCTGTCCAATCTGTACAAACAATCGGCCAGTGCGAAGAAGAAAACCACGTGTCAAAAGTGTCTTCATCCCTTACATATCTTACCCCGCCCTTCTCTATTTCACGCAAATTTGTTCTTCGATCAAAAATCCAATCTGGCTCATCCGTTGCCGCATCATCCACCTTTTTAAACATCGGTATCGCAATTCCCCACGGAATTTGACGCGAAATATTCCAGTCTTTTAAGCCTTTCAAATAATTAATCAAAACTTTGCATTTATTCTCTGGATAAAACTTAATCTCACCCGCCTCTAGATGTTTAATTGCTACCGCCGCCAACTTCTCCACGTCTACAAACCACTGTTCCTTCAACATCGGCTCCAGAGTTGTGCCACACTTATAACAATGCGCTACCGAGTGGACAATTTTCTTTTCGCCCCTTAATAAATTCTGATTTTTCAAATCTTTCAACACTTTTTTGCGGCATTCTTCAGTCGAAAGCCCCTCATAATCAGCTGGCACATTTATCATCTTGCCAGATTCACTAATCACCTGGAGTCGTGGCAAATTGTGCCTCTCACCCACCTCAAAATCATCAAAATCGTGCGCCGGCGTAATTTTCACTGCCCCAGTCCCGTAAGCTGGGTCTGCATGTTCATCGGCGATAATCGGAATCTTCTTATCGGTTAAAGGCAAACAAACGAATTTACCAATCAAATCAGTGTATCTTTCGCCATTTGGATTTACCGCTACTGCCGCATCACCAAATAGCGTCTCTGGTCGTGTTGTCGAAACAATAATTTTTTTAGAAGAACCATCAATTTTATAAGCAATATCCCATAGGGTTCCCTTTTCGTCTTTGTGCTCAACTTCAATATCCGCAAACGCAGTTTGATGTTTCGGACAAAAATTTACTAGTTTCTCACCTCTGTAAATCATTCCGTCTTTCCACATTTTCTCGAAAGTGGAGTAAACGCGGTCAATTACATTTTCATCAAGAGTAAAAGTCAAATCATCCCAAGCGCAAGATGCTCCGAGCGCCCGAAGCTGCAATTCCATATTGCCCCTCTGTTCTGCCACAAAATCCCATACTCTTGCATACAGCTCATCACGTGAAAATTCAAATCTAGTATGTCCCTGTTTTTCTAGAAATCTTTCATAAACCACCCAGGTTTCAAACCCCGCGTGGTCCGCACCTGGTATATACCAAGAAGAAAGACCGCGTAATCGGTAGTATCTTGTGAGCGAATCCTCTAGCGCCACGGTTAATCCATGTCCAATATGCAGATTTCCATTCGCATTTGGCGGCGGCATGACAATCGAGAAAGTAGAGGAGCTCGAAAATGGTGTCACTCGAGGGCTTCCGGAGGTTACGACCGAGGTATGAGGGGCGCTCCGCCCGTGACGACGGGCCGGAGCGACCCCGTCCCGAGAGGACACCTTTTCGAGCACCTCTCTATCATCTCTCCCATTTCCGTCATCATCCGTCGGCACTCTAGAAACGGAAGGCTTAAACACTCCAGCCGCTTCCCAAGCCGCATAAATTTCAGATTCAAATTCCCCCGGTTCATAGCTTTTTGCAAATGTCATATCTCTATTATACCACAGTAAAAAACGAAAAAAGTTTTTCAAACAACTTTTCATTGACAAAAGTAATTATGTTTTTTAGAGACAGTGAAGTAGTTTGCTAAAAATCGACTTTCATGTTATAATTAGCCTGCCTTCAGAGGTGCACTTTAAAAACAGGATACCAATCTAAAATGGACAAAAGAGTCTTTCTCTAAATAGCGGAGGTGATAAACATGAGTGAAGATTTAATAAGCAGAAAGCAGCTTGACTTATTACCGTATCGTATTCAAAAAGCTCTTGAATCTGATGCTGTAGAATTTCTACGTTACTATTTAACACCAAGTGATTCAGCCCTATCGATATTAAAGAATCAGGAAAAACCCTTTAGGGTGATGATTGTCGGAGCAGGCGGTTCTTATTCGGCGGCACTTGCAATCTCTCATTACGTTAAAAAGTGGCTTCAAACTCCGAATGTTGAAGTATATCCGCCCCAGACAGCACTAAGGGTTATGGAAAAAACCTATGGACAAAAATATGATATTATCATCGGACTATCTTATTCCGGTGAAACTCCAGATATTTTAGCCGTATATGGTTTATCAGCTCTTAAAAATTATCCGTTTCTTCTCGTCACCGGAGCAAAAAAAGACACCACACTCCAAAAAGTTCAATTATACTTTGCCGCAATTCGCTACGGTTGCAGAGGAAAGTGGCCTCATCCAAAAATTGTCTCTTATTTTAATCCGGAAGACGAAAGCGGAAAAGAAAAGGGTTATATTTCGATGTTTTCGACATTGGCACCAGTCGTTTTATTCGACAAAGCCACTGGTGGAAACAAGGATTACGCTAGCCAAATTGCAAGTGAGACTAAGGAAAACGTGTTAGAATTACTCTTCGATAATTGGTTTGCTGATTCTCTTAGGAGGCATCCAGTAATCCACGTTCTATATGAATGGGAGAATTTCCCTGCTGCATCCTATCTCGAGAGCATTTTTATCGAATCTGGAATTGCAAACGTAGTTCTCCATGAAAAGAAAAATTTCTCTCATGGGCGTATGAGTATTCTCTGCTGCCAAGATTTCGGGTTAGTTATTAATCTAGTCTTTTCGGAAAATAGCTACGAAGAAAAATTAGACAAAATCATCAGGGAACTCTGTGAAAAGAAGGAAAGAAATTATCTCAAAATAAAGAGTGAAGCAAAAGGCCAAGACTCTAGCAATTTTGAGACAATGTGTAGAGCCCTTGGATTCGCAGTTAGCCTTAGCGAATCTCTGGGGGTCGATATTTCAAATCCTTTTAGGGGTAAAAAACACCCTCATGGTGAAGCAGATTTATATGACCACGACGAAGATTTTTGATTGTATCCTGTTTTAAATGCCTGTTTTTACAGGCATTTTTTATTGAATTTATTTAAATTGAATAGCGGTTTCTTGTCACCGTCAATGATTCCCTGTGCTTTACGCAGCAATTTTTCTAGACCAAGATCAGACGAAGCCGAACCCACATGTACAGTTTTTACTACTTTATTTCCCTCTTTGTAGCACACTTGAACGCCAGTCGCGCCAGAAGTTGTCTTAAATTTTCGAATATAAGCCATATCATAATTGTAACACGCTTATCCACATCAATTCCACAGTTTTTATCCACAAAAGCCATAAGTAAAATAAATTCTAATATCCTTATGCCTAGCAACCATGAACGCTAGCAACCGACTTGACAAAGCATTCCGCTCGCGCTAAAATTAAAACAACAATTGTGCGAGTGGGCCACAGTTGGAGGTAGTTTTAGCAACCCGAAGATAACAATCAGCCAAGTGACCATATTTTGCTAAAACATATTTAGAAATCAAAAACAGGGAAAAGACCTCTGTTAAGTATTTTGCATAAGCAAAATATTATGTTTATGCTGTCAATAAAAAGCACGTGGTTTTTCGTGTGGTATAATATTTTTATGGAAATTCCAATAACTCAGAGTAAAGCATGGCAAAATCTCCAAAATGATTTGGGTGAAAAATCATTTTACGAGGAAAACGACAGATTCTCTTATCTTGCAATCCTAAAAACTACCCCAGTAGGGAATTATCTGTATTGTCCTTATGGTCCAGTTGCAAATGATAAAGTTGCTTTTAAGTCAGCTCTTAAAGATCTAAAAGAGCTAGCTACAAAAAATCAGGCGTTCTTTATCAGGATCGAGCCGTATGATGAAGCTTTTGAAAAAGCTATTCCTAAAAACACCAAAAAATCTAAAGATTTAAACCCTAAAGAAACCTGGATTATAGATTTGAAAGGGAAAGATGAGGATTTAAAAGCAAAGTTACCGAGTCGTCTGCTTCGGTATCATAGACAGGCTGAGAAAAAAGGCATCACTATTGAAACAAGTCACAATCCATCAGACATCCATTATCTCCTAGATCTCCAAAAAGCCCTTGCCAAGAAAAAAGGGATCAATACTTTTTCCGAAAAATATCTACAAACTGAGTTAGCCCAACCTTTTTCTACACTTTATCTATTAAAATATCGAGATCCCGAAGAGAAGAATGAAGAACAGAAGGCAGTTGCTGCTGGTCTAGTTTTTGATGACAAAAAAACTAGGTACAATCTACAGGGTGCCCAAAACGAAATTGGAAGAAGTTTGCATGCCACGGGTATTCTCACAATTCAATTAATCTTAGATGCCAAAGAAAAAGGCCTTAAAACTTTTGATTTCTGGGGTATCGCTCCAGAAGGAGCGTCCAAAAACCATCCTTGGGCCGGTTTTACCGCCTTCAAAAAAACCTTCGCTGGCACAGAAGTTAGGCACGCAGGGACTTATGACGTTATTTTAAATTCACCAAAATATCATTTTTACCAGCTGATCCGAAGAATTAACCGATTAAAAAGGAAAATCAAATGAATTTTGTGACCTTAGAAAAAGAAGATTTTCGTAAGTTTGCCGACAAATGCCAAAACAAGTCTTTTTATCAGACACCAGAAATTGCCGAACTTAGGGAATCAAATGGTTGGACCCCATATTATTTTGGCGTAGAAGAAAATGAAAAGCTTATTGCTGCCTCACTAGTAGTGGCAAAACCCGCATTTTTAGGTAAATCCATCTACTACATTCCTGGCGGTCCGCTCATGGATTTCGAAAACACCAAATTAGTGAACTTTTTCTTTAAAAATCTCAAAAACTTCGCAAAATCACACAACGGCTACCTTCTTCATATCGAACCCTACTATGAACTAATAGAAAGAGATCGTGATGGCGAGCCGAAAGAAAACGGTTTTAATCACAAAAAAGCCGAGAAAAACTTAAAAAATCTAGGTTTTAAACATCTAAGACAAAGTGATGAGCCGAAGTATTCCTTCGTCTTAGAATTAAAGGGGCATACTCAAGAACAACTTTTTACTGATATGAAAAGAAATACCAGAAATCATATTAGAAAAGCTGAAAAAATGGGAGTTAAAATCCGAGAGCTCAAAAGGGAAGAGCTCAGCATTTTCAAAAAAATAACTGAATCCACCTCTGAACGCCGCCATTTTCAAGATAAGCCCCTCAGTTATTACGAAAAAATGTACGATTTATTCCACGATCGTGGCGAAGTTAAATTTATGCTCGCCGAAGCGAAAGCCGAGAATAATGAATCCCTGACACCTTTATCAGCTGCCATGTTTATGACTTACGGTGATGAAGTAATTTACCTTTTTTCCGGCTCAGATGAGAAATACATGAAAGAGTACAATGCTCAGTATTTGATTCAGTGGCATATGATTAAATTTGCCGCCGAAAATGGTTTTAAGACCTACAACTTTTATGGAATCCAAGGCCTTCCAGACCGAAATAGCAAAGACTACGGTATTTACGATTTCAAAAAGGGCTTCACATCGATCGAAACTGGTCGTGTCGTTGAACTTCTTGGTGCATATGAATTGCCAGTTAACCAATTGTTCTATCAAATGCACCAGATAATCGCAAAAATACGCCGCTGAACTCCAAAAAGAGTTGTGCTATAATTTTTCTATGAGTTTAAGTGGTCTGACCGAAAAACAAGTAAAAGAGAAAGTTAGAGAAGGAAAAACTAACCAACTTTCCCACCAAAATCAAAACACCATCCCAAAAATTATTTTGAAGAGTACATTAACCGCTTTCAATCTCGTGAATCTCATCCTGGCTCTAATGATCATTTCGGTTGGCGCTTACAAAAACTTGTTATTTCTGTTCGTTGCCATAGCAAATACCTTGATTAGTATCATCAATGGAATTCGCGCCAAAAAGACCGTCGACAAAATGCGCCTGATTGCCGAACAAAAAACCACAGTAATTCGGGATGGCAAATCTCGTCAAATTAGCCAAGAAGATATCGTTGAGGGTGACCTCATTATTTACTCTCTAGGTGATCAAATAATTGTCGATAGCAAAATCGAAGAGGGAACTGTAGAGGTCAATGAGTCCTTCATCACTGGCGAACAGGAAAACATTGCGAAGAAAAAAGGTGATCAACTCATTTCTGGCTCCTTTGTAGTCTCTGGTGCCTGTAAGGCCACTGCTATTGCCGTAGGAGAGAATAGCGAACTAGCCAAACTCGAAAAATCCGCTTATCATCTAAAAACTGCCAACTCAAAGCTCTTCACAATTATCAATAACATCGTCAAATACATTAGTTACTGCTTAATCCCAATTGGCGCTCTCCTTCTCTGGTCCAGATTTCGCGTCGAAGGAACTTCAGCAGAGGTTGCTGTTACTAGTACGGTTGCCGGTCTTATTAGTATGATCCCAGAAGGACTCGTTCTCCTCACCTCTAGCGTCCTAGCCCTTTCTACTATTCGACTTAGTAAGAAACAAGTTCTCGTTCAAGATCTCTATTCCATCGAGACACTAGCCCGCGTTGATACCATCTGTTTAGATAAAACTGGTACCTTAACTACCGGCAGAATGTCCGTGCATGATTATACCCCGCTCGAAAAATCGTTTGAGAGTGCCTTAGAAGCCATTCTAACGAGCCAAACGTCCGAAAACCAAACCATAACCGCCTTGAAGAAAAAGTTCGTGAAAAGTGCCAAAAATCGCGAAATAGGACAAATCACCGAAACCATCAATTTTTCCTCTGACCGCAAATATTCCGGTATCAAAACCAAGGACGCCACCTACCTTCTCGGTGCGATTGATTTTATCACCGATGACAAATCCCTCATCAAAAAAGTCAAATCCGCCTCCACCGGCTACCGCACGTTGGCAGTAGTGAAGAAGTCTTCATCTACCAAACTCCTAGGATACGTTCGCCTCGAGGATGAGCTTCGCCACGATGCGAAGGATATTATCAACTATTTCTATGACAATAACATCGCCGTCAAAATTATCTCTGGCGACGATTTAGATTCCGTCAAGGAAATTGCTGAAAAAGTCGGCGTGAAAGACTTAAACGGCATCAACCTCTCTTCCGTAAAAGATCCCAATTACGACACGCTCGTCAAAGAGTATAGTATTTTCACCCGTGTCACCCCAGTCCAAAAGAAGAATCTCATCAAAGCCTTTAGAGACCAGGGCAGCACTGTCGCCATGACCGGCGATGGTGTCAACGATATCTTAGCCATGAAGGAAGCCGACTGTAGTATGGCCATCGGTGAAGGCGCAGATGCCGCCCGTCGCTCCGCCAAGCTAATCCTTCTCAATAATGATTTCGGCTCCGTTCCCAGTATTATCGACGAAGGTCGCCAGACTATCAATAATCTCGAACGCTCCGCCACCCTCTTCTTAAGCAAAAACACCTATGCCGCTATTCTCGCTGTTATTTTCATCCTTGTCCCAATTGAGTACCCCTATGCACCTATTGAAATGTCACTTCTCAATTTCCTCTGTATTGGCCTCCCTGGTCTAGTTTTAGCTCTGGAAAAAAACACTGCCCGTATCAAGGATCAATTTGTCAAAAACATCAAAAAATACTCTATCCCCACCGGCGTCATGGTCGCCGTCTCTATGATGATTCTCTCCATTGTTGCTCAGCTAAACCACTTAGATCGTCCGATGCTTCTCACTCTCTCTGCTGTCATTACGTTCTCTATCAACATCATTTTGATTTATCGCATTTCTCGTCCGCTCAATCTTTTCCGCAGCGCTCTCATCGCAGTTATCATCACTCTCTTTATACTTACTCTTCTCCTCCCTCTCACCCACGACTTGCTTTTTTATTAAAAAAACTTATAATAAAACCATAACTTTAATAGAGGATTTTTTATGCAACCAACTACATCTCCGACCCCTTCGGCTATGCCAACCAATCCAAACACCGAAGGGCCAAAAACCAAAAAATCGAATGGTCTAATTATTGCCACAGTTTTTTGTGCTATTCTCGCCGTTGCCGGCATCGCCTTTGGTATCTACAGTTTTCTCCAACTAAACGACAAAACCGCCGAGAACGATAAGCTAAAGGCTCAAATTGAATCAGCAGGCATTGAGCCAGGCATATCAGACGCTAGCGATAATAAGGCCAGCGGGCAAACCATCAGCAATGCCGTTGCCCAAAACATAATAGAACCATACATTAGGGATTTCTATTATGTTAATAATGTGTTTGATCACGAGTTTAGCGAGGACGCAAAAGTAGAGATTGCCTATCTAAATGTATGGCCAACATTCGTAACCTCTTCTCCAGAAAGCGATGATAAAATAATAAACTACTACAGTTTTAATGAAACATATCAAGAACTATTTGGTAGTAATGCAGAGCTAGCAAAAAAGAACTATAAAAAAGACTATACTGCTGACTTTAAATATGATGATTCTTTACAGAGCTTCATAGTTAATCAGGGCGGCTCGGGCGGCACAGGTGAATTGATGTTTTCCATCGTGAAAAGTGCAAGGATTGATGGTGAAAATCTATTGATAGAAGTATATCACGATAAAATTCTTCTATGCGATGCTGAACCTAACGATGGATATTGCTTTAACCCCGACGATACACCAATTCGAGCAGACAATGCAATTTTTCAAAACTTCACTGACAAAATCCCAGTTTACAAGATGACCTTTGTTGAAGACTCCGGTCACTTTGTATTGAAAGACATTCAAAAGCAATAATATCTACTTTTCTATTGAAATTCTTGGATAAATATTGAGCTTATACGGATCCGTCGGCTTTACACCCGATTGAATCTCATAGTATGCCGCTGCAGCCACCATTGCTCCGTTATCTCCAGAAAAACAAGGAGCAGGAAAATACGCTTCAGGCAAGGCCTTGCGTAGAGCCTTATTCGCTGATACTCCACCAGCAATCACCACCGACTTTACATCGGGATGCATTTTTCGAGCCAGATTCAATTTTTCAACTAGAATATCCACCGCAGTTTTTTGGAACGAAGCCGCAAAATCCGCCACCTGCTGAGGGGTTAGTAGCTCCTTCAACTTGTGTGAAGGATACGAAATCGGCACTCCCACTTCTTTCTGTACTGCTCTCAGCACCGCCGTCTTTAGTCCAGAGAACGAAAAATCCAAACCATCGATTATCGGATGTGGGAGTCTGTATTTCAAAGCATCACCAGGGGAGTTTAAAACGGGCGCGATGTGTTCTGCGGACCTTGAGGACTTGGCCAGAGCGGCCCGGAGCGTGTCCGAAGGACACGCCGCGACCGTTTTAAACTCCCCTTGGGCCGCCTTCGCAATCGAAGGACCTCCCGGATACGGCAAACCGAGGATTTTTGCCACCTTATCGAAGCATTCTCCTACCGCATCATCTCTCGTCGTCCCAATAATCTCGAACTGATTATGCGCCGGCATATACAGAATCTGCGTATGCCCCCCCGAAATCACCAGCGCCAGAATCGGAAATGTTGGGAAAGTTGGAACCTGTTCTTTCTGAAGCATAAAATGATTTGAAAAATCAGGGACGTATATTCCAGACGACGCCGAGAGGTTCGTCTCCGAAGGAGACGGTTCTCCCGGCCGTCCTGTGTATGACGTTCCTGATTTTTCAAGTCCAGCTGAAGAAAGGACAGGTTCAACTTTCCCTTTATTTAGCCAATTCGCATACACATGTGATTTCAGATGGTGCACCGCATATAGCGGTTTGTCATGCAAAATCGCCAGTGTCCTTGCCGTCAACGTCCCAATCAGAAGCGACCCTAAGAGCCCTGGTGCATAAGTCACTGCAATTGTATCTATGTCATCCCAAGTGCAAGACGCATCCTTCAAGGCTTTCGAAACCACCGGCATCATTACTTCTAGATGGCTCCTCGCTGCCACCTCCGGTATCACTCCGCCGTATTCTGCAAAAATATCAATTTGTGACACTACTACGTTCGACAAAATCCGTACGCCGTCTTCTACTACCGCGGCCGCCGTTTCGTCACAACTTGTCTCAATTCCCAAAATTTTCACCTCTAAATTATACCATAAACCACTCAAATCCACCACACCAAGTGCTAATATAACAGAGGAATTATATCACCACATGCATATTTTATTTGAGATGTATGATAACACCTACTTTCCAGCTTCCAGGGTAAGTTCTCTTTGTTATCATATTCACGGTAAATTTTTTATGTTTATTTGTATTTACAGAGTAAAAATAGAATTTTCCATTTTTCTTTTCTCGAAAAATCATAGTATGTGGGCTAGAAGTACCAGATCCTACAATATCTCCAGGCACTACCTTACCTTCTTTTACCAACTGCGAAATTGATTTCTTAATTCCTGTAGTAACTTTATACACCTTGCCGTCCTTATATTTTTTCATTGCACTCTTTGTCCAGCCAGAGCTACTATGGATTTGTCCACTAACGATGTAAAAAGTCTTGTTCTTAGGGCTTAGACCAGCTTCCTGCAAAGCTATTGAAACATACTCAGCACAGTTTAATTGTTTTTTGCTTTTAGCTTGGCTCCAATTCTTGTTTTTGTGGCCATTATAATAGCTAAACCCCATACTTGCCATTTTTTCAGCTAAACTTTGGGCAGTGCTCATTAATTTCTTACCATTAGCCGATGCACCATTCTTCTCGCTTTTTTTCGTGGTACTAGATTTCTTATTGCCTGAAGACGAAGTGTTAGATTTTTTATTCGTTGTTGAATTACCGGAGCTGTTATCACTGACTGTATTGCTCTCGGTCACAGTTTCTTCATTTGAGGTCGCACCAAACCACTGAAAAATGCCAAACAGTAATGCATAAACTACCAGGCCAATCACTATTTCTAACATGCGTTTCTTTGCCTGGGCAGTTTTTTGTTCATTACCGCCAGCCGTCAAATACTGTATTCCTACAACTGATATACCAATCACGCCCAAAATGCCAATTCCAATCGAAAGAATATCTATCACATCAAGTATAAGCCGTCCCACCGCTCCTGAGCCAGTTTCTTCACACTCTAAAAGAGTGGTTTCCACGCCACCACAGTTTTTCTCCGCCCAAACTATAGTACCTGAAAAAATCGGCAGTAACATAAAGACTGTCATGAGCATCAATATCCCGAGTTTTTTCGCTTTATTCATAGACCAAGTATAGCATAAACATTTCTTAAACCCATTATTTGTGCTATCATAAGCATATGGACAATAGTGTAAATAATTACGAGCAACAATTCATGCAAAACGTAAAGACTACACCTCAGCCAACTACACCAACTGAGAAGAAGCCTATTCAACCAAACCTAATCTTAATGATTGTTTTAATCATAGTTCTAGTCCTTCAATCAGTGCTTTTGGCCATCATGCTAATCAAGTTCAACTCTTTAGTTGAATCAGACTATACGGAATATCCCGAAGAGACTGAAGAAACCGATGAAGGCCCAGATCTGTATCAATATGATGACAATAATTTGCTAGTGTCGGTTGACATTAAGTGCGATTCCGAAGATAGCTCTGCTTATATTTTCAAATCTAACAACAAGTATGAAAAACTTAATTCAGCCTCAGAAATAATAGACGAAGGCAAATACTCAATTCAACAAGACATCGCTTTTCGTCTTAGCGGTGACGATGGTTTGACTACACTTTTCTTTGATTATGCCACCTTGACAGATGGAACCACATTCTATGCTTGTGGACCGAGGACTTCAGGAGAATAAACTACCCATCAGACACACTATTCGGCAATCAAAGTTTTTCGAAAGGTGATTTTTAATTTTTAAAACCTGTGTTACAATAAGCACATGGATAATCAGCAAAATTTTGAACAGCAGTTTATGCAAAATGTTAAAACTGCTCCTAAACCAGTCACTCCTCCCAGTGACAAACCTCAAAAAAACCTTCCAATTGTTTCCATTATCCTCGGGATCATTGTTGTCCTTCAGTCCATTGCTCTCATCATTGTGCTCTCCAATTTCTTTGCCATGTTTAACGAATCGGAAGAAGTAGAATATGAGGACGAAACTACCGTTGAAGAAGGCTCGCCATATGTTTTCGACGATGAAAACAAACTCATTGCAGTGGCTACCAGTTGTATTGCAGACGATAAATCCACGCTGATTTTGAAAAAAGACAACACCTTTAAAGAATACGACCCTTCCTCCTCTCTTGTCAATTCTGGCAATTACCACATTACTCGCGATAGTGTTTTTTCTTTCGATAAAGACACCGGCGAACAAACCCTCATTTATGACGGCTATAACCTTACTGATGGAACTGTTTTTTATAACTGCGAATTAGACACTGAAGAAGAGAGCTAGAAGGGTGAAGAAAATAAGATTCTTAAAACACATTTTAATCTGGGGGACACTTCTATTATTCTTTTCTATCACTACTTCCGCCAATGCATCTGCAGCTAACACACAAGGCTCAACTCTCACAGAAAAGTATTATTTATATGCAGAGCTCACTAATTACAGCGCTAGCAGTAGTACTTGCGGTAACGCCAAAGGCCGCACCAGTGGGTGTATCGTTAACATCTACAGATGTAATCGTAGTGGTACTGTTATCAAGAGTTGCAAAAAAATTATCAACCGAGCCAAATTGGGTCATGCTAACGCCCTTGATCACGTGTGGGGCTCAAACTATTTCTACGTTTACGATGGCTGGTGCAACCCAGCCACTGAAGCCAAATGTACCAAAGGATGTTTTAATCTTGACGGTAAAAAAGCAAGCAATTCAAAATGTGGGGCTAAGGCGAATAATAATTATGGGAAAAAAGCTGGGACGCCACAAGGTTTTGCGCGTTACAAATCTGGGAATGACACCTACTTTATTAAAGGGTTTAGCGGTAGCCCCGGCAAAATTAAAATTTTTAAAAACGGAAAAGTTCAAAAAATCATAGATGCCCCTCGTCGTGGTGAGCTAGAAGACGTGATGGTAGATTGTAGTGGTAAATACTGCAAAATTTACTATACCATGCATGGTGATCCTAAGCATATTTATGGCACTAATTACAAACTTCCTAAGGACAAATCTTCCTCCAAAAATGACACTAGCAAAAAATCAGATTCTAAATCGAGTTCTAGTTCTAAGTCTGACTCTAGTAAGGATTCCAGCTCCAAGTCTGACTCTAGTAAAGATTCCGGCTCTAAGTCTGACAGTAGTTCCAGTGATAAAGGTTCACAAAGCTCAGGCGGTACCGGTGATGGCTCCGTAGAGACAGTTTTCTTTGGGAATATGGATGGCTCGCCCTGTGATGTCTTCCGCGTCATGAATCTTATCATTGAAATTATCACCTACGGAGTTGGCATTAGCGCTGTGATTTCCATTACTGTTTTTGGCATTATGTATTTGACTGCTGGTGGCGACGAAGCCAAAGTTACTAAGGCGAAAAAACGCTTATTCGAAATCGTTATCGCTATTGTTGTTTATGTCGCCGTCTGGGCACTTCTAAACTTCCTCTTGCCTGGCGGGAACTTCAACGTTGGTAGCCAGTGTTCTAAAGTCGATTCAGAGACTACCTTATCAGACCAGAAACTTGCTTGATGCTTTATTCGTGATGGTAGGCTCCGCCTCTTGCAATTTGCATTGCTCGGTAAGTTTGTTCTACCGCCATCAGCCTCGCTAACATATGCGGGAACACCAGTTTCGAAAAACTCCAGACAAAGTCTGCCTTCTCTCGTACACTTGGGTCAAACCCATATGCTCCACCTATTAGAATTATCACGTTTTTTCCGCTTACAAAAGCTCTTTCTAAAAGCCTAGAATATTCATCTGATGATATATTTTGACCGCGCTCATCTAGACAAATCACAAAGTCACGTGCGCTAAATGGCCAATCTGCCAAAAAATGTCCTAGTTTTTCTTCGTCCATTAATTGCCAAGTTATTTCATAAGGCTTCCGCAACCGTTTTTTATATTCGGAGCACGCTTCTTCGCACCAAGGTACATTTTTCTTTCCCCCTGCTACTATCTTTATCATATAAAAACTATACCACAAAAAGTACCGCTAGGATAATCCAAGCGGCACTTTATGGAGCGAATCAAGTCAGCATACTAGTTATCTACACTAGTCGCTTATATAGAAATAGTATTAAATATCCTCTCTATCTCCGGTTCATCACAAACCACCTCATACTTAGAAGTTTTAAGGTTCTTCACTATCGCTATCAGCTTAGCGAGCGTGCCTACGTCCTTCACCCTCAGATTTTGGCATTCCTCCATCTTTAGTAAAGTATTCCGCAGTTTTTCGCTGCCAGAATCATTCAGTTCGACACGCCTCTCGCCTTCAGCGGTGATTTCGCCAGATTCATACACACAAAGCGTGATTAGCTCAAGCTCGTGTATCCTCTGACGAGTCTCCATCAGTGCCACTTTTTTATCATGCACATCAGCCGATAGTTCTTTCATCTTTTCCGCAATTTCCTCAGCACTTGCCTTTAGATCCTGGAACTCTTCGTATTTCTCCTTCACAGAGACAATCAGCCCATTTATTTCTGTGCTGATTTTCTGAACACTCTGTAGTATCATCTGGTGCTCAGCCACTAAACCTTTGTGCTTCATCTCAAGCCTAGCAGTTATTATAGACTGATTTTCTTCAAGTCTATCTAGTTCTTCTAGACTCATTTCAGGACTAAACACCTCAAACGCTTCCTCACTTTCTTCCTTTTCTACACTCCTATCGACGCATTTATCAACGTCAATCTCTTTGGCTACCCAACTGTACTTTTTGCTATTGCCAGACTTCCTCTTGGACTTTTTCTTAATCTCCCGCATGATTTTCTTCAGTTTTTCGTCGTTATTCTTATAGAGTCTAAGGATGCTTCGTTTGAATTCTTCTTCATCACATTGAAGTGCTTCACAGAAGTCATCAATCGACATACCTTTTTTTATACCCTCTAATAAATCCTTCATCTCCAACTGTTTACTCATCTACATTCTCCTTCTCTGATCTCTCCAGTTCTTCCATTTCCATAATTGTAAAATTGACTTCGTCCAGCAATTCATTTAAACCGGCAATAACCTTGTCGATTTTCTTGTTAAGCTCCTCAATTTTAACGGGAACATCATTCTTCTTCTCAACATCGTATTTAGCGTGTTCTTTGTGAGGAATCTCTAGTAAAGATTGTCTAGAAACTCCTGCTTCATCTGCAATCTTCTGCAAAGAATTGTACACAGTCCTTCGCGAAAGATTGAATTTTTGAGCAATTTCCTTCGGCATTAAACCTTGATTGTGAAGCTCTACATATTCTCGCTCCATTTGTAATGTCCGTTCGTCTTTTCCCAATTTTCTCGCCTCCCTTCAATTGGAATCAACTAACTACTATTATTATACCACAAAAACTAAAAAATTTCAATAGCACAACCTCGGGAGTAGGCTTATTGCTTAATTCATCCATACTGAAGGATATAAAGGCAAAATCTGCCTCTGGCGGATTTTGCCGCCGCAAGGGCGGAGCAATGTGGTAAAATTTCTTTACCACATTGCGGAGCTCCTGAAATATGGATGAATTAAGCTATAAGACCCAGATTGCCTAGGTTTACATTTTTACTTTTTATGCTATAATATAGATAGAACGGTATAATTTGTTAGCACATTAAAGGTGGTGAAAAAGTTGTTAGAAAAATATGTGTTAGAAACGGCAAATAATAGCTTAGAGAATTCATATCAATGTAAACAGAAAGCTTATAGCAAGTATGACGTAGCGAGAAAACTAACTAACGAAGCTTACTTCGAAATGCAGTCGGCGTGGGATGAACTAGAAAAAGCAAGAAAAGAGATGGATAGGGAATATAATTCTATTTACGATGTTAGTGATTATTACAGAGAAGTTTGGGAAGCCTACTCTAGATTCCGTGAGGAAACTGACACTAGAATTAGTATCTTGCGGCATTCCTCTGCTTTAGAACAGGCCAAAATGAAAGAGAATTTCGAAAAAGCAAATATTGAGTATGAACGTGGCGACAGAGAAATGGCCAAAATGTACACCCGGGATGGTCACGACCACAAGGGGTGTAGAGACGGCATCAATGAAAAAATTGCCAGTTTATGCCAAAAAATCAAAGAAGCTAGAGAAGAAGCCGAAGCGAAAGCACCTCGGCCGAATCAGGAAGAACTCACTGCGGCCATTAAAGCCTTCAAAGCTGCCAGAAAAAAACACCGGACTGCTAGAGAGAAATTTCTCCATTTAAAAGCTAGTCGCGACGATCTCTGGAAAAAATTTGAAATGGCAGATGCACTTTATAAAAACGCCCAGAAAGACTACATGAGAAAAGCTGATCGTTTGGAAGCTGCCGAAACTGCCAATTCTGAAACCGCATCTTCAAAAACCGAAGAAAAACCCACCCAATTTGGATTTTTCCATAAGTTTATGACGACAATTTTCAAATAATTTTTTCAAAACGCTGAGGATTCCTCAGCGTTTTTTTGTCAACAAAAATGGCTAGCTTGAGCAGGATTCGCACCGAACGAAGTGAGGTCCGAATCCTCGGTTTTTGAAGTTTTGTTTCAACAAAAATGGCTAGCTTGAGCAGGATTCGATCCGAGCGTTAGCGAGGAACGAGTCCTCGCTTTTTCAATTTTTGTGTAACAAAAATGGCTAGGCTGGCAGGATTCGAACCTGCGAATGACGGGACCAAAACCCGTTGCCTTACCACTTGGCGACAGCCTAACGCTAATCTGATTATAGCACGAATTCAAAAATCAGTAAATCAGCAAAACCATCCCTTATACCTCTTGTGCTTTTCTGCAAAGTGTGCTATAATTACCCTATGCCTGCAAGTAGACGAAAATCAACACGAAAATCCACGCGACGCTCCACCAAAAGTTCAAAAAAGGAAGCGCCGGTTGAATATGAACTCCCTGGCGGCTTTTGGCGTCAAATTGGCGCAATCGTTATGATTGCCTTGGCACTCTTTTTCGTTGTTACTTGGTTTGGCCAAGGTGGCACAGTTTTTAACAAAGTTCACGAATTCATTTTGAGTGGTCTCGGTTTTGCTACTTATTTTATCCCTGCACTTCTAGTATACCTAGCGGTGGAAATTTTCCGCGCGGACGACAACCGCGTGGCTTTCCCAGTTTATCTCGCAAGCATCCTTATGATTTTTTGGCTTTCCGGTATTGCCGCTATTTGGAACAATGGTGGTCTCGTTGGCAGCTGGCTTAATTCTATCGCTACCAAATTCTTGAGCCAGGGCGTTGTCATTTTCATCTATATCGTTTTGATTTTTATTACCACCGCTTTCATGCTGCAACTTTCCCCAGTGACCTTCTTTAAGGGTACTAAGAATATGGTCAAACGTGGCAAAAATTCCGATACAGAAGAAGACGAGGACACCAAAAAAGGTAAAAAACTTGGTCAGCTCGAAATCAAAGTCAATTCCGGTCTTAATGGTGAGCAGCCTGCTGCGCCTAGTTTACTCCATAAAACTGCCGCTAAATCCGCCCCCGAACCAGCTAAAGAGCCTTCAGCTCTTGTTGCGGTTTCCGATCCCGATTGGAAGATGCCGTCGGTCGATTTGTTAGAGAAAAAGCAATCACCGGCTGACGCTGGCAATATTCAGCAAAACGCTTATATTATTAAATCAACTCTCGCCGAGTTCGGCATTGATGTCGAAATGGAAGGCGCCAATGTTGGCCCACGCGTCACCCAGTACACCATGAAACCACCGGCCGGCGTCAATCTGAGTAAAATTCTTGCTCGCGATAAAGAGCTCGCTTTGAACCTCGCCGTGGATAAAATCCGTATTGAAGCCCCAATTCCTGGCACTCGTTCAGTTGGCGTTGAAATTCCAAATGCTCGTTCGGCCGACGTTCGCCTGCGTGGCGTGATAGAAAGCCCTGAATGGAAAAAGGCCCAAGACCCGCTCAGCTTTGCTGTCGGTAAAGACATTTCTGGCCACGCCGTAGTCGCGAATCTCGCCAAAATGCCGCACCTCCTCATTGCCGGTACCACTGGTTCTGGTAAGTCCGTCATGACTAATACCTTGATTAGCTCACTCCTATATCGCAATGCTCCATCTGATATGAAATTGATTATTGTTGATCCAAAGCAAGTGGAGATGGCACAATATCAAGATATTCCACACCTTCTTACTCCGATTATCACCAGTACCGAAAAGGCTCTCTCTGCCATGAAATGGGCTGTTGGTGAAATGGAGCGCCGTTACACCTTGATGGCCGAAGAAAAAGTCAAAAACATCGGTGATTACAACGCTAAAATCGCCAAAACTGCCGGTAGCGATCCCGAGAAGGGAAGCAAAATGCCCTACATCGTCATCGTAATCGACGAAATGGCCGATCTTATGATGATGGCCGGCAAAGACCTCGAAATGCTGATTGTCCGTATTGCTCAAAAAGGCCGTGCCGCTGGTATTCATCTCGTACTAGCTACCCAGCGTCCAGAAGTCAAAGTCATCACTGGTCTGATTAAGGCCAATATTCCAGGTCGTATCGCCTTCGCCGTTGGTTCTCGTATTGATTCTCAAATTATGCTTGACCAAGGCGGTGCCGAGAAGCTTCTCGGCAAAGGCGATATGCTTCTCCTTACTACTGAAATGATGGGCAAACCTCGTCGTCTTCAGGGTGCCTTTGCCTCTGATGAAGACATCAGCAAAGTCACTGATTTCCTCCGCTCTCAGCGCGAGCCTCAGTATAACGACGAAGTAATTTCTCAGCAAGTTGCTATTAAAGGTATGCCAGGTGGTGGCGGTTCTAGCGACCTTGGCCGTCGCTTTGATCCAAGTGATCCGACCGTCCGTAAAGCTGTCGAAATCACTCTAAAACAAGGCAAATTCAGCACCGCATCTCTCCAAACTTGGCTTGGCAAAGGCCACGGCTTTGTTGCCGGTCTTGCTATTTGGCTCGAAGAAATCGGCGTGATTGGCCCCGCAAACGGCAACAAACCCCGCGAAGTCCTTATCACTTCTATGGAAGAGTTTGACGAACTCGCCGGCGCTTAAATTTACTAGAAGGGGGTTGTAAAATCAGATAGAGTGTGCTAGTTTGTGAAAAAATAAGGAGATTCCTATGAGCGAAGACAAGTTACAGTTATTTCAAAATCAACCTATCCGCACTTCTTGGGACGAAGAAAACGAAGAGTGGCTTTTTTCGGTGGTAGATATCATCAAGGTCCTCACCGACCAGCCAACTATAGATAGAGCAAGAAACTACTGGAAGGTGCTTAAAAACAGATTAAATAAAGAAGGCAGTCAGTTGGTTACAAATTGTAACCAACTGAAAATGCTCTCTTCCGATGGGAAAAAATATCTTACCGACGTTATGACTACTGAGCAAGTTCTTAGGTTAGTTCAATCAATCCCATCGAAAAGAGCAGAGCCTTTCAAGCTCTGGCTTGCTAGAGTCGGGAACGAACGCATAGAAGAAACTATCGATCCAGAACAGGCTATCGATCGTGCTCTTCTTACCTATATTAAAAAAGGTTACAACGAAGAATGGATTCATCAGCGGCTTCTTTCTATTCGTGTTCGTAATGAATTGACCAATGAATGGCACGAGCGTGGCATGAAGAAGGGAATAGACTATGCGATTCTAACTGACGAAATCTCCAAAGCCTGGTCTGGCATGACTACCCACGAATACAAAAAATATAAAAACCTGAAAAAGGAAAACTTGCGTGACAATATGACGGATTTAGAGCTTATTCTGACTATGCTATCAGAATCAACCACCACGAAAATATCTCAAATAGAACAACCTTCAACTTTTAATGCCAATCGCAAAGTTGCAAAACGTGGCGGCACGGTGGCTGGTCATGCCAGAAAAGAAATTGAAGAACAAACGAATTCTTCAGTTATCACCAAAGAAAGCCGCAAAACCTGCCTCAATAAAAATAATCATCTTGCATTTTCAAACCGCTAGCGTATAATAAATATTATGAAAAAGAGAGTAATGTTGTTGGTGAGTTTGATACTACCAGTTTTTGTTACATTGCTAACCATTGTTAGCTCCACCTCCGCTGTCACCTATCAAAGTTCTGTAGATGTCTCATTCACCTTCAATCCAACTATCTCCATCAATCTCTCTTCCGATACAGCAAGCACAGACCTTATCATTAATAATCTCACACCAGGCTCCACTGCAGACAGTAATACACTCACAGTCAGTGTTACTACTAACGCTACCTATGGCTACTATCTCACTGCTACAGCTGGTACTTCTTCTACTAATACAGATCTTGTAAATACAGAGAATAGTAACTACAAATTCACTAGCATTGCTACTAATGCTAGTCTAGCTAGTCTCTCCACAGACAATACTTGGGGCTATCGTATTTCAGATGATAATGGTTCTACTTGGTCAAACTATTCAGGACTTCCTAAAGATAATGATGATGACGGCGCTACTGGTAAAGCTTTAATAGAAACTACTAGTCCGGTAGATAATCAATCCATTAAATTCAAGATTGGTGCTAAGGCCTCTACAGCTCAAGCTGCTGGGACTTATACTAATGTAATTACTTTCTATGCTGTGACTAGTCCGGAACCAGAAGCATCACCTGTAACCCCACCTACTTCCTGTACTACACCAGTACCAAACCTAACTTATATGCAAGACTTAAATAGTTCTAATAAAGCTTCTATTCTAGCTGGTATGACAACAGACGCTCAATATTATCTAGCTGATAAACGTGATGATAAGACCTATTGTGTAGCAAAACTACGAGACGGTAATATCTGGATGACACAGAACCTAGACCATGATATTGAAACAGATGGTAGCGTAGCCTATAATTCTACCACTACTGATCTTCCAGCTAATACTACTTGGATTCCTAGCGCTGCGACTAAAGCTACAAGCGACACGAGTTGGAGTGGCTCAGGCTCTATTCCAGAGTCTTATAATCCGGGAGAATTATATTGGAGCGGCTTTTTGGTTGGGGAGGAGCCAGATACGGAAGAAACTTGTACGTCTGCCAATGGAACATGGAATAGTGAACGTGAATATTGCGAGCCCATTTCTACCACTGGCGATTCTCATTACCATTTAGGTAACTACTACAAGTGGGCTGCAGCAGTAGCGGTGAATGATAGCTCCAGCTATACCACTCAATTTCAGGATATTAATCAATCTATTTGTCCAGCTAACTGGACACTTCCTAAAAGTGGCAATAATGCATCTAATGGCTCTTTTCAATACTTAGTTTCTCAATATAATTGGAATAGTGGCACTAATAAGATGGAAAATCCAAATATTTGGGATACCGCAATAAAATCAGTTTTAAGTGGAGATTGGTACGGGTTTCTGGAGTTCGTTGGCGATGAAGGTGTTTGGTGGTCGTCAGTAGTATGGAATTCTGGAATTTCATACATTCTTTCTATTTCCCCGACCCCGAGCGGCTCAGTCGGTCCTGCTTACGGCAATTATCGTTATTTCGGGTTTTCGGTCCGGTGCCTGAGTCGGTAGTCTGGGTGGCAGTAGTATCATGTTTCTGGAGATCTTCTCTCTTCCTGCCTTTCCGAAATCCAAAGAGGCATATATTAATCAACCACCCCTTGCATTTTCTCCCACTTAGAGGTATAATCATCCCATAATATCAGCTCAGTAGAGGTGCCAACCCGTGTTTGAATGACCAAACTCGGAGAACAGCTTCTACTTTAACCAAAGGAGTTTCTATGAGAGATTACGAACTCACAGTTCTATTTCATCCCGATCTCGAGATGAATTTAGACCCCGCTGTCAACAAGGTGAAGAAGATCCTCACCTCAAATGGTGGCGAAATTACCAAAGAAGAAAACGACGGCAAAAAACGCCTCAGTTACAAAATTGACGGCCAAGAATTTGCGGTTTTCTATTACTTTGACGTCCAGCTTCCTACTGAAGCCCCACTCAAAGTCAGTAACACCCTCAATATTACCGACGAAGTTTTGCGTCACCTCTTGGTTCGTGCCGACACTTCACGCCCAACTGCGGTAGCTAGCGACACCGAACCTGCCGCCTCGACTGAAAAAGTCGAAGACGACACTGATAAATCAACTAAAAAAGGAGAATAACTTATTATGCGCGGATTTTCTAAAGCAATCATTACCGGTAATTTAACTCGTGACCCCGAACTTCGCACTACACCAAATGGCGCCAGTGTTTGTGGTTTTTCAGTTGCGGTCAACCGAGTCTTTAAGGATTCCAACGGCGAACAAAAAGAAGCCGTTTCCTACATCGACTGTTCCGCTTGGGGCAAACTCGGTGAAATGATTAATCAATATGCTAAGAAGGGCTCCGGTGTGCTAGTTTCCGGCCGTCTTGACCAGCGCAGCTGGGAAGACAAAACCGATGGCAAGAAGCGTTCCCGTGTCGAAATCGTCGTCGAAGATTTCAATTTTGTCGGTGCCCCACGTGACAATGCTGCTGGTGCCAGTGCTGCTAGCGATGCTCCAGCTGCCGACGTTCCCGACGATGTTCCTGAAGAGGAAATCGACCTGAGCGATGTCCCATTCTAATAATCTAAAAACGAAGGAGAATTTTTATGAAAAGTACTAAAGGTGAATCTGCTCCCTATTTCGATTATCGTGATGTCAAAACTCTGCAACGATATCTAGATAGCTACGGTCACATCGAGCCGATTGCCAGGACTGGCCTTAGCGCCAAGCAGCAACGTCAGCTCGCTGTCGCCGTCAAGCGTGCCCGCCATCTAGCATTATTACCATTTGTAGCAAGTTAGGAGGCAGCATGTACGGACCAACAGATTTAAAGAAAAATACCCTCATTACCTTGGACGGTCAGCCCTACAAAGTCGTGGATTATTCCCAAAAAGTTATGGGCCGCGGCGGTTCCATCGTCAATGTCAAGGTTAAAAACCTTATTACTGGCGCCCTGCTCCCTAAGACCTTCAAAGGTCAGGAAAAAATCGAGCCCGCCGAAGTCACTAACAAAAAGGTGCAGTATCTCTATAAAGACGATGCCAAGTTCTATTTCATGGATCCAGAATCCTTTGAACAATACGAACTAGCCGCTGATATGGTCGGTGATGCCAAAGATTTTATGAAAGATGGCGATGAAATGGACATCCAATTTTATAACGATACGCCAATTAATTTGCAATTGCCTAAAAACCTCTGGCTCAAAGTCACCTATACGGAAAACGCTGTCAAAGGCGACACTTCCACTTCCGTGATGAAGGACGCGACCCTAGAGACCGGTGTGGTAATCAAAGTTCCTGCCTTCATCAAAGAAGGCGACACCGTTTCAGTAGATACCGAAACTTACGCCTATCGTGAACGCAAGAAATAATTCGATTAAATCTTGTTGAATAATTCATCATATCGAAGGATATTAAGACAAAATCTGTCGAAGGCAGATTTTGCCGCCGCAAGGGCGGAGCGATGTGGTAAAATTTTTTTACCACATCGCGGAGCTCCTTAAGATTGATGAATTATGAAACAAAATTTAGTCACTAATTATTTGTAATTTTTCGCTTGCATTTTATCAAGCTTAAGCTTATAATAGATTCATGAATCTATTGCATGGCGTGGGCGACTTCTTCTCGCTAGATATCGGGACGAATTCGATGCGAATCGTACAGCTTTCTGGTTCTAGCCAACACGGCTGGACTTTGCAGAAGTTTGCATATGTGCCTATCGACCCAAAATTAACCGCTGATTCTTCGGATCTCGGTAAGAAACGTCTTGGCGAGGCTATTCTTGGTGCCGTCAACCAAGCAGGCATCAAAACTAAGAATGTCGCACTCGGTCTTCCCGCCGGTAAAACCTTTACTTCTATTGTTGAAACCGAAACGCTTCCCTCTGAGAAGGAATTAAGAAAATCCTTCAAATACGAATTAGACAAATATGTTCCGATGGCCTTAAGTGATGCCAAGGCTGATTATGTGATTCTTGGTCCTAGCCCTAACGATCCTGCCAAAACCGAAGTTTTGGTTTCTTCTGTTTCCAAAGATTATGCCGAATCAACTTTGGAATTGATTGAAAAAACTGGATTAAACATTATAGCTATGGAACCAGAACCTCTAGCTATGTCTAGGGCCCTTGCCATGCCAGGTGCCATTGATGCTAACATGGTGGTTGATTTTGGCGAAAAATCTACCGATCTTGTGATTGTCTTTAAAGACCAACCTAGACTAGTTCGTTCTATTCCAGGCGGTTTTAGTGTCCTAATCAAAGCTATCGCTAGCGGCTTGAATGTCCGTGAGGATCAAGCGCGTCAGTTTATTCTTAAATTTGGCCTTGATCAAAACCAAGTCGAAGGCCAAGTTTTTAAAATTCTTAGCACTCACCTTGACACTTTTGCTTCCGAACTTGCTAAATCTGTGCGTTTCTTCCAGACGAAGTACATCAACGGCAAAGTTGGTGGTATAATCCTATCTGGTTATGCTGGTATGATCCCACTTTTCACCGACTATATTGAGTCGAAAACCAATATTGCTACTGCGAAAGGCAACCCGTGGCAACTCGTCCGTACTACCGATGAGCAACAGCGTGCCCTCATGAGCGTTGCAAGCGAATTTGCCGTTGCAATTGGCTTATCAGAAAGGAGTAACGACTAATGGCTACCGAAATAAAAGTCTCAGATATCGCCAAGAAATTTGCCTCACGAAGAAACAGCGCCTTCCACAAATATCATCGCGAAATAAACCTAGTTCCAGATATTAAGGACGAAATGATTAAGGCTTTGAAGCTTCGCAATTTCATTTTCTTCATCTGTATTGTTGTAGCAGCAGGTAGCGTCGCTGTAACATTAATTTTTGGTGTTATTGCAGGAGGCCAGCAACTCGCCATTGATGGTAAAAAAGAATCCATCGAAGCTTTATCCCAAAAAGTTAATTCTTATGGAGATCTAAAGGATTTCCTTACCATCAAGAATCAAATGGACGGATTGTCTAATATTAGTGGCAACAAAAAAGTATTGTCTCGCACTTTTAATATTCTTTCAGCTCTACTTCCTACAAATGGAGATACCATCACTATTTCTGAACTAAATGTTAGCTTAGCAGATGGACAGACTACTTTTAAATTTGATGCTCAGGCTAACTCCGGCAAAGAACCATACATCGATTATAATGTGCTTGAATCATTCAAGAAGAGCATGAAATATATGCGTTATGACTATGGCGAATATGTTGACAAATCGGGCAATACTATTCCAGCCTACTGTATAATTGAACAAGGCGATGACGGTGCGACCTTGGCCGAAACCAAAGACGGCACCAAAAACTACTATGCTTATTGGGCTATCGACGGGGAAGGATGCAACCCTTCAAAAGAAGAGCATGAACGCGAGGATTACAAAGGGCAAGAAGTCGTCAAGATCTGGCGTACTCCTCAATACTCCAAGTGGTATAAAAACAAGCGCTTGACTCTAGACGGAGCTATTTCTGATACCCCACATTTCAAAAGTAATTGTATCACCTACAAAGGGACAGAAGTTTCAAATGATATAGAATGGGAAGAAGAAATTAGTGATGGCTGTCAATTAGTTCCAGGTGGCGACGATGGGATTGAAATATCAGACTCTTCCAACGGTCGCGATTCATCCGATGAGCTAGTGCTTCGTTTTTCTGCCACAATTGCGCTCAATCCAGAAATTTTCAAATTTTCCAACCATCATATGCTAGCTATTTCTCCGACCAAGCAGTATAACGTTACAGATTCTTACGTCCAAATCCAAGCTATGTTCGGCGAAAAAGCTATTGACTGTCCAGAAGGCGACGCTGATTGTAGCAATAATAAAACAAACGAGGGGAACTAAAATGGCAAAAGAAATTGCAATTGGTAAACGCGCAAAGATTTCAGAAGCTCAACAATATATGCTATTTGCAGTGTTTGGCGCTTCTGTCTTTCTAGGAGTAGCGATTTCGCTTGTTTCGAATTTCATTAATCAAATATCCTTTAATACTAAAATTATCATGTCCGAAGAAGAGTCCATCAAATCCTATTCCGACTTTATAAAGACTACTGGCGTTTGTAAAAGTCCGAGTGGCGATGTCTATAGCAGAGAAGAATTAGATAGATGCAATCCTGACGATATTGGAATTGCCGAACTAGGAGGGACTCTGCGTGCCAATATTCTTCAAAACCTAGCCGCTAACAAAGCTCTGAACTCCGTGCCAAAAGAGAATGATTCGCGTTGCGTAAAAGATGGCAAGAGGTTAACTTATGGCCAATTAATAGATAATTACCAAAACGCTAAAGGAACAGAAGAGCTAGCCGCTGCCAGTCAGCTTATCAAAACCTGCTCAGCTTTACGCATTATCCCAGATGCCTTGCCTTCTTCTAAAAACGATGAAGCTTTGCTCGCCGGTCTCAACAAAATATTTAACTTGTCAGGTTGGAAGCCAGAATCCCTCAGCCCAAGCGGAGGCTCTTCCTCTTCAGAAGAAGAATCCAACACAGAAGGTCTCAACCCTATTTCTGTTAATCTCTCAATCGAGGCCAATACCAGCTCCACTATGAATGTTTTAAACAACATTGAACATTCTATTCGTGAATTCAACATCGAATCCGCCATCATAGAATGGGGCAGCAATGATTCGTTAAAACTGCAAGCCCAGGCTACAGCATATTATGTAAACTCAGCGAACGTAAATGAATCATCAGAAGAAATTAAAGCAGGAGAAGGACAATGAAAACAGATCTAATTACATCCATTGGCATTGCAATTTTTGGCGTATTAGTTTCTTACGCCGTTTGTAATCTTTTCTTAGGTGAGCCAGAAAGCTTTTCGGTCAAAAAACTAGATAACACCGCTAGTGCAGATTTAGCTGCGCCAGATGAAAATATTTTTAATTATAAAGCTATTGATCCAACTGTTGAAGTCTATGTCGGTAATTGTAAAAAATTTGACCAAAATGGCGAATGCATTGATCAAGATAACAGTACAGATAGCGATAATAACAACGGTGGTTCAGCCGAAAACGCTGAGGAGAGCCAGTAAATGGCCAAGCTTACCAAAGACGCAGAAGAGAGGATTATTAACCTGCTTTTGTCAGAAGGTTTAGCTGATAGTGAGTTAGTAAGTTCGATTAAGCAAAAGGCTGAAGCCGAGAACAAGCCAGTTTTAGCCGAGCTAATTGCCCGCAAGATCATTAGTGACGATATGGTAGCTCGCGCTACAGCCGCTATTATTGGCATTCCATACGTCGAACTAAAAAACATCACCATTGACCAAGATATCTTGTCCAAGATACCAGCTGAAGCCTCTACCCGCGTACTAATCGTTCCTCTAGGCGAAAAAGACGGTATGTTAAACATCGCGATGGTTGATGCTACCAATGTCCAAGCTACAGATTACATTTCTAATCTAGTTAATCAGCCCCTACGAGTCTGGATGTCTTCAGAACGTGGCATACGTGAGACTCTCGAACAATACCATGGTGACTTTTCTGGCGTTAAAGAAGCTGTCAAAGAATCCGATGAAGAAAAGGAAGAAAAAGGCGATGTCAAAACCATTGTCCAAGATTCACCTATTTCCAAGGCTCTTACTACCATTCTTAGCTACGCTGCTAAAACCAAAGCTTCAGATATTCACATTGAACCGCTTGAAAACTCTCTCATTATTCGTTGTCGTATCGATGGTGTTCTCAGAAGGATTATGGAGCTTCCCAAAACGGTCGCCCCGGCTCTCGTTTCTCGTATCAAAATTCTTTCCAATCTTAAGATTGACGAACACCGCATCCCACAAGACGGCCAATTCACAGTTCTTGTCGACGACCAAGAGATTGACCTTCGTATCGCTATCTCACCAGTTACTTGGGGCGAGCAAGTTGTCATCCGTTTACTCGATAAAACTGGCGTCTCTATGGATATTGAAAAAATGGGTATGACCGGGCACGCTCTAAGAGATGTTTTGAAAGGTATTAGCAAGCCGAATGGCATGATTTTAACCTCCGGTCCTACAGGCTCTGGTAAATCTACCACTCTATATGCTTTAATTCAGCAGATTAAATCTGAGGAAATCAATATTGTTACCTTGGAGGATCCAGTTGAGTACAAAATGGACGGCATTAATCAAATTCAAGTCAATGTCGATGCCGGTCTTACTTTCGCTAATGGCCTTCGTTCTATCCTTCGTCAAGACCCAGACGTAGTCATGGTTGGGGAGATTCGTGATTCCGAAACTGCTGGTTTAGCTGTACAGGCAGCCCTTACTGGTCACCTAGTCTTTAGCACGCTCCACACTAATTCGGCAGCTGGTATTCTGCCACGTCTCCTAGACATGGGCATCGAACCATTTCTTCTCGCGTCTACACTTAACGTTGTGATTGGTCAGCGTCTAGTTCGCCGTGTCACCGAAAAACGTGATATGTATAAATCAAACGAGGTCGAAACCAAGGGCATCAACGAGATTGTGGGTGATTTGCTTCCACAAGAAAAAGACGAAGTCCCGAATATCAGCGAAGACCTCGGCTATCCAGGTTTGCCAGTTGCAAACGATGATTTCTATATGCTAGCTAAAGGTATGGAAACTAAGGAGACCCCAGGTGGTTACAAGGGTCGAGCTGGTCTTTACGAAACCATTACTGTAGATGAAGAAATTCAGAAACTCATTATAGATCATGCTACTGCTAATGAAATTATGCGTTTAGCTAAAGAAAAAGGCACTATTACGATGCGCCAAGACGGTATCCTTAAAGCACTGTCTGGTATTACAACAATAGAGGAGGTAAACCGCGTGGCTAGTGACTTATCATAAAGCCTGTGGTAAAATATAATTATGGAAAACAGTGGGCAATTAAACAGTGTTATCAAAATCGAAACTTTGCTAGAAGAATGCGTTCGGCGCAATGCTTCAGATTTACATATCCAATATGGCTTGCCACCAATTTTGCGTATCGACGGCGTTCTGACACCTATTGCTGGCACTCCAGTTCTTAATGAAGATAGCCTGAAGAACCTCATTTTTGCTACTCTTGATAGCGAACAGCAAAAGATTCTTTTGAAAGATAAAGAATACGATTATTCTTTCGCTTTTGGCGACATTGCTCGTTTTCGTGTCAATGCTTTCCATGAACGTGGTAAACTTGCCGCGGCCTTTCGTCTAATTCCTAATAGCATTAAAAACATCAATGACCTGGGCATGCCAAGCATCGTTGAAACCTTTGCTAATTTTCCGCGCGGCTTAGTGCTCGTTACTGGTCCTACTGGCTCCGGTAAATCTACCACCCTAGCTGCTTTAGTTGACAAAATTAATCGCGAAAAGCCTGTTCACATTATTACTATTGAGGATCCAATCGAGTTCACTCATAAATCTCAGCGTGCAGTTATCGTTCAGCGTGAAGTGCACTATGATACTTTTAGTTTCGCTGCTGCCCTTCGCTCGGTATTGCGTGAAGACCCTGATGTGGTACTTATCGGCGAAATGCGCGATCTTGAAACCATTCAAGCTGCCATTACTATCGCTGAAACAGGTCACCTTGTCTTTGCTACACTCCACACCAATTCCGCTGCTCAATCCATCGACCGTATCATCGACGTTTTCCCAGCTCATCAACAGCCTCAAATCCGTACTCAGCTTTCCAATATGCTAATGGCGATTTGCGCTCAGCGTTTGGTTCCAGCTATTGCTGGTGGTCGTATTGTTGCTGCCGAAATTATGGTTGCTAACTCCGCTATTCGCTCCCTCATTCGTGACGGTAAAACCCACCAAATCGATACAGCTATTCAGACTGGTGCCGACCAGGGCATGCAGACCATGGATCGTACTCTCGCTAAACTTGTTCAAACTGGAGTAATCACCTATGACGCAGCACGCGAATTCGCTGTTGATATTAATGAGCTAGATAGACTTGTAAAGGGCTAGCATGAAACGGTTCAATTATAAAGCCAAAGAAAAAGAAACCGGCAAAATTGTCAAAGGCAATATCCAAGCCGAGAATGAGCAAACCGCCGGTCGGCTTTTGATTGAGCAAGGTTATATTCCCCAATCTGTTGTAGAAGAAGGCACTGGCTTATTTGGCATGAAAGGCCATATCAAAGCCAAGGACCGTATCATGTTCACGAGACAGCTGGCAACTTTGATTGGTGCAGGCTTACCACTTGCCGCTTCGCTTCGTACGGTTGCAGAACAGACTCAAGCCAAGTCAATGAAAAGCGTTATAGAAGAAATTCTGGCCAAAGTTGAGTCCGGCAAAACCCTCTTTGACGCTTTTTCAGAATATCCCGATGTCTTTAATGGCGTTTATCTCGCCCTTATTAAGGCTGGTGAAACATCTGGTACTCTAGATCTTGCTCTCAAACGTCTCGCTGATCAAGAGGAAAAAGACGCTGCTATGCTCAGTAAAATTCGCGGCGCCTTAGTCTATCCTGGTATTATTTTGGTGGTTATTATTGCAGTGCTAGCCTTCATGATGATTATGGTGGTCCCACAAGTTAAAGGCCTTTACGAAGATATGGGCGAGGAATTACCAGGTCTTACTCAATTCTTAGTTGCCATTTCTGACTTCTTTGCAACGTTTTGGTGGCTCGTTTTAGCTATTCTAGCTGCCATCATCGCTGGCTTGTGGTATGCCATCAAAAAGACACCAACCGGTCGCAAAGCTGCTGACACTTTTAAGCTCAACGTCCCGATTTTTGGGGGTCTTTTTCGTAAACTTTACGTCTCAAGGTTTGCCAGAACTACTGAAATGCTGCTCGCTACCGGTGTCCCCATGCTAGACTCTGTTAAAATCTCAATCGATGCTACCAATAATACCATCGTAGAGGCAGAATATTCCAAGGCTCTCGAAACCATCAAAGGCGGCAAGCCCCTCTCTGATTCCATCTCTGGTTTAAACTACATGTTACCGCTCGTCCCACAAATGGCTTCTATCGGTGAGGAATCTGGTAAAATTGACGAAATGTTAGGTAAAGCCGCTCAAGTTTACGAAAATGAGCTAGACGAACAGATTAATTCTATTTCCACTATGATCGAACCGATCCTCATGGTTATCATGGCCGGCCTGATTGGTGTAGTTATCGGTGGTACTCTCCTCCCAATCTACTCCCTTGTCAACTCCGTCGCCACGTAGCCAATTAAAAAGCTATTGCTTTTTTTAAAATATTTGTTATTATAAAGATAAAGATTATGCCGCAAAGATAGTCGTTCTGCGGTGTATAATTATAATCTAGAAAGGATTAAATATGCCAAAAAACAATATAAACAGTAAAAAGGGTTTCACCATTATTGAGGTGGTGCTTGTGCTTGCTATCGCCGGCCTTATCTTCTTGATGGTATTCGTAGCGCTCCCAGCACTTCAGCGCTCTCAGCGTGATACTGCTCGCCGTAACGATTTAGCGCGAGTCGATACTTCCTTGGTACAGTATCAAACCAACAACCAGGGAACTAACGATGGCTCTAACTTGCCATATAACTCTTCCACATATTATGGTTATACTGATTTTACTAGCCAAGCGAAGTCGATTGAAATTCCTGGGGTAGGCAATAAACAAGTTGGCGGTCCATGCGGAAATCGTCCGACTCAAAATCAAACAAATCCTAGTAGCGCTATGGCGTGTATTTTCTTAAGAGACTACATGAACTCTGGTACTGCCGGTAGTGATAAGAAAAATGAATTCCAAGATCCAGCCGGTACTTATTATGGCATGGAGATTGGACAAGGCGCTTACACTTATCCAGGAACTGACATGGATTACGTCATCCACGTCCGAACCGGTGCTAGGTGTGACGGTGAAGCAGCCGTAAAAGATACTGCTCGTCACTTTGCCATCATCTATCGTCTAGAAGGTGCTGGTACCTATTGCATCGACGATCAGTAAATCGCTTGCTTAGCTAAAATGAACCGGATTCACTCCGGTTCATTTTTCATTTAGCCTTGTTACTCTATGCAACATACGTTATCTCATAATTCATTAACAATAAAACCCCTCGGGACACGACAGTGCCTACAACACACCAATCGATAAGAAATCAAGAATTACTGCAAAATGTTCCTGAACCCTCTAATCTATAGATCACTGCAATCTTTCTAGGGTTCTTTGTTGGCTTCGCCACCGAACCATCACACTGAGCCTGTTTTATCACTAACATTTTATAATCATTCGGAAATGATACGTTTTCATAGTTCATTTTACAAGTTTTAGCAGTACTGCCAGAGTTTAGACAGTTAATCACATATAGTTGGTATGGCTTACCATCTGGATCATAGAAATTAGTGCCTAAATACTGTCTATAGAATCCTGCCCAAGATGTATTGTTGCCACTCGCATTACCGTCTTTCACAAGTACGTAGCTATTTTCATTTGCTGGTCCATTAGGTAACGATCCTCTATTATTGGTTTGATAGTTTTTTACCTTTTCCAATAAAGTCGCTACATCATCTCGCCTCTGAGCGTCTTTCTGAGAAGATCTTAGCGCCGGTAGAGCAATAAAAATCATCATGAATATCAATCCAGCAATTGCCAAAACCAATGCTACTTCGATAACCGTAAATCCTTCACTTTTGTTGTTTCTTCTCATAATACTCCTTATGTTTATTATATGATATTTGCTATAAAAAACAAGAGCCACATGTTAAAATATAGTTATGCAAATCCTATTTTTAATCTTTCTTTTTGTCGTTGGCGCCTGTATTGGCTCATTTTTATGTTGCACGGTTCGGCGTATTCATTTAAGAAACGATAAACGTATTTCCTCCAATAAACGTTCTGTTTGTTTGTCGTGTCATTATCAACTAAAATGGTACGACAATTTACCAATTATCTCTTGGCTACTTTTAAGAGGCAAATGCCGTAAATGCCACCAAAAAATCGGTATTGCTGAGTTCTTATCGGAAATCGCTGTTGCTGCTGCCTTTCTGGCCATTGGCACTACCATCAATGTTGAAACAGCGGACGTTATTAGCTGGCTAATCTTCATTGCGGTAATCTCCTTAGTTATAGTCTTATCTTTTCTGGCCATTTTTGATGGTCTTTATGGTGAATTGCCAGTCGCTTGTCTAATAGTTTCAATCGTCTTTGGTTTTATTATTTTAGGCCTTAGAGAATATACTATGATTATGAGTCCACACCAAATCTCTGAGCTGATTTTGCCACCATTCCTCTCTGTTCTCCTTCTCGGTGGCCTTTATCTGTTGCTTTATCTTATTTCAAAAGGGAAATGGGTAGGTGATGGCGATTGGCTCCTCGGTACGTCCATCGGGCTAGCTATTTTTAGTCCTTGGCTTGCAGTTTTTATCTTATGTATTTCTAATACACTTGCCTTTTTATTCATGCTTCCGAGATTTATCAAACACCGCCATCAGAAAATCTATTTTGGCCCGTTCTTAGTCATTGCCTTTGTCATCGTTTATTGTCTCTCGGACCAGCTTCTCTCATTTATCATATAAAAACACCCCGACTTTTTGAGTATATGATATAATAAGCTTATGACAAAGACAGGCGATACCCTAATTGAAGTTACATTGGCCGTAGGCATCTTTTCTATGGTCGCCATCGCCATCATCGCGGTAATGAGCAATGGTACTTCAAACTCTCAAACTGCCTTAGAGACCACTCTTGCGCGTGAAGAAATTGACACTCAATCCGAAGCTCTTCGTTTTATCCAAGCGTCATATCTATCCGAGAAAGATTCGCCAAGCAGCAAATACGCCAGCCTATGGGGAAAAATTGTTGAAAACGCCATAGACGTTAAGAATTGGAGTGAAGAAGACCAAAAGAAGCTTTTCCAGTTTACTCCAGAAGATTGTCAATCGCTTTATAAAACAGATTCTTCCAATAATATTTTTAATCAAAAAGCCTTTATCATCAACCCTAGAAAGCTCAACAGTTTCACTGCTTCCAATGCAGAAGGAAATGCCATTTTTAGTGCCAGAAAAAGTGGCAGTAAAGATATATTTAAAGAAGCCTCTACCTACCCAAGACTAATTTATGGCTATAATAATTCTACTTCAGGAGAAGCGCTATCTAATACGTCTTCATCTACTTATGAAGACTTATTCCGTGCAGAAGGCATCTATATCGTCGCCGTAAAAGACAATAAAACTACCGAGATTGTCAACAAAAAAGCTCCTTTTACCGATGACACTTCACCTACCTCCGCTTTTTATGATTTTTATATTCGAACTTGTTGGTATGGCACCAATGCAGAAGAGCCTTCCACTATCTCCACCGTTATACGTCTTTATGACCCAGATGTTATTACGCCTGGTAGCTAATTATTTCGTTTCGCTGTGAAATTTCTCATGCACCTCTTTTAGGTGTGCATCCGTTACGTGCGTATAAATTTGTGTTGTTGAAATATTAGCGTGTCCCAGCATCGACTGCACTGCCCTGAGATCCGCTCCGTTCATCAGAAGATCTGTTGCAAAGGAGTGTCGTAAAGTATGTGGCGATACGTGCTTCGTAATCCCCGCTAATCTGGCATACTTTTCAATAATTCGTTCTACCGACCGCGCTGTGATTCGCCGGTAATTACCCGAAGTGTCCGCTGTTTGCAAGTTCTTCGAATTGTTTAGAAATAGCGCCGGTAGGGAATCAGTTCTTGCATCTAAATAGTCGCGTACTCTATCTGCGCAAGCCTCACTAATAAAGATTGGCCGGTCTTTACTGCCTTTTCCTCTTACCATGAACTCTCGTCTTTCCAAATTAATCGAATCCCGATTTAATCCTACCAGTTCAGACACTCGTAGGCCACCAGAGTATAAAAGCTCAATGATTGCTCGGTCTCTCAATCCTGATTCGGTTGACGTGTCCACTTCTTCCAACATTTCCTCCACCTCATCAAAATGCAAGAAAGTCACCTGCTTTCTGATTACCTTAGGAAGTTCCACTAATGACGGATCGAGTGACTTTATCTCTCGCCTTGCTAGATACTTCAAAAACCCCCTTAGAGCTATTAAATGATATGCCTGGGTGATTACTTTCAAATCCTCCTCTCCGTTTTCTGATCCATAGCGATTCAGTTTTAAACGATATTTCCTCAGTAGCTCCTTCGTAATATCACTTGGCTTAATTTCATCCTTATTCAAGATTTCCTGCGCAATCTCTAAAAATCTTTCCAAATATAATCTGTAATTATCGATGGTCTTCTTGCTCCGCCCCGCCTCAATTTCCAGATGCTCCAAAAATTCATTAATCAGATCATAGATATCCATACCTTCATTATATCAGAAAAGACATCGTTTCATAATTCATTCATATTGAAGGATATAAAGAAAAAATCTATGATTTTTTCGCCGAAAGGGCGAAGCAATGTGATAAAATCTTTGATTTATCACATTGCGGAGCTCCTGAAATATGAATGGATTATGAAACGTGGCTAATTAAGATGTGATATAATTAAGAAAAAGGAGTTTTATGACAAAATCACAAGATTTTATTCAAAGAAGTTTAGTAGTTCTAAAGCCGGACACCGTGCAACGGGGAATTATCGGCGAAGTGATTCAGCGTTTTGAACGCGTTGGTCTCAAAATTGTTGGTATGAAAATGGTCATGCCAGACGAAAAATTGTACCGTATGCACTACGAAGGCATCGGCCAAATGATTTCACGTCGTGGCGAACAAGCTTTCCGTTACAATGTCGAATATATGATGACTGGTCCAGTGATTGCTATGGTGCTAGAAGGCGTCGAGGCCGTTCCGCTAGTTAGAAAGATTGTTGGCCCTACCGAGCCAAAATCTGCCGAAATGGGCACCATTCGTGGTGATTTCTCTCATATGAGCTTCGGCTATTCCGATGCCAAGGGTACTGGCGTGCCAAACCTTGTTCACGCTTCTGGGAATATTGATGAAGCCAAGAAAGAAATTGACCTCTGGTTCAATGCTAATGAACTCTATGACTATTCAGATTTGAACGAAAAATATACTCGTTAAAAATTTTTAATCTATGCAAAAGGGCCGGATAGGGGAATCCGGCCCTCTTTAGGGGGTATTGGGGCTAATTTATAGCAAACGCTGAGTCGAACTCAGCGAAGCTAACGACATAATTCGCCACGCTCGCGCGTGACAGCTTCTTCTTGCTACCATCCCAAGTGATGGTTATTCCGTAGCTCTCAGCTACCTTTACCATCTTCTGGGTTACATAGTACTCCGTGACCATCTTTTTAGCTTTCTTTTTGTCAGCCTCAGTCACAGTCACTCTGCCAGGATACAGGTTTTTCAGCATTCTCAGATACTGACGACGTGTCATCTTGCTATTCGGGCGAAATTTCTTGCCCTTAATGACGCCCTTAAATGCACCGGCTTTCTTAAGAGTCTTTATTGACTTAATCGACTTACTGTCGATTGTTCTTTTATTCACATCTTTGTAGCCAGCAGCTGCAAAAGAAACCGTCATGTTACCCATTACCACCAAAACCATTAAAATTGCTAAGAATATTTTACGCATAGCTTCCCTCCTACAGTCATGGCAAAGATATAACTTCACCTACAATTATAGCACACAATTCAACTTTTGTCAAAATCTATAGTACTTTTTTGAGAAATTCTTTCACTCTGTCAGTTTGGGGGTGGGTGAAGAACTCTTTCGGTTCACCCTCCTCTATAATCCTTCCCTTATCTATAAACACTATTCTAGTAGCGATTTCTCTGGCAAATCCCATCTCGTGCGTTACTATCATAATTGTCATGCCCTGACCGGCCAGCTCTCGAATCAAATCTAGTACGTCTCCAATCGCTTCTGGATCCAGTGCAGAAGTCGGCTCATCGAAGAGTAACACCTCTGGATTTAACATCATCGCCCGGATGATTGCTATGCGTTGCTTTTGACCGCCCGACAGGGAAGCAGGGTAAGCCTCTGCTTTGTTTAATAGCCCGATATGCCGCAGTAGTTCTTTCGCACGTTTTTCTGCTGCTTCATGCGTCAAAACCTTCAATTTCATCGGTGCCAGTAGCAAATTCTCCATCACAGTTAGATTATTGATTAGATTAAAATGTTGAAATACCATCCCGATATTCCGTCGCATTTTACGGATATTTTTCTCTGTTATTAGTGTCCCATTGAAGTAGATTTCGCCCGCAGTCGGCTCTTCCATCCAATTGATGCACCTAAGAAATGTAGACTTTCCAGATCCAGATGGTCCCAAAATCACCACTCTTTCACCGTCTTTCAGCTCAAAATTAATCCCGTTTAACACCTTGTTCTTGCCAAAGCTTTTATGTAGATTCTTTATTTTTAAATCAGCTTCCTTATTTTCCATCTATTCCTCCGTCCTTAAGTCACTCTTCCGTAGCGATTTTTCAACTAATTTCACAACAAACGTAATTAGGTAAATAGTTGCAAGATAGAATAGTGCTGCTACAAACATTGGTACGATGTAGCTGGCCATATTTTGCCCTGAGCCAATATCCTTTGCCGCCATATTGAGGTCATACATCCCCACCATGCTTACGATAGCGGTTTCCTTGATTACGGTGATGATTTCATTCCCAAGCGCAGGGATGATGTTTTTAATTGCCTGTGGCGCCACAATCTTAAAGAAGATCGTGCTCCTAGATAGCCCTAGTGCCAAACCTGCTTCTGTTTGCCCCTTGTCTACTGAGAGAATTCCACCTCTAATCACTTCCGATACATAAGCAGCTGAATTTAGCCCAAATGCCACTATCGCCGTAATAATGCTTGGAAATCCTTTAATTGCAAAGATTACGAAGAACATAATAAACAGTTGCAAGGCCATTGGTGTACCTCTAATAATAGTTGTATAAACTAGGCAGATAAATTTCGGCACCGCCAACCACTTAGACTTCTTAGCCGTATCGATGAGGGCAATAATTGCTCCTAGAATCATTCCCATCAGAATCGCGAAATAAGAAACCTGAATTGTCAGCCAAAAACCATGTAACATCGAATCAATATACTCTGGAGTACTGAACAGATCACCGACCTTTTTAAAGAAAGACTTTATTGGACTAACGACCGCGATTTCTTCTTCTTCGGTTTCCTTCTCCTCTTTATTATCAGTTTCTTCCTCCGGCATAGTTTCATTACTTGCATCAATATAGCTTAGAACCAGCTTATCTATCTCAGTTTTTCCATTTTCATCTTCTATCGTCATTTCTGCAAGCACTTCATTAAATGCTGCCAGAAGTTCCGGCTTTTCTTTGTTCACTGCAATTGCGTATTGTTCCTCTACAGGGTAGTCTTCCTCTCTAGTTTTTCCAGAATAATATAGGGGTAAAGCTTCTAATCCCGGATTTTTCTCTACGATAAACTTGGCCACTAGCTCGTCTGCAACCGCAAAATCAATAATATGTGACGAAATCCCGTCTGCCGCTAATTGATGCGAATCAATCCCTTTAATAGAAGTTTCGGTGTCTTTTAGAACCCCGTTCTCAATTTCGTCGTCTACAAATAAATAGCCAGTGCTGCCAATTTGCGAACCAATATTATATCCAGCTAGAGATTCCCAAACTACGTGATCACCCCTAAGAGAAGGTGGATTATCTTGGCCAAAAATCACATATTGCACAGAAGTGTAGTAAGGGATCGTAAAGTTCACCTTTTCCTCACGTGCTGGAGTAATTGTTAACCCTGCCGCCCCTGCATCTGCAATTTTACCAGTTCCCACGTTGTCAATAATTACATCAAATTCTACATTTTGAATCTGAAACTTTTTATCCATTTTCTTAGCTACGCGGTCGATAATATCTACATCTACCCCCACAATTTGTCGGTTTTTATAAAATTCAAACGGCATGAATGGTACATTAGTCTCTACTATATAATCAGCATCGCTATCACCTTCAATCGAAAAATGAATACTCACTCCCATTCCCACCGTCACCAGCAAGAATAAAACCATTATCACAATGCTTTTAACCTTATGCATAATATAATTATACACCAACAACAAAAAATGAATCAGAACATTTTTCGATCCATTTTTTCATAATGTTTATGGTATAATCAATATTAGGTAAATACAAAAAGGGAGATTAAATGATTGTTGTTAAACGATGGAACTTAGCAATAATAACATTATTCGTTTTAGTCTTGATGGCACTTTTTGCGGGGCCAAATACCTTTGCGACAGACGAGTCTGTAAGCGGCGACGTGCTTCATTCAGTAACGATGACTTATGACCAAGATGTAGTTGATATATATAATAACGCTTATGTCATTTCGATTGACGACCAGAAAGACATCACGCTTGATTTCGACGTAGACCATTCTGTCAAAACGATTTTACTCCGTGACATCACAGAAGACGGTGAAGCCAAGAACATCTGCCAAACCGGTACCAAGCAATGTAGCTTTAATGTTACCAAACTTATAGCAAAATCCGGTCTCGAAATCATCCTCTACGACTGGGATGACGCAGTCGTGCGCCAAACCATGCTCGGCCTCATTATCAAGCAAAATGCCACCAAGGAAGATTTTGAAAAACCAGTGACATTGGGTCCACTCAAAGATATCAAAATCGACATGGGTACACTTACTACCGGCATGAATTTCTCCTTTAGCCCTATCCCTATTCCAATTAAATACGAACACTATCCAGATGGTCGCTCCGTTCTTGGTATCGGTGTCAATTCTACCGATGCGGAGTTCTGGGCAGACGCAGAAAAAGACAACTTCAAGGATCGCATTTCCAAATCCAACATGTATCAAAAATGGAAAGACACTAAGAAACATCAGGTAGATAAAGGTGGCATGGGGCTAACCTGGACTTTTGCTGGCTACGCGACTTCTTATGATAATCATCCTGAAAAAATGACCGGGACCATACAAATGTATGTTGGAACTGGATACAAAGTAACAGGCCAATATGCTATTTTCACCTATTCATTGACAGCGACCATTGGCGCTGATGGAGAATTTACCTTCTTGATTTTCCCCAAAAGCGAACAATACTTTAATGGCACACTCGACCTTGGCTTGTCGGCTGGACTAGAACTCTACGGCGGCATCGGTTCTGGCTGGCTCGCGTCAGTCGGGATTTATGGCGCAGCTAATATCGGTATCAAAGCCCACGTTTTGCCATTATTTGATTTTTATAGCCTTAACGTTTCAGGCGAAATAGGCTTAAGAGCAAAGGTACTTGGACGAACGGTGGCAACATTCACTTTCGTGAAAGGTTCCCACGATTTCCTTAATAATATGACCGAAACAGACGACGAAATCACTTATACAACAGACTTAGATTTACAAGAAACCATCAAAGAAAAGCAGAAAGAGTTGATCGCGAGCGACTATGGTAGCAAACCAGCCGGCACAATCAAGATGCCAAAGGGCGAGACCACTTGGAATCTCGACAATCTCGACAAACCCACCAAGAAAGCCAAGTCTACGCCCGCAGAGCTTATGGGTCTTGGCGGTGGCGAAATTGGAAATACATCCCCATCTACTCTTTCGGAGACTCCTGACAGCCAGACAACTATTAATTATGATTACGCTCATCAGATTGCTGAAAATGTCTATCCACATAGTGGTACCCAAATTATTAAGCATCCAACCAACGAACTAAACGCAGTCACGGTTTTTGCAAACAACAACGGGGAACTAAACTATTCAATCTACGACGGTTCCGCAAAGCAGATGAGTGAACCGCGTCCAGTCACTGAAGATTCTGGTCAAGACTTTGACGCCAAGTTCGCGCACAGCTCCAACCCAGACCAGTCCTATCTTGTATGGAGACGCCTCACAAATGACGGCAGTAACGGTGCCACCTTAACCGACGTCGCAAAGAGTGGCGAAATCATGATTGCGAAATTCGACCCCGATACCAACAGCTTTGAAGGCCAAGAATATGTCTCGTCAGATTCGTATTATATTTACGGAGGCGTTGGTGTAACCACAGGCGGAAATGAAGATGACCGCGAACCGTATGTCTTTGCTTATACCAATGATGATGCTGACCCCGAAGGTCTAGTTGATGGCGAACGTAAAATCATGCTATTCCGCAAAAATGGCGATGGCTGGGACGGCAATGTCATCAAAAGTAATATCTGGGGGACGATTGCTTCTTTCGATGTAGGCATTTATGATGGCAAGCCAAGCGCAGCATATACTGTCTGGAACGATTTCGCAGACGTAGTTATCACTTACGTGGTTGATGCTGAAGGTAATCTGTTAGCCACCTTTACGAATGCCTCGGGTGCACAGTTTACGACTAAAAACGGAGAACCTGTACTAACATTTATGGAAGATGGCAAACTGTACAGTTCTACCGGCGGCAACGCAAAGGAGCTCGAATACGGCGACGACAACAACTCGCTCCCGCACGCCCCGTTCAAAATCATCGGCGACTTAAACGAAACATTCATGGTTTCTTATCTTTCCAATATCGACTCGCGTCAGAATCTAGTTGGCTACGTCAAAGCCAACGGCGTCTGCAGCTATGATCCCGTAGTAGTCACCAACGTCGATGAGAACTCCAACGTGACCTATTATGCTGGTCTGTTCATTGGTAACAGTTCCATGCCTGGTAGCACCGCTGTTCCATTTATTATCTATACGGTCCAAAATTACGAATATGTTGACCCCGATTGGGAAGAAGGCCAGGCCGATATGTATGCCATGTCGGGAGCCGCCACCAACCACATTTCCATCATCGCTGCTGACATCACCAATGCGAGAAACTTAGGCGTTGATACCAACGTCGCCAAAGTCGATGTTCTTTTGAAAAACAGTGGCCTCTTCCAGGTTGATAAATTCTCGCTCTATCTAAAAAACAAAGACGATTCGAGCGATCAGTATGTCAAACTAGCAGATTATGATATTCCAACTCTAAGCCCAGGTGACATCTACCCGCTTGAGTTGGAGCTACCCGAAGCTGACTACAATAACCCGCAGTTCTATGTGTTAGGTGCCACCAGCCGCGATGGCGACTATGCCGACATTGGTGTCCAGTCAGAACATCCGATTGATGCAAGTGAGGGGCAAGTTCAGATCACTAATTTGGAATATGACTTCCATAACCGCGGCAATCACGACGCCTACACTGTAACCGCCAAATCGCTAGGTCCTGGTCACAAGAATGGTAAGTTGGTATATTATAACACGGTCGATAAAACGGTATATAAAGAAGTTCCGTTTACCGATCTAGCCCCAGGTGAAGAAATTACCGACACTATAGAAAACTCAGACGATATGTTGAGTGCCAACCACGAATATCTTGCCGTGCGTATCGCAAGCGCTGACGATGCAAGCAATAATGGCGACAATTGGCCATCTGATAAATTCCGCAACATGGAGTTATTGCCCGCCTGGTTTAAAAACTATATCAATAGAGTTGGTCGTAATCCACAGGGGATCAATGATGACACAGACGATGCCAATATGATTGTGCCAAATACGGGGATGTTTACAAGAGCGGTTGTTATCGCCATAGGGACTGGTAGTGCGATACTGATTGTGCTAGGATCATCGATAGTTGTACTATGGCTTGCACGTAGAAGAAAATAAAACCAATTGCGAGTCGCACTGAAAGTTCGACTCGCTTTCTGCTGTTTTTTCCAAAAAAATGGTGAACCTTGTCCAATCGAATTGGAATATCCTCGTAGAGGACTTCTACCGAAGGAGGGGCATTATCAATGTTTTATATCCTACAGACTATATCCCTGGCCTCAGTAGAACTAATGAATACAACCCGAAGCATTAGTAACCCAGACGAACAACAGAGCCACCAATGTCAAAGTTCTATTTTAGAGCTTACAATAACAGTGTTATAAAAGCCTACGGTGCACATCTTATGATCTAATATTATCATTTACAATATATAAATAAAATGTTATAATATAAAAAGTATTTGGTTGTAAAACTTATCGTACATTACTATTTCGAAAGGTTGGTGGTATGAATGTCAAGAAATTACGAATTGGATTCATTAAAATCCAGAGAACAAGACGCATTTCAGCGTAAGCAAGCAGCATTTCAGCGCTACAAAGAAGCGAGAGATCGCGCTAGTGATGTCCATGACGAAATGGAATCTGCATGGCAAGAACGTTCTTCTGCTAGAGAAGAAATGAATCACGAATACGAAGAAATGCAAAGGAATAGTGAGCACTATCGTGAAGTTTGGGACGAATATAGTCACATCCGCGACGACAACAATTCTCGCATCGAATCCTTAAAATGGGAAGCCGATCGCGAACACCAGGAAATGATCAGCTGTTTTGACCAGGCTAGCTCCGAGTATGAATACGGAGACAAGTCAATGGCTCCAGTTTATTCTCAGGAAGGACACGAGCACAAAGAACGCAGAGACGAGCTTAACGCAGAAATCAGCGAACTTGCTCGAGAGGTCAGAGAAGCTAGGCAGAATGCTGAGTGGCGCGCACCAAAAACCGATTCTTCTGCATTCCATAGAGCAAAAGAAGCTTTTGAACGAGCAAAATCTCGCCATGAATCCATTCAGGCAGAGTTTAAACGTGCAAAAGCTGAACGCGATCGTCTTAAGGCCGAATTTGATTCTCTTCACGAGGAACATCTTCGCTTGAAAGAAGAATTCCAGAGAAAACTCGAAGAAATTAAATCAGCCAGTAAACGCGAACGCGACAGAACCCTCGATAAGGCTAATATTAGTTGGAGCGAACGTTCTACGGCGAAAATCGTGAAAAAGGCTGATGGGACTGTACAAATTTATCATGGTGGCATTGGTGACGGAGACGGTTACGGTCATGGTCATACCGTGCTCGATCAGTTTGGCAACAAAACCTATGATAGGGATGCGTTTGAGGCTCACGGATCTCAAAATTGTATAGATTCCTCGCTTCGCAACGGAACCTATCGTGGCACCTTCGATGGTCGTCCGGCCGTAATCAAGGTTAGTGATTCTGGAAATTCTGACCAGATTCAAATTTTCTACGGAGGAAAAGGTTCTCCAGATGGCCCTGGGCATAACCATGTTAATTACGTAAATGGTAAACTCCAGTTTTGGCGCGAGCATGGCGAAACTCTTTATCAGGATGATAAGAAAAACCAGATAAACAACCTCTAATTCGAAAGGATAGCGACGAAAGTTGCTATCCTTATTTATTTGTTATATAATATAGATATGAAAATCCTATCAAAAGAAGAAGTTGAAAAAATCGCAAGCTCATTTGATTTTGATGGTAAACTAACTTTTACCGATATGATTGACTTTGAACCAGATTGCAAAATTTATAAATTGGACAACGAAACCGAGGATAATTTTATTCTCATATGTCGCGACTACCAATTTGATGACACAGATGCCGAGGAGAGAATTCTTAATAATGAACTAGGAATCACTATTCTTGATAGGTTAAAATGTAATGATAGTTATTTCTTAAGAACTAATGAATTTGATAGATTTGAATATGTATTTTCATTGGCTCGAACCGCTTAATAAAAAGAAGAACACCGACGAGCAGTTAGTTTAGTGAAATGGTATAGTAGACATATGTATTTATCTAAAACAGAACGAAAAGAAGTAATGTCTGCATATGGTTATGAAGATTCTACCGAAATCAACTACTATGAAGTTGGTCCTGATACCTGGATTTATCTTTTTGGGCACGATGATAAGAAATTTATTTTGATCGTGACAGACTATACTGGTGATTACGAGTTCGATGTTTTTCCGCATCTACTAAAATTCGAGAGCGACAGACTTGGGTTTGTTCTTCAGCGTGAAATACCGATTGAAGATAGCTCTTCAGAAAAGGCTTGGGGCACCCTCTTATTTGAATATACGGACTAAAAACATGAAAACATATGAAATGAATTTGCAACCAAAGTACTTCGACTTTATAAAAGATGGAACGAAACGTATCGAACTCCGCCTTTTTGATGAAAAACGAAGTCAAATAGAACTTGGAGATATCATTGAATTTTCTAAATCTGAAAATGATAAATTAAAAGCTGAGGTCATTGGTCTTCTTCGCTACAAATCTTTTCAGGAATTATTTGAGGATTTCGATATTTCTATTCTCGCAGATGCTTCTATGACAAAGGAGGAATTGCTAGGCGTACTTAGCGAGTTTTATGCTCCAGAAAAACAAACTCAATATGGCGTTGTTGGCATTCGTTTGAGGTTGTTTTAGGGAAGTGCAAGTTTGTCTTTGCTGGTGCTCGGCTAATTCGCCTTCGGCGAGCGAACTGCGCTCTTCTCACCCCTCGGCATTATCATAAAATAAAATTAGACCCTGCGGGCCTATTTTATTTTATGGTGATCTCTGCGATAGCAACTTCGTTGCTCTCGCATCGTCACCAAAATAAAAAAATAAGCCTTGCGGCTTCTTTTTTCTTTTAGTGACCCCGGTGCGAGTCGCACTGAAAGTTCGACTCGCTTTCTGCTGTTTTTTCCAAAAAAAATGGTGACCCCGGTGCGAGTCGAACGCACAACCTTCTCCTTAGGACGGAGCCGCTCTATCCATTGAGCTACGGAGCCATTGTGTTATAATTATACCATGAGTCTACTTAAGAAGAAAGACGCCAAGAAGACCGAACAAGAAAAGGTCGAAGAGCGCCGTGAAGAAGTCTTATCAAAAGGCCGTAAGTTTAAATACCCCTTACAATGGACTAAACACCGTGTGGTAATTAATACTATCTTGATTGCTCTTGTTACCATTACCCTAATTATAACTTTTGGCTGGTTGGCATTATATCGTTTTGGCATGACTGACGATTTACTATTCCGTGTAACTAAGATTTTCCCAGTTTCTGTCGCTAGCGTTGACGGCGAAGATGTTCGCTTTTCAGACTATCTAATGTTTTATCGCAGCAGTTTGACTTCTATGGAGCGTCAATCCGGCAGTCAGTTTGATGAGGAATCTATTGATGATTTACATAACGAATATAAACGCTCCGCTCTTTCCGAAGCCGAAGAGTATACCTATGCCATTAAACTTGCCAATGAACTGGGCATTTCCGTCTCCGACGAAGAAGTTAATTCCGAGTTTAATCGCCATCTCACCATCGGTGGCATCGAGCGCAGCGAAGAAGGGTTTATGAAAATTATAGAAGATAACTTCGGCCTCAGCAAAGAAGAATATTGCCGCATGCTTTATCTAACTCTATTAAAAGCCAAAGTTGAAGAGCAGATTGACAAGACCGCTAAAGAAACTGCTGAACAGGTCGAACGCATTCTCTCAGAAAGCGACAATGATTACGGAAAAGTCGCCGAAGAACTCGGTGACAAAAATGTCTATGAGGAGACTGGTGGGCTCGTTGACAATAAGAATATCGATGGCGGTCGCGCTACTGAAGCTATGAAGCTTGAGCCAGGGAAGAGCAGTAGTAGGTTCATCTCCATGAATGGTGACGGTTACTATTTCGTCAAACTTGTCAAAAAGACCAATTCCGAGGTTAACTTTGTTTCTATCAAGGTTCCATTCACCGAATTTGACAAACGTTTCGAACAACTCAAAGAAGAAGGCAAAATCACCGAATTTATCGAAATTAAAACCACTGATGAATACAGTGAAGAAAACGGCTAAACATATACGAGATTCCAATTAAGACCGTCTTTTTACTAAAAAAACTAATTTGAATCTACTAACAAAAAACGCCTCCAAAGAGGCTGTTTATCAACACTGGTGCGGGTATGGAGAGTCGGACTCCAATCTCATCCTTGGGAAGGATACATAATAGCCGTTATACGATACCCGCGACTCCTCTATTATAGCATACGATATCAGATTATGGTATAATTAATTTATGCAAGATTTAAAAGACCAACTTAAAAAAGTTATTCAAGACCTTTATGGTCTCGACTTTGACCTTGAAATCACTCCATCTCCAGAAAACGTTGACGCCGACTATTCCACTAACGCTCCACTAAAACTTGCTAAAGAGTTGCATAAAAGCCCAAAGATGATTGCGGAGGAGCTGCAAAAGGCTTTTGTGAGCGTTCGCGCGGGCGGCAGCGAACGACGAAGCGAGTCCCGCGACGACAGGCGCGAGCGAGGAGGCGAACAAAAGGCTCTTGTAACTCCTCCAGGATTTCTGAATTTTGTTTTAAGTGATGATTATTTGTCTAATAAAATTGATGATTTATCCGAAGATTTTGAAGAAAACATTATTTCAGATGAATACAAGGGTAAGACCGTGATTTGCGAATTCAGCGACCCCAATCCCTTCAAAGTCCTCCACGTCGGCCATTTGTATACTTCCATCGTAGGTGACGCCATCTCTAATCTTTTTGAGTATGCCGGCGCCAAGGTGATTCGTGCCAATTTTGGCGGCGATGTCGGTCTCCACGTTGCCAAAACTATGTATGTCTTACGCCAGAAGAATCCTGATGAGCTAATAATTGAAGACATTGCCAAGTGTTATATTGAGGGCACTGCGCTTTATGATGACGACGAAAAAGCCCATGCAGAAATTACTAAGCTCAATAAAGAGATTTATAAGATTAATTCCGAAGATCTCCATGATTCAGATCTCGCTCAGTTATACTGGCAGGGCAGAGAACTATCTTACGATTACTTCAAGAAGTTTTATAACTCCATTGGCGTGAAATTTGACAAGTATTACCCCGAATCAACCGTTGCTGCTCTTGGTCTAAAAACTGTCAAAGAACAGCTTGAAAAAGGTGTTTACGAAAAAAGTGAAGGTGCCGTCATCTTTAATGGTGAAAAATACGGTCTTCATACTCGCGTCTTCATTAATAAAGAAGGCGTTCCAACCTACGAGGCTAAAGATGTCGGCCTGATTTTCACCAAATGGCATGACTATCACTTTGATAAATCCGTTGTGATCACCGGCTCTGAGCAGCTCGATTACATGAAAGTAGTTTTAAAATCGGTAGAACAATACGCGCCTGAATTAGTTCAAAAAACTGTTCATCTTACGCACGGACTAGTCAAGCTTCCAGGCAATATCAAAATGTCCTCTCGAAAAGGGAATTTCCTAAAAGCCGTCGATGTTCTTGATATGGTTAAAAATGAACTTAAGTCTGCATATGACTCTGACGACGAAATTGTCTCCCTAGCTGCTACCAAGTACGCCTTTCTCAAATACAAAATGGGTGGCGACATCATTTTCGACCCTAAAGAATCTGTCAAGATGACCGGCAATTCCGGCCCGTACCTCCTATATTCCGCCGTCCGCGCCAAAAAGATTCTATCAAAGGCCGAGTGGCTCGAAGACAAGATTCAAGCGAGCATTCGCGTGGGCGGGAGCGAGCGAGGAGGCGAGCGAGGACTTATCTTCGAACCATCTGAACGGGCCTTGATAAAAAAGATTTTGGAGTATAAGGGCATCTTACAGGATGCAGTTGCCGAAATGGCTCCTCACAAATTAGCAAATTACCTATATGAGCTCGCGCAAGACTTCAGTCGCTTTTATGAGAATTGTCCCGTAGCCGGCAGTAATCAAGAAGCACAGCGCTTAAAGCTCGTCCAAGTCTATCTAAAGACCATGACCCACGGCCTCAAAATACTGGATATTAATATTCCGGAGGAAATGTAATGAAAAAAGCAAAACTTTTATGGGTCGACCTTGAAATGACCGGTCTCGATCCCGAAAAAGATCAAATTTTAGAAGTCGCTGCTATTGCTACCGATATGGATTTAAACGAAATTGCGAACTACCAAGCTATAGTAAAAGTCCCCGAATCGTTAATGGATGAGCGCATGGTTGGTGAATTTTGGGAGAAGAATAACAAATCTCGCGATGCCTTAAAAGCTCAGAATAAAGATGGTAAGCCAGTCAAAGAAATTGAGCAAGAATTACTCGATTTTATTAATCAAAACTGTGACAAAGAACTTTATCTTGCCGGTAATTCCATTCACCAAGATCGTAGATTCATTGAAAAGGAAATGCCGACTCTAAACAGCAAATTGCATTACCGTATGCTCGACGTCTCTGCCTGGAAGATTTACTTTGAAAATGCCTTAGGAAAGAAATTTATCAAACCGGAAAATCACCGCGCTCTAGATGACATTAACGGCAGTATAGAGGAACTGAAATGGTACCTGACCTTTCTAAAATAAGCGGTCTTGGCGATTTTGAAGAAAAGCCTGAAAAAACTCACGCTATTTATTTAAAAGGCGAGAAGGCTTTTCTTGTCGTTAACAAAAATACCATCGAAATACGCTGTGACAAAGAACTAAGTAAAACCCTCCAAGAAGAATACGAGTCTGTCATGGAGTCGCGCTACTTCGGAAGGGGTGGTATTGAGATTGTTTTAGCCAATCAATTAAGTCCCCAAGAACTTGAGGACTTAATTCGGCTTAGTTATAATTTAAGCTAATTATTTCTTCTTATTTTCTTCTTTTGCAGCCTTTTTTGCATCACGGCGACGATTCAAACGGTTCATCGCTTTAATAATCATAAAGATTACCCATGCAATAATGAGGAACTCGACTACATTTTGAATAAAATTACCGTAAGCAATTACTGCTTCATCGCCAGTCCCAAAGAAATTTGGAATGCGAACTGCTAGTTTTGTAAAGTCTACGCCACCTGCAATTAAACCGACAATCGGCATCACAATATCATTTACTAATGAATTCACAATTGCCGTAAAAGCGCCACCTACTGCAACACCTACTGCGAGATCAATCATCGAACCACGATTGATGAATTCGATAAACTCTTCTTTTAGACCTTGTTTTTCCTTGAGTTTTGCCGCCTCCTCAGATTTTGCCATATAACTCCTTTTTTAATTATTAACTTCTGAAAAATCATTGAACTTATCATATAAATTTTCCAGACTACTCAAATTGTTTTCGACTATTTCGGTCAAAGCTTCGTTCTTAGTGGATTTCAAAACTTTATTTTCCTCCGACATTAATATCGACATCTCATATGCAATCTTATGAGCAAAAATCCGATCCAAAATACCATTGATTTTTGCCTCGAACAGTTCAGTTTCGAGCTCCTCCCTTTCTGATTCCGCTTTTTCTGCTGATTTCTCCAATTCCTTATCCTTTATATTATACTTCTCAGTTAAGTAACCTTTTAGCTTATTGCTTCCATCTGACAAAATTGTCGAGAGGGAAGCGCTAATCGATCTAAGGTCAGATGACTTGACGTCAGGTTGATATTTATTAATAACCTCATCAGTATTGCTCATATGAAGGTATAAGTCGATGGTAAGATTTTTCTCTCCTCCTTTACCTCCGCTTAGTACTGCGCCAAGAATAATTATTATAATTAATAAAACAACGCTAACTATTCCGATTTTCACAAACTTTGAAGATAGCATACTATTTTTTTGTTTTGCGACCGGCCGATTAGTTGCCGCAATTTGATTAAGATATTCTTGCCCGTCCATATGCTATAATTATACCATGAATGACGCGAAGGAGGAAATCAAATCTCGTCTCGCGGTGGAGGACGTTGTCGGTCAATACGTAGAATTGAAGCGCGCCGGTCGCAATCTCAAAGGCCGCTCCCCCTGGGGTGTCGACAAAACTCCCAGCTTCATGGTCTCACCCGAAAAAGGCATCTGGCATGATTTTTCTGCGAATAAAGGTGGTGACATCTTTACCTTTATTATGGAAGTCGAAGGCGTTGGTTTCAGGGAAGCTCTCGAAAAACTCGCGGCTCAAGCTGGCGTTGACCTTTCCAAATATCACGGTGGTGATGCCAAGGTTTCTGCTAAGAAAGCTCGTGCGAAAGCCGCTCTTTCTCTCGCCACTAAGTATTACCAAGCCTGCCTTGTCAAAAACAAACCAGTTTGCGAATATGTATTTTATAAAAGAAACCTCAATCGTGCCACTGTTGCCGAGTTTAAAATAGGCTATGCTCCCGCTTCAGGCAAAGCCCTTCTGAATGTTCTTAAAAAGCACGGTTTTACCGAAGCAGAACTAGACGCCGCTGGTTTGCTAAATCGTTTCAAATCTGACCTGTTCCGCAACCGTATGACGGTGCCATTCATCGATGTTTCAGGCGATGTGATTGGTTTTACTGCTCGGGTGCTTGATAAATCCGAGCCTAAGTATCTAAACACCCCTGAAACCATCCTCTTTAATAAGTCAAAATATATATTCGGCCTTTATCAAGCCAAGGAATCCATCCGTCGCGAAAACTTTGTTGTAATTGTCGAGGGCAACATGGACGTTATCTCTTCGCATCAGGCTGGCGTCAAAACGGCGGTTGCGACTTCTGGCACCGCCATGACTGAGCAACATCTCAAAATTCTTTCCCGCCTAACTAACGATATCCGTTTAGCTTATGACGGTGACGCCGCCGGTGTCAAAGCTACCGAACGAGCCATTATGTTGGCTGGCGATCTCGGTATTGATCTTTCAGTCATATCTGACTATCACGGTGCCAAAGATCCTGATGAACTCATTCAAAAAGATCCCAAACTTTGGCAAAAAGCCGTCAGTGATCGTATCCCAGCCGTTGATTGGCTTCTTGAAAAATACGAAGAAAACCTTGATCTTTCTACTGCCCCTGATAAACGTAAATATTCAGATATTGCCCTAAAACTTCTAGATTATGTTAAAGATGAAGTCGAAAGATCCAGTTACGAGAAAAAAATTGCCCAGAAATTAGATGTTACGGTTGAAATTTTACGCGAAAAAGGCGATCGTCTCGAAAAAAAGCTTAGTTCCACTAAAAAATATCTTAAATCCCCTAAAACTACTATCAAAAATGCCAAATTAGAAAAACTCGAAAACTCTCTTCTTGCTCTTAAGGTCTATGGTGGTCTCACCAAAACCAAAATTCCTCTCGAAATTCCCGAAGACGACACGCGTCTAGCTGAGCTCGAACTCATTTTTAATCATGAACACGAAAACACTAAAGATGCCGATCTAGAAACCGAAGCTACTGAACTTCTAGTGCGTTATCAGGATGCTTTGAAACAACAAAATATCGCCGATTTATCTGCCAAACTAGAGGAAACCGACGAAGATTCCGATGAATATCTGGCTATTTTACGTAAAATTCAGGATTTGCAGCGGAGTTAAACTTATTGCATTATTTTTTATAATATACTATACTTAAACTAATGGACTTGAAAAATGATGATATTTTGAATGCAAAAGATATAGCATTTGATATTGATGAACCAGAAACTGACGATTTGGAAAGAGAAGAAGAGCTTTCCGATGAGGAGCTTGCTATTACCGCGGAGAATGTTGATTCTTTTGCAGATGATTCTGTGCGGCTTTATCTACGTGAAATCGGCAAAATCCCTCTTCTCACTCCTGAAGAAGAAGCTGACCTTGCTCAACGTATTGTGAAAGGCGACAAAGCTGCTAAAGACAAAATGGTTGAGTCAAATATGCGCCTTGTCGTTTCTATTGCTAAGCGTTACGGTGGTCGTGGCCTAGATTTTCTTGATTTAATTCAAGAGGGCAATACTGGTCTTCTACGTGCTGTCGAAAAATTTGATCCTGAAAAGGGCTTTAAGTTTTCTACTTATGCTACTTGGTGGGTGCGTCAAGCTATTACTCGCGCTATCGCTGACCAAGCTCGTACTATTCGTATCCCAGTGCACATGGTTGAAACTATCAATAAAGTCTTACGTACCACCCGTAAACTCACCTCCGAACTTAATCGTGAACCGACCAACGAAGAAATCGCCAAGGCTCTCGATATGGACGTTGATAAAGTCGATTACGTTATGCGTATCAAACAAGACATCGCCTCTCTCGATGCTTCCATCAGCCGAGAAGGTGACGATGAAGATTCTGTGCTAGGCGATTTTGTCGAGGATGAAGAACGTGATTCGCCCGAAGATTCTGCCGCCAATCAGATTTTGAAAGAACAACTTTCTGAAATTATCGCTACGCTTACTGACCGTGAACAAAAAATTATACGTCTGCGTTTTGGTATCGGTGGTGGACGTCCGCATACCCTAGAAGAAGTCGGTGCCGAATTTGACGTCACGCGTGAACGCATTCGTCAAATCGAAGCAAAAGCCCTTTCTAAACTTCGTAAGAATAAAGATACGAAAAAACTACATGAATATTTGAGGTAAACCAAATGAAGAAGATCGTTTCACTAATCATGGCTTGTCTTATGCCGTTTTTGGTGGCTACGCCAGTTCTAGCAACTAGCGAGAGCGAATCATTTGGTGTTGAAACCGCTATCCTAAAAGAATGTTCTGATGAAAAAGACGGCGTAGTCTGTCTTCTCAACCTCGTGATTGACATTATGACTATCGGCATCGGTATTCTTGGAGTTATCGGCATTACAATCGTAGGTATTCAATATCTTACTGCTGGCGGTAACGAAGAAAAAACTCGCAAAGCTAAAACTCGGATGTTCGATATTGTCATCGGCCTTGTTGCTTATGCCGCAGTTTATGGCCTACTCAAATGGCTTTTACCAGCGTTTAATTCTTAAGGAGTTTATATGCAAAGATTAATCTTAGTCTATAACCCCCGTTCATCCCGTTTTTCCGATGTACAAAAAAACGTGCTTGATCGAACCCATGATCTCAAAGGATTTACTATCGGTAAATACGAAATTGCCCCCACGAATCTTGATGACAATACCACCAAACTCTCCAAAATTTTGCGTAACGGCGACCTATTGTTGTCTGCTGGTGGTGATGCAACCGGTGTGATTTGTACCAACGCCATTATCAAATCAGAAAAAGATGTGATTCTTTCGGTTTTACCATATGGCAACTTCAATGATCTTGCTCGCACTCTCGGCACGAAAACCTTTGACGATGTTTTCAGCCGTCGAGAGCAGAAATTATATCCGTTAGAGATTATCGTTGACGGCAAATTTTTCCGCTATGCTACTTGTTATGTGACAATCGGCATGACCGCTGCCGCTGTAAAGCTTTATGATACTCCTAAGATGCGCGCTAAACTAAAAACTAATTTTGGCCGCAAAATTAGCTCCTATACAGAGCTTGCTAGCTGGTATTTCAAAAATCGTCATAAACAAGTTTTCTTGCCAGAGTTTAAATTAAACGGTAAAAAAACTCATCCCAAAACTTCTGATTATGCCGCAGTCAACGGTCGCTCTATGGCCCGCGTTATGAAAGGTGGGGAAGATTATCTTGATCCTACGCATTTTCGCAGTGAAACTGACCGTCTCACTAGCTTTTATCGTTTAGCCAAACTTATGTCTCGTAGCATTTTCTCACGTGTTCCAGGTTCTGTCACTACTGGCGATGTGCTAGAATTCGAAAAACCTGCCACTTTCACGCTCCAGGCCGAAGGTGAATCCAAAGATTTTAAGGATGTTAAAAAAATTGAAATTATAAAAGGAGCAAAATGTCTGAAAGTAATCGCGAATTAGCCCAAGTTGTTTCTTATATGAAAGCCCACTGGCCTTCTACGGTGAAACCAGAGTGGCAAGTAGAAATCACGGAATATCCAGCGATTTTGAAACAAGTTTTAGCCGATTTTGTGCCTGGCAGCACTAAAAACCACAAACTATTTCGCATTGCCGGCGTTTCTGGCTCTGGCAAAACCACTCAAATTCTTCCTGCTGTAGAAGCTTATTGTGATAAAAATAGTCTACATCCTATTTTAATTGCTGCCCGGCGTTTTGTAGAATACCACCCCCACTATCAAGAGATCAAGGATTTCTACGGCACAGAAAACCTTCGCAAAATGACCGATGAATTCTCTACAATTATGCTTTTTCTTAGCTTATCCGAATTAATTAAACAGGGTTACGACATTATTTTGGATGTCACCTTGCTTTCTTCCGAGATGGAAGGAATTCTCTTAAGAATGTTGGAAAAAGGGAACTATGATTTACTAATTTTGATGGCGGCGGTTTCACCAACTGTCACCGAGCATTTTCTAAAAGATCGCGCTTGGCGCCACACCAAAGCAACCGAAGAAGAATTTGTCAAGGCCACTTCTGAAGCATTAAAATTTTACGCCACTTCGAAACCCGAAACTCGCATCATCATCTGGAGCGTATACGATAAGCCTCCAGTCTATGATGGCATAATCAAAGACTGTATCAAAATATTCAACGATTACTCTTCTCGCAAAGGTTTACCCGCTCGCGACGACGCTGCTCGCCGCGAGGCAAAAGTAAAATATCTTACAGCCCTTAATTAGCAAGATTATAAACTGTTCCAGCAAACCAAACTTCACCAGAAGCTTTATCACGAATTAAGAATATGAAAGGCTTATTAAAGGATAAATCTATTTCTTCTACCGGGACATCCCACTCATATTCAAAATAGTTTCCCCCTGCACTTCCTGCCCCACCTAAAGCGGTAACCGCAGCAGCTTTAATCCCGTCATTGCTAAAATCAATATTGGCTTTATGCATTACATAGTCAATTATCGGCTTGTCAGGCGAATTTTCATCAATTTTTAGCATATTAGAAAGATCCGCTTTTCCAGGAGAAAAGACGTCAACAATTCCAAATTTCTCCAAATTATCCATCAAGTCTTTCATCTCATATTCAAATTCGAAAAATGGTATATCGGCAGATATTTTGGTCACCACTCCATCTTTATAACTTTGAATTGAAGCAGCGTTTTTAAGATCACTTATGAGGCTAGTTGCTTTTTTTGCCGTCAAATCACTGATATACTGTTTCAAACTATTTGTCTTTGGCATTATACCTACATATTGAAGAGTATAACCATCATATTCTTGCAAATCTTTAGCGAAGACGACCTCATCATCGGTATTATTGAAGTAAAAATCAGTTGATTCATCGATGCGTCCATAGTTTGATTTGAGCTCAGACATATACTCCTCTAGATCAAAAGCCAAATCTTTTTCGTCGTAAGATGGATCATTCTTCTTATCTTCTAACCACTTATTGTATTCAGTTTGGACGGTATTACGAATTGTTTCTTCACCTAGTTCTTTCACTATATCATAGCGATTCACACTCGCTCCAACTTTAGCAACCTCTACATTATCTTTGCCGTTAAAAGAACCTTCTTCGAATTTATCATGCACAGGATTAATATAATACGAATAACTCTCATGAGGATATTTTACGGAAAAATCTCCAAACTTGCTTTTACTTAAGCAAGGAACATCCCTCCCAGTCATTGTACAATGCAACTGGTTATTCCACTTCATGTCTATTGCTAGGGCATTAGTCAGTATATAGTCTATATCAGTATTCAAAGTGGCCTCACTGAATGCTTCAGGAATAATGCCTAAAGTTTTATCACTTACCCATTTATTTGCTGTATCTGGAGTATTAAACGAATCAAGTATTACATCGGCATTATATTTGGTTTGCAATGTATTAGTATATGATTTTTTGACTTTATCAGCATAATCATTACGGATAAACATTGCATTAGCAAACGAACGATTCTTGCTATTTAAGTAAGCTTTTGGCGAGTATTCACCAATCACTCTTGTAATCTGCTCTTTAGAATCACCATTTGCCCCGTCAGCCAGCATTTCAAGCGCATATTTAATGGAAAGGGGACTATAAATCATATTATCTTCTACGTTTTCTAAACCGATAAATGCTAGGTCGAAATCACTTAGCTCATTACCGGGTATAGTCAGTTTTTCATAATATGACAATTCTTTAGTCATAGACTGATCTTCGGCGGGTTCATCTCCGCCACTTCTTGGAAAACCAACTAAAATTGCAATTAGAGCCCCCGCACCAATTACTAGAATAGCAGACAAAGTTATTACCAAAGCCTTTTTACTCTTTTTCTTAGCAGGTTGTTCTGTATTAGTGGCGTCTTGATTTGTGGACAGTTGCTCAGCACTCTGTTGATCAGTACTTTGTTGATCATTACTCTGTTGCTCAGCTTCCTGCAGTTCACCATTCTGCTGCTCAGTACTCTGCTGTTCGGTATTTTGTTGTTCAGTATTTTGCCCGGTATTTTGTTGCCCAGCGCTATTCAACTCTTCTTGCGTGGTTCCAACTGGCTGTTCATTTTCTGGTTGGCTATCACCATCATTAGTTTCGTTTTTATTGTCTTGCTCCATTAAAAAACTCCTTGTTGACACATCAATTATACATCAACATAAGCTTTTTACAACTGATTTAAATTGATTTCCGGAAAGTGCGTTCGAATATGCTCAGCGTATCCGTTATCGATGTCTTTCCAAGCCTTTTTCATTCGTGTAATTTCTTTTGTATCGTCAAAGTAGCTCAAAAACTCCTTTTCAAACTCCTCAGGCGCCGGGCGTGATATCATTCTTGCTACATCCATATTTGGATTTCCCGTTCCTGCAAAACAAAAGTCAATTATCCCAATTACTTTATCATTTTTATCCAGTAGAATATTTCCGAGGTTCAAGTCCCCATGTACTAATTGGGATTTTTCGGTTGCCTTGATGTATCTATGATCTGCATCGATATGCTTATCATAGTGTTCGTAATCTAGCTCATGCAAAAATTCCGAAAGAGGGAACTTTACTTCCTTTGGCGCCCCCCTCAGGTCAATACCCGAAAGCTCTTTGATAAACTTTGCCACATCGTACGCTGCACCTGTAAGTGCCGTATGTGAAAGATGATAAATCCTGTCACCCAGGGTATACCCTTCAATTTTTTCATGCACCGAAAACGGCCGCCCTTCTGAATCATAATATAGTTTCATCTGCGGTGTATAATAGCTAGTTTTACCATCCACAAAATTGCAAACCGCCGCATCCTTCACAATCATCCTAGACCAGAAAGGATTTCTCGGGAACCGAAAAAAATACGCACCCTTATCGGTGTTTACCTCGAACACAATATTTGTCCATCCCGTCAAAATCTGCTTCGTCTCTAGAACCTTCTTATCTTCCAGCGTTTCCTCTATAATTCTGTCTAACGGATCCGACGGAGTAAAAAAATTGTTCATGTAACCATTATACTCTTTCTAAGAAAACTTGCAAAACCGCTCCCATTTTCTCTCCGCCATTCTGCTTCCATGTGCTATACTTATACTATGGACAACGTCAAAATTCTCGCTGTAGTAGGCATGAGCGGCTCCGGCAAATCTGTCGTAGTAGATTATCTCACTGACAAAGGTTACCCTAAAGTCTACTTTGGCGGCATGATCTATAAAGAAATGGAGAAGCGTGGCATTGAGCGCACGCCCGACGGCGAATCTGAGAAAAAGTTCCGCGAAGAAATTCGTGAGAAGGAAGGTAAAGATTGGGTAGTCAACCAAGTTATCGCTGAAACCAAAGATCTCATCGCTGCCGGCCAGAAGAGAATCGTCTTAGATGGTGTCTATTCCTGGACCGAATACAAAATTCTTAAAAAAGAATTCCCAAAATGTCTTACTTTTGTCGCAATTGTAGTAGACAAGAATCTACGCTATGACCGCGTATCCAAGCGTCCTGGTCGTTCTTTTGACGCTCAGGCCATCCGTGAACGTGATCGTAGCGAGATTGAGAATCTTGAAAAGGGCGGTCCCATCGTCGCTGCCGACTATTACATTTTGAACAATGGTTCTATAGATAATATTAAAACTCGCGTTGACGAGATCTTAAAGGAGGTTGAATTTTGACGGACATTGCTAAACTTTCAAATGTTGCCTATAAAAAAGGGAACTGGATGCGCTACACTTTGTGGGCGCTTGCCGCTATTTGTATTTTTGTTTTAATCTATGCCTTTACTACCACCATGAACGGAGAAGTTTCGGCCTCTGTACCAGATGATTATCGTTTTTCTATCACTGATAACTACGCTGAAGGTAGTAAGGCCCGCACCACCTATTACGTCTACGACGATAAAATCCTCGTAGTTGATGAAAGCATAGACGATAATGGCGTCAACCGCGCTGTGATGATTTATGACGATGTTAACACTACTCCACTTTATCTTGATTCCGAAGACACCGCCGAAATTTGCGAACTGGGTAGCTGTGGTGCCTACCCTAGGGTTCTAGCTACCATTAAGAATCTACTCTCACGCAAGGTTGGCCGTGAGTATATAGGACTATAATGAAGCGTTTAGTAATTATTGATGGTAAATCGGTTTTCTACCGGGGTTATTATGCTATGGGTGCCCTCAGTCTTTCGGATGGCACGCCCACCGGTGGCGTTTATGGTTTTGCCGCTATCGCTATGGAAATTGTTGAGAAATTAGATCCCACCAAAGTCGTAGTAGCTTGGGATTCTAAAACCTCCACCGCTAAGCGTCGTGCAATTTTCAAAGATTACAAAGCCGGCCGTATTAAACCCGGCGAAGATTTCTACACTCAGATTCCTTTGCTCAAAGAACTAATTAAAGATTTAGGCTGGACTTTTATTGAAATCGATAATTACGAAGCCGATGATATTATTGGTACTCTCAGTCGTCAGGCTGATGAAGCAGGAGGCTACGAGACTTACATCATTTCTAGCGATCTCGATATGCTTCAGATTGTGGACAACAACACCCACATGTGGCGCATTCTCAAAGGCTTCACTAATATCGAAAAAATCAACGTCCCGGAGCTAGAGGCTAAATATGGCATCAAAAAATCCCAGTTTCTCGATCTCAAATCCCTGAAGGGTGATGCCTCTGATAATATTCCCGGTGTCCCTGGTATTGGCGAAAAAACCGCCGCGAAGCTCTTAAATGATTACGGTGATTTAGATAGTATATATAATAATATAGACAAAATCAGCGGTTCCACTAAAACTAAGCTTGAAGCCGGGAAAGACTCCGCCTACATGTCTCGCGACCTTGCTCGCATCATGTTTGACGCCCCTGTTGATTTAAACGAAATCCCTGATTTCCACTTCAACCTCGACCAAGTCATCGCCGGTCTCAAAAAACTCGAATTCAACTCTCTCATCCGCAAGGTTGAGAAAAGCGAATTTGGTGATAGCGCTGATCGAGGGCGCTTCGGAGGTTGCTACCGAGACAGCGAGGGGCCGAGCCCCGTGAAGACGGGCGCGAGGACCCCGTCCCGAGACAGCGCTATCACAAATTCACCTTCTAATGGGTGCGACTCCGTGTCCGAAGAGTACCATTCGAATGATTTTAAAGGTATCATCGATTGGGACATCAAAGGTTTGATGCACAGTGATAAGGCTATCGCAGCCGACATTTTGAACCAGAAAAAGTCCTTCTGGGACCTTGGTCAAGCTGCCTTTTTATTAAACCCTTTATCTCGTGAAGAGCCACAGTTGACTATCCCAATTGAGGAATTTCAACACCAGTATGAAGAACTAAAAAAATTTCCTAAACTTCTTGATATTTATCAGAATTTTGATCTTCCACTCATTCCGGTCCTCTATAAGATGGAAGAGCAGGGCATGCTGCTCAACCAAGAGTACTTCAAAAAGCTCAAAAAAGAATACGAAGAACTAATTAAAAACCTAGAACAAGAAATCTACGAATTATCAAATACCGAATTCAATCTCAATTCACCTATTCAGCTTTCCGATGTACTATTTAATAAATTAGAGCTTCCAACCAAAGGCATTAAGAAAACTACTCGTGGCTATTCCACCGGCGCCAAAGAATTAGATAAGCTGCAAGATCTTCACCCCGTCATTCCTAAGATTATCGAATATCGCGAAGCTGCGAAGCTTTTAAGTACCTATATCATTCCATTGCCAGAACTAGCCGATCAGAACGGCCGTATCCATACCACCTTTACTCAAAATGTCACGGCTACTGGTCGCCTCAGTTCCAAAGATCCCAACCTCCAGAACATTCCTGTTCGTACCGACGAGGGCAAACGTATCCGCACCGGTTTCGTCGCTGAAAAAGGCAAAGTTTTCGTCTCCGCTGATTATTCTCAGTTTGAACTTCGCCTTGCCGCCGTTTTGTCAAACGATCAAGCTCTTATCGATGATTTTAACCACGATATAGATGTTCACACCAAAACTGCTTCCGAAGCCTTCAAAGTCCCATTTGACAAAGTTACTAAATCGCAGCGTCGCGCTGCCAAGGTAATTAATTTTGGCATTCTTTATGGCATGAGTGTCAAAGGCCTGTCCGACGCTGCCAAAATGCCTTTTTATGAAGCCAAAGATTTTATTGATAATTATTTCAAACTGCGTGCACCGATCAAAAAAATGCTAGACGATATTTTGAAACAGGCCAGGGAAGAGGGCTTTGTCGAAACTTTTTATGGTCGTCGCCGTCCAACTCCCGATGTTAAATCTTCGAATTTCATTATCCGTCAAGCCGCTGAACGTGCCGCCGCCAATATGCCAATTCAAGGCACCGAAGCCGACCTCATGAAACGTGCCATGATTCAAGTCGATGCGGCTCTGCCTCAGGGTACCTCTTTGGTCATGCAAGTCCACGACTCCCTCATCGTTGAATGTGACGAAAAAGACGCTAAGAAAGTCGCCGATATCTTGAGAAATAAAATGGAAGCTATTGCCCCCGAACTAAAAATTAAGCTCGCCGTTGATGTGACTACTGGTCACAACTGGGGCGAGCTCTAAAACTTCGAACACAAGTTTTTAATTAAGCTGTAGCATAAGCTACATTTTGTTCCATCGCTTGGGTCTCTAACGCTGCGAGCCTTGCTGCATCATCAATCGAAGAATTCACGCAGTGCTTCACGCGAGCCTTTTCCTCGGCCTTCTTAGCGTCGTTCCAGCGGTCCAAAGTACCGACTAGGTAGCCAGTAATTCGGCGTAGTCTCTCAAATCTGCCTTCGTCAAACCACTCTTCGTGGTCTTTATAATATTCCTTCATCGCATCTTCACCCGCTTTTTCGCCGATTAACTTCATACCGATCTCTACTAAGCAGGAAACATGCATGGTCTCATATTGGCTATATTCTTTCATTGCTTCTTTAACGTCTTTTTCTGAAACCTTGGCATATTTCTTCAGCGACTTGACGAACCTATCCATGTCAAACGCTTCGGCATCGTTCGGGTTCTTATATAAAATTTTCTTCATGGTTTTCCTTTCTAATGCGTTATTTTCTGCACCGGTGCGCCTATCAATTTTCCTTTACGCTCGTGCTTTATTTTCACGCGTTTATGTTTATAAGCATTACCTAAAACCCATTCTACCCCCACATATAGTGTTTGTCAAGACTTTTTTGACACTAAATATGGTGTTTTTCCACAATTTGAGTGTTTCATGGTAAAATTAATCTATGCCAAGTTGGAACACTCACCTAGAAGCTGGCTCACGCCTAGCTAATAAACTTAGGCTATCTGGCTCAAAGCGCCAGGAGTTTTTGCTGGGGTGTATTTTACCAGATATTAATAATGGTTATATCAACCGTGTTGGCATCAAAAAGCATCATCACGAAACACATTACGCTTACAATGATAAAAGCACCAAAAATTTCTATGCCAACAATAAGGCTGAAATAGATCGAAAAAATCCGGTCTTTCTGGGCTATCTTTTTCACCTGTATACAGATGGCTATTTTAATCACACTTTTTATCGCGAAATCAAGAAATCTCCCCTCGGAGAAAAACTTCCCAACGACGAATGGCGCGATATTAAGCATCACGATTTTTGGCTTTACGACACTAAGTTTAAACACTGTTTAGACACTAAAAAAACAGATTTAAAAAAACTTGCAGAGCACGCAAATAAAATAGACGTGGTAGAGATTACTCCATCCGACATCGAAAACGTTGAAGCGGTTCTGACCGACGAAAATTTCAACAAACATATTAAAAATTCCGGTTATGTTTTTTATAGCGAGAAACGTCTAGACGATCTTTTAGATGAGACCATCAATAGCTTCATTCGCGACTATCTCGGAGGTAAGCATGCCTGAACTCCCCGAAGTTGAAACTATTCGTCGTGGGCTGAATCAATATATTCTGAAACGCAAAATCAACTCTATTGAAATTCTCTGTGAGAAGTCTTTCATAGGCTCACCGACTAAAGGTCGCGTCGTTAGCCTTCGACGTTTTGGTAAAGCCTTGATTATAGATTTGGAAAACCATATCTCGCTGATGATTCATCTCCGTATGACTGGCCAGCTAATTTTTGACGGTAAAGATCGTTATGCTGCCGGGCATCCAAGTGATAATTTTACTGCCAAACTTCCTAACCGTCAGACCCGTGTAGTGCTATATTTTGATAATGGTGTTTTATATTTCAACGATCAGCGCAAATTTGGCTTTATCAAGGTTTTGCCAACTGAAGAAGTAGAGAACGATACTTTTATTCAAAAACTTGCCAAAGAGCCATGGACCATGACTACTGACGAACTCTACACCAAACTTCAAAAGCATCATAATTCTTGTATCAAAGCTGTGATTCTAGATCAAACCGTCATTTGCGGCCTTGGTAATATTTATGCCGATGAGGCTTTGTTTGCTTCAAAAATTCATCCCGAAACTAAAGCTGGTGCTCTCACTAAAGGCCAAGTTACCACCCTCCTAGAATCCGCCAAGAATGTTATGGATCGCTCCATCGAATCTGGCGGTTCCACTATGGCCACCTACGTCAAAGCTGACGGCACCAAAGGCGACTATCTCGAAAAATTTGCTCAAGTTTTCCGCCGCGAAGGAAAGCCTTGTCCACGTTGCGGTACCACAATTAAGAAAATCAAGGTTGCCGGCCGCGGTACTCATATTTGTCCAAATTGCCAAAAACTCCCTGTGGATTACAATCCCAGCGCCTGTTATTCTTTCGAAAGGAAATCTCAAAAATGATCAAACTTTTTTGCGGCGAAGACCGTATCAAAGCTAAAAAGGCCATCGCAGATTTTCTTGGTTCAAATTATGAAGTTATCGAAGGTGGCGAATTGGTCCCCACAGATCTTCCTAGCCTTTTTCTTGGCCAGTCGCTTTTTGAAAAAACTCGCCAGATTTTGATTCAGGATTTATCTGCCAATAAACCAGTCTTCGATGAATTACCGAAGTATTTAGACACTCCGCATAAAGTTGCTATTTTGGAATTAAAACTAGATAAACGCTCTAGCACATATAAATCTCTTCAAGGCAAAGTTGAAATCCGAGATTTTCCGCTTCCCAAAGATCCTAATCTTAATCTCGTTTTTGGTATCTACCGCACCGCCAAAACTGATGGCAAAAAAGCCGTCGCCATGCTCGAAAAAATCAAATCTGAGGAAGATCCTATTATGTTTTTTGGTTTACTCGCTTCGCAAGCTATCAAAGATTTTAGTTTAAGGCAGGGAATCAAAGAAAAAAGAGCTCTAAAAGAGCTCTCCGATCTAGATATTAAACTCAAAACTACTTCTTTTCAGCCTTGGCTTTTGATTGAGTCGTTTTTGCTACGGCTTTCGTCGCTTCAGTAGCTGGCTTTTTAGCAGCAGGTTTCTTAGTAGCAACTTTAGCAACAGGCTTCTTTGCCTTTTTCTCTAACTTCACCCCAGCTTCTTTTGCCATCTCAGCAAGTTTGGCTTTACGCCTAGAAGCAGTGTTTTTCTTCAACAAATCCTTCTTCACAGCCTTATCATACTCTGACTGAGCCTTAGCAAAATTCTCAGCTGTCGGCTTCGACTTAAAAGCTTTGAGTGCAAGCTTTATATCTTTCTTAATTTGTTCGTTATGCTCGGTTCGCTTTTCAGCTTGCCTTGCAGCCTTTTTGGCAGACTTAATAATCGGCATCTATCTTCCTATTTAGTTAAAAATTAATGACTTTTAATTATTATACCTCTTTCTATAAAAAAAGTAAAGAGAAAATCTCTTGCAGTTTTTAAAGGCTTATGCTAACATAAAAATAGAAAGGTAATTATGCCAGATGATAATACTGCTACACCTACTAATCAGTCTACTGTGCCTACGGCACCTCCTGCTTTCCCATCTTCAGTTTCTACTCCGTCTGATTCTTCGGCTCCCGCCTCCGCGCCAGCCCCTGCAGAGCCTACTACACCACCGGCTTCATCAGAGCCTGCCGCATCACCAGATGAAACAGCAGTTCCATCTGCAGATGATACCATCGTAGACCCCACTGTCCTCCCGGACGTTCCAGCAAAAGAAAAATCTGCACCTAGCTCAGCCAGGGAAGCAGTTGTTGAAAAAATTGCTGAGGCACACAATGTTTTGATTGCTTTATCTAGCGATCCATCAGTAGATGAAATGGCTGCAGCTATCGGTCTGTCACTCTTCCTCGACAAACTTGGTAAACGTGCTACCGCCATTTATTCCGGTGCCACTCCTAATGCTCTAGAATTTCTAAAACCGGAAGAAACATTTGAGCCGACTGCTGATACTCTCCAGGATTTCGTAATTGCCATCAACAAGGACAAAGCTGACCATCTTCGTTACAAACTCGACGGCGATTTCGTCAAAATCTTCGTTACACCGTACAAAACTCGCATTACCGAGGAAGATTTTGAGTTTTCATACGGTGATTACAACGTTGATCTCGTAATTGCGCTTGATGTAGCAAATGGCATTGATTTAGATTCAGCTTTACGTGAGCATGGTCGTATTATGCACGATGCTGTAATAATTAATGTTACTACTAGCAAACCCGGCAAATTTGGCGAAATTGAATGGAGCGACAAAACCGCAAGTTCTGTTTCAGAAATGATTGCCTCTTTGCTCTTCAGCATCAAAGGTGACTTCAAAATTGAAAAAGACGAAGCTACCGCTTTCCTCACCGGTATTGTTGCCGCTACCAATCGTTTTTCCAATGCTACTACTACTCCAGAAACTATGAGAATTGCCTCTAAGCTAATGGATTGTGGTGCAAATCAACAATTAGTATCTAAGAATATCACTTCGGATATCGAAAATGAGTTCTATGCACTAGCTGCCAAGCAAAAACCTAAAGCTGACCAGGATCCGACCAAACTTGACATTGAGCACGACGGAGAAAAGAACGTTGACGAAAGCAAAGAAGTGAACGCTACCGTCACTGAGAAAGAGAGCACGCTCCTAGAAGACTTGAAGGCGGCCGAGGCAAGTTTAGCTCAAGCCGGCGCAGAAACTACTAATCCAGAATCTAGCCATACTTTTAAAATCGAAAACGGAGCCGAAGTAGCCGAGCCAGCCTCTTTAAACACTCCAGATATTTCAACTCCAGATTTAGCTCCAGCTTCGGAGTCAGGATCATCAGACGAGCCAAAAGCATCTGAAACCTTAGACACCCCCAAAATGGTAATCGAACCTCCAGCAGGCTTAGAGACACCAGAAACTCCAAAAGTTTCGGAGGCTCCAGAAGTTCCAGAGACTCCAGATGACTCAGAAACTTCAAAGGCACCAGAAGAGCCAGAAGAACCAGAGAAACCAGTTTTGCAACCAACAGCATCGTTTGAGACACCAGAATCCTCATCAGGTGCAGAAACTGAAGAAGCTAACGTTGATAGTGCTAGCCCTGATGATACCATAGATAATCCTGAAAAAGTACTTCAACCTTCAGCCGAATTAAATAATGATTTAGCTTCTGGTAATCTCGAAGCTGATCAAAACAAATATGGCCAGATGCTAGAGGATGCCTTAAAAAGCGCGGACGGTACTCCAGACATTCCGACCTTCCCAGAAGGGAACCCAGCTACCGCTAGCACTCCAAGCGTACCAGACAATCCCGAGATTAATGGTGTGCCAGAAATGAATTACATGCCTATGCCAGGCGAAGAGGTTTTACCACCTCCACCCACCCCACCAATTGATATGTCAGGCAGCTCTATTTCAGACTCTATGCCTAGTTCCACACCAGAGCCTATAAATCAGCCGATTGAACCGACTACATCAGCTTCGGAACCAGCGCCAGCTGAACCTCAACCAGTTGCATCATCTTCATCAGCCTCTGACCCCGCCGCTTTTAAAATCCCCGGCATGTAGATCCGACGAGGCTCGCACCGAGCGAAGCGAGGTCCGAGACCCGCTTTTTGATACGAAAAAAGCCCGAAGGGCTTTTGAAATGGCGGATCCGACGAGGCTCGAACTCGCGACCTCTGCCGTGACAGGGCAGCGCTCTAAACCAACTGAGCTACGAATCCACTACCTACATTATATATTATTTCACCAAAATTACAACCCCCTTGTTATTTTCACCGCTGTATGATATAATTATACCAATATGGCTATTAAAGTAACTAGAAAAGATCAGGGAGAAGCCAACGAAAACATCATTCGTCGCTTCAACCGCAAAGTCCTTCAAAGCGGTATGATGCCCTTAAAGAAGTCGCAAATGCGTTTTGCTAAACCGGTTTCCAAGCGCGAACGTCGCCTCAAAGCAATCATCCGCGAGGCGCGCAAGGCCGAAAAGACCGAGCGTATCAAGTTAGGACTTAAGTAAAATATCCCCTCAGGGGGATATTTTTGTATGCTATAATAATACCAAAGGAGATTTATGATTATATTATTTGGCCTGGCTGGGTCAGGCAAAGGCACCCAGGGCAAAGCTTTATCGGAAATTTTTGGCTGGAAGTGGCTTTCGGTCGGCCAAGTTATTCGCAATACTGGCGTCTATGACAAGATTACGAATAGTGGCAAATTAGTCCCAGACGAAGAGGTAATTAAGCTTATGGATAAGCAAATAGAAAAAGCTGAAGACGAAGGTTTCGACGTGATTTTGGACGGTTATCCGAGGAGCGAAACTCAAGCCAAATATTTGGTAGAAACTAAGGAAAACGACCTAGACGGTGCCATCATCCTTGAAGTACCAAAAGAAGAATTATACAAAAGGTTAGAACTCCGTGGTCGTGAAGACGACCAAGAAAAATCTAGTATCGACCGTCGCTTCGAAATCTTTGAACAAAATATTAGTTCAATTTTACCTCTGTTCGAAGCCCACAATATCCCCATTGAACGCGTGAATGGCTTAGGCCCTATCCACGAAGTGACAGGCCGGCTTATAAATGTAGTTAAACAGTTTAGGCCAGACGCTACTGAGCAATTAAGTGACGTCAACGGCGGAGAGATTGAAAAAAGTTATGGCGAATAATAAAGGAATTATCAATATCGAAACCGCTTCGCGTGCCGAAGTTGATCAAAAGATTGCCATCATGCGCGAATGTGGCAAAATTCATGGTCAGCTCTTTAAGGATTTAAGGGACTACGTCAAACCTGGTATGACCGGTAAAGAAATTGATGCCTGGGTAAGAAAAGAAGTCGTGAGGCGTGGCGGCAAAGTAGCCTACGATATGCTAGAAGAAGACTTCCCAGGAGCCATTTGCATTTCAATCAACGATCAATTGGTTCATGGCGCTCCTACTGATGAGCCACTTGAAGTTGGCGACAAGGTCTCGTTTGATTTGGACATTTATTACAAAGGTTATTTTACTGATTCTGCCTTTACTATGCTAGTAGGCGGTACTGGTTCGCCTGCCATAAAGAAAATGATAGAAGTCACCGAAGATTCTATGTGGGAGGGAATTGCTCAAGTTAAACCTGGCGCTCACATCGGTGATATTGGCCACGCTGTTGAAAAAGTTCTCCGTAAGAATCATTTAGGTGTGATAGAGAATTACATCGGCCATGGCATTGGAAAAAGCATGCACGAAGAGCCCGAAGTCCCAAATTATGGCAAAAAAGGCCACGGCTACAAGTTAGTTGAAGGCGATACCATTTGCATCGAGCCAATGTCTTGCCTTGGTAAACCAGCAAATTATGTTGATAAAGACGACAACTGGACCGTCAAGATGAAAGACGGTTCTATCGGCTGCCACTGCGAGCACACCGTTCTCGTTACCCACGATGGTTACGAAGTATTAACATTGCCAGAATAATTGTGCTATAATAAACTTATGGATAACGACAATCGTTTTGTTACAGGACTTGATGTCGGCACCGAAAACGTTCGTGCCGTGATTGCTAGTATCGATAAAGATGGTAAAGTCGCCATAGTCGGTTTCAATGAAGGTAAATCCGTTGGTATGCGAAAGGGTATTCCAGCTAATCTAGTTGGTCCTGCTGAGGCGATTGATCGGATGCTTGGCGATGCCGAGCGGATGGGCGGCTATGATGTGCGCTCTGCTTACGTTTCCATTAACGGCTCCACTGTAATTTCCACACAGACCGAAGGCATGATTGCTGTAGGTGCCGTTGAACACGAAATTGACGAAAATGATTTAAATCGCGTAGAAGATGTCGCCGTTTCTGGTCGCATCCCTGCAAATCGCGATGTTTTGGATGTTGTTCCGCTCGAATATGCCCTCGACGGACAAGGCGGTATCAAGGATCCGCTTGGTATGGCCGGAGCTCGTCTAGAAATGCGTGCCAATGTGATTTCTGCTCTCACTCCTAATTGCGAGAATCTTAAAAAAGCCACTCAAACTGCCGACGTCCAGGCTCTTCGCTTAGTTCCTACAGCTGTGGCTGCGGCAAAGGCCGTGCTAGATGAGCGTCAAAAGGAAAATGGTGTTGCCGTAGTAGACCTAGGCGCTGCCACAACTTCTATCGCTATCTACGAGGAGGGCGATTTGCAGTATGTTGGTGTTGTCCCAGTCGGTTCCAATAATATTACCAATGATCTAGCTATTGTTCTTGCAATCGAGCCTGAGCTAGCCGAAGAAATCAAAACTCGCTTTGTGACTGGAGATTTTGGTTCCAATAAGAGTATCGCCATCAAAGTAGGGAAGCACGGCGAGCGCACTTTTGAACGCAAAGAAGTTGAAGATGTCGTTAAAGCTCGTCTCGAAGAGATTTTCGGTGAAGTCCGTAAAAAACTCAAAAGTGCCAAATATGATCAACGCTTACCAGAGGGTATTATCTTGACTGGTGGCGGTGCCAACATGCGTGATATAGAACTATTTGCGAAACTTTGTCTTGAAGCTTCCGTTAAAATTGGCATTCCAGAAAAGCTCGACGGCGTAGCCAATGCCGTCGCTAAACCCGAATTTGCCGTTTCCGTAGGCTTAGCCATTCTCGCCGCTGAAGACAGTCGTTATGAAGAACCATCTGGTAAAAAATCCAAGAAATCCAAAAAAGCCAAGAAATCCAGCGGCCTCTTCAAAAAGCTTTTTAGCAAGTTTTAAAAAACACTTGATAAAAAGAGATATTTGGTGTATACTTAAATCAAATTTAAGCGAGGTAAATTATGCCAGAAGTTAAACCAACAGAGGTGGAAAGTAAAGCAAGTATCAAAGTAGTAGGTGTAGGTGGTGCCGGTGGTTCTGCAGTTGAGCGCATGAAAGAAGTAGGTCTTTCTGGCGTTGAATTTGTGGCCATCAATACCGATGCCCAGGCGCTCCATCATTCTCCAGCCGATGTCAAAGTCCATATTGGCAAAGGCTTAGGCGCTGGAGGCGATCCAGAGAAAGGCCGTGAAGCTGCCGAAGAGGGCAGGGAAGCCATTGACAAGGCTCTAGATGGTGCCGATATGGTCTTCATCACCCTAGGTGCCGGTGGCGGTACTGGTTCCGGTGCTGGTCCAATTGTTGCTGAAGAAGCTAGAAACAAAGATATTTTGACTGTTGGCGTGGCCACTAAACCATTCACTTTTGAAGGTGCCCGTCGCCGAGCCAACGCCGAAGTCGCTATTGATAAGTTAGCTCGCCAAGTTGATGCTTTGATTACTATCCCAAACGACCGCCTGCTTCAGACCATCGACCCTCGTACTCCATTACTTGAGACTTTCAAAATTGCTGATGATGTCCTCCGTCAAGGTGTACAAGGCATTTCCGAACTGATTACTGAGCATTCACTAATTAACCTAGACTTTGCCGATGTTAAAGCCATCATGAAAAACGCCGGCTCCGCCCTCATGGGTATTGGCCGAGCCTCAGGTGAGAATCGCGCTGTCATTGCTGCCCAGCAAGCCGTAGAATCCCCGTTAATCGAAGTTAAGATCGAAGGCGCACGTGGTGTTCTATTCAGCGTAGCTGGTGGTTACGATATGTCTATGAGCGAGGTTCAGGAAGCCGCTGAAGTCATCACTGGTGCAGTTTCACCAGATGCCAATATTATCTTTGGTGCTTCCATCCGTCCAGAACTAGAGGATGAGTTAGTTGTTACTGTAGTCGCTACCGGTTTTGATTCTGACTACAGCCAGCCAGAGCCAGTTCCTGAAGAAACTGAAGAAAAGGCTAAAGATGAAAAACCTTCCCCTGAAGCCAAAGATTTTGCTACTGAAAATAGATCCAACATGTGGGATTCTATCAAAAACGAACCAGCTCCAGAACCGGCTCCCGAAGAAGATGATGATTTAGATATTCCGCCTTCTCTCAGAGAGCGTTTGCGAGGCAAAAAGAAGAAATAATCTAAGGAGGTGCGGGTGGAACGAAATTTCAAAATTGGAGATAGCAAAGTTCTAGAAAGCCGCGAAACTGTAGACGGCAACATGATTAGGCGTCGTCGCGAATCACCCGATGGGCATCGTTTTACAACCTACGAACGTATTGAAATGCCACCGCTAACTGTATCAAAGCGCAGCGGTAATAAAGAAATATTTGATCGCGACAAGTTACTTCTCGCTGTCCGTCGTAGCGTAGGCAAGTTTTTCAATTCTGAGCTAGAAGTTGAAGAAGTCGTGAACAGAGCCTGTGATATTCTATACTCCTATGGCACCGATGAAATCACCAGTAAGCAGATTGGTGAGGCCGTCCTCGATGTGCTTGCCGAAGTCAATGAAGTAGCCTATGTCCGTTTCGCCTCCGTTTTTCGCGAATTCAAAACTCTCGAAGATTTCGAGAACATTCTTAAAGAACAAAAGAAGAAAAAATCATGCGCGTAGTCTGTATCTATCGAGATAATGAGGATTATTCTAGAACCGTCGACGAGTGGCTAGAAAACATTCGTCGTCAAACTGGTCGCGAAATCGAAACCATGAATCCAGATGAAAACCCTGGTTTCTGTGAATCCTATGACGTGGTAGATTATCCCACCATTCTAGTTTTAGGCGACCGTGGTGATGTGCGTGCCAGTTGGCGCGGACGCGATTTGCCACTTATCAACGAAGTCTTGTACTATATGATATAATTCGAGCTGTTTCAGCGTCATATTGTCTTCATAATAAATAGACTATGCTATAATATAAACATGAGCGTTTACGTTGTGGGCAACCGGAGGTTTGAGATTAATGATATTAAACTGAGGCTTAAGTAAATGATAGTTCACGTTTTTAATGAGCGGGTTTATTTTTCGCAAAATTTGCCATCAGAAATTAGAGGTATGTACCCGATTAGTATTGATGGAGAAATTATAGCGAATATTATTGCTGATAACGGTAAGTGGACGATTAAACTAACGGATAAGTATACTTCAGCGGACGTGTATTTTGGACAGCCTAAGCTAGAATTGTACAAAATATATACCATAAAATCAGAATATAGTGGCGAGATGTTTCGCATGGTGGCGACACCGAGGTATAATCCGAATGCCCAGACCTACGACGTGCTATCTAGTCGTATAACGATAGGTAGTGATGAAAGATGTGATGTCTATTACCCTCTGGAAATCAATAAAGGTGAAGTGCTAAGAGTTTCTCTAGTTGATTCAAAATGGATGGCCGAAACAAATTCTCAGAACTTTTTTGTATCCTCTGAGAGGTTGCAAAATGGGCAGGCAATATTAAGCGGTGACTACGTATTCTTTTATGGATTGAAAATAATATTCGTGGGCTCGAGGGTAATAATTGATAATCCGAATCAAGCAGCAAAAGTGAGGGCTAACCTGAAGCCTTGTGCACAAGATAAGACACATCCACCAATAGCGGTGGAGCGAAACAATAACAATGTAAAAGAAGACGAACCACTATACACAGAAGAGGACTATTTCTATAAATCACCACGGCTTAACTATGTGATTGAAGAGACGAGTGTGAATATAGACACACCACCGGATCCAATTGTAGAAGATGATATGCCGGCTATCTTGACAATTGGACCGGAATTGACGATGGCCGCGGCATCAGTACTGTCGATGATGGGCCTGATTGTGTCGCTAAACTCAGGGGAAGATGGGGAATCCATGGTGTGGGTATCAATCGCCGCAATGGTTTTTACAATTGTCGGGACTCTGGCTTGGCCGATTATATCAAGAAAATATGGCAAATGGCGGGTACGCAAAAGGGAAGAGAAGCGTCAAAAAAAGTATATGAAGTATTTGCTGCAAAAGCAACATTTAATTGATTTTATAAAGGCCAATCAAAAGCAGACTTTAATTGAGAACCATCCAATTCCACAGCAATGCGTAAAGATTATTATGAACAGAAGTAGAGAATTGTGGCAGAGAAACATCCAACATGATGATTTTCTGAATATACGATTAGGATTAGGAAACGTAGCTACGAAAATAGCGATAGAAAGGCCAAGAGAAGCCTTTTCACTAGATGACGATGACGGGCTGTTTTTAGCACTTAAAAAGACGGTGAATGATGCACTAGTGATTAATGACGCACCAATTACCTATAATTTTACGGATCATAACATTGATGCTGTAATTGGTGATGCAAAACTAGTCAAGCGATTTATGGACTGTGTATTCCTCCAGATTCTGACATTTCATTCTTATACTGATTTGAAGATAGTCGTCTTTACGAAAGAACCACATAAGTGGGACTATTTGAGGATTGTACCACACGTATGGGATAATCAAAGAGCAACAAGATACTTTGCTGCATCAGTAGAGGAATTGTCCACGATGTCTAGTGAATTAGAGAAGATTTTTGATGCCAGGGTGTCAAACGACGAGGAGGTTCAATTAGATGATGATGGCAGCGAGAATGACAATCAGACGGATTTCAGAGATTTTCGCCCGTACTATCTATTCTTTATAGATGACATTGCAGCAGTTCGAAAAGTACCGTTAATCAATAAGATATTACGATACAAGAGAAATCTGGGCTTTTCAATAATAATAACTTCGAATAATGTATCGATGCTTCCAAATGAGACAGTTGACTTTATTTTGCTTTCAGGACAAGGATCCTCCATTATGTCTGGTGACACAAAGAGTAATAGAGATGTTTTCTCGGCAGACTTCAATAATGGCATTGTAGATATGTATACTGTGGCACAAGGGCTAGCAAATGTTCCGATTCATGTAGAAAAGGAAAAGTTTGAGTTGCCAGTTTCGTTGTCATTCCTAGAGCTTTATAATATAGGTAGAGTAGAGCAATTAAATAGCCCAGTGCGATGGGGCAAAAATGACCCATCAATCAGTTTATCAGTACCGATTGGTATTGACCAGAATGATGAAATATTCCGGATGGATATTCATGAAAGAGCGTATGGTCCACACGGGTTGATCGCTGGTACCACTGGTTCTGGTAAATCAGAATGGATTATTACTTATATACTGTCACTAGCGGTGAATTTTAGCCCAGATGAAGTACAATTTGTGTTAATTGATTATAAAGGCGGTGGGCTAGCTAAAAGTTTTGAGAATACAGAGTTAGGGGTGAGACTGCCGCATTTAGCGGGCACGATTACGAATTTAGACAAATCGGAAATATTTCGGTCAATTGCGGCGATTGAATCGGAATTAAGGCGACGCCAAGCGATCTTCAACACTGCACGTGAAAAGTTAAAAGAGGGTTCGATGGATATTTATAAATATCAGCAGTATTACAGAAAAGGGTTGGTTGATGAGCCGATGAGCCACATGTTGATTATCTGTGATGAGTTTGCGGAGCTTAAACAACAAGAGCCAGATTTTATGGAACAGTTAATTTCTACATCACGTATCGGGCGGTCGCTTGGTGTACATTTAATTTTAGCAACTCAGAAACCGAGCGGGGTGGTAAATGATCAGATTTGGTCGAACTCGAAATTCAAAGTTTGTCTCAAAGTACAGGATAGGGGCGACTCCAATGAAATCCTAAAAAAACCGGATGCGGCATATATTAAGCAGACTGGTACATTCTATTTACAAGTGGGCAATAACGACTATTTCAATTTAGGCCAAGCAGCATGGGCGGGGGCGAAGTACTACCCATCAGATGTGGTGAAGCGCAACGTAGATAATTCTATCAAATGCATTGATGACATTGGACGAGTAATTGGCGTTTTCAAAGAAACTGAGGAGGTGCGAGAAAGCCAAGGTGAAGAGCTTTTAAACATTGTTTCGTATATTTCAAAGGTCAGCGAGCAGATGGACTTAAAATGTAGACAGATGTGGTTGAAAAACATACCGCCAAAAGTTTTGCTTTCTTCTATAAAGAAGAAGTATCAAGTGAAGCTGAGCCCGAAGTATACATACAATACAATAATCGGTGAATACGATGAACCAAGACGACAAGAGCAGGGTCCACTGATGGTAAATCTAGCGGGTGGGAACATCGCAATCATTGGTAAAGCGGATTCAAGCATTGAAAAATTGATTTCAACGATTGTGTGGTCTAGTATTGTGGAGCACACGCCAGCGGAAATAGCGTATTATATTATTGATTTTGGAACAGAAACTTTGAAAAAATTTGCAAAATTCCCACAGGTAGGAGAAGTAGTGTTTCAAACCGAAGTAGATAAGGTAGCAGGGATTCTAAATCTGATTAGCGAGGAGATGAATCGACGAAAAGATATTTTGTCGAACTATAATGGCTCATTTGAATATTATAATAAAGTCGAATCGGAGAAGATGGGCTTAATTGAAGTGGTAATCAATAATTATGATGTTCTAGGTGAAGTTTTGCCGAAAGCAATGGATGTACTTGGCGAAATGTTTAGGGATGCGCCGAAGTACGGGATTAATTTTATCGTAAGCACCAATACCCTTACTGCATTAGGAAGTCGGCAGTTGCAATTCTTTAATCATGTGATATTGATGCAATTAAATGATGATTCTCAATATAGGGCGATTACAAATTGTAGACGAGGGCTTATCCCAAAGAAAGTAGTAGGGCGAGGAATTTGTAAACTAGATGCTAGTAGCGACAATTCATATTGTGAATTCCAAACAGCCATGATTGCACCTGAAGATAAGGAGCTCGAGGTAATCAAAAAGTATGCAGATGTATGTGTAGAATACTATAAATGTAAAGTAAAGCAACTAGCTAAGATACCAGAAGATATTTCGAGCGATGATGTTGTAAGTTATATTACCGATCTCGCTAATGTACCGATTGGGCTAGATTTGTATGGAAAAGAAATTGCTAAATACGATTTCGCAGGGCATAAGATGCATCTAGTAACTGGCACCGAAATTAGAAATAGTATGAGCTTTATCTATGGACTAACAGCGGTATTATCAAAAGTGCAGAATGTAAAAGTACGGGTGGTGGACATGCTAGGAGTGTTTAAGAAGCCGATTCTAGACATCAAACTATTCAATGATAATATCGACGTGGTGTTCGGCGCATTGGAAAAAGACGTGCTAACTAGGACGGATACACAGGACTACGCGGTAAACTTGATTATTGGGGCCGGTCATTATAAAAACTATTTATCAAGCGGAGGGGTGGAGATTTTCCAAAATATGTTTAATCACGTGAGTGAAAGCAAAAAATCGGTGTTTGTGTTAATAGATGATTATGATAAATTAAGAACGCTAAAACTGGAACCATGGTTTAGCAAAGTAGATGATACTAGGGGACTCTGGTTGGGTGAAGGGCTTAGCAATCAGAGCTTAATTGAATGTGAACCAGTGAGATCTGAAGATAAGAAGTATAATTATGATGGACTTGGATTTGAAGTAGAAGATAAGAAGTACAAAGTATTGAAGACAATAATGGACGAGGATGAATAATGGAATACAAAGTGCTAGTTAAATTATTTGTACCCGAGATAGAGAATGCTTATGAAGCGTATATCCCAATTAATAAAACCGTTGGGCAGGTGTCGCTACTTTTAAATCATATGGTGAGTAGCTTGTCAGGGGTTTATCCAGCGGAGAGCAATATAATACTCTATAATCGTCGAACAAATACGCCATATGATAGGGGGATACTAGTACGAGATACGGACATTCGAAACGGCACGGAATTAGTGATGATCTCATAGAGTATTTTATCGATATAGCCTTTACATTGCAATTTGGTTGGACTATAATAGAAGACAGAAAGGAGATAATACACACGACTTTAGGAGCGGTTGTAAAAAAAGTTTTCTAATGGACCAAGTAATTACTGGTATAAAGGAAGGAGAACTGGGTTCTCTTAGCTTGGAGGTTATGGGCTATGCGGAGAGAATATCCGAGATTTTTGATCGGATTGAATCTGCTATGGACAGAATACCTGCATGCTTCCAAGGCACTCCTAGTGAAGCGATCAATCAACATTATCAGGAAATACGGTCTAATTTTCCAGTTATAAAGGATAATGTGACCAGCTATTCGAATGATTTGATTACGCTCATTAATCGAGTGCATGAGAACAATAAATATCTGAGTGGGCTGTTTCGAGACTATACTAGCGATATACGAGGTAAGATTAAAACCAATAATAGTTAAAGGAGATATAAATAATGGTAGAAGCAAACATACAACAATCCACAATTGGGTATGACACCCAAGGCGTGGATGATATGCTGAGGGAAATAAAGACCAAAGTCATTCTCGAAGCAGCAGAGGAAATGAAGACTAGTGTCAATTCTTTGAATGAGGCGATAGATAGTATTTGGGTAGGGACATCAGCTGATCAGTTCAAACAGAATATGCAAAGCGATGTAACAAAAATCAGCCGTAAGTTAGAAGAGTCCTACAACGTGCTAGAGAGTAGGATTTGGGGAATTGTTTCATCGATGAGTGAAGCTGATCAAAACTTAATAAAGAGCAGGGTATAAAGGAGGAAAAATGTTACCATCAGATAGAGGAAAAGGTTCAAGCAATTTTCAACCAGCTGACAACCACACTATTAAAAGCGGCAGTAAAGGTAGCGGCAGCAAAGGTAGCGGCAGCAAACCTAAAGGTAGCGGCAGCAAACCTAAAGGTAGCGGCAGCAAACCTAAAGGTAGCGGCAGCAAACCTAAAGGTAGCGGCAGCAAACCTAAAGGTAAAGGCAATACTAAAGGTAGCGGCAGCAAACCTAAAGGTAAAGGCAATACTAAAGGTAAAGGCAATACTGGTGCCATAAAGAGTAGTGGTTCCTTTACTAGAAACATTGATGCCATAAAGAGTAGTGATCCCTTTATTAGTAATGAAAAAGAAGTAACCTCAACCGCATATTCGGCTGGAAAAGGATTGGTATCCGGTCCAGGCTTCGTTGGTATGAATACTGATAATGTGCCAGAATTTCACAGGGCAGTTGATGTATATCGCGATAAAATTCAAGGGATAATTGACAAGCTGGTTATAACCCCACAAACAGAGGGAGCTCTTAAAGGCGAAGTAGCTAATGCAGCATTAGAATACCTTGCTGCTGTAAAAGATGAACTAAAAAACTACGTCTCAGCAATTGAATTCGAAAAAGAAGAAATAAACAAAGCGCAAGCTGAGTGGGAAGCTCGGGCTGGAGAAATAGCCAAGGAGGTTACAACCGATTCGGATAACATTCGCTCGCAATCAGGTAGTATTATACTAGACTAATTTAGACAAAAAGGAACAATATGCCAGAACTGACAGATCATATGGCAACGGTACAACAAGAGATCCAAAGATATCAATCCTTGAAAGCTCAGATTGAGGCAGTGATCTCAGAATTAAACTCGGCTAGCAGCCAGGTTGATAACCTTAATGAAGGACTAGATAATGCCTATTTGATTGATGGGAACAATGCCTTTGACCATACTCTAGTTACTGGATTAAAACGAAAAGTTGAGGAGGTGCCGCTTTACTTAAGCGGCACCGTAATCCCAGCAATTGACGAGAAGATAATCGCTTTGCAAGGGGATTCTATGCATCTACAGGAAGCAGAGATCTCTTATCAGGATGAGCCACAAACATCTGCTAACAGACTTGATGGTAATAATAATAACAAGAATAATTAGGCCAACAACAAGAAAGGTAATTTAGAAAAAAATGATTTCTTATGCGGACACGGAAGAACTCGGGCTAATTTCTAGCGAGGTACAAACAGCGGCAGAAGATCTTGAGATAGAAATAAAGGCATTGTTTAACCGTTTAAGAAATGTCCCGCAAGAAACAAAAGAATGGATAGGTGGTCAGGCGAACTATTATTTTACCTCAGTAGCCCAAGATGAAGGGAAATACTTAGAATTTGTTGATAGTATTAAGTTACTAGGACAAGAATTGAAAAAAGAAGCCGAAGATTTGCAAGTAATTTTGGAGAAAAAGAAAAATGAGCAAGCTGGTTTATCCAAAGGATAGCTTATATAGCTACAATAAGACAACTATCGACCATATCGATGAGTGCCTAGAAAGAGCCGTTAAAAAATGTAATTTTGACGTGCCGAGCGAATTTAAATATGCTAACTATCTAAGTGGGCTTAGTAACACGATACTGGGACTTAAGGATAAGAATAACGCAATTGTGGATGAAATCCAATTCACGGATAAATATTATTCGGATTTATCGAACGAACTGACAAAAAGAATAAAGAACGTTACGATTCAAAAAATAATAAAACGAGATAGGATGATTATCTAGTATAATGAAAAACGGTGCAGAATTAATAATTGATCATGGGAAAGAGAGGGAAGATATTGACCCCGAAGATGAAGAGGTGGATATTTCCCTGAAGAAAAATGTGCAACTCGAGGGAGAGTCTAGCTATATTTCTTCTGGAGCGGCAGAAATACCAGTATCTTTTGACAACGCAAAAAAAGACGTTAATCGCGAGGTAGAGGAAGGAAAGGAAGAAAAAGAAGAAATAGAAACAGAAGAGACAGAAGAGGAAGAAGAGATAGAACAGGATGAACCAAACGTCGAAGATACCTTTGAAAGCCTTCAGGCTAAAATAGGAGATTACCCTTTACCTACACAAAAAGTCGGGGTAATGACTCCACCAGAGCCACCAGCAACTGAACTAGACGACGACGATTTGAAAGATGATAATTCTACAGATAGTAAAGGAAATGAGTTCGGGGATATGGGGATAATAGATGAATAATGAGGAGTGACTTGCTACTCATTAACGAAGTATTACACTATATGATATAATATAAGCATGGACGTTATAGCAAAATTTCTCGAAAACAGTTGGGTACAAAGAGGCATTTGGGCTCTCGCAGTCGTTATTTTTAGCGGCTTAGTTTATCTGGTCATTTCGAAATTTCTCAACAAAAAAGAGGAGCAATCCACCAAGCTTATCTCCTCTAAAAAGAATAAAACCTTTATTCGCATGCTCAAGAGCATTGTCGGATATGTTTTAGCGATTGTTACCGTGCTTATGGTTTTGCAGATTTATGGTGTGGATGTTACCTCTATGCTCGCTGGTGTGGGTATTGTTGGTATCATCGTTGGTCTCGCTCTTCAGGACGCTCTGAAAGATATTTTCCGTGGGTTTGATATTATCTCCGATGGTTACTATGCTATTGGCGACGTCATTACCTTTGGTGAGAACACCGGTCAAGTTATGTCTATTACGCTTCGTACTACCAAGATTCACGATATCAATACTGACAACATTGTTTCTATTGCTAATCGTAACATCGACGAAGTCGAAGTCGTTTCCGGTTCAATCTACCTAAACATACCTCTACCATATGATGTTCCAGTCGAAAAAGCCGACAAAATCTTAAGTGGCATCATCCCTGCTCTGAAAAAGGACAAAGACATCACTGATGCTAAATTTATGGGCTTAAACCATCTTAATGACTCCTCGATGGATTATCTATTTCTAATTAATTGTTCTCCAGCTATCAAGCTCCCAGTTCGCCGCAAAGCCCTTCATACTATAGTTACTGAGCTCGCAGACAACAAAATCTCAATCCCATATCCTCAGCTCGATGTCCATACCAAGAAATAGGACGGCTTTATAATTTACCCATATCGAAGGATATCAAGGCAAAATCTATGATTTTGCCGCCGAAAGGGTAGGGCGACGTGGTATAATTTTTTACCACGTCGCGAAGCTCTTGAGATATGGGTAAATTATAAAGCATGATTAGTTTAATATAACAGGGAAATGTGTTATAATTTTTCTATGAAATATAGAGCTGGAGAGCGCCGCAAGGCCATTGAATACGAAAAAGCCCTCACTGAGTGGTGGAAAAAGAACAAAATCTTTGAGAAATCGGTCGAAAATCGCCCGATTGATAAATCCTATGTATTTTATGATGGCCCCCCATTCATTACCGGTTTGCCTCACCACGGCACACTGCTTTCAAGCATTGTGAAGGACGCCGTCCCACGTTTCTGGACTATGAATGGCTACCGTGTAGAGCGTCGTTGGGGTTGGGATTGCCACGGACTTCCGGCCGAGAATTTTGTCGAAAAGCAGCTTGGCATTACAGACCGTCGTGAAATTGGCACCAAATGGAGTCTCGAAGACTACATCAAGAAAGCTCGCGAATCTATGGTAGCAAACTCCGAAACTTGGCGTGGTACTATTGACCGTGTTGGCCGCTGGGTCGATTTTGACAACTGCTATCGCACCATGAACAAGGATTTTATGGAATCCGTCTGGTGGGCCTTTAAACAGCTTTATGACGCCGGCAAGATTTACGAAGGCCGCAAAGTTTTAATGTACGATACTAAATTCGCCACCCCAGTCTCAAAAGCGGAGGTCACCATGGATAACGACGCTTACCAAGTCGTCACCGACCCCAGCGCGTACGTGAAATTCGAGCTAGTCGGTGATGAGTTTGGAAATATCTCCGGCCGAGGGCGCTCCGGAGGTTACGACCGAGGTAGCGAGGGCGCGAGCCCCGTGACGACGGGAGCGAGCGACCCGTCCCGAGGCGGAGATATTTCAAACTCATACATGTTAGCTTGGACTACTACGCCATGGACTTTGATGGCAAATCGTATGCTCGCCGTTAGCCCCAAAATGACCTACGCCAAAGTAAAAGTGGGGGGTGAGCTTTTTATCCTAGCCAAATCCCGCCTTGCTGCAGTTCTTAAAGACGAAGAATACGAGATTCTTGACGAGTTTCCGGGCAAGTCTCTTGCCGGTCTCAAGTACAAATCTATTGATGGCACCATTTGCCAGGTATATGCTGCTGATTTCGTAGGTGAAGAGGAAGGTACCGGTATCGTTCACTGTGCTCCAGCCTACGGTGAAGACGATTATGAACTCTATAAACAGTATGAAGACGAGATCGATTTTGTTGACACTCTTGACGAAAATGGCTATTATTTGCCAGAATATGCCGACAAATTGCATGCCCTTGGTGTGCGTGACACTGATGAGCATGGTATTCAAATATGGGCTGCCAACAAGTTTATCGCTAAATGTCTGGAAGAGAAGGGAATTATCTATAAGATAGAATATATCCAGCACGAATATCCGTTTAATCCCCGTTCTAAGGAGCGCATCATGTATCGTGCCTTTCCAAGTTGGTTTTTTGATATTGAGGGTCAGAAGTCTCTCATGCTAGATGAAAATGAGCATATTAATTGGTTCCCAGATTATTTAAAACACGGTCGCTTCGCCAAAAATATCGAAGCTGCTCCAGATTGGAACTTATCCCGTGATCGCTTTTGGGCTACCGCTATGCCAGTTTGGAAGGGTGATAAAGGCTCAATCAAAGTTGTCGGTTCTTACAAAGAACTCAAAGATTTATCCGGCAAATCTCTCGAAGACTATCACCGTCCGTGGGTAGATGCCATTGAATTTGACATCGATGGTGAACACTTCAAGCGCATAGAGAAAGTTTTAGACTGTTGGTTTGAATCTGGCTCTATGCCTTTTGCCCAGCTTCACTATCCGTTTGAAAACAAGGAGAAGTTCGAAAGAAACTATCCTGCTGATTTCATCGTAGAATACGTCGGTCAAGTTCGTGCCTGGTTCTATTATGTCCATGCCGTTAATACTGCTCTTGCTGAAATCGGTGCTTTTGGTGAGAAAGCTAAAAAAGGCCACAAAAATGCCTACAAAAACGTTATTACTACTGGTACTTTAGCAGGAAATGACGGTCGCAAGATGAGCAAATCGCTCGGCAACTACACCGACCCGAATATTCTTATGGACCAGTATTCCGCTGACGCCCTCCGCTTCTTACTCCTTAGCTCCCCCGTCCTTTCTGGTGAAGACTTCGCTTTGCTCGATAAAGATGTCTCCGACGTCAACCGTAAGCTTGCCATGGTCTGGAACGTCTACGACTTCTTCACCACCTATGCCGAAGTAGAAGATATAGATTCTAGCGAACTTGAAAATATATTCGGTCGAGGGCGCTCCGGAGGTTACGACCGAGGTAGCGAGGGCGCGAGCCCCGTGACGACGGGAGCGAGCGACCCGTCCCGAGACGAATGTATTTCAAGTTCGCCACTAGATACTTGGATCATTTCTCGACTTTATCAGCTACGTAACGACATCACAGAGGGTATGAAGGAGTATAACATCCCCAAGGCTCTTGACGGTGTCCTCCCGTTTATCGATGATCTCAGCAACTGGTTTGTCCGCCGTTCTCGTCGTCGCTTCAGTAAAAACGATGATAAGGATGATAAACTCCAGGCTTTTGCAACTCTACACTATGTATTAATTTATTTGTCCAAGCTCTTAGCACCATTTACTCCATTTCTCGCTGAGGAATTATATCAAAAAATGACAGGTGGAGACACTTCCGTGCATCTATTAGACTGGCCAGAGCCAGACAGGATCAATGAGAATATTCTAAACAACATGGCCAGAACTCGCCAAATTATTACTGACGCTCTTGCTCTCCGTATGCAAAAGTCTGATATCGAAGATCAGATTAAGATTCGCCAGCCACTTTCAAAGCTTACCTATCCTGGTGACAAGCTTGATGATTATTACGAAAAGATTATTGCCGAAGAAGTAAATGTTAAAACCGTTAAAAATGGCAAGACTCTCACTCTTGATAAAACTTTGACGAAGGAATTAAAAGAAGAGGGAAGAGCTCGTGAAATTATCCGTGCCGTGCAAGCAGCTCGTAAACACGCCGGCCTCCAGGTTGATGACAGAATTAGACTCTCCTTGTCATGCGATTTGCCAAAAGGCTATGAGCCTCTCATCAAATCCGAAACCGGTGCAGAAAAAGTCACCAAGAACGAAAACTTCTCCCACGATGAAATCGCCAAGATTAACGGTGAAAACCTCACAATTTCTCTAGAAAGGATATAACTTCATAAAAATAGACTCAATTTTGAAGCATATTGAATAATTCATCAATATCGAAGGATATAAAGGCAAAATTTTTAATTTTGCCGCCGAAAGGGCGAAGCGACGTGGTAGAATCGTCAGATTACCACGTCGCGGAGCTCCTTAAGATTGATGAATTATTCAATGTTTTTTGATTCAATTTTCAGGGGTTTTCTTGACAAATCATGAGGTTTTTAGCATAAAAGGTATTGACTTTTTTGCCAAAGTGTGCTACAATCAAATCAAGTTAGAAAATAAAATAAACATTCTAACAAACCAAACAAAAATAAAAATAAAAAAAGGAAAACAAGATGACACAAACTCTAAATTTACCAAAAAAAGTAGTCGATTCAGATTGGAAAGATGATATCGATTACGAAACTTACGAAGGCGAAAGGACTTATATCTCGCCCGAGAGCATCAAAAAAGAAACTCTAAAAAAGATCAAAAAATCACCAGTCAAACTAGCCATTAACAAAATCTTAGACTGGGACAGCATGCAAAAAGAGCTTTTGTCATAATCTAAAATAGTCTAGAATAGATTGTTTTCCAGAAAGGAGCACCTTTATAAAATGAAAGATTTATTAACTTTAACAGAAAGGATTGCCGATGTAGAGCTTGAAAATCCCATTCGCATAAGCAATTTTCAAACCTTATACGAATTGACGATACTGCTTATCAGTATCGTATAAAATAGACATAAATTACAAAAACCGAACTAAATGTTCGGTTTTTTGATCCGAAAAAATCGAAAAACTAAGCAAAATCATCTTGACCACCAAATAAGGTTATGCTAAACTAAAGCCAGAAAGGTCTCATTAAAAAAACTAAATATGGATGATTATCTCATTGATCGTCAAACTCTCGGTCAGTTTGTCGATGCTCTCATCAAAAAGAAAGCTCTTCCGGGTGACAACGAGGACGAGCTAAACAACGTCAGGGAAGGAGCTATTAAATCCCTCGACGACCGCATTTGCCTTGCCATTTTTGGCAGCTTCGACGAAAAGGAAAATGCAGAATTCAACCAAATGCTAAACCGTGACGCCACCGAAAGCGAATACGAAAACTTTTTCAACCGAATCGGTCTTAACATTAGAGACACTATCTCAAATGCCATGAAGAGCTTCGCTTTTGAATTCCTAGGAGGCCAAAATGAAAATTAATGTTGGTGAAACAATCCCAGGCTTAGTTGATAATGGTAACACTGTTAAATCTGGCACTTTTAATGACGAAGAATTGATAGACAAAACAAACGAGACAGAGACTTCAGATACAGAACGTTTTCAAAACCTCCTAAAGCTAAAAGGTGAAGAATTTGATAGCGAATTTGACAAAATTTGGAGCGAGCGAGGCGGTAACGCTGACAACTTTAGCGTAGAAGAATTAAAAGCCCTTGATAAACGAATTGAAGAGCGACGCAATGAGCTTTTAATGGATTTGGAAGTAGAAGAAACGACCGGAGAAGTACCGACAGGCGCTCCTAAAGAGTCTCCTGGTAATACAGCTGAAGGAGCTCCTGGTAACGCAGCCGAAGCGGCACCTGCCAATTCGCCAGCTACGTCAGAAGAACGAGACGAATCACCCAACGAAGAGCCTAAAAATAAAGAGACCATTTCAGAAGCAGAAGCTAAAAAGACTGCCGAAGAAGCAAAGAAGAAGCCTGATGCTAAAAAAGTATTTAACACCGCAGTAGCCACGCTTCTGGCAACAGCTCTCATGGGCGGTTTTGTTGTTGATGTTAAAAACGTTATGGCAAATGAAAACGCCGACTTAAAAGATAATAAAAAAGCGACTGCAGAAGAAAATGTTGGAGACGAAGAAGAGGAGGAAGAGGAAGAAGTTAAAGGTCTTAGGGATGGCTATGACGAAGAAGGTATGTGGGCCTCCGAGAAAAAACCGAATAAACTATCGTTTGCTTCAGCAGAAGAATTAGGCGAAATCCACGATAACGACCCAATTGAAGTGATAAAAAGCGTCGAAGACGCTCAAGTCGAATCCTATGCTGAACATGTTGCCTTTTTGCCAGACGCGGTTAAGGATTATCATGGTATGTCTAACTGGAAGGATATGACCATTCTCGAAACCGAAAACGAATTAGTCAAAGCCAGCAAAGATGCTGACCGTTATGAAAAGGTTCAATCTGGCTTCAACTACATTTTGGACGAAGCTAAATATCGATCGGTTAAATTGAATGGCGAATACGATAATGCCTTTATGAGATTAAAAGATCCAGATGGGCCTCTGACTCACGATAATATGGAAATAGTCAAATGCACTACTATTGAAAACAATACTGATGCCTTAGAGCTCTATTGGGAGGATGATTTCGGCAACGAGATTGGCTCAGCCTTAGTCAAAATCAGCATGGGTGAAGATGGCACTATCGAAGGTGGCTGTGTTCAGTTTGTTGTCAAAGCCGGCACAAGCAAGGCCTTTGGCGAAATGAAGGAAGTCAAACGCGATGAAAAACATCCAGACCAACCTAAGGAAGAAGAAGAAAAAGAAGAACAGGAAGAAGAGGAACAAGAAGAGGAACAAGAAGAACAAGAGGAAGAGGAGAAAGAAGA